>NZ_WKKH01000013.1 GCF_009674725.1 Pedobacter petrophilus | reverse complement strand
TAAAAGCTTTAAATGGTTTTACCGTAAACCGGAATTGGAAAACATAATTGGGGGGTCAACATGCTCCAGAATATCCAGAGACCGACAATTTTCTTTTTCATTACAATTTTCTCGCTTAACTCGTGTAAAAAAAGTAATGTTAATACCTCTAATAATAATCAGAAAATGATTGAGGTCGCTCAGAAGTTATATAACACTAGTACAATAGAAAACAAATTGAGCAAATTTGAACCTGATTGGAATAGTTATTTTATTGAAGGAGATAGTATTCTTGTTGTTAAAACACAAGGAGTTAGTATAAATCATGATAGTCATGGAAAACGAAGGGACTTACAATTGATATCTGGTATAGTTTTTCGTATGAATGGTGAAAAAGTTATAAGTGTTCAAAAACTAGAATATTATAGTAATGAAAGTGCTATTAATACTTCAGGATTACAAATACTTTCTAAGTATAACAAAGCAAAATTGGGCCAAATAAACGTAGCTGATGGTACTTTTATCCAGTATAGTGTAAAACATAATCGCATCGTTGCAGGTCTATCCATAAAGAATGGAAGAATCGAAAACAGTAAGTTTGTATCAACACGAAAATTTACGGATTTAGATAACAATTTGCAAAGTTCTAATAAAACAACGTTAAGAACCTCTCATGAAAAAGTAATGTCAAATGGGATTGAAGGTAAATGTGATCCAGTATATTTGATTATATGGGATAGACTTACAGGAAGAGTACTATCTCAAACTTGGCTTTTCGATGATTGTGCTGAAGAGGATGGTGCTATAATTCCGCAAGAGCCAGAAACTGGGGGTGAATCTGAAGAAGAAGACTGCTCAAAGGCTGGGGATGCAGTTCAAATGGATGTTGTTGGAGAAAATAATTTAATTGAACCTGAACCTGGAACTGAAACAGTAGATTCAAGGAACTACATTTACCAATGGGTATTTTTAAGAAATATATTCGGATGGTGGTCTTATAAAAGCACAGAGCGAGGTTATCACAAAAAAGTGGGAGATGAGTGGCAATGGGATAAACTAGAACACCTAAATGAAGGCATGCAGGGTATTTCACCAGCAACAGAAATAACTGTGTCAAATTTCATTCTGCAACCAACAATTGGCAAGTATTATGCAACTGCAAAAGCATATTTCAATGTAAAGGCAAAAATACTTTGTGAGTCAAAATTCAATCCAATTCCTGGAACAAATCAAAATTTAACAGCAACCTGCGAAGTATGGAATGTAAACGATATTTTTTAATAAATCACTTATCAAAAATATTTGTCCTACTTATTTTATTTGCCACCTCCTGCAAGATTAATCCTGCAGGAGGGCAAATAAATATGGGAATAGTTACGAATATAAAGACTGTAGATCTTCAAACAGGTACGATATTCGATAATAAAAACGATACAGTCATCATATCTAAATTGGGGGATATAATACTCTATCGAAAGTCAATTCAATCTATAAAGTATAATAAAAATGCTTTTAAAGACGGTCAAATCCAAGTTAACAATGATCCGAAAATGATTGAAAGCAGTGCTATTTTTCACAGGTTTTATATTTATAAAAAAGATCAAGAAACTGGAAAAAGCTATGAGTTTCAAGATAAGGCTTACGTTATTAAACAGTTCAGTGTTGACACACTGTTACTAGATGATCCAATACTAAAAGGCGGAAATGCAGATTTTGATGAAAACAGTATACTGGTATCAAAGTCTGACATTGGAAATGGATACATACGGGAAACTTATACATACAAGCCAGTTCCTAGCGCGAATTATCCTGATACAACATTTCTAACTTTTGATAAAAATTGGAAAAGCAGAATGGATTATACTTTATCACAAAATATAGATAAAGTTAGAGGCATTAAACTCGTTCAAGTCTCCTCGATATTCAATGTAGTTCCAAAGAACAAAAGTAGTTTAGGCGTCGAAATTCCTAATAGGATCATAGATGTTAAGATATTTGAACCAAATTTAAGTAAGGCAGAATTGAATGAAATTAATCAGGTATATCAAAAATTTAAGCTGGAGAAAAAATAAATCCAATTACGTTATTACAATGAATTTAATTTTTAATTGACTATTAAATTTATTTGAATGCATTAATTAAAAGTTTCGCTTGGATTCCCGCAGAAATGTTTAAGCCAGAATTAGGCTAGATTATATTTGTCAGGCTTCTAAAAGTCAAAATACGACTGGTATCCCTTCGATTGTTCAATAATCAAACTTCTATCAAGGGCATCAACACTGATGCCCTTTCTATATATGTAATTAATAGTAATTCGAACTACTTTATCGTTCCTTACTCTCTGACCTTATCTTTCTGAGTCGGTTACCAATTGTGGTAGGGAACTTTTCAAAAATTTAAATTATTACGTTTAAAAGAAATTGTACGTTAGCTAAAATAAGCTATCTATAGATTTGTAATATTTTCTTTTATCCTTAGGAGCAGATCATCAAAGTCAGGCTGACCATTATAATAAAGAGCATTTGTGCCTACGTACCGCTTTTCAAAAGTTTCCTTTAAATTTTTATCTGTAAGTAGAAAAGCTTCGTTCTCAGAGATTGGGATAGCTAAATCAATTTTAGGAAATCTTTTTTGTTTGTGGGCATGATATTCTTCCGTTCCTATGAATGCTAGGACATCCTTATCGACTAGTAAGCAATAGACATCATAATATTGCCTCATGAAATTTACTTTACTTTCGCCACTTGCTTGTTCCTGACGAAACTTTGTCGCAATCGTTTGTAATTTCTCAACAAACGTATATCCTGCATGATAACATATTATATCAATTGCTCTGTTATCTGTAATTTTTAAAGATGCTGTTTCTAATGCTTTGTCAAAAGCCCAGGAACTAATAGCAAGCTTAGTATTTGGTGTTACCGTATCAAAACCAGCTTCAAGTAAAATACCTTCTTTTACTCCTGAAATCACAGATGTATGGCTTTTATAGTAGAGCCTAATGCCACCGCTTCTATATTGGTCGGTATCATCGAAAGTAGTGTCACGCTCGATAGAGATAATTCCATCTATCTTGATATTCTTTGCTAACCACTCGTAATAATCTTTTCTCGATTGGATTTGATTAGGCTTACTTTTGGCAGGATTACCCTCAACCTTTAAATCCGCTGGGGGCTTGATATGAATATCAATATCCTCTGAAAATCGATTGATAATTTTATAGCCTTTTGAAAGTGAAGTTCCACCTTTCAACTCAAAATCAAAACCTTGTTTCTTTAGACCATACAAAACATGCATAATCCAATAATCCTTTTCAATTAACCCTGCCTGTATACCTGTTTCTTCTTCAAGAATACGGAGCAAAGCAGGAAAATCTTTTTGATCATGAAGATAATTAGAAAGCATATTGAGTATTTTCTCTATGGGCAAGCAATGGCAGAAGAAGCTTTTTTGCTTTTACGCTTCCGTATTCTAAAGTAGATCGTTCAAGTTTTTTTGCATCCATAACCTGAATTTTGGAAAATATATTTTTTAAAACTTCATTTTGATCTTCTGCTAGTGTTCCCAGATTATTAACAAGGTCAACCAATAAAAATTCTTCCGTTAGCTTTTTAGGGAAATGTGGCTTTATCCGAAAAAAGAATTTCCTGTTACCAAGTGTAAATTCGCCATGGCGTTTATGATTATAAACAGTTCTCTTATTATAAAGCTGGGTTGTACCTACGCCTAAACTATTATAGGCATTAGGAGAGGTCAGCAAAAACCGATCATCTTTTAGAAAGCTACGTACAAGGCTTTCCTCTTCCGGCGGTGTTTTACCAAATGTTGTTTCCTTCGGATATGAATATAGGCCTTGTGATAATTTCTGTAATGTTCCGTCTTCTAACAGGGCATGAAGATGCCTATCGACTGATTTTGACCATTTGGTTAAGTCAGTACGGCGATATACGTTTCCACGCTTCAAGTGTTTTTTAAGTTCTTCTAACTTGGTCATGCTAATCCCTATTGCCTGTAAAGATAACAGAATCAACATCATTTTGCAAGAAATATTATTTAAAATTCATGCATATGAAGTCTTAATATAAATTTATATAATTGATTTATAGTGCTTTATTCACATATGCTAATAGAATTTCACTCGCTATGCTGGATGGATACAAATTCTTTCGGCAAAGTAAAATAAAAGGTTGAACCTTTCCCTAATTCGCTTTCAACCCAAATTTTACAATTATGTAGTTTTATGATTTCCGAGCAAAAATAAAGACCGATTCCTGTAGTATCACTCAAACCTATGAAAACGTCTCCAAGAGCTTCATCAACTCTTAAAAAAGAAAAACAAATTAAATTAATTAAAATTGTTATCCTCTTATTAATTGTATTGATTATATCTCATTTCTCAAAAGATTCACTGATAAAAGAAACAATTGTTAAGGTACGATAAGTATTGCGCTGAAAAACAATAATGCCATTAAATGCCAAAAGAGGCTGTATCATAAATCATGATCGGCCTCTTTTTTGTGGAGCCGAAGAGGGTTCGAACCTTGTCCAGTTGAGCGCCCATAACATATTTAGTCTACTTTTTATTGCTTGTCTTTCTTAAATCATTTGATTTTCATATATTTAATGTATTAAAAGACACTAGTTAACTCAAGCCCGCTGGAAGCTTGAATACAATAAAGTAGCTATTTATAGATGTAGTTACTCTTTATTTTAAGCGCTGCGCTTGCCGAAGTTTCTATTTCGATGTTGTTATATAATATATTGTGTCAATCATAAATTTAAACCCTTTTATTTTAGCATGAAAAAGATGTTTTTTTTTAGTCTATTCGCTTTCCTTGGGCAGATAAGCTTTTCCGCACGTGCGCAAGATCTCGGTCCGGTAATTGACATGTCCGTGATTGTTAATAATGCGGGTTTGCAGTCTGTAGAAATGGCCGAGCGTAAGCGAGCTGGGATGCCTGATAAGTATTCCGGAAAAAGTACGGCAAAAACCCGCTCAGCTAATTTTTCCTACGTACCTAATGAAGCGCTTAGAAAAAAGACGGTCAATAATTATGTAGCAAAATTAAAACGTTATAACCCTGCAGTGGCAACCACCGTAGCACAAAATTTTGCGCCAGGTAAATTTGATTATTCTGATTTGTACCAACAAGCTAATAAAAGTTCCGGCTTAAAAGAGAATGACGCAGCTGATGTGTTAGCAGTCTATATCATACTCAATTGGATGATAGTGAATAATGTGAAGGATGGTAACGCTATAACAGTACCTATGGCTCGTGGTGTGCCGACGCAAACTGCAAGCATAATGGCTAACAATCAGAAACTTAGTACACCGGGAATGGCTGCACAGATAGGCGAGCAACTTAAACTCAACACCATTATACTTCAGACTGGCTGGATACAGTCAATCAAGGATAAAACAGACGAAACTTACAGACAAAAGATTGCTGCGAATTTCAAGAGCCTTTATCATTTTGATATTGGACAGATGAAACTGACAGACAAAGGTTTGGGAAAGAAGTAAATTGCTTTTTTTTATGAGTTGATTATCTTGGAGTCGCTTTAAAATAGGGTTTGTCAAAAACGCCGATTTGCCGTTACATCTTTGGAATGATTGTAGTATACTTGTAGTAAACCGGTTTACCGTTATATTCCATAGGTGTGAAAAATTTACTAAGTAGCTTGAGGATGATCATTCCATATCACTTTTGACCGAACCCACTCTCAACTATTGTTGATTTATACGATATACCACAAGCTAAACATCGGGCGTAAACGTTTAATCTATAGGATCAATATCCGGTTTCCTAATAACCTAAGAAGTTCTAATTTTTTAATAGAATATCATTCAACCATTCGGGTACCAAATCCTTATCTCTTGGGAAAACTTTCAAATCATCAATAAACTTATCGGGGCTAGGATCATATTTAAACTCGGGCTTTTCATCATAATCAAAATCTATGTTAAATTTTCCGTCGCTAGTTACAGTTATTATACATGTATACCAAGCTCCCTTATTAGGAGATAACTTGTATAATTCTTCGCGCAATTTTTTAATTTTTAGCGTTATATCCTCGCCATTTTCTTCTGGATCAAAAGAAATTATTTTCCCATTTTTCTCATAAAATGATTTAACGGAAATCATTTTATTTATCGCATAAATGTTCAAGGTAAAATTATCCCAATCGTCTGATGGGATATTAGAATTTGAAATTTGAATTATTTAGTTTATAAGATTATTTGTGATGCGCATAGGTTTTATCCCTTACTTAAACTCTCAATTTCATCGTATAATTCTTGATCCCAAATAAATTCCATATCGAATTTGCCTGTTGAAAATAATGTGAATATCGCTCGGTTCCATTTGTTGTTACCCCCTTCAGTTGTAATTTCATGAAGTTGGCTTAACCAATCAATAACATCGTCATCGATGTTTTCAACTTCAATATCTTTTTTATTACCATCATTAACGTAATCACCAGAATAGCCTACAACTCCCTCTTCAACAAATTCAAATTCCAAACAAGCTTTGTCCCAGTCATCATTAATTACGTTTAAGATTTCTTTGGCAATAGCCTCGTAAATTTCGTCAACTGTTTTCATAGTATTTTATTCTTTATCCCTTGTGAAGTCCTCAAAGTGTTTGTAAAAGCCTAATTGATCTGTCGATTTTCAAAAAACTGAAAATAAGTGTCGTAAGAAAAATTAAAAATTGGGATGATTTAAAAAGTCTCAATCTTCATCCCAAACTAATTCTGGTTTTTTTTCACCATTTAGAATGTAATATTGCATTGCTTCTAAAGCTAATGGAAGTTCTACAACTATTCTTTGTTCAAAAATTCCTCCTTGCCCACCAGTTACAACTTCTACATCGTCATTTGAATTGTTTTTCACATTTACTAGATTGAAATACTGTTCGTTATCTCCTACTATAAATGTGCAAACGTAGGATTTATTACCGCCTCCTATCATTAGAGAGCTGTTTTTTTCATTTATTGATATTTGAGTAAATTCTTTTTGATTTAGTCTTTTTAAATAACTTGGTATATCATTAACATTTGTGGAGTTTATTTCTATTTCACTTCCCTCATCTCTATTTTTATTCCAATGATCAAAGTATAATTTCATGTTATTTATTACCTTAAAGATTATTGTATTTCTTAATAATTTCCATCCAAGAAAGTTGATTTTTTCCAACCCTCTATCCAGTTATCTGCTACCAAATTAAATAATTCATCATTTGCTTTCACTTTCAGGTCTTCAAGACATGCGGCAACATCCTTAAGTAGCCATCCTTTTTTATTTAAAAGAAGCCAAGCTTCCTTTAAAAGGTTTTTACTTAAATAATCCTGAAAAACATCAACATTGTTTATTTCGTTATTGATTTCTAGCCATAGCGGAAAATTTCCAACTTCATTTAAAGATTCAGTAGGGGCGATCTCAAATAGCGCAGCATTTTCTAAATTAGCATTAAGAATAGTCAGTGAGGATGGAAAGTCTCCATTATAATCTTCTAAATTCTTGATGTTTTTGAATGGCAATTTTTCTTTAAAATAAATCAATTTCTCAAAGTTTTTTGGGTCATCTCCAAATTCAATTGAAAACTTATCTATTATTTCGTAATCTGCAAAACCGACTGAATCACAAAATGATATAATATCCTCTGTTACACCGTCTTTTATTATAATCATCTTTAAGATAATCAAAGCAATAAATTGATTTGAATCTCTCGCAATTTCTGAAATATACCCATTTTCGAGAAAAAATTCTGTATAAGTTACCTTTCTTTCACAGAAAAAATGGTTATTAATTCCTTTGTAAGAAGCTCCATGCCCCAGAAATAAAGGGATAAAACAAGGTGGATGTGGATACCAGTATTCATTTAATGAATTAAAATCATCAAGAAAACGCGGTAGTTCAACTTCTTTGAAAATGAGTTTTTCAATACGCGGATCAATTTTTAATTTATGGATTATATCTCTTAGCATTTTCATGGCCAATTATTATTTTAAAATAAGTTATACAAATAAACTCAAAATCCTAATCTCTTGGAACAGGGAGATCAAACGGATTTGGGATGATTGCATGATCTGGACTGATAGGTCCTCCCCAAGGATCAGAAGGATTAGATGTTGTCGCTTCATGAATTTGTTGATGAGTTTCTCTTGAAATTGGATCAGTTAATTGATTGGGGTTTAGAACATCGTAAGGATTTTGATGCTTAGGATAATTCCAATGATGAATTTCACCTTCTATCGGTTTGGCAATGGTTTAATAAACTGCTGGCTTTTTTTTAAGTGCTTTTTATCTGATTAACACCATTTGTTGTTTGTTTAACCATTTTTCATCGCAAAAAAATTAATATTTATTTTAAGCTTTATTTAGTTTCATCTCTCCTAAAATCCAATCCTTCATCCGTCTCAAAAAAATAAGGTTTATGTTTTTTAATTTTTTCATGCGTAACCGTACTCGGCATCTCATCTAACATGGTGTTCACATCTTCGTAACGGACACTATTTTTTAAATAATCAACATCCACATAGCTTTGTCCGCCTGCGCCTGCATTGAATAAACCAATGGAAATAAGCACCAATTTATGGTCGATAAATTTATAAGTTTTAAACCGATTGCCGGTAGGCGCACCATATCCAGTTAAACTTATTTTTAGTTTAGCACCATCTATTTCTAAGCTCTCAGCTAAATATTCTTGAAAATCTTCGCGATAAGCTGGAGGTACTGTCTCCCACGAAACTCCGTATAATTGGTAACCGCCGGTTTGCTGTTTTAAAAGCACTAAAGTTGGCCGTACGTCGGTACTGTCGTTTTTATTTTGGAGCGTGATGACCACGTCTTTCAAATTATCTTGGTCGAGCAAACCCTCATCTTCCATCACTATTTTATAAGGTTCGATTACAAAATCTTTTACCAAATTACCAGTTTTTGGAAACTGAGACTGTTCATAAATTGCTCGGCTATCCTCAGCTTGTAAAGTGTCTTCATCAATAGCGTGAGCAACCGTATCTATAACCTCTCCCACAACTGTGGTATCACTAGCAATCGATGATGGCTGTCTAAATCGGGTGAAATGTACAACCTGAATAATAGCAAAAATCGCAAATAATGTGACCAGCGTAGCTACGATTATAAGTATTAATTTAGTGCTTTTTCTCATTTAAAATTTACTTTAGGTCTTATTAAATAGCACCTTGCATTTTCATTGTTTTTTAACAATAAATAAGCACCGTTTTCTGGTTTATAAATTTGATAGGTAATTCTATCTATTAAATTTTCATCTGGGTAGTATATTTCTACAGGTTGTTGAAAGTGCAGGTTTTTTTTAGGCATCATGATATCGAAATAACTTGTTCCTTCCCATTTGTCGCCTCTATAGCCTCCACCCCAACCAAATTCCAAATGCCAAAAGGAACGACTAATCCATTCCTGCTTTTTAACAAAAGCTCTTTTGATTATAGCCGGACTTTTATCTATCTCGGCAGTTGAGGATTGGTACTTTAATTCCAGCTTATTATTAGCGTAAGTTTCTGAGCCATTCCAATCTTTATCGGTATAAAAATAATTCCAAACCTTATTTTTGTAAACGATCAATTTAAATTTTGCTTGCTCTTGATTGCCATCAGAACTGATTCGTTCTGCATTCATCAACTCTTTTTCAGCAGTAATTTTCACTGCTTCTTTTGCCGTGAATACATTATTTTCATTTAAATTTTTGAACGCTCTAGTCGTGGTATCGGCATTGGTTAGCCAAGTGTTGTAGGTATTATTTTCTGTATCCACAATATATCCGTTAAATGTTCTGTAACTGTGATTTTGCTTTCTATCCTTGTAAAAATATTTTAAACTATCCGTTATTTGCCCTTGCTTGTTGATTTTATACCAAATATGTTTTTCGTCTCTGCTCCGATTCTCCGTTTCTTTGCTATCATTCACTACTATTACAATCGTAGAATCATTTACTTGCAATACGGGTTTGTAACTTAAAAATTCTTTAACCTCATACGCATCATCTTTAACACTATCAATTGTACGGCAGCTTTTATAAACATCAGGTAATGTCTCAAAATTTAATTTTAAACGTTGGTAATACATGGAAAAATCTGGAAGAAGGATAATTGCAAGTATGCCAAGTATTATCCAAAGAATTATTTTTGTTGATTTTCTCATTGTTTAAATCTATTATCTATTTGCTCAGCTTGTTTATTTTTGGTCTTATCAAATAATGCCTGTTATTCTGGATATCGCTCAGCAATAAATAATCGCCATTATTAGGTTTATAAATACTGTAGGTAAATCGTTCTATTATCCCTTCCTTAGGATATTCTATCTCAACTGAAGTTTTAAAATGGATTATTTTATTCGGCATTTTAACGTCAAAAAAAGCTGTGCCGTACCACCCAATTCTTCCAGAACTATTGCCAGAACCGTAGCTAAAAGTCCTGCTATCCCAAAATGTATGACCAACCCACTCATCCTTCTTCACATATTTTCTTTTCAAGTAACCAGAGTTATTGTCAATCCGATCTACTTCGTATTTTAATCCCCTTTTGTCTTGCTGATAAGGCTCTACTTTGTTGAAGTATTTATCAGCATAGAAATAATTAAACACGCCATTTTTAAAGATTAATATTTTCTGTTTGCGGTCATTTCCGCTCGTATCTGCAGGAATATTTTCGTTATATAAATACTCATGAGTGCTTATAATTTGTTCCGCCTCGTCAACAGAAAATATTTTATTTTCATTTAAATTTTTAATGGGTTTACGGGTGCTATCGCTATTTATGATCCAGGTATTGTAAGTATTGCCATAAAAATCTACCACATAATTATAAAAAGTTTGGTAATTGTGATTTTGTTTTCTGTCGTTGTAGGCATAGTTTAAGCTGCCTGTTATTTGGCCTTTCAGGTTAATTTTGCACCAACTATTTATTTCGTTCCTACTTCCATCTTCGGTTTCCTCACTGCTTTTGTTGATCACCATAATTGTGCTATCATTTAGCTGTATCACAGGATTATGGTTAGCTCCATTTACTTCCAAAACTTCGTATATATCATCGCTGATGCTATCTAATGTGCTGTAGTTCTTGTACATTTCAGGTAGTTTATCTCCTTTTAACTTATATCGCTGATAATAAAGGTTTGCATCTGGCAAAATAATTACCGCAAGAATACCAACTATCCAAAGAATTATTTTATCACTTTTTTTCATCTATTTAGTAACTAGCTCTTTATTTGATATTTTCAACTACTTTAATTTAATTACATAAACTCCCTTTTTGTTGTTCTCATGGAAATTAGTGCCATAATCATAAGTAAGAAAACTTACACCGCTCTTTTCTGCAAATTTCTCTGGTAAACTAAAAAGAAATAGATTGGTTTCTGTGTTTTCGCCAAATGCATTAGACTTGATGGCATTATTTTTAAAATTCAAAATATCCCCGTCTACTTTCAAAATATAAAAGCAATTCCATAAAATGTGGATGGAATACCAGGGTTGATGTAACCTTCTTTCGTAAAAGTTTCTTTTAAAAAAGCAAGCGTTTTAATCTCCTATGGTCTATAAAATCAACATCATTCCTTTTATATAGGGTAAGTTGGAAAACCGTATTGCCAAGACTATCTATTTTTATTGGGTTGAACTGAAAACAATGACGGCAGTGGCGAATATAAGTAGCAACATTTTTTTCATTTATTTAAGATATTATTTTCAGGAAACAGGTTAAAAATACTTTATATCTATTTCTGATATTTATCGTATTCATCCTTGCTCGCTTTCTCTCCATTTAGGTAATAACTTGTAAAAACGACCGACCCATCCGGTTTATACATGTGGCCAATGCCATGTTTCTTACCATCTTCAAATACAAAATCCATGTTTTTTTTGCCCATAGCATACATGGTTGTCAAGCCATTTTGCTGGTCTGCTTTGTAATTAATCTCAGTAATCGGGTTGCCTTGTAAATCATAAGTTTTACTCAACTCATCTCTCAACCCATCCTAATATTCAGTCTCTGAAATTAGTTTTCCACTGCTGTAGCTTATTTGCTTGCCGTCTCTTTTGCCTTTTTTATACTCAGATTTAATGTTGAGCAGGCCGTTGCTGTACATTTCACTTAAACCATCCTGCTTTCCATTTTTGTATTCTTGGCGAAGCCAAACCTTTCCATCATTGTCGAAATTTTCTTTTAAACCATTACAAACGCCACGTTTATATTCCAACTTGCATTCTAAATGTCCGCCATTGGTGTACCAAAAAGCATCACCTGTTATCATTCCATTTTTAATGTTGTAAAGGGCATAAATTTTTTCATCTAACGGGATTTTATATTTCCCATTTAGGTATTTTCCGTTTAAGCTCAACATCAAATCGCTACTATCTGCTATGTAGGTTTTGCAGGTGTTCCCATTTTATTTCTTCCGGAATTTGGGCGCAAGTAAAGGTTGCTGTAAACATCAACAATAGTACTGCAGTTATTTTAGCTATTTCTTTCATAAATGATATGGTTTCATAATTTGGTTTGATGCTTCGGTACCGATGAAAAATCGGCACTAAACCCTTAACGCAAACTTAAATGTTTTCCTAAATCGCATATTGTTTATTAATTTTTTCTTCGGGTTTAACCACAAACAAATAAAGAACAACCAGAAATAAATATTCCAGGGGTTTCATCAATCGGTAAACCAAGTTAGAACTTTCTGGTGTAGTAATCTTTTTCGATAGTGGATAACCATATTTATCGTAAGCGTTCCTAATAATTTTATGCAATCCTGGTGCACTTTCCTGTATCAGCTCTTCAAAAGCGTTGGCGATTAGCAATTGTCTGTTTACTACAATTTCTTGACCATACCTTTTACCCAAACGCAGAGGCGTGACGACTTTAGCATCACCACAAACTGCAACCGTACACAAATAATGTCCGCGGTGTTCTAAAGCTGGCGGATGTGTTTTCTGTGAAAAATTCCACGTTGCAGTTTCTGTAAAAACCTTGGTTATCGAATTATAATCCTGACCAAAAACCATTAAAATGGCGACAATCAGTGCAAAAACAGGAATTAGTAACACCAACACATAAATAGGTTGCAAATTGCTTTCCGCCATTTTTGTATTGATGTAGTTTAAAAACTTGTTTTGGTAAGTTCTGGTTGCAGAAACTTCGGCTTGGTTACAGGTGATTTTAAGCAGTAATAATATAGAAATTAAGAGGTAGCAAACAGGTAGCGGAATCATGATAATTTCAACACCTTTACCACCAACACCGCCTGATAACTGCAAAATAACCACAAAGCTGATGACCATCCCAATGATTAAAAACACCAATGCCAGCACAAATAATAATGGTGGTAATTGGTTTATTTTTAACCAGATTGCAATAATTGCCCAAATAGAAAATCCAAAAAACACCAATAGCGTTAAGATATGTTTAGAAGCAAATGCTGTATAACCATCATCTACAATGTCAATAGCAGTATAATATTCGGCACCGCTCATCATCAAACCACACACAAATCCAAACAAGGAAAACACAAAAAAAGTAATCATGGAAAACTCTAAAATTCTTGTTTTCGGATTTAGATTAGTTCTGAATTTCTTAATTATAAAATAGCCAAAAAAAGGAACCAACAAAAGGAGAAGTATTAAAGGTGCCATAGTTTATGTTGATTTATTTTTTATGTATCGAATCCATTACCCCGCGTTCATTTTAATATGTTATTCTCTTTGAAAACCTTAATTCAATCTCGTCTAAATATGTGTTTCATACCATGATTGATTTCATTTTCCAAAAACCGAAAATCATCAGTTATAAATGCCATTATACATTTTATCACAAATGCCTGATCACAATCGGGAAGATGATTTGGGGTGGATAAAATTTTTGTTTTTTCTGCACCTAAACATAAAAAGCCCCTACTCTTTTTCTCTGTTGGTCTTTCATAGATTACATCAAACAGTGGTCCCGAGTTTTCCAGTTGTTCTCCGTAAGTGTACTGACCGGCTATGGTTAAATTAGATTTGAAACCTTGATCATTCGTAGTTTCTACATCGAAAAAATAAAAATTATTTAAAACCTCTTCTTCTTTATTAAAACATTCGAGATTTAACTTTGCCCAATCAATTGCTAAAAAGCTTTTTACAGTTTCTTCTTGGTTGATGTAATTAATTTGGGTAATATATTGATCAAACGGATTTTGAAAACTGATTTTAAATTGTTTCATTTTATTGATTTCAGATTTTTAAGGCTTTATTTCTATTTTAGTTCCAATTTTTACTGATGCGTAAAGTTCATCAACTTCGCTATTCGTTAAGGCAATACAGCCGTTTGTCCAGTTTATTAGTCTTTGAAATTTATTAATGATACCCAAGCCGTTTCTAATACCGTGGATTTTAATATCTCCACCCGGAGGCTTGCCAATTGATTTAGCATGGGCAATATCTTTTTCATTTGGATAAGAAACACCTAAATTTTTGTGATAACCACTTTTATCATTTTTTGCATTGATGGTATAAACTCCTTCCGGCGTTTTTTCATCCCCCTCAAATTCTTTGTGGCCCATTGGCGAATCGCCTAAGGAAATCTGATAAGTTTTTAAGAGTTGTCCATCGGCATAAGCCATCAATTTATTTTCAGATTTTTTTACCACCAATAAATCTACCTTACTATTTTCGGGCAGTTTTTGCTCCGGATAATTGTTGTAAATTAAGGCAACCACTAATATAATTACAGTTATTAAAATTACTTTTTTAATCATTTTACCTTTTTAGGTGAAAGTTGGAGTTCTATCCTGTTTTTCTAACAGGAAGCGGTTTTTGCTTTTTTTCCGTTGCAATTTGTTTGGGTTCCATATTCATTAGTATAGCTGTTATTAGTTTTAAAAATCACTCCTAACATAACTAATTATTTTTTTGCGATTAGCTTAATTTATTAATCGTTTAAATTTGAGGGATATTTGTTTGAAAAACACAACTATTCGTTTTTATACGTTTTGAATAAACAAGGTTAGACTATCATCAAGCGGGGTTATTTCTCAATAAAAACATATTCCTGCTAATTAATTATTAATTTCAGCAAAACTATTTATCAAAAATAACTGATGTTTTTTCGGTACTAATTCTTGTGAAATAATGAAGAATTATCAAATGTTTACCAAATAAATATTTATAAATTTAATTTTATTCTTTAAGCCAGATAAAAATCTCTTTTTAAAGCCTATATATACTAATAAATATTATGGAAACATTGCCAAGAACAGGCTATGCAATTTTAATCGCATTTGCATTATTCGGCTGCCACACTCCGCAAAAAGAAAAAGCAACTAGTGATACTGTAACTGTTGCGACTCCAATACTTAAAGAAACTAAGAATCAGATTCCTAAAACCAATAGTTTAGACTATGATAGAATCAAAGTTATACGGCAAGTTTTTGTCATCATGAAGCAGGGAATTCCTTTGAGGGAGGCGACTAGCGAGCAGGCTAATATTTTAGGACATGCTGAATATGGCGAAATGCTAGATGTTGTAGAAGATTTAGGCGATTGGATAGCTGTTAGAGGAAGAATAGGCA
The DNA here is from genome assembly GCF_009674725.1 of Pedobacter petrophilus. Lineage (GTDB taxonomy): Bacteria > Bacteroidota > Bacteroidia > Sphingobacteriales > Sphingobacteriaceae > Pedobacter > Pedobacter petrophilus. Next base: position 110,563 of record NZ_WKKH01000013.1, on the reverse strand, counting down.
GGAATTATGTTAAGGATGACGGAACAAGAGTGGAAAGTTCTGGCTGGGAAAAGGTTTACGTGGCTAGAAATGAAACCGGAACTTTAGATGAAATACAACTTACTCAAAGTGATCTAAATATGATCACTTCCACAAACATCAATCAAAAATCAGATTTTTTTGAAAAAGGTAAACCTTTAACAACCCATCTAAGACTCGAACTGATTAATCAATCGGTTTTTGAAACTCAAAAAAGTAACATCGTTGATTTTTTATTGGCTGATACCAATGTCATCATCAAAAAAAATGGGATCACTACTTTGCCCACAGCAAATAAACCAGTTAAAATAAAAGATAAGCCAGGTGAAGAAGATAGAGAAGAATATAAATATTTCGGTCAAATAGAACATCTGAATCAATATTTAGTGGAGGGTTCTTATTATGAAAGTCATGATTTCAAATTTTTTGATAAAACCAGCGGAAAAGAAACACAGGTTTTTGCAGACTACCCACATATCTCGTCAAACAGAAAAAACATCATTAGTATTTATGGCAACCCTTACGACTCAACATAAGATTTAGAACTTTATAACATCAATAATAATCAGATAAAACTGGTAATGACGGCAAGCTTTAGTAAATGGTTTCCTAGTATAAAGAATCCTGATGATATTTTCTGGGGTAATGACGGAAATTTATATGTAGCGGTTGTACATATTAAAGCAATGTGGGGAGAAAGCCAACAGGAAAAACCAAAAAAGCAATATATTAGGATTAAATTGATTTAAATGTAATTATGATGTTTAAAAAATTAGGTGCTACCCTCCTATTTCTAACTTTTCCAGCATTGCTGATTGCGCAGGTAAAAATACGTAAAGGTTATGCTGAATTAACAGAAAGCCCTGCTAGTGGAAAAAAAATGGAAAAAATTTCCTTGTTTTTTGATGATGATTTAAGGAAAGATGAAGCGGTAATTGTTAAGCACCAATCTAGTCTTTCAAATTATAAATTGCTCATTTACCTCAGCAGTTTAAATAAACAATTTGAGATAGACTTACCATCAACAAACGATTTCCAAATTTACCCAATTCCGTTGACGCTTAAAAACAAGGCATTACAATTTGGCTATTTTGAAGACGGAACTTCCGCTTTTGGTCGTTTTATAAAATTGAGGTATGATACGCCATCAAAAAAAATTAAAGTGATTGGTTACGATTCGGGATATAGAGCTTTACCTACAGAACACATCGATAAATCTTATAATCTGCTAACTGGAATTTATGTTGTAAAACGAACTTACTATAAAGCAGATGGCCAAACAAAAACGCAAAGTTTTACCGGTAAAAATGACCATTTTAAAAATATGGTTTTTATAGATAATTTAGATTTAGAAATGTTCAATAATTTAGATGATGTTGGTAGTAAGTATGAATAAACTAGCGGTAAAAAATATTTATTTGCTTTTCACGCTTATTATTATGATCGTATGTTCATGCAATCAAGCAAACAATAATGATAAGAAAACTTTGATAAAACAGAAGAACAGTGTTGAAAAACCTGCTACGACAAATCAGAATTTAAACACCAAACGCTCAACCGAGGAAATAGATGATGGAGAGCAATGGCTGAAAAATCTTTTTAAATGTAAAAATGGCAATAAATATTGTTTTTATTTAGCAACCGAAGACGAAGTTTGTACAAAACGATTTTATCAATTTATGATAGATTCTGAAGAGCTATTTGGAGCTTCAAATTTAACTGAAGAGGAATACCCAAATGCAGTTAAAAAGTATAAAGAAAAATGGGAGAAAATTTATCCGTTAAGAACTGAGACGGAACCTTGGCTTTTTGGCAGAGGTCAAGATGATATGGAGAACATTATTGATGTGAAAGTCTCTAAAATATCAGATTTAAATTATTTTGTCATTGTGGATTTTGGAGAAGATATGAAAACAAAAAGCAAAGTTACCTTGGTGAAAAATCAGGATGATTTTAAAATCGATTATAGTGAAACTGTTTTTCTAAATCAATAGTATGTCTCAAATCAAAAAAAATAAAGTTGCGTTTTTTTTGTTCTGCATCTTTCTAATTGTTCATTCATCTTGCAATAATCAGAAAACTTCAGATGGAAAAGATACTGTAAGAGTAGCTGACTCTTTGAATCGGAGCAAAGAAAACCTTACAGAGGCTGAAAAATCGGAAAGCCAAATTACTTTGGATGAGTAAGCAAATCAAAAAAATAGTCCAATCTTATCTAAAATAAATTCAAAAATAGATACCGCTTTGTTATTTGGTATTTGGACGATTGACCCAAATGGGCCGCATGCAGATTTTGTGCTATCAAAAAAATCTTATTACATAGTGGATTACGATGGAGATGCGGATTTTCCTTATATGTTGAAAGACAATATCTTAAAAATTCACTTTAAAGAGAATACCATGGAAGGCGAGGTGGTATCTGTTGGGAAAGATAGTTTAAAAATAATTTGGAGCCACAATACAGACACCAACAAATATGTGCGTTGGAAAAAATAAATATAGGCTAATAACAATTAAAAGCTGAGTAATCTCTCAGAAACCAACTTGCTTTTTTTTATATTTAAACATCAACTAATCTAAAACTTACAATGATTAAAGCATGTTCAACAATTATAATAGCCGGTATTTTATTAATATTTAGCTGTAAGACCACTCAAATTAACAAAATCAATCATGCTGATTTAGTTATAAAAGCCGGATTTATTTGTGGTTGGGGCTCAGGTCAAGACTCACTTGAAATTTCTTCTAGGGCAATAAAATACACCTATGCTACACCAAGAACATCCTCAGCCAAAATTAAAAAAACGCGTAGCGTTTCAAATTCAGAGTGGGATGAAATAGTTAATGCTGTTAATGTAGACGATTTTCAAAAATTAAACTATCAAACCTGTAACGTTTGTTTTGATGGTTGTGATGAATGGATTTCTATAGAGAAAAATAATTTTTCTCATAAAATTACTTTTACAAAAGGTACAAAGATTGACTCCATAAGCAAATTGCAAGTTAAGCTTGAACAATTAAGAGAAGAATTTAAAAAATAAATGTAAACAGGTTTTAGCTTATGAAATTTATTTATTTGTTGTTCGCCATGCTCGCTTTAATTAGTTGTAAAAAGTCGATAAAGAAAACGGAGCAAACATCGGAAAAACAGGTCGGCATTGGATTACTAAATGTAAATACAACTTCAATAATTTACTTGTATAAAAATGAAAAAGATGCAAAACCTATCGACTCCATTAGTTTCAAAATCAAAAATAATGGAAGTACCAAGTTTATAACCGATATAGATTTAGAACCTTATAAAATTTTTGAAGGAAATACTGCTGATGAGGGAAAAACCAACATTAATATGGGCTTAGTTCACTTTGGCCCGTCACTGAAATTTAGGGTAATTGATTCCACAAAAAATGCCTTCAAAATCATGACGAATGAGAAAACGTATGCATTTTATTATTTGAGAATAGAAGATAAAAATGCCTATTATACTACCGAACAACAGTTACAGGATAATAATTGTATAGGTTGCCCCAATTCAAAATACAACCCAAATTGGTTTGTATTTGAAACTTGGGAACGATATTTGAAAAGGGTGGCATTTGCCCGAAAGAAAACGCTGCAAGTTTATGATCAGCCTAATGGTAAAATAATCTTCACAGATACAGCAAACAACTATATTCCGTTTAGTATTTCTCAGCTAAAAGGCGATTGGGTTAAAATAGAAAAACCTTATGGAACCGCCGACGAAACCTTCAAATTTAACGGTTGGACTCGATGGAAGAAAAAAAGCGAAATAATTATTGAAATTACCGAGCAATTGTACGATTAGAATCTATCCTACTTCTGTTTTAAACAAAATCACTACACCTAGCGGAATAAGCTTTTTAAATGTTGTTTTTATCATCATTTTAACAACGTAGAAACGCCGTAAATCATTTTAGTTTTTATCTTTTGGTTTTATCAATGATCTCATTTAACGTTAACCATTGCATATTTTTAACATTTTTAGGATGAAAATTTTGTGTGTGATGACCATCAAAGAATATAACAGGCACCTGTGATTGATGTTTGGCATCTATTTCCCACCCCTCTTCTCTCGTGATTTCGTGGTTTAAAGAACAATATAATTGAACCGCATGCCTGTTTTTTCTTGCTTTAACAGTTGAAATATCCCAAGGATAGCCCCAGTATTTTATGTTATCTTCAATAATTACAGGATTTATATACAGCAATACGGTATCGTTTCCGCTAAGTAAATTTTGATCTTGTATGGTGTATTCGGCGCCTTCTTCATCACCCAATGCGTCGTAAATCTCAGGTTCGGGATCATCATCCAAATTAATAAACCACCTATAATGGAAACCATCTGAAAAGCCTTTATTTTTTTTAAGGATCTTATAACGAGAAGAAATCCAATATTCAAAACCCAGTCCATTAGCATCCAGTTCTGTTCTAATAATGTAATCTAACTCTTGGTCGCCATTAAAGTCAACAGTTTCTACGCTATCAATTGTTTCTTTAATTACGTCTTTAAGCTTAAGACTAATAGGGATTCCTTTCGCTTTATCAAATACAACGTTTTTAAAAATAGGAATTTTTTGAGTTGAATCAGTGGTTTCGCTCCCCATGTGTCTACTAATGGTATCCGCCATTGCTATCTCCTCTTGTTTTTTATCTGTTTGGGTACATGATAAAATACAACTGGAAAACAACAGGATCATTATTGATGACTTTACTGAAATTTTCATTCCCTAAATAATAGTTAACCCTAACTGTTTAAGATAAATCTTAGGTAAATAAATAACACCTGTTTCAGGATTAAAGCTAAACCTGCTGCTTTCTTTGTCTTTAGGTGTTATCGTTAAAGTGTGTTCTGTTTTATTTAAATATAATCTAAGTCCAGATTTTGCTTCTAAAATATGCTTACTAATTTCTTCTGTTTCTTGTAGTGCAAAAAGCATGTTGCCATTTGCTAACTCTTCTGTATAAAAAAATGGTTTAAATGGTTTTTTATCCTCTTTTTTCGGCTCTTGTGCATTAGTTCTGGGCATACTTGGTGCAGCCACTATCATTGTCGGCGCTGGAGAATTATCACTATAAAAAGCCAGATTTTGATCAACAATTTTCTTGCTGCCGTTTAAAAGTTGTTCTTGTGTTGCTTTTGCGAGAACGAAAGTTTTTGTTAAACCCAATTTACCATCATATAAATTATGCGTGTTGCCCTTGCTTAATAAAATAAAATCAAAAGGTACTGGTTTATTGTAGTCTTTTATTTGAATCAATTGAACTTTCACTAATCTATCTTCCTTTTCTGTTTCGGGTTGCTTATACATCAAAATATAGCTATCGAAATTACTTTTTATTAAACGTTTTAAGGTTTCATCGTTAGCTAAAATAGTGGAGGTTTTTGCTGGCATTTTCTCTATTTTTGGCGGTAAAGGAATTCCCTTTTTATCATAAGAGGTGCTTTTTGAAGGTACTCTTTTTGGGTAATACGTTGCAATGATATAATTATCTACATTTTTAAAATCCCAATATTCTTCTGTAAGATTTATCGTTTTATCAGATTCTTCACTCAGTAAAAATCTTTTTCCCTTGTTAAGAATCATGGAGTAAGGAACATCCTTAATTTTAACTTGTTCCCTAAAAATATACTCGAAAAATTGTTTATTGCCGGTTTTTGCATCAATAATAACATGCTGTTGATCTTCCAAACCCTTCAAATAAATTTGACTTTTCGCCTCAATTATTTCTGAGTTTCTATATATAGGCTTTACAACCTCATTACCCGAAACATCGGTTATACCATGCTTTCCATTGATGTTAAATGGAAAATATTTTTGTTGGGCACCTACCAAGTTGTAACAAGTAAGTAATGTGATGCAAATAATTAGTTTTTTCATTTTCTTTTATTTTAATAGTGTTGCGTGTTTATATATCGCAATAAGACTGGTGAATCAACAGCAATTATATAAGTTAGAGACTTTAAAATCAATCCTTATAAACACCTAAAATGATGAGTTACCACTAACCCGTAAAAATATTTTTTCATTATGTTTTTGTATCGTGACAGCCTTATACTATAAAATTAACGCTAAAATAAGTATTACTCCCACAAAAATCATCTTCAATTATTATTAGTGGATATCTGCCCGAAATCCGTTAAAGTTCCTCCATTATTTGTTTAAACGATTTTTCAATTTTGATAGAAAACTCATTTTAAGAATGATTTTTTGCTGTTATTGTACGTAACTAAAAACTGTTAAAACAGAACTGAAAATTAGCTCTTTTGGCTATAGTGCGTTAAATTTCAACAACACGAAACTACAGATAATTAAAAGTTTCTAACGCATTGTGTGTAAACCTAACGAATAATTTTTACTCTTTTGATTTGCGAATTTTATTCATCAGATTTAGTTAATTTTAATTATGTAAATAACAACCTATGATTATTTTTGGCACACGTGGCAAGTACTTAAAGCAACAATCTGATGCTTTTGATTGTACAAATTGTGGTTCTTTAAATACTGTAAGAATGAGTTTTATTCAAAGGTATTTCCACATTTTTTGGATACCTATTTTCCCAACCTCTAAAACTGGCATAAGCCAATGTAGTAACTGCAAGCAGGCGCTATACCTTAACGAGATGCCACAAGCCTTGAAAATGACCTACAATGAAAGCAAAAAAACGGCAAAAACGCCGTTAAAATATTTCATTGGGCTTTTGCTGATCGCCTTATTCTTTGCTTTTGCTATATTAGGTATTGTGGCCGTTACTATAGCGGAAGGGAGATATGCGAAAAACTCAATGGTTGGAGATGTGTATGCAGTGGAATTGCCCAATAAGCTTTATACCTATTACAAAATTGAAGAAATACGAGGAGATACTGTCAGTTTTTCCGTACATGAATATACAGCAAGAACATTAGCTGCAATGCAGAAAGTAAGAAGACAGTATGAAGATACTTATGGAACAGAACGAATTAAATTTGCCAAGAAAGATATAAATGGTCGTATAGGTACCGCAAGAATCTCAAGTATAGATCGCGATTGATAAGAATTGCAGAAAAACAATTAAGTTTTAATTTCGCCACCCGTAAACATTTCTACCTAATGAATTTACGATACTTTTTTATAATAAGAGATGGAAATTGGATAGATTCCGTAAGTTTTTAACGACACATGAATTAATTATTTATGCATTTAAATGCGGATAATACGCTATATTCTACTGATGACAAAATAATGAGGTTAGCGCTAAAATTAATCTTCTATACCATGATCGCATTTGTTTTACTAGTTGTAATCAGTGCATTGATCGACAGCACCAGCTTGGGCTTTCCATTTTGGTTTTACAAAGATGCTTGTAGTATCAGTGTGAATCCTGAAACTGGTGAAACTTTTGGGGTAACAAGCGCAACTGATTGGCTAAATTTAGGTTTAGACATTGTAGTAGCGTTCATCATTGCTTATGCATTCCTATTTTTGCTGAATCGGAAAAAATTTAAAATAATAGCGCAGAAAATCTAAATTCACAGGTTAATACTGAATTACGTTCAAGTCAATCAGCAATTGTCATCACATTGTGCTTCTAATTCGAAGCCAAAATTTTTCGAACTTAACATACAAATAATTCAGCTGATCTAACAGAAACAAGCAAAAACTTAACGAATAATAAAGAAGAGAAATTTTATTGGAATAGCACCGTACATTAGACGATCAAAACCTGCTAAAATGGAAAATAAAAAATTTAAAATTTTAGCTTTTGTGCTTGTTATAAGTACGATAAGTGCTTTCGCCCAAAATAAGAAATTAGTAAAAACATTTAAATTAGGCACTGTCGGATATAATCTGTATTCCCAGACCGGCAAATCCAATTCAGGATCAGTCGACACGTCATTTTATTTGCTATACCGAGTTGGAAACACGAGAACAATTGTCAAAGAAATCAAGGAAATTACAGAAAAAGGTAATGGTAAAGTTCAACTGAAGACAACTTATGAGGTTTTTCCAAATTCAATAATTTTTAAAAGACAAGGCTTTACCGATGATGCGAACAGAAAGTATACTCAAAATAGTAAGGGTTTGTTATCATTTGAAAAGTATAGTATGCCAACCCCTACCTCTTCTAGCCCTGCAATAGCTGCAGTTGATAATTCTGATCATCTGGAGACAGTTGATGTTATACCAGAATATCCTGGGGGTATAAACAATGCTCGTAAGTACGTTGGCGAATATGTACATTACCCTGCTTCGGCAGTTGAAAATGAGGTTGAGGGTACTATAATTTTAGCCTTTGTCATTGAAAAAGATGGAAGCGTTACTGATATTAAAATTGAAAAAGGTTTAGGTTTTGGTTTAGATGAAGAAGTGATAAGGGTAATGATGAAAATGCCTAAATGGAGCCCGGCTAAACTCAATGGAAAAAATGTACGGTATAAAATGCGTATGCCTGTTAGTTTTAGGTTAAGCTAAAGAGTAATAAAAAGGTCTTATCATAACTAAGTAAAATAATATGTTCACTAAATGTAAATACAAAATATGGCTAACGTTAATTATTATACCATTTGATAGTGAAGAGACCGAAAGAGAAATGAAAAATTAAAAGAATAATAATTAGATGAAAATTAAACTAATAATTTGCATTGCTTTATTAATGCCCATATTAACTTTCGCTCAAATGAAGTTTAAATCTGTGGGCACCCCAAAACCCATTGAATTTACCTTTGGTTTTCAAGATAAAAAGGGTGCTTTTGTTTGGTACAAAGAAAAAAAAGAACCCATACCCATAAAATTTAAAGCACTGGATATTGATAGCGCTGATCGGGAAAGCGGTCAGCCGGATTTTTATCATTATAGATACACCGAAATGTATAATGGTAAAGCTTCCGGAGAATATGGCATTACCGAATGGCCAAGAAATGTAGATGATATTTATTACATGAGGTATAAAGATGGTAAAAAATTTAAATTCGAGCTGGTAGAAGATGAAGGGATGTATGATGGCAAAAGTATGGCGCTCTTACATGGTACGCAAATTCATTACTATTCATTTTATGGAGATAATTTAAGGTTTGTATATCCTGATAGATATCAAGAAAAACTGATTTTAAGCAAATTGTCAAAAGATAAAGCGAGGCATTTGGAAATTAATGATTACAACTTCGATGGGCTGGATGATATTGCTTTCGGTAAGGATAGTTTTAATGGACAAAAGGTTGTATTTGACATTCACGATATATTTATCTTTAACTCAAAAAATAAAAGGTTTGACAAATTACAAATCCCCAAATCTGGGACGCTTACTTATTTTAGCGATTTAAAAATAAATACCAACAGAAAAGAATTAACCACCAAAAGGAAAATTGGGGATCGTTGGAATTCTTATACCTACGGATTTGATAAAATGGGCATACTGGTACTGATTAAAAATGATAAATAGCTTAATTTTAATGAAATTAATTTTGATCAACTTTTTTCTACAGACATGTGTATTGTGCAAAACCATTCTACATCACAAAAAACTGCTGATCAAATTAAGAGAAACATTAGCTTTGCTAGGAATTATAATTACGCAGAAAACCCTGGCTATAATATGGACAGCCTCTACCTTAAATTTAACGGACAGCAAATTCGTAAAGGAGCATTAATTAATGGAGAAGAAACCCTTGTACATCCAAATTTTAATTCGGCTGGCATTTTTAATATTGCCAATAGTTGCTTTATATTTTTTGGTTGTTTTTAACTACAACCCCCACGAACACGATGTAAATGGCGAGCATCGACATACCATGGGACCTATGTTTGGTTTTGTGATTTTCAGTAGCATTATCGCTGGCATTTGGCTAATAGCCATTATTATAGAATTAATTTATAAGCATTTCAATACAGATAAAAGAGTGGCGTATTGGCTTATCTTTTTAGTGCTTATGGCAAGCTTAGGCATCTTGTTTTTTATATAAAACCTACTAATTCTTCATGTGATAGATTGAAGTAACATTATGAATGTACTAAAATAATGTACCCTATGAGAATTCGAATAAACAATTCGTTGAATTGAAACCCTCAAAAATTAAGGTATGGTTTGCATCACCGTCATTGAAAAAAGTTTATTGTTTTTTAAACACCAAATAGCGTGATAACTTTCTGATCCATCGGAATTGGTGGTGGCAATATAAATCTCTTTATTTTTACCAATATATACTTTTGTGAGCTCAAGATTTATTTCATACAACCGAGAAAGTGCACTTTTTGGAAGTTGATAAACGCCCGCTGTTGTTTTCAAACGCACCGATTTAAACTCGTTTTTTGGCATTCTATTGTCACTTCCCCAACCCGAAAAACCTTTTTTAATGGCTAAATCTCCTTTTGTTCCGGTATTGTTTTGATAAGCTTTTGTTTCCAAGGAAATTTCAAATTCTTCATTTTTAAAAACAATTTTATCCGCCGTTGTCAATTGTGCTTCAACCTCCTTTAAATCAGGCAACCTGGTAATCCTATTGCTGTAAATAAAACCACCTTCATTAGTATCTTCTGATTTTATAAAATCTTTGATATTGGCCTTCGGTTTTATCGGAAACCATACTGCAATCCAATTCCTAATTTCAAAATCATCATTAAAATTCCTGTAAAAAGGAAAATTGCTATTTTTATATAAAGTTTCAAGATTTTGATTTCTTTTAGGGTACAACCTTGGTTAAATAATCAGTAAAAATTTCCTCAGTTAAAGTAGCTAAAGAAAATAGTTTACCTGGTTTTATAGGTTTCCAAACAGTTTTAGGCTTATTCTCCTCATCATTAAATTCATTACCACCTGTAGTCTCGTTCATTTTTTTGGTAGAGAAATTAATACTGGTACTAGACTGCTCTCCGCTTGAGCGATGAAGACTATAATCATCATAACCAATCAATTCGAATTTTTGATTTTGAAATCTAAAAGTATAATCTCTATTGGTCACATACCAAGACCCACAGCTCGACCAATATTGATAAGAAATTTTAAGCAGTCCGTTTTGGATGCTGATTCCGCCTTCCTGCATCAGTGGATCTGCCAAGCAGGTCGACTCTTCATCATTTTCCGATGGAATAAACGCAGAGTTTTTAACAGCTAGATTGTATGTATTAGCTTTTGTTTTAAAAAGCACCAGCAGCACTCGTGGGTTAAGGTTTAATTTGCTTTGTCCTAATCCATCATTAGCAATTATATTTTTCGGATTTGTGTTTTCAATGACCATCACTTTATCCGCCAGACCATCTTTGTTTAAATCGCCCGTACTTTTTAAAATCATTTTCCATCCTTTCGGGACAAATGATTCGATGGATGATCCGCTTTGTGGAATGACTACATTTTCGCCCTGAGCAAATAAATGCGTTTTGATGACCACCAAAATGAAGAACAGAAGGATCGATTTCATAATCTATAATATTTCATATAAGCCAAAGCTATTCACGTAAATATGCATTTTTCCGCCAATCACAATTGTTTTTGGATAAGTCATATTGTCACATTTGAATTTCATATTGTTGATTTGATAATAAGCCAGATAAACAGGATTAGGCAATTTCCCATTATGCCAGGCAATTAAAACATCATCATCAAATTTAGTAATATCAGTTTTAGGTTTTAAGAAATCGATCTTAAAATGCTCGTCTTGTCTAACAATCAACGCATTATTTCTAACTTCAAAAACATCACATCTTTCGGTATTAACAATGATATATTCACATGGAGTTAAGTCAAATGGTTTCAATAATTCAACCTCATAATCCTTTAATGCCTTAAGGCCGACCGAATCATTTAAATTTTGAACTTCTTCTGATTTTTGATTAAGGCTATCTTGAACAACTATTGTCTTAAAATCTTCGTGTTTTTTATAGTCGGGATAGTGGTATTTTTGACGGTTAAAAAATAAATCCCCTTGCTTATCGATATAAAAAGGTACGTTCCAGTCATATATTTCTTCTAAAATCAATTCATTTTTAAGACTGGATATTTTAAATGGTAAGTTACTATTATCAGGTTTCAGCAAGATTCGGTCATCTTTTAAAAAAATGATCTCACTGAGATTCCCCATACCAACAACCTTTTTAAACTTTGATTTATCTTTAATTAAATCTTCTAATAATGGTAGTTCAGGATGAGAGTCATCTTTTGGGAAAGGGTTACATGCTGACAGGGCTACAGTACAAAACGCCGATAGAATAAATAAGGTGCTTTTTTTCATTCGTTTTTATTGTGATCAGAAATGGTTTACTTCTTCTTTTTCCTAATGGCATAAACCCTATATTTACTAGCAGAATACAGCGCAAATTTAAGTTTAGGGTCTGTAAAAATATTGATGTGAAATGGAGAAACAGATCTATCTTTACCGTTGCTTAAAAAGTAACGTACTTCAGGGATTGCCGGCTTAGCCTCTTCTACAATGAGGTTAGCTTGCTTTATTTTCAGGGTGTCATTTAGCAAAGGAATATCAAAATAGCCAGTACCTACCCACCCTTTAACCGAGAAACCCGAAGAACCGCCACCAATTGAATGGCCATATTTTAACTTTTGTTCTTTATGGTAATATTTTAAGCTATATTTCTGATTGGTATTATCGTACTGTTCATCATCAGAACTGCTGTAAAAATCATGCCTAAAACGTGAGTAACTCGGCTTTCTGTTAACGCGGATTTGCTTTGGAAATGGTCTATACAATATCTGCCATTTACCATCTGTGCAATAAAAAAGTTTTTGTAAACTCCATTCTTGGCCATTTGTATTGGTTTTGTTGTCAATGTCATAAAAATAATAATCTGCTTTGTCAACAAGTTCTTCCTCTTTTTGAGCCGTTTTTTCATCAGGCCAACTTAAATCCTCATTTAAAATAGTCATTTTTTTTGGTGTCGTATCACCATTTAATGGCCATGTGTGATATTCACAATCTCCATTATAGCGAGTATGAATAGTATATTCGTTGATAAAAAAAGTGTATTCTCCTCCTGCTCTTGGTACATAGATACTATCCAGAACATTTCCATTTTCATCTAACTTACTATAATGAACACCTCCATTTCCTTCAGGATCTAAGTCTCTATCTTCCTCTAAAATAACCTGATTGTTAACACTGTGAAATAAGCGTATTGGATTTGGACTCATGTAATTGAACGCCTCTGCCAACTTCGTTACTTCAAATTTATCAGATTTAAGATTGTCATCTAAAAATGAGTAATCATTGTATTCTGCTGGTAATGTTTCACTTTCTGGAGCCTTACAACTTTGTAATCCTAACATAGACAAAAGGAAAGATATGCTTATTTTCATCATTTTAAATTTTGCCATAATATTCATTATTTTGATGGATGATAGACTTGCACATGATGAAAAAGGTATTTCATAATTTCCATTATTTAAGCTTTTAGTTGCTTCATGCTATTTTAAAGGTCGGATTGATTGATTTTATTTGCAAGCAGCTATAAGCGATGTTTCTACTTCAACCCCCATTTTTTGTGCTTTGATTAAATCTATGCAGTAATCAGGGCTAGCTAAAAAGGATTTAATTTGCCCCCTAACGTAATAGGCAAAACCAATATTTTCATCAAGTGCGATTCCCTTATTGCAGTCTGCCAAGCCAGAAATAATATTTGGATCTACCGCTTTTAATGATTTTTGAGGCTTTACGGCCCAATTGATACGAAAAGGCTGGTTAGGTAATTTGGCACTAACAATGGCATTAGATTGTTTGACATTTTCTACCGCACTAATTTTTGCAATTGCCCTGCTAACATACGCTGGCGCATAATTTTGATTAATTTTTATGCTTTGGTTAAAATCAGATTGTGCTAATTCATACTTGTTCATTTCCAAATAGATATTTCCTCTCCTATCGTAATACGTCTCCTTCTTGAAATCGGCGATGTTTGGCGCAATTTCAATAGCATGATTCATTACTATTAATGCTTCCACCAGTTTTTCATTGTAGATATGACATGCTGCAATATGATAATAAATAGAAGCGATAGAAGCATTATAAAAAGACTGTCGCTCTTGTTGGCTTGCATTTGAATAACGAATATTGTTTGCCAATTCGGTCGTCAAGCTGGATTTATTAGCCAATGCGGATTCGTAAGCTACGATAGCATTTTTATAATCCTTAACGGCAAGGTAAGCACTGCCTTTAAAAGATAAAATCATTGCGTTTTTAGGGAACTTTTGTAACCCAGCTATGTAAATGGCTAATGCTTTAGCGTATTGTTTTAGATTATAAAAAGCGACCCCACGTTGGTAATAAAAACTCGCTTTGCTTGCATCACAAAAATCAAGCATAGCGTCTTCTATTTTCTTAAACAATGTTGGATCGTTGATTTTTTCTTTTTGCGCCATTGCCTTTGCTTGTGCATAATCTTCACAAGAAGCATCCATGTTTTCTAGTTGGTAATAAACTTCTGCCCTATTTAGATAACCTAAAAAACCGTTTGGATTCAGTTTGATGACTTTTGAATAATCTTCCAAAGCCTTTACCGACTGTTTTAAAGCACTGTAAATAGTTCCCCGAAAATTGTACAATCCATACTGCTGATTATCCAATTTAATCGCTTTGTTAATATCAGTTAAAGCACCATCAAAATCGTTGCCTTTGAATTTAATTTTACTCCTATAAAAATAAGGATAGGAATGATCTGGAGCTAGTTCAATTGCTTTATTAAAATCGGCTAAAGCTAAAGCAATGTAGTTTTGGTTTAAATTATAAATGCCTCTTTCTGCATAACTATCTGCATTTTTTGGCGATAATGCAATGGCTTTATCATGGTCTGCCAATGCACCAAACTTGTCGCCACTCATTTCTTTTATTTTTGCCCGATTTGAAAGCAACAAATTGTCTTTTGGATCAGTAACCACAGCCTTATCAAGATAACTTATCGCTTGCTTAAAATCATTTTTCCGGGCATAAATACGTCCGATATTTAGATAACAACGGGCACAAGCAGGATTAACGGCCAAAGCCTCTCGGTAATATTTTTCTCCCATTTCAGCGTTGTTGATCTGCAGGTATCGGTAGCCCGTTAACCTCAACAAATTTTCATTCTTAGGTTACTTTTTTAATTCCGTTTGTAGATATGGAATTATTTTTTCCTGCTGACCTGTTTGAATAAAAGAATCTACCGCTTTTTCATAAATGCTTTTGTTTTGCGCAAATGCTTCGGCAGACACAAAAATCAGCAATAAATAAAAGATGAACTTAAATTTCATTGGATAAAGTTTCTAATCGAATATAACAACAATAATTAGGGTGTTTTTCTTTTTTTATTAAACGTTTGTTAAAGCTAATTAGCTATTGATTTTTGGAGGTTATTCGGTTTTATTAAAAATCTGCTGCTAAAAGTATAAAAGCTTAAAGTTTTGGTAGCCTCATTTTGTTATTCGACATTGGCTTTGTAATAAGTAAATGTTTTTACACGCTGATCTCCCACCTTATTTGTTTGATAAGTTTTTACCATGAAACATTGATCATTTACCCATTTAATTTCTTCAACTGCGAAATTATCCGTCTCAAAGCTCATTTTTTCTTTCAAACGTTGTTCTGGTTTGCCCTCAATGTTTACTTTTAACAAACCTATAAAGCAACTATTTGCCTTATAAGCCAAGTTGTAATAATAAACCAAATACTTACTGTTTACAGATGGAATTGGGTTTTCAACAGCACCATCACCAATAGAGATGATGCTATAATAATGGGCAGTTAAGCTATCTAATAAGCCAAAAGAAGAAAAAGTTAAATTTTCGGCACTAGAATTTTCGGTAAAAGCATACATTTTTAGCCTCTGATAATATCCTAAGTACTCATAACCATCAAAATCATTTTGTTCCTGATTGGTTTTTTTAAGCTTTATTTTTTTGAATTTTGTTGGAAGCGTAAAGTGAGTTTTATTTTCTTCAACTTTAGCCTTAACCAAATTACTAACCTTTTTATATCGATTGTATTCCGTTTCATTACTTTGTTCAAACTTAATTTTCGGCAGATTTGCGTAATTGTCTACATAGCCAATACTTGTACTTTTAGCCTGTTGAGCACTTGCATTTATTAGAAATACCATAAAAAAGAATATCAATAGGCAGTATTTTTGACTTATTTTTTTCATTTCATCAAATTAGCTCAATATTTTTTTACAAATCTTTAAAAAGTGCAGCAACACTATTTTCCCTGTCTTTTCTTCTTCATTTTAAATGATGTTTTGTTCTTTAAAATCCTTTCGATTTTTTGATTCAGTTGCATTGGATTTTCGTCAAAATCGTCTTCAAAACTTTCTCCTATTTGAACTGCTTTGCTACTTGCCGAAATTTTATAAATGCTGTAATTATTAATCCCAGAATAACCATAAGCTATAATTACTCGATATTTTTCGTCGTAGCTTGGATTAACAATAGTCTCAAAGTCTTGAACTTTAGTTAGCGTATTCTTCTTCTCATCAACCAAATACAAATAATAAAACTCATTACTACCACGGGCGCCTGTTGTAGAAAAAACAAGTAAATCTTTTATCCCATCATCATTAAAATCCTCGTAGGCCACACTGCTTGTTGGTTGATTAATGATTATCGGTTCTTTCCAGATGAGCTTGGTTGAATTGGCCGTCTTCTCTACAAAATAAATTTCACTGTTTGCATCATCTTTTGTTTGTTTTATCGAAACGATATAATTTTTATTGGCAAAAGGATAATAGTTTTTCCATGCATACTTTTCTTTTTTTAAAGCATTTGCGTTAATTAATTTAGTTTTTTCCTGATTAAAGATGTCGGCACATTTTGCCGAATAATCATAGGGAATTGTATCATCAAAGTTATTCAGATACGTTTTCGGAAAAATCATTTTCCTTTTGATGGTAGGTATTTTAACCAGTTCCTCATTCACTAAGTCGTAGTAATTCCAATCTCCTACATAGTCATTGGTAAGCAAATCTATACTTGATTCTCCACTTCCGTCATTATTAGCGGGCCCAAATTCATACCGGTCCATTGCCACCAACTGAACTTTTTTATCAATTTTATTGTAAGCGAAATCCGCATGATATCCAGCTCGCATCCATGGAACGCTATAGGTAAATCCACCCGCAGACTCACGAATATGTGATTGGGGTTCTTCGAAGGCGAGCTCTTGACTTTGTACGCTCGTAAAATTCTGAGTGGATAGTTTACATATAATGATGGCTTTAACCAGATCAAAAATTACAGTATCCGTTTTGTGATCAAAATCTAGGTCAAATTTCAAAGTATCATTAGCGTTAAATTCTTTTTTGGATAGGATTGTTAAAATCTCAGCATCATTGGCAAACTCCAGGGTAAATTCGCTGGCCTTCTCTTTAGCTTTCCAACTTACGTCGATAGCACTTGCCATCACGTTTTCTTTTCTTTCAGTAAGCTTTAAAACGGCATAATTTTGTCCGTATGCTAAAAAAGTCATCAACGATAGGATCATTGTGCTTAATATTTTCATTTTATAATTTTTGAGTTATCATTAATCATTTCATTTTTTGAACTTTTTGTATAATATAAAAGAAAGGGCAATTAATCCTAAAAAGCTGATCACTATAACCGCATAATTCGTTTGGTTATCACGCTTTGTTTTTACCGAACCTTTTACATCTTTAATTTTATAAAGTGTTTGCAAAGCCTCATAATCATCTGCTTTGTAATGATTTACAATAGCAGTCTGTATCTTCTGCCATTTCTTCACCTTATCATTAATGTAATAAACCGCATTTTCATCTTTAAAAAAATGATGATAAACCACCTCCACTGGTGCACTGTTTGGCATATCTCCCGAGCAGGAGTTGAGTACTTCAACAAAAGAGCCTAGATAACTTAATGTTTCCTCATCTGCATTAATTGAATAAGATTTAGTTCCGTCAAAAAGTGAATGATTTAACAAATAGTAGCAACCCAATTGTTTGACCACCTTACTTGTTAAAGCTATTTTATCTGCAAATTTAACATCAGACCGTTCTCCGACGACGTAAAAAAAGTCATCGCTTGTCAAAGCTTTTGGCAATTGCCGATTATAACTATCTACTGTTGGGTAAAATTTTGCATCAGCTGGGATGGTTGTGCTTGCCAATCGATAATTATCGGTGTTGCCCATATAATAGAAATCTTTTCCTTTAAATAGTTTTCCTTCTACAGCAGTCAATTCGTTAGCACTTACTATTATTTTGGCAGGAAGACTAAAGTTATCATCCCATATCGGGTAGATATTGTTTCTAAAAAACAAGTAATTATTTTTACCAGCCAAAGGTTTTAACAACTTTGCTGATGAATAGGCATAATCCACCTCAATGTCTTCTCCATTTTGTGGATTTTTACGCGTAGAGGATGCGCCGTCTCTTTTCTTTAACATCAAATTACCTGTTTGCCAGAGCGGAATACTTCCATCTATTAACTTCATCGCATTATAGTCCTTATTAAAACCTAACGCTAAAAATTGGGGAGTGATATCTTCAAAATAGCCATCTGTACTGATTTTGATCATGGTGTTTTTATCTGCCAAATAATCTTCGTTTAATTGTGCGAAACAGCTGTAATGTACTGTTTCTGCGGGCAATAGACCCGGCAAGATGGTAAGCTCGTATTTCTTAGCATCGTTTAAATCTAGCTTTATGGCATATACATTTTTATGATCCTTTAAATAAAAACCACTTGCCCACGATTTAATATTGACTGTGCTTACAGGCAAATCTGGCATTAAAATTTTTGTAATCTTATTTTGCCAATTGTATATATAGTTCCATTTCCCATTAATTAAAAACAACCTGCCATTTATATTTTTTGTGGCTTCGTTGGCGTTTAATATTTTATAAAACTTGGCCAAATCTCCCTCATATTGCTCATCTTTTGCCAAGGTATAGACCCCTGCTTTATCTGCGAACACAAAAATACCTTCATCTTCGCCATAAAGTGTGTAGCTCGCTATATCGATACCTTTTATTAACCTGTTATTTTGCTTAACATAGGTAAAACCATTAGGGTCTTTCTCTGTAAATTGGAAATATAGGTGCCCGCTTTTAGTCACCAATTTTGTGCTTCTGGTGGTATGGTAATCGTAACATTCACTAGCTTTTAACACCTGGTTGGAAACAATAAATAAGAACATCAAAAAAAGTTTTTTCATAGGTATAAAATTATTTTCAATGGTTATGAAGCAATCATGATTTTTTCACAAGTTTCTATAATGCTTTAGTGTTCAAGAACTCGCAAGCTCGGTTTATTCATTCGTGTTTGTGATTGGCAAAATCATGATGGTTTCATAGTTGTTTATCAACACTAGTTCCTAAAAGTTAAACTTTACTGATAGTTAATTTTCTTACAGTTTTTTGCGTTTAAGTTTATTAAATTTAACAATAGATTTTTTAAGTTATATGTTCTAAATACATTAATAATATAAATACTGCACCTAAAATAACAGCAGCACCAATACTGCAAAAGCCGTAACTGTTTCTGCTTTTTATGAAATGGTTAAGTCCTTCAATGATTAGGAAAGCTCCCCAAATAAAAATTAGTGCAACGGGAATAAATTTGCCAATATCTGGCGACATTCCACTGTTTCCACTTTCACCTGTGGCGAATAATGCTATTGCGAAAAACACCATTGGCACTGCACCAATGAGTAGTCTGATAAAAAACCGTTTGGCTAATTCTTCTCTCATTTTTTTATCAAAATTACTGTATCACTAAGTTACACGTTATGCAAGGTTTTTTTTAATAAATCACTATTCGATTGATATACTTAATTATCCGAAAGGATTTAATACTTATTCGTTAAAAAAATGCTTCAATGCTGATCGCATATAGCGATAAAAAGCGATTTGGTGTTGATTGAAAAAGGAATGATTTTTTTCTCTGCCAATTTTAAAAGGTCAAACTGATAAACAATATTCATTTTATTGTAAGCGTCTTGTTCATCTGGCTTGTTTTCTTCTCCTTCAACATAATTCTGGAAATTGATAAATGCATTTTTGCTTTCGTTAAACTTCCAGTTGTCCTTGTCACTCGCATCTACAGTAGTTTGGTTGTAAAAAGGGTTGCAAAAAACTTTTTCGGTAGTTTGTGGAGCCTCTAAAAACTTTTTGATAAACTCGAAATCTTCTCCTTCAGTAGGTAAAGTATGTTTTTCCGACCCTTTTTCACTATGTCCGAAGAAGAGCTTTCCATCTGTTACCCGAGCAGAGAATGGTCCTTTGTCAATATCCCCTTTTCGGTAATAGGCAATGAAATCGTTGTACTTTTCTACATTTTCAAAAGTGTACACATTTCTCTTAATTTGCAGGTTACTATCATCATTATGATAAGGTTGGTCAGAAAATAACAACTGATCGGATACTTTCTTAAACTTCGCTACAGAAGGATAATCTACACAATTGGGACTTGGGTTAAAAACACTTTGCAATAACGGTTTTTCAATTTCCTTTTGGTCAAAACCCAAAAAAGTTGGTGCTTCATCAAAATGTTTAAAATGAATCCGACTACTGTCTGCTAAATCTTTATTGTGTCTGCTATAGACATAGAATTGATGCTCGATAGCGAATGGCTTAAAATCTACTTTATCATTTTCGATGATCCAAGTTCCGGCTATCACACCACCAAAAAATGCGACCACAAATTTATGGTCATCAAAAATAAAGAAAGTATTGCCTCCCTCGGGGTTTCCGGTACTTTGGCGATAAACACCTGCAATTGTTTTTTGCGCCATAGCAAAATTGAAGTTTAAACAGGTTAGAAGTGCCGTAAATGCAAATAATTTATTAAATCTGATCGTTTTCTTTTGTGATAAATTTCTCCAGGACAAACAAGGCTTATAAATTTATTGGAAAATAAGCTTTTTAGAATAACCATACAACACATTTATCAGATGATTGATGTAAGTTATCTGGATAAAACGTGGAGTTAGACACCTTGTAATCAGCAAAATTAAAAGCCTTCTACACTAAGTGCTTTCCATCTGTGCCAGCTTTCCTTGTACCAATAATGCATGCAAAACTTCTGTTGAAAATCCGTGTAGCAAAAGCCTGAAAGCAGCGCCCGCAGTAGGTAGCGGAATCATGGGGTGTTTATTATTTAGCGCCGTAAGTTTCTCGGGACAATCCATAATAGTTGCCGCATAAATCCCTATTACTTCATCAAGCTGTAAAGAATTGGTTGCTCTCCAAAAATCATTATCTGTAAGATAAAACTGATATACTGGAGTGAAAATTTCTATTGCAGTACCTAAATCGATGAAATTTGTCCACCCGTCTCTAAACTCTCTAAATGGAATTTCGCCTGCAGTAATCGCACTAAAATCTGGGCTTTCTTTTTTCGTTATTTTTAAACCCTTCTCTTCCATCGCCTTGTTGAGGTTGATGATGAAATTGTAAAGGTTAAGGTCATGCTCCAAAAAAAGATTGTCTTTTACATCAGTAACCCCTAAAGGCTTCAGGGGATTCATTGGAATATCTTCCGCCCCATCCACATTGTCTTTGATAAAGCGAAGCACTTCTGAACCGAGGTAAAAATGCCGAAGAATAATAAAGTTTGCTTCTGGCGTGATAAAATACTTCATGCCCCAAAACAAACTTTTATGCAGCATTTTTGGCGCATTGATTAAGTTTGGAATGAAAATCTTAAAAAATTGCATCAGCACAATAGAAAGTCTTGCAAACATTTTTGCCACTGGATAAAGAAACTGCCTACTTTTGGTAGAAGAATCGTACAAAAAGGCAGCTTTAGCATCTGCATTGAAGGGAACGCTTTTATCAAGAAACATCGCATGCCAATGGCTGGGGTTTCTCGGCTCGTTCACCATGTTTTCGAAATATTCTTTTTTATGCAACATGCAATATCGTCTTTAAAAATTGTCTAGTTCTTGTAATTGAAGCGTGTAAAGCTTAGCTACTACCTTCGCTGTTTTCACTATCTTTTCCGCCATTTCTTTGGTCAGCAATTCTGATTGGATGGCCTGCTCAAACCGTTCAAAATGATTATCGTTGCTGTCACTAGATTCGTGGTAGATAAAAAATGAAACCTGATCTTTATCTAAATTAAGTTGTTGCTGAATTGCCCTGCCCCACTTTCCAGAAACCCTGTTGCCCAATCCTTCAATAATAAACATGCCACCCAATAAATCAAATGGGTTTGGCTGACTTGCCCGATGAAACATATAGGCGCTGAGCGCTTCGCTCCCAATATTTTTATTACCGGTCAGAATTTCGTCCGCTAATCCACCGCAATTGATGTAGTTTTTCTCTAAAATCTGGTAATCTTTGTGTTCATCAGACGAATGCTTTATAAAAGCTGAACGAACCGGAAAATACTCCATACTCACATTAGAAGCTGCTCTTGCTATCCATTGCGAACCATCAATTACTTGCTGACGAAGGTTGACCAACAAGCGTTTGTATTCTTCCAATGTCAAACTCCCGTTAAAGATTTTCTTCACAATTGGCACTTGTTGCAGACCGCGTTCGAAATCGAACCAAACAACAGAAAGCTGGCGCACCAACCATTCCTGAATCGGCTTATCCTGTACCCGAATTTCAGGTGGTTTAATTTCTGCTATATCTTCTGTAAATGAACCTTCAGGTTTTTCGCCGGTTACCGTTAGTAACATATAACCTGTGATAAACCTGCCACTTTCTGGCACCATACACAGTATTTTTTGACCAGCCTTTAGGCTACCACTTTTAATTAAATCATCCAGCATCACAAAAATAGAGGCAGAACCAATATTACCTGTAGTGTAAAGATTGGTAAACCATTTTTCTGCTGGTATTTCTACACCACCTTTTTTAAGCAATTCTACAATCTGTGGCCTAAAATGATGGGAAGAGTAATGACAAACCAACCAATCAATATCATCTGGATTGAATTGATTTTCATCCACCAATTCGAAAAAGCGCTGAATACCCAATTTAATGATATTGTCTACTTGGCTCATATCCTGTTTGAGGTTTAGCGCCCCTGCAATATTTGCTTTGCTGATGTTGTCATAATCCAACCATGTTTTTCCAATCTCGCCAGCTTCTTTTTGCGTTCCGGTATACATACATAATTCATGTGCATGCGCAAAGGATTTTAAATCTATCCATTCTATCGCAAGCGATTTTTTTTGCCTACTCGGTACATTTTGCAATAACATCGCTCCTGCTCCATCACTCAGCATCCATCGTAGAAAATCCGTTTCTAAAGGCAAGGTTGTTTCGCCATTTGCAAAAGCTTGCTGACCTTCAAAACGCTTCGCTTTAAACATTCTGCTGGGCAACTCGGCTGCACAGCAAACTGCATTTTGAACAGTGTTAGATTTCACCTGTAAATAGGCGTTTTGTATCGCCATTAAACTTGCGGCACAAACACTTTGGTGCGAAGCCAACCCACAGCGTCCAATCCCACTTTCTGCATGCACCATACTCGCAAAACCTGGCACTGGCAAATCGCTTTGCGTAGTTGCCGTACTGAGCATCTCTATTTCATTAATGTCTAGCGAACTATTATTGATGCAAGTTTTAACAGCAAGCGCTGCCATTTCGTAAGCTTTATGCGTGGTATTTTGTTGACGGTCTAAAGCATAAAACCTCGTTTTTATTCCGTTTTTTCTTAAAAAAATCGCTCTTGTACGGGAAGGAGTTTCGTTAATTAACCCTAAAAAACCTTCCATTTCGTCATTTGTAACGGGTTCATTAGGCAGGTAACTACCTGTTGCCGTGATATAAACTTTAGTCATTTGTTTCTACTTTGCGGTGGTTTTAAAAAGTTGATCTAGCCACGGTAATAAAAATCCTAAGTTTCCTCTTCCACGCTTGTGGTGCATGCTGTGGCGGTAGGAAAACTTAAGCATATGTTCTGGTTGATGACTAGGAAACAGATCATAATTGGAATGACCCATCAGATTAATAAGTAAACTCATAATCGGTAAAGAAAGTATCGCCCAAAGCTGAAAAGGAAAAATCAACAATGGAAAAAATATGACCGTACCCAGCAAAAATGCTTCTACCCAGTGGAAACTAAACGTAGAAAACACGGTGGGTTCCTTTGAATGGTGATGTACATGATGAATATTCCTCATCATAAATTTAGTATGTAATAACCAATGGCTCAAATAAAAATGGACCTCGTTCCATATAAAAAGAATGATGATTTGAGGTAAGAGCCACCAACTTAAAGTCGTTGAGATATGCAACCAACCATTTACGATTCCCTGTTGTATTACAATACCTTGTAAGCTAAAAATAAATATTGATCTCATAGATTGCAGAATTTCCTTTTTTTGTTGACCTGGATATAGAAAGTGATTATCTACCTGAATCAATTGTTTTTTGCGCTCGAAATAGCGAAAAACAAGCTTAGCAGTAAGCGAGAATCCCCAATAAATAATATTGAAGAAAAGGAACATCGCTATAAAAGCATGATACCAGTTAGTAAAAACGATTTTTGAAATAGCCTCCATTATTTTACAAGATATAAAAAAATAAGGTCTGCCATTAAACGGCCAAATGCTATTGCTGGCTATTTCCTTTACAGACGCACTTTTTAGCTCATCGCTTTTTGATCAAAAATCACGGATAACTTGGCTTGCTCAGCAAATAGTTCCATAAACTTTACGAATAATAAGATTGCGAAATTAATTTCTTTCCAACAGGTATTTTAGATGGATAAGAAGGGTTTTTAACATTGCATGCTTTTTTTAAAAATTATCGTTTAAATTGGATCTGTATATTCAACTACAAATATGATGGGAAGTTATTTATAGACAGAAAAAACTACCGAAAAGCATAGCGAGATATTACTTACAAAAAACGCCAAAACGGCTGTAGTGTCTTTTTTACGTTGGGCTTTTAGGACAAACAGAAACTAAGTTGGAAATAGAAATTAAATCCGGCGTTTGTAAAGAGCCTGAAACGTTATTAAAGAGGAAGTTTTGGGAATAGAATTTGAGTTTAAACGATTGACTTTTAAACATCAATAAATCGCTTAGAAAACACGAATAATAAATCAACGCGGAAAGTTGAAGGATTATTGAACACTTTTAAGAAGAATTAACACCTTTTATCATAGCTCTAAAGCGTTTGAAGAAATAAGCAAACTAATAAAAGAAAATATCAAACAAAAAAAATGGTCTTCATCAACTGGGCAAATACTAACATCAAATTAACTTTAAGAAAATGAGAAAACTATCTACAAGAATTTTGTTTTTAATTATAATTCTGCCAACAATGCACTCCTGTTCAGCACAAATGGAAAAAGTAGTAAACCTAGCGACGATAACGACAGATTTTAATGTAGCTAAATTTTATAAGCCAAAATTAGAATCTACAAATGAAACCCTCGCTAAAGACCCAAAAAAAATAGATAAAGAGGAAGCTTCCAAACTTTTAGACAATCAGTTTATCGCAAAAGATACTTTGTGCTATTTTAAAGATGAAATGGAGCGTTTACCCGGCGATATGTACATCGCCAGTAAAAGCGATTGGATGAGTAGAAAGTTAAAGCCTGTAAAAACCTTTGGCTATGCATACAAAACCGTTGCATGGAGTGAAGAAAATGATACCATCGCTGTATTAAATCATGTGTACTTCCCTAAGGTTGATATGATTGAAAGTGAAAATGGAGATTTGGTTTTAATAACAGCATCAAAATCAGACCTTAAGCAACCGGTAATTGATCAATTAGAAAAATTTTTAAAGTCAAAATACAAAGCTGGAAAATCAAGTGAATCTGATTTTAGTAGGGAAAAGATTTCAGACTGGGAAGACGATAAATTTATTTACAGGCTTATCAAAATGGAGAAAACCTATTCGGTAAGTTCTGGCGGTGAATCGCGGTCTGAAAAAAAACTTGAAATTGATTATGTAATTTTTAACAAAAAATTTCTACCCATTATAAAGGAAACAGGAAACCGAATTGGTGGCCAAAGTTTCGAAGCATACAACTAATCACAAGAATTAATTTATAGGATTGATTATTCGACAGGAGGAAATAAAATGAATAAACTGACTTATTTAGTATTGATTATATTCTTTGTCTCCTGCCAGCAAAACAGCAATAAATCGGGAGTAAAGCAATCTGAATCTGTTAAAGCTTCAGTCATGGATAGTGTTGTTAAATCCACTAAAAATATTTTGTTTAAAAAAGCCAATACCAGAGGGGTTTTATTGGGCGAAAACATTAAACTGTTGGACGAACATCTAAATGAAATTAAAGATATTTCATTTTTGAAAGAACAAATTGTTCAGGTTTTAGGACTGAGTGAAGATTATTTTAAAGCAAAACCCACAGACGAATATTGCCAGGAATTTAAATATGTTAAAATAAAATTTAAGGATGTGGAAGGTTATGTAGACGGAAGAAAAGTTTACGAACTAACACATGATGAACAAACTAAAGTTTTCGATATAGATGATAATGAACTTTCGTTTACGCCTACCAAATTTTACGGTATCGGTGTTGCAGATGATAATGGTTTAACGGGATGCCAACCCCAAAGTCCGGTTGTTTTTGCTGAAAAAAACGCACAATACAAAGGACTTGTGAAAATGGTAAAAAACAAATATGTGTATGATGATTATCCATATTTTGAACTTAAGGCTGATGACGGAAATTACGACGAAATTGTAAGTGTAAAAAAGCAAGATGATAAATATGTTCTTGAAATCAAGAGAGATTTTCAAGAAGGAATAGCAACTAGATTAGTGGCAATTTACAAAAACAGCAATGGCGTTTTTGTTGCTGAAATTATTACATCCAGCGCAAGAAGAACAAGTAATTAAAAGAAATCAATGGAAAACAAGATAACCGTTTATAAGAAAATGCATTTAAACAAACAATTATGAGAAATAAACTCAACATTAAATACTTACTTTTCTCTATTTTACTATTTATGAGCGCTTCATCTTTTGCACAAATCCAACATGAAATAACCGTTAAGATTGAAAGTGGAGAGACAATTAAAAAGTATAAGGGCGAAAAACTGGAAAGTTTATTGGTACAAATGTATGCGGTAAACTATGGAAATGCGTTGACGTTTAGTAAAGAGAATAATCAAATCGTGATTTCCAATGCGCAGGAACCAAATGCCATTATCAAAATCGAGATTAAAAATAAGTTGTTAGTTAGGAAGCTATTCTATGATGAAAAATTAATTTCTTCTATCGAAGTGATTAATTTTAACTTCAATAACTTGCCAAAAAACAGTCAGATTTCGAGCACAATGGTTGATGGCAAAACTTCGAGTTACGTTGGTAAATCGCTGTCTGAAAATACCGAAGGTTTTAGGATGGATAAAACTTATAAGCTTTTTGCCCGACTTACCATTCCTGCAGATTTGAATGAAATAGATTCTGTTTTTAATTCCATAGCAGATTTTTTTTCTCAGGAAGATGCGCTGTTAAAAATTTATTCAGGTAGCTATGCGGAACAAACTCAACCTTTAATGAAAGCATACTTAAAAACAAATGGAGCTGGAAAGATTGAAAACGGAATTATTTGGACTTCGAAAGAACGTGAAAATGGGCATTACGAAATTTATAGTAAAGGGAAAATGATAAAAACGGAAATACAAAATCTTAAAGATTTCCAAGAATCCATAATGGATTACTTTGAGAAAAACATACCCGATTAGTAATATTATCAGACTAAAATCCATGAAAAAACTAAATTTAAAGGTGTTGATATTTTTAATAATTATTGCCTCCTCTCTATCATCTTGTGAACAGAAAGTTAAAGAAAAGCGCAAAGTGGAAAGGGAAACATTGGATGTTGCACATCCAGTCATCGCTCAAACAGATCAGGGAAAATATTCAGAACCAACATGGCAAATTGTTGATGAATTTTATGACGCCATTTCCGCCAATAACACTAAAATGGTAAGCGATATGTTAGCAACAAAATTTCCGGTAAACTTTCAACCTAAAAATAAGATTAGACCACTAGATGCGGTAATTCGGACAGCAGATAATTTACAATTAGCGAAGCTGTTTATAGATGGAGGTGCAAATATGGAGGATAAAAAAGACGAATTTATTTTAGGTGCTTCGGAACATAAAAGGTTAGCAATATTAAAATATTTAGTTGAAAAAGGCGCCAAGTTTAAAAATAATGGTGCATTTAACAAAGCCGGTTTTTACCATTTTTATGATGGTGCAAAATATTTGTTGATGAGTGGTGCAAACCCAAATATCGGAGACGTTAGCGGGAAATTATGGGTATTTCATGAAGCTGTAAGAAAATCGGATTATACAGTATTAAATGCATTGAGGTTGACAAAAGATGATTTAGAATTTAACGATTGTGATGGAAAAACGGCATTAATAATCGCCATAAAAACCAATAATATTGAAATGGTTAAATACCTACTAAAAAAAGGTGTGGATAGAAACAAACCCGAAACTTTTGATTGTGGTGATGACATTTATTATGGCAAATTGCCGATTGAATTTGCAAAGGAGAACAATTTTAAAGAAATGGTTGAATTACTAAAATAAATTGGAAATCAGTTTACAAGATTTGTACATCTAAAATAAAAAAAGGTTTAAAGTCATAATCTATACATTTTCGCTACAAGCAAACTAAATTAACATGATGAACCAAGTTTTAGGAAAAATATTTATTTCGGGACCTTTAGCGGAAACCGACATTCACAATGGAGGAAGTATTTTCGGTATTATCTATTATCAGTTTCTAGAATTTATTTCTCACAATGAAGTGAAAATAACGAACAGAGTTACCTTTAACAGAGGGATGGCAAACTGGCAAGAGTCAAAAGAAAATGAGATTTGGAATGGTCATTACACCGTTGAAAACGGCAAAAAGCACATTAAATGTGAGTTGACTTGCATGAGCACAAAAACTAAATTATATATTGATTTTATAGACGAAAATACGCTATTGTGTGAGGAGTACTTTATGGACAATACCGGAAAAGGGCGTGTGTTTGTTAAGCAATAATTATACAATATTATGGACTTGAAAGACCTTTACAATTATTTAAAGTAATAACAATATCAGATATGAATATAAAGACAAGGAACTGCAACGAATTAAATAACAACACTACGAGAATCTTGTACTGAATTTTAATTTCCGCTTTTAAATACAATTAGAACCAGACTGAGTGGTTTACCGCGTTGAAGGTTGCGTTAGGTATAGAAACGACATCTCTCCCCATCTTTCTTCGGAAATAAAGTGGAAAGCCCGTTTGCCAGCTGGCGGAAACGCCCAAATATTAATTAATTAAATAAAAATGAAATACTATTTGATCTTCTCTTTCTTCCTTATCGCAAATCTAGCATCTGCACAATCCACCCGTAAAATTGTAAAAGATTTCGACGGAGATGGAAAAAAAGACAGTGTATTTATAGATAGCGATAAAGACATTTTGATGCTTTGGCTATCTACACAAAAATATAAACGCGTTGAAAGCAAAGAAATCACACACCTCAATTTCGGTAATACGTTGGTGGCAACTACAAAAGGTTTTGAGTTTTGGAACGATTATGATCGCTCGGGTTTTATAAGTGTTTTTGAATACAATAAAACCGCTAAGAAAATGCAATTGGTAAAAATGCGCAGAAGCGACGATATTTTGGGAAGAGATGATCCTAACCAAAGACTTTACGAATCGAGCGTGAACTTATTGACCAATAAATATGTAGGTGTAATTGAGACCGAAGTTAAGGGCAAAGTTGTGAAGAAATTCATTAATGCTGAAATGGTGTTTCCAAAAACATACTTGGACACTTTTAGCGATCTGATAAACTTTGATTATCAAGACAAGTGCATTGCGCTTTATAATAAAAATAGAGGAAGAAATTAAAATTTGTTAAAGATGAAATCAAACCTAAAAACCTTTACGCTAATTTTTTCATTTATAGGCTTGACGTTTCTGCCCATTACCATGCTGATTCAACATAACCGATTGGTAACAATTCAAGGTATTTTAAGCGAAGTAAATAAATCTTCCAACCGGATTCCCTATTATAGATTAAATTTAAACGGATACAAAAGCACCTTTCAGAACAAAGGAAATGGCCTGTTGAGCTTGTTAAAACCAGCTATTGTTTATGATAGAAAACCAGTTTTCTTTAAAATTTTAAAAGATGATTTGCTGTTTGTTAACACCTATGAAAAAACAACCTATATAGGTTTTAATGGTAAGCATACACTAATAGATTTATACTATTGCATCACTAAACCAAGCCTATTCATCCAGATTTTTCTTGTAATCTGCGGTTTTACATTAGTGGTTTTAAATTTGATTTGTCATTATCGATATAAACAGAAAATATTTGCCAGATTGATGTTCGCCGCTCTCCTATTTTCATTTTTATTGATGCTTTTATGAAGAAATTAATTTGATCAGTTCCTTTATTTTATTTTAACATCAAATATTGACAAAGTTAAAGTTCACTCGTCATCGTATAAAAAAATGAGATACTTATTGCTACTATTTTGTTTCACAGACGTGATGGCACAGCCCCATCAAAAAGTTTTTTTTGCCAAACCAATGCTGGGCAATTACACAAGATATTTCTGAGGGAGCAGTAAAGTTTGGTACCATTTATAACTTTCACAACAATGGAAAATTTGAAGCCACTAATTATTATTCGGCAGGCATGTATTCCACCGAGACCGTTGGCGGAAATTACACTTATAATCTAGTTTTAAATGAGATTAATTTAACTTATACTGGCGTTAAACCCAAAAGAACAACACCCATCAAAAATTCGACAATTAAGCTTAATAAGGTACAAAACCAATATGCACTTTCTATCAAAAACGAATACGTAAGAGATAAAGTT
Organism: Pedobacter petrophilus; assembly: GCF_009674725.1. Taxonomy (GTDB): domain Bacteria; phylum Bacteroidota; class Bacteroidia; order Sphingobacteriales; family Sphingobacteriaceae; genus Pedobacter; species Pedobacter petrophilus. Next base: position 79,750 of record NZ_WKKH01000013.1, on the reverse strand, counting down.
GGGTATAGTTATAGCTGCATAGAAGGCTTCTCCTGTCTCAGATGAGACAATCTTAATATCCGTTTTCATAATGCGTTTGGATTTTTCAAGATTTACCATAAGAAGTTGAGCAACGTTTTTTGGTTCAGCTATATCGCTAAGGCTGCTGAATGGAAGAATTTTCACATTGCAGAGAAGAGTTTGTTGGTTCTCCAGCTTAATCATAATGACCACAATCCCGATAGATTTTATTTTAGGTTCAATCACAAATGACAGGTAATTGTTGCAGCTTTTTCCTTTATTGTTACAGATCACCTGCCGTATCACGGGCTGGATGTTTAGATCTGATTTAGCTAAGGAGAAGGTAAAACGGCCACTGTTATTTTACGGTCTTTTTTTGCTAAAAAATTCAGCGTCGGTGTTTCTGGTAAGATAAAGGCTTTTGTTTAGTTCCTTTAATGAAGGAATGTTTAAAATTTTTACTGGTCTTACCTCATTTGAATAACTCATATTTTATTTCTCTTAAATTTTTGGGATCGCGATTGTAAAAAAAAAATCAAACGTAATCACGATAGGTATACCTAAATACTCTAAAAAAAAATCTTGATTCTTGAAGCAAATATGTACCACTTAATAATTGAGTAATGGAAAAAGTGAGCTTTGAAAATATGCCGGCGGTTGTAACAGAGATTTTAAATAAGGTTGAACGTTTGGAGGTGATGATAAAGAATCTTCAACAGATTGGAACTGTTGAGTCGGAACTGCTTAATGTTCAGGAGGCAGCGGCATTTCTCAAAATGTCCGTACCCGCAATATACACTAAAGTCAGCCGCAGAGAGATTCCCGTCAGTAAGCCTGGCCGAAGATTGTATTTCTCAAAATTAAAACTAATGGAATGGATAAGTGCTTCCAAACTCAAAACCCAGAATGAACTGTTAAATGACGCCCAAACAAAAATGAAAGAATATAGAAAACGTTTTGGCAGTTAAACAAGCTAATTAAAACACAGCCTTGGAATTTAGGTGGATTTCGGTTTTGGTGTTACTACAATTCGAGATTAATCATCCTGGTGGCTTCAATTTTTTTCTTATCCACCACCTTTGCATAAATTTCCGTTGTTTTGATACTTCTATGTCCCAACATTTTCGACACCGTATATAGATCAGTACCCATCTCTATTTGTAAAGTGGCATAGGTATGTCGAAAACTATGAAAGGTAATGTTTTTGTTGATCCCGGCATCATTAAGCCATTTCCTTAAAAAATCCTTTAGCTGATGATACACCAAACCGTAAAACACCAAACCCCCATCTTTTTTCTTCACGCCCATAAGCTCCACAGCCTGATCCGGTATTGGCAGTGTCTCCGCACCATCTGTTTTCTCTTGGAAATACTGAAGACTGTATTTTCCTTTATAGCCTCTCACCTCATTCCATGTTAGTGTTTGAACATCGGAGAACCTCAAGCCAGTTAATGCTGAAAACAAACATGCTCGTTTCATCAAGTCCGATTTCGCAGGTGTTTTTACCAATAATTGCAGTTCCTCAATTTCAAGACGCTCCCGATGTGTTTCTTTTGGATCAATAGGATCTATTTTGGAATATAGATTTTCTGTGATCAGGTTCCTTCTGTAAACTTCTTTCAATGCAGTTCTAAACTTTGCAAAATAGCTCACAGCAGTGTTTCGACTTATCGGACGCCCCCTCCTGCTTATTCCTGGACCGCTTAGCAGAAAGTATTTATAATCCTCACAAAAAAACTCGTCCAAATCACTGAATTTAATCGTTTCTCCTGCAAAAGCCTGAAAGTATTTTACGGACATTGCCGCCTGATCAGACAAAGAAGTTTGTTTCTTTCTATTGAATTCTGTGAAGAACTCAATGAAATCCGCATCCCTAGCATCATCCGAGAGAAACCCAAATCTTCTATTTTGAACATCTAGTTGACGATTACACCTAACATGTTCTGCCAAGAGTAAAGTCTCTTTGTTATGCTTTTTATGGTAATCATTTTTCGGCTTATCATAAAGATAGAGCTTAAGATTTTCTCTTCTTATCAGTTTCCCGGTTTTGGGATGCCTCAAAGGCGGATAGTAATCCAGATATATGGAATGCCTATTATCCTTCAGTGGCCTCTTGCGAATTTTTACTTTAGACATGGCTAAAAAAATTAAATTACAAATATTAATTCATTTTACTTATCAATCACTTACTCTCCATTGAGCTAAATTTTGCCTTCTTTCTTAAACGTTTTATAAAGTCTATCTATTGCATTCTTTGATAAGAGCACATTATGCCCGTCCCTAATCTTAGGCACTAAGCGTCTGTTAAAGATTCCATACAGTAAAGACCTATCCTTTCCGAACATTTTCACACATTCATCAATTGAATAACACTGAGAGGCCTTTAAACCTTGCTGGGAAAGTTTTTGATTATTTAACCGTTCTTTCTCAAGGTCAGACTGCTTCGGTTCTCGATATTTTCTTAATAGTTTATCTGATGCCTTTTTTTCAAAGTAAACTTCTTTTCCAATCTTAATTTTAGAAACATGGGCTCGTGCAAAAGCTGTGTATATTGCAGTTCTGCTTTTGTTGAACAGAAGCATAAGTTCCTCAATCCCATAAAAATCCGCACGATCAGTTACCTTCTGAGTATCCTGTAATGGCCCTTCTTTGATTTTTGTTATTACGTTTTCGGGAACTGGGGAAGGTGCATCAAACTTGTCCAATATATCCTGCCGTCGAATTCTAATCAGATTTCCAAGAAAGTTAACCGATTTCAATCTCTCAAACTTGATCATCTTATATATTGCTGCTTTTGAGCAGCCTAGCATAACTGCAGTTTCAGCTACACTCAGAAAATCTTTTTCCACTTCCATTAACCGTATAGTTTGCTTAAACCCTATAGTCTCAAGCTCGCTTTGATTAATTTTCTCAGCTTTGTAAACGGCTTTGTAGTATCGTCTGTTACAATCATGACTGCAAAATTTCGTCACCGTTGTTCTTGCAACAAAGTCTTGATGGCATTGAGCACAAACTCTTTTTATCCTGATTTTACTAGACATAAATTCCCCAAAAGTGTATTGTTCTATATCATTTTATATTCTTTTATATCATTTTGTTGACTATTTTCTCACATTAAGCATACAAGGCAGACATAAAATAGAAATTCTTAAAACGTAACCAAATATGTACCAAAATTATACAAAACAGTGCTAAATAGCAAAAAATCGAAAATAAAAAAAAATCGCTAATCAATTAATAATTAGCGATTTAGTTGCCATAACTTGTCGTTATTTTGCCTGAATTGTCCTAGCTATTTACCAATACAAAACTTCGTAAAAATATTCTCCAGCAAATCATCCGTAGTCACGGTACCGGTAATCTCACCCAGATAATGGAGCGCCTGCTTAATATCCATCGCCAGGAAATCGGAAGTTACCGGGTTGTCTACATTATCCAGCACGCGTTGCAGCGCATTTTCTGTTTGTTTTAGCGCTTCTACATGGCGGATATTCGTCACCAGGGTTTCGCTGGTATTGATGTGATGCAGGTTGACCTGTTCTAACAAGGTATTTTTCAGTTCATCAATGCCAACCTTTTCCCTCGCTGATAAGAAAACGACATCTAAAGCTTCGAAAGCTTTTCTTTGTTCAGAAGCAATCAGATCTGCCTTGTTCAGCAAAATTAAATAAGGAATTTCGAGCTGTTTCAATCCCCTCACCTGTTCTTCAATTTCGGCAGTGGTTTGTGCAGCATCAGCCATGTAAATGATCAGTTTGGCCTGTTTCATTTTCTCCAGGGTACGTTCTACGCCCAGGGCCTCAATAATATCTGCCGTATCGCGGATTCCGGCGGTATCAATAAAACGGAACACGATCCCGCCGATGGTCAGTTCATCTTCAATGGTATCGCGGGTCGTGCCGGCGATATCAGAAACAATTGCCCGTTCTTCATTTAACAGGGCATTCAAAAGTGTGGATTTACCGACATTTGGTTTCCCTGCAATGACAATGGGAACCCCGTTTTTAATCACGTTCCCCATCTCAAAAGAAGAAATTAATCTTCGCAGTACGTGGTTAATTTTATTTACCAGTGTGGTAAGTTGCTCACGGTTGGCGAATTCTACATCCTCTTCGGCGAAATCCAGTTCCAGTTCTATCATCGAAGCAAAATGAATCAGCTGCTCTCTTAAAGCCTTCAGTTCTGTAGCAAAACCACCACGCATTTGCTGCATCGCCACATCATGAGAGGCTTTTGAATTGGAAGCGATTAAATCGGCTACGGCTTCGGCCTGACTTAAATCAAACGCACCGTTGAGGAATGCACGCAAGGTAAATTCTCCCGGCTTAGCTGCCCGGGCGCCTTTGCTGATTAAAAGGTTAATAATTTGCTGAATAATATAGTTTGAACCGTGGCAGGAAATCTCGACCACATGTTCTTTCGTGTACGATTTCGGTGCAACAAATAATCCGGCTACTACCTCGTCAACAATCTGATCGCCATCCTTAATCAAGCCAAAATGAAGCGTGTGCGAGGCTTGCTGCGTTAAATCTTTTCCTGCAAAAACCGAGTTGGCAAGTGAAATGGCATCTGGTCCGGATAAGCGAATAACGCCTATTGCGCCAGATCCCGAAGGGGTAGATAAGGCAATGATGGTATCTTGATCGTTCATGTTCAAATTCGAAAAGCATAAAATTAAGGCTTATAAACGGTTTTATCGTGGATGAGAAGTAATTTTTCAACGCTGGTTTAAAATGTTGACCCGGATGCAATAGCGGTAAGCGGAAATCTCCCCTGAATGGCTAGTCCATACGATTGATACCAAGCGCCTTAAAAAAGAAAAAGCCTTGCCATAGTATGCCTGATGAACATTTATCTTAATCTCAAAAACATTTCCTTTCAGCGCGTGTTTAGAAATCAATCCAATAAACTATATATGACAAATAATTTTCCGCTAACGGTAAGGCGATCAATAGAACTGCTGGGCCTGATGGCGCTGGTAACGGTTATGGTGGTTGCAAAAGACATTATTATGCCGATGCTGATGGCCTTTTTCATTAGTATTATGCTCCTGCCGGTATATCGCTTCCTTAAAAGAAAAAAGGTTCCGGAAACCCTGTCGATCATTTTACCCATCTTACTGGTTGCACTATTTGTTGCGCTGGTGGTTTGGTTTTTCTCCAATCAAATTGGCATGCTGGTGCAGGATTTTCCGCAGATTAAAGCCAATGTTACCCAACACATCAACTCGCTCAGTGAATGGGTGAGCAGAATTACCCATTATGATGATAAGCAGCAAAAAGCCTTTATACAGGGTAAGAGCGACGATTTAATGAACATGGGTACATCTTTAGCGGGTGGTGCTGCCGTTACTTTAAGTGGTATATTCGTATTTATTGGTCTATTGCCGATTTACATTTACCTGATGTTATTTTACAAGGATATTCTGCTCAGATTTATCTTTATGTGGTTTCGCACAGATGACCACGCGAAAGTGAAAGATGCCATCTATGAAACGGAATCTATTATTAAAAGTTACCTGATTGGCTTACTGATTCAAATTACTTACATGACCATTTTACTTGGTGGTATCCTGATGCTGATTGGAATTAAACATGCCTTGTTAATTGGGGTAATTTTCGCCATTTTAAATTTAATCCCTTATGTTGGCGCCTTGATTGGTAATTTAATTGGTGTACTTTTAACCCTAACTTCTTCTCAGGAATTATGGCCGGTCATCACCGTTTTGGGTGTTATCGCGTTCGTTCAGTTTTTGGATAATAATATTTTAATGCCGAGAATTGTAGGTTCTAAAGTTAAAATTAATGCCTTATTCGCGATTCTCGGGGTGTTTATTGGCGGAAGCATTGCTGGTGTATCCGGTATGTTCCTCGCCCTCCCAATTGTGGCGGTATTGAAAATTATTTTCGACCGTACAGAGTCATTTAAACAATGGGGAGTTTTATTAGGAGATGAACGCCCGTCGAGAAGTCCAATGACCTTCCCGGCATTTAGAAAAAAGAAACCCGTAGAAACCAAAACAGGAACAGATAAAAGTTAATTGATAAATAATGAAAAAAATAATGATTGTGGCTGGCCTCGGGCTGGCTTTATTTACCGCTTGCAGTTCTTCAAAAAAGAAAGCAGCAGCGGGCGGCAACACCGATACAACACTGGTATCGCAGGCAGCCGCAGAAAAAAAAGCAGATCCGATTCTTGGAAAACTCACTGTAATTGGTGTGCCTAAACTCGGCGGACCGATCAACATGAGGTTTACCGTATACAACAATACCGATACCGTTACTAAGTTTTGTATCTGGCACACGCCATTTGAGCGGCTGATGAGCAAGTATCTGGATGTGGCGATGGATGATTACACCCCCATAGATTACAAAGGCGCGATGGCGAAACGCGTAATGCCACCTCCGGCCGATAGTTACAAAAAATTAAATGCCGGCGACAGTACTAGTGCTGATTTTAACCTTGTAGATGCCTACGCCATTACTAAAGCTGGAAATTATACGATCAAATATAATTCATCGACGATTAGTGGTATTGTAGTACCGGATAGCTTACAGATTAAGGTGACTAATTAAATTGGAGATCGTTGTTTTAACGATATTCAGGGTTCGCTGAAAAGCCTGGTTCTTTTTAATAAATACAAACTGAAATGCCCGTACGGTTTAGACAAGATTTCTTTTCTTGCCCTTGCCGGACGGGCTTTTTTGTTAAACCAGCTTTCCTTTCTTCCAGGTAATAATGCCAGAGCATCATCACGGCTACGGTTCGATACGGTTTCCATTGTGTTGTAACCGCTAATAGATCAATCTTGTCCATTTTCTTCGGAAGCTTTTTCAAACTTTTCATCGCGTTTACTGCGGCAAGATCTCCTAACGGAAAAACATCCACATGGTGAAGAATAAATAGGAGATAAATATCAACCGTCCAGTCGCCGATCCCTTTTACACTTTTTAGTTTGGTACGGATCTGATCATCATCAAGCAATGCCAACTGCGGCAATGACAAATCCCCGCTCACTATTTTCTGCGCCAGATCACGGGCATACGCCATTTTCTGCCGACTAAAATAACAGGCCTTAAATTCTTCATCATTAAGTTGAAGTAACAACTCCGGCCTGATCTCCCCTATCTTTTCCTTCAGTTTATTTACAGCTGCTAATGCAGAAGCCAGGGAAACCTGTTGTTCCAGAATAATGTGAATTAACGATTCAAATGTGTTCGGCCTTGACCACAGTGGTGGATAGCTATATTGATTTAAAACCGTGGCTAAGTCTGAATCTTTCTTTCCTAATAGATCGCAAAGCTGATGAAAGTTTTCTGTATCAAAGGTTGCGAACATGTATACCTATTTTAATAAAATATCATAAGCGAACCTCAATATGGTGCCGAAAACAACAACCAGGAAAAAGATCCTCACAAACTTATTTCCTTTAAGTAAAGCCAGCCGCGTGCCGAAATGAGCGCCACACAGATTAAAGACTGCCATTGGTATGGCGTATTGAAAAAGAATGTGGCCAGAATAACTGAAATAAATAATTGCAGCCAAATTGGTGGCAATATTTACAATTTTGGCATGTGCACTGGCACCAATAAAATCGAAGCCCAATACGGCAATAAATACCAAAATCAGGAAGGATCCGGTTCCTGGCCCGATCAAGCCATCATAAAAACCGATTACCAAACCAAATACTGCCGCCATCAGCACCTGTTTTTTTACGGAATGGTTTTTCTCCTGATGGATTCCGAATTGTTTATTAAAATAAGTATAAAGTGCCACTAGAATCAGCACCACTAAAATAATCGGTTTAATTACGGCGTTATCAATCCGGCTGACCAGAAATGCACCCATAAGGGCTGCAAAAAAGGCCGTTGAAGCACAAGCCGCCAGAACCTTCAAATTGAATTTAACCTGCCTGGAATATTTGAATGCTGCTAAAGTGGTACCGGCAATGGAGGGTATTTTCGTAGTTCCCAGGAGCGTAGCTACCGGATAATGTGGCAAGATCAGGAGTGTAGCAGGCGTTTGCAATAAACCTCCGCCACCCACAATCGCATCTATAAAACCCGCCGCGAAAGCCACAAGGCAAAGTAAAATCAGTTCATTAATCATTGATTAGATTAAGCATTTGAAGTCTTAAAATCCATTCCCTTTTAACACTTCTATTTATTTTAATTATTTCAATCCTATCATTCCGGCTGGTTTCAACCACCGGATTTAATACCAAAAAACCCTACTTAGTGCTTCCTTAATTCATACCTCCTGGTTTCAACCAGGAGCAACCTAAAAATCCAATCCCATCATCCCGGATGGTTTCAACCAGGAGCAACTCAAAAATCCCATACTTCTATTGCTTCTGGTTTCAACCATAAGCACCCCCCTAACCTACATCCGCTCTGGAGAGGTAATCCCCAAAATCAACATACCCGAGTTAATAATATCAGCTGTTTTTTTCGAAAGATTCAGGCGGAATTGTTTGGTTTCACCTGCTTCAGTTTTCACAATTGGCGGAACATCATGATAGAACTTATTAAAAAGTTTTGCCAATTCATATAAGTAATTCGCCAGACTCGCCGGACTATAAGCTTTCGCTGCAATGGCAATTTCTGATGGATATTTAGCCAGTTGTAAAATCATTTCCAACTCTACAGGCAATAAATCTCCCGACTCCGGCTTTCCAATTTCCGACTGGTACCCTGCTTTTGAGAGCAGTGATTTTATCCTTGCATGGGTATACTGAATAAAGGGCCCTGTGTTTCCCTGGAAATCAATACTTTCTGCGGGGTTAAATAACAGTCTTTTTTTAGGTTCGACTTTTAAAAGGAAATATTTTAAGGCACCTAAACCTATATTTTTATATAATTCTTCTTTATCAGCTTCAGGAAAATCATTTGTTTTGCCTAATTCTTCAGTTTTTTCCCGTGCGGTAGTAATCATGCTTTCAATTAATTCATCTGCATCTACCACCGTTCCTTCACGACTTTTCATTTTACCATTTGGTAAATCAACCATGCCGTAAGATAAATGGTATAAACCTTTCGCCCAGCTTTTCCCCAGCTTCTCTAGAATCAGGAACAATACTTTAAAGTGATAATCCTGCTCGTTGCCCACCACATATATCGACTCATCCATATTGAAATCATCGTGTTTCATCTCAGCTGTTCCTAAATCCTGAGTGATGTAAACTGAAGTACCATCGGCACGTAAAACCAGTTTTTGGTCTAATCCATCAGCAGTTAAATCAATCCAAACCGAACCATCTTCTTTTTTAAAGAAAACGCCTTTCGCCAGGCCTTCATCAACGGTACCTTTCCCTAATAAATAGGTATTGCTTTCGTAATAAAACTTATCAAAATCAACACCCAGGTTTTTATAAGTCACGTGGAAACCCGCATAAACCCATTCATTCATGGTTTTCCAGAGCGAAACAACCGCTTCATCGCCATGCTCCCAGGCCAGCAGCATTTGCTGTGCGGCTTTAATCAGGGGTGCATTTTTTTTGGCCTCATCTTCTGTCTGCCCTTCAAGCTTTAAAGCCTCTATTTCTTTCTTATATTCCTTATCAAAAATTACATAGTATTTTCCCACTAAATGATCGCCTTTTAAACCGGAGCTTTCAGGTGTTTCACCATTGCCCCATTTCTGCCAGGCCAACATAGATTTGCAGATATGAATCCCACGATCATTCACCAGGTTAACTTTCACCACATCATAACCATAAGCCTTCAGCAATTCAGAAACCGAATAACCTAACAAGTTATTACGCACGTGGCCCAGGTGAAGTGGTTTATTGGTGTTTGGAGAAGAATATTCTACCATTACTTTTTTTCCGTTCGAAGGAAACACACCAAAATCTGCCGCTAAAATTTCTTCGTTAAACTGATTTAAAAAATAACTTTCTGCGATGCTGAGGTTTAGAAAGCCTTTAACCACGTTGAATTTGGTTACATTTTCAACATGTTCAACAAGGTATTCGCCAATCTCATTAGCGGTTTGCTCAGGCGATTTTTTAGAAATTTTAGTGATTGGGAAAACAACGATGGTTGCCTGCCCCTCAAATTCTTTACGGGTTTCTTGTATATTGATCACACTTTCAGCAACTTCTTCCTGATAAAGTTCAAGGATGGCCTTCTGTGTTTCGGAAATAATAAAGTTCATGGCGTAAAAATAGTTATTAAAGCGGAAAGACCAAAGGTTTAAGCGGAAAGGCTAAAGCTGAGAGGTAAAAGCGGAAAGCTAAAAGACTAAAGCCGAAAGCGGAAAGCACAAAGCGGAAAGACTAAAGCTAAAAGCACAAAGCGAAAAGGCTAAAGCGTAGCACACGCAAAAACATGAAACCTCTGTTTCAAATGGTGCACTTGCTTTTAGTTTTAGCCCCGCCAGTCCAAACCGCTATTTCCAAACTCGCTATTCCCAACTTCCCAACTCCCCAACTCAAAACTCCCAACTCCAAACCTCCACATCCCCCTTGATTCTCCGCGAAATTCTGATAGATTTGCAATAACTAACTTTTTTATGAGCGAGCAGCAATCAAATTTTAAAGTGAGCGTAAACACCGAGATCGGTCGGTTGCGCAAATTATTAATTCATAGTCCGGATAGTGGCCTGGGGAAAGTAGTTCCCTCGAAAGCGCAAGACTGGCTTTTCGAAGATATTGTTCACCTGGATACCATTCGAAAAGGCGAATACGATTATTATCTTAAGCTGTTGATGTACTTTCTGGATCCTGAAAAGATCAAAGGAAAACTGGCTCAAATTGATTCACCTGAAGCGAACAGAAACTTTTTCAAACCAAATCACCCCGATTTCCATCATTCAACTTCGGTCATCGAAATTCAGAATCTGTTAAGCGAAATGCTCGAAAATGAATCGATCAGGAAAAAACTGGTTGCTGCAGTTTGCGCCATAGAAGGCTGTACGTATAAAGTTCAGACTGAACTCACCAACACCGATCCGAAAGAACTGGCAGAGATTTTTATCTCCGGAACTTTAGCAAACGATACCATGATTTTTGCACCCATTCCAAATTTAATCTTCACCAGGGATGTCGGCATTACTATTAATAACCATATTCTGTTAAATAAACCGGCAAAAAAAGCACGCGTTCGCGAAACGCTTTTAATGCGTTATATTTTCTTCAATCACCCCCTGTTCGCTGACTATAGAAATAACGTTTTGGAAATTCCCGATGTAACCATGCATTTTTTACGCCCGGGAGATGAGCCCGCATTTAGCACCACTTTAGAAGGTGGTGATGTGATGATGGTAAGTCCAAGCCACGTCTTAATTGGCTGCAGCGAAAGGACGTCTGAGCACGGTGCAAATGAAGCCATCAAATTGTTATTTGATCATGATGTAGTAGAGAAAGTAACCGTAGTAAAAATCCCTAGCAAAAGGGATTATATGCACCTCGATACCGTTTTTACCCAGGTGAAACGCAATACCTGGGTGATCTTAAATTCTATTGCGCATTCGCCAAAGTACAATCCTTATGAACCGATCAACTTTTTAAAAGAGCCGGAAAAGTTAGAGTCAACCACTGCCATTCAGTTTACAAAAGCCAATCCACAGGAGCCGAAACATTTCGAACATGTGGAAGCATTATTGAACGACATTAGCCAGAACGACTTAAAAAGTACGGAGCCAACAAAAATTATTTACAGCGGAAATAACCAGTTCCCTTATGATTCAAGAGAGCAATGGACTGATTCCTGTAACCTCCTTGCCATTAAAGAAGGGGTAGTTTTAGGTTATGACCGGAATGATAAAACAGTAGAGGCCTTTAAAGCAGCAGGTTTTAATGTTGTGGATGTGAAAGACTTAATTCAGGATTTGGAAAGTGGCAAGGCAGATGTGGAAACCATTACCGACACCTTAATTTTAATGCCATCGGCAGAACTATCCAGGGCCCGGGGCGGTTTCCATTGTATGAGCTTGCCGATATTTAGAGACAGTTTATAAATTTGCGCGTCGTCATGACGCATAAGAAGAAGAAAATGCAGACCACCAACCACCTTTTAATGATTCGCCCCGTTGATTTCAAATTTAACGAGCAAACGGCCGCAAATAATAAGTTTCAGGTTGCTTCTACCGAAAGTAACATTCAAACACAGGCGCTAAATGAATTTGATGGCTTTGTGGAACTGTTAAGGAAAAATAAGGTAGATGTTACTGTTGTAGATGATACCCTGCAGCCGGAAACGCCAGACTCCATTTTCCCGAACAACTGGGTATCTTTTCATGATGACGGTTCAATTTACCTCTATCCAATGTTTTCTGAAAACCGCAGATTAGAACGGAGAAAGGATATTCTGGAAGGGCTGAAAGATAAGTTTGAGGTAAACCATATCAGCGATTTAAGTTTTTACGAAATGCAGTACGCTTTTTTGGAAGGAACCGGAAGCATGGTATTAGATCGTGTAAATAAAATCGCCTATGCTTGCTTAAGTGTGCGCACCGATCAGGAAGTGCTGGATAACTTTTGCATGCTTACAGGTTATGAACCTGTTTCATTTCAAGCGGTAGACAGTACGAATTTTCCGATCTACCACACCAATGTGATGATGTGTATCGGAGATCGCTTTGCGGTTATTTGCCTGGATTCCATTCGCAATGAAGAAGAAAAATTAGCGGTGATGTTGAGGCTCACCAACAGCGGAAAAACAATTATCGAAATCACGCCGGATCAGATGAGCCATTTTGCCGGAAACATGTTGCAGGTGGTTAATGGTGATAATGAAAGTTTGTTGGTGATGTCGGATCAAGCCTATTTATCCTTAACCGAAGATCAGAAAACTACGCTTGAACAATTTTGCCGGATAATACACGCCCCCCTTTATACTATTGAGCAGAATGGCGGTGGCAGCGCCAGGTGTATGCTGGCGGAAATTCATTTACCAGAAAAATAATATTCAGATCTGCAAATGAATTACATTAATTTCATGCCGATAAGTTTTACTACTTTCGCGGAAAATAGAACGTCAATATGTCTTTAGTACAACAACTCCAAACACGGTCAGGTAATAAATGCGAATTATGCACAGCAGATTCAGGTTTAAGCGTATATGAAGTTCCTCCAACCAGTAATGCCAATGCCGATAATAGCATTTTAGTTTGCAAGACTTGTTTAGATCAGATTGAAAAAACGGAACAGCTGGATGCCAGTCACTGGAAAACGCTGACAGACACCATGTGGTCTGAATTTCCTGCAGTGCAGGTGATGGCCTGGAGAATGTTAAGCAGGTTGAGAAATGAAGGCTGGGCATCAGATAGTTTAGACATCTTATACCTTGATGACGACACATTGGATTGGGCGAAAAAAACCGGCGATCATGAATCTGATGGAACGGTAGAATTTCACCAGGATAGCAATGGAACACGTTTGTATGAAGGTGATATCGTTGTTTTAGTGAAAACATTAGATGTTAAAGGATCTACAATAAGTGCCAAACTAGGTACAGTAGTTAAAAACATTCGACTGGTTCATGATAATACCGAACAAATTGAAGGTAAGGTAGAAGGCCAAACGATTGTAATCCTGACCAGGTACCTTAGAAAAGGATAGTTATCTACGTTTTAGCTACGAACGTTTCATCGTCATTTCGACCGAAGCGGAGAAATTTTTGAACGATACCAATACATTTTCCAAAGATTTCTCCGTTACGCTGCGCTACAGTCGAAATGACGGATTCAGCGATAGACGGCCAAACGATTAACGCTGATTAAGGATCTTAGAAAAGGATAGTTTATATTACGTCTTAGTTACGAACGTTTCATCTAAAGGACAAGCGTTTAAACACCTACCACAAATGAGCAGATAAACACGGGTCAGGATTTGATAGTATCTCCTGCCAACCGGAAGGATTACAGTGGCACACATTACGGCAGTGTTAAGGAGTAGAAAAGTATGATCTTTAGCGTCTCATTTTATTTTAAACCAAAGATTTCCCTCCAAACCAGAAGCTTGCCGATTACATTACCTTTAATGTCTTATACGGTATAACTTAACAACTTGCACATAAAAAAACACAGATCAACATTAGCAAGGGCCAATGTTAATCTGTGTTGAAACCTAAAATGGTTTTAAAATAGCTATGAAAGCTCAAACTTATAACCAACGCCTTTAACCGTTGATACGTAAGTTTCGCCTAATTTTTCTCTCAGCTTACGAATATGAACATCAATTGTTCTATTGGTTACCACCACAGAATCTTCCCATATATTTTTAAGAATCGACTCCCGTGTATAAACCTTACCTGGTTTAGACGCCAGCAAGTACAATAATTCAAATTCCTTCTTGGCCAATACAACCTTGTTACCGCCCTGAAAAACTAAATAAGCTTCTCTGTCGATCACCAAATCGCCTATTTCCAACTTATTTTCTGAAACTTCTTCAGTACCAGAATTACGCCTTAAAATTGCATTGATGCGGCTTACCAAAGCACGGGGCTTAATTGGCTTGGCGATATAATCATCAGCACCAACATTGAAACCCGCAATCTCTGAATACTCTTCGCTCCTCGCGGTTAAAAACACCATAAAAGTATTTTTAAACTCTGGAATCGCCCTCATCAACCTGCAAGCCTCAATCCCATCCATCTTTGGCATCATGATATCCAGAATAATCAAATCAGGATGAACCTTCTTAGCGACTGTAATTCCTTCCTGACCATTTGAAGCGGTGAAAACCTGATAGCCTTCTTTTTTCAGGTTGTACTCAATCAGTTCCAGAATATCTGGTTCGTCGTCAACAATTAATATTTTCTGACCTGCGTTATTCATAGTTAAATATTTGTTACGAAAGTAGTGTCTCTGATGCAACTCTTAGTTAACACTAAGTTAAGAAATTGTTAACGACTTAAATTAGTTTAACATTGAGTTTCTTTTATCGTAACGTTTTTGCTAAAAACGCCTCAAGTTCTTCCCCACGAAGGTTTTTGGCCGCAATTTTTCCGGAAGGATCAATAAGGTAAGAAGTTGGAATGGCCTGGACCTGATATTTTTTTATTGTTTCGCCGTTAAAATCTTTTAATTCTGAAACATGAGTCCATGCTAAACCATCTGCTTTTACCGCACCTAACCAGGCAGCTTTATCGGTATCCAAGGAAATTCCAAGAATATCAAAGTTTTTGGTTTTATATTTATTGTAGACTTTTACCACGTTTGGATTTTCCTGACGGCAAGGCTGACACCATGAGGCCCAAAAATCTACCAATACATATTTACCTTTATAACTGGATAAACTTACAGGCTTTCCATCCGCAGTATTAATAGTAAATTCTGGAGCAACCTGACCAACCTGAACAGTTTTTAGTGATGCCATTTGTTTTATAAAGGTATCTACAGTGGTATTTCCTTTAATTTCATCCTTAATTTCGTCGGCAAAGGCAACCAGTTCGGCTTCAAATTCTTGCGGACTTAGCGTATTCATTGCATAGAAACTTGCTAGCGTACCTTTGTTTTCTTTCGCAAATTTTAAGATTGATGTATTTAGCTGATTGATGTAAGATTCATACTGAGGTTTCATTTCTTCCAGGATAGTTGCTCTGTTCTGCGGCTGGGTAGCCACTTTAGCTTCAAAGTCTGCCTGTAGTTTTTCTACCTGCTTAGCAAAATTATTTCTCAGTGTATTCAACTCTGATAATTTCTCCACTTCATTTGCACCAGAAATTTTGTAAGCCATTGTCTTATCAGCTAAATCTGCTTCAAGTTTGATGTCATCTCCATTTTTTGCAATCAGCATAAATTCGTGGTTACCAATTGAAACCCTGAAGAAATCCACGGACGGAGTTTTTCTGATAAATTTAAACTCCCCTTTTTCTGATAAATTGGTTGAATCGATGGCAACCATCTGGCTGTTTTGCATTCCAAAAAGAAATACCTTTTTTTCTGTGCCAGGATTTTTGAAAGTTCCGTCAATATTAAAACTATCTTTCGGTTTACATGCGGTGAAAGCGATCGCGATCAACACGATCAGGCTTAGATTTTTTAATCTCATTATTTAAGTTTTTCTAATATCAATTCATTCAATTTCTTCGCATCCGCTTTGCCTTTGGCTAGTTTCATTACCTCACCAACAAACAAACCTAAAACGCCCTTTTTACCTTTTTTAAAGGCTTCCACTTGTTGTGGATATTTATTTAACACCTCATTTATAAAACCGCCCAATTCATCGATATTTTCAGTAATGAGCAGGTTTAATGATTGAGCAAGGTCTTCAACATTCGCGTTTTCATTCCCCTCTATTGCAGGCAACAATTGCTGAATAGCAATTTGCTGGGTGAGTTTCTTTTCATCTACCAGGTTAATAGCTGCCGCTAACTGCTCTGGTTTAACCTTGTAATCAGCAATTGCTATTCCTTTGTCGCTCAACAATGCCCTAACCGGACCAATTAACCAGTTAATTAATGTCTTCTTTGTATTAACGATTGGTAAAGCATGGTTAAAGTACAGGAGTAAATCTAAATCTTCGGCAAATAAGGTAGCGTCAGCTTTGCTGATTTCAAATTCAGCAACCATTTGCTTCGAAATTTCATTTGGTAAGGCGGGCATGGCAGCTGTGATTTCTGATAACCATTCATCAGCTATATATACAGGCTGCAAATCAGGATCAGAAAAGTAACGGTAATCGTTGGCTTCTTCCTTGGTCCGCATTGGTGAGGTAGTACCTTTATCAGCATCAAAATTCAAGGTGCTTTGAATGATTTTTCCTCCATTGCTAACCACCTCAATCTGCCGGGTAAATTCAAATTCCATTGCCCTGCGAACATTCCGCATAGAATTTAAGTTTTTCACTTCGCAACGGGTTCCAAATGCTGTAGTTCCATTTTCACGAATAGAAATATTGGCATCGCAACGCAAACTCCCTTCTTCCATATTCCCGTCGCTCACATTTAAATGGCGAACAAGTTTTCTAATTTCACTCAATAAAGCAGATGCTTCTTCCGCACTGCGGATATCCGGCTCGGTAACAATTTCAATTAATGGCACTCCGGCACGATTTAAATCAACAAGCGAGTAATGCTCATCCTGATCGTGAATACTTTTTCCGGCATCTTCTTCCAGGTGAATGCGATTGATTCCTATTTTTTTTGTCGAACCATCATTCAATTCCACCTCTAAAAAACCGTTGATGCAAATCGGCTGATTGTCTTGCGTAATCTGATATCCCTTTGGTAAATCTGCGTAAAAATAGTTCTTCCTATCAAAGTGATTGATTTGATTTATTGTACAGTTAAGCGCTAAACCAATGCGAATAGCCTTAGCAACTACCTCCTTATTCAGTTTTGGTAATGCGCCAGGCAAAGCAAGCGAAACGGTAGAGATATTTTGATTTGGTAAAGCCCCGAAAGACGCGCTATCAGCAGAAAAAATTTTGGTATTGGTGTTTAACTGAACATGTATTTCCAGTCCTGAAACAAGCTCGTAATTGGTTTCGGGTTTTACTAAACTCATATAAAAATGATGCCTTTAAATATATATGCTGGCAAATATAGTTAAAGAATGTCAAAACGAATTGCCGCATCTTAACTAGTATGTAATGGCCGGGTAGATTTCGATCGCGATTACAGGCAAACCTAATTATCCACCTAAAAGTATGGTCGATTTTGACACTTTGATTTCTGGTGATGTGAATCACATCACCAGGAACGGAGATAATATATTGCTTATTCCCTATCGACTGTGATTACATTGGTTCTCCAAAGAATGTAACCTAAACGACCACAGCATTCTGCAACGAAATATTCAATATCTGCAGGCACATCATTTACAATGCGATAACGTATTTTAAATTTTGGATTGTAGCTCAGGTAAACCACCAGGTCATCTTTCGAAAAACCTCTTCCCGTTAATGCTTTCAAATGCACATCAGCAAGTTCTTTCGCCGCACGATTCAGGCGATCGTTCATTATTTTTGCTAAATGTTTTGCAGGAACAAAATCGGTCTCCAGGATAGCCAGCACAGTCACAGTCATTTTGCAAATTTATACGCATTATTTACTTCTGCAAGTGCACGGCGCTAATTCGTTGACACACAGAGAAATTAATTTTTTAAGTTAAAATAAGTCAATTTGGGCCATTTAGGCCGTTTTATAACTTCAGTAATACTTTTATATCAGATCTGGTTAGGTTCCCGGATCACGTAGTGTTACGCTGATGTACCCGTCTATGGTTTCAATCGTTATCGGTAAATACCCGAAAGAAAGAAAAAATATAGTTTAAAGATATTAGGTTAATTTACTGATTATAAATTCCATATATTAGCTAAACTGTGAAAAAAATCCTAATCATAGAAGACAATTTATCTAATGCTGAAATGATTTCCGCTGTATTTAACGAGGAAGGCTTTTCTACAAGATCTCTCACTGGCTCAAAAGGACTGGAGGAAATGCTTCGTGATTTTCAGCCTGATTTAATTTTGATGGATATTTTGCTTGAAAGTACCGACGGAAGAGCGCTTTGTAACCTGATTAAGGCAAACGAAAAAACTGGACAGATAAAAATAATTTTAATGACTGCAGCATTGCTTCATCAAATTCCTGATGTTCCCTGCCAGCACGACGGCATTGTAACTAAACCTTTTGATATTTTTGAACTTTTAAAAAAGGTAAATAATATGTTGCAAGTTGATGATATTTCCGCTTCGCTGAAACCTTTATGAATTTAATCCTGTTATCATACCATGCAACCTTTCAACCTTACTGTAAAACTCGACGGCGAGAATACTGAACTGACGATTAGTGAGATTGACGGATACTACGAAATTATCCATCAAGGCCATATTATTGCAGCTTTAAGGCCTCCAGGCGAGGACTGGCAATTGCTTCCTTTAGATGAATTAATTGAAAAGGTTCCATTATTTGAAAGTGATCTAGATCCCGAAAGTCATCGAATTGCCCTGCATTCGCCGGTCATTAATCAGATTATTGCGGAAATTGAAAGCCGTTGATTTAGAAATATACTATAAATCACGCTCTTCTCTTAAGAAAAAACATATTATTTACGTTCACATTCATAATGAGCTAGATTAGAACTGTTTATACAGCAACTGCTGATGCCATTACAATTGTAAAACATTGTTAGCATAACGGTGTTGTGTATTAAACATGTAATCAAACACTATGATTGTACCTTTATTTGATAAAAATAAAATTCTCTTTACTACTCCAATAAATCCTTTATTACGCTTATCAATTGTTATTCCTGTAAAAAATGAAGCCGATTGTATTCAGGATACGCTTGATGCAATAAGAAATCAATGTAACCCATCCGGGAATAAAATTGATCATAACATTTTTGAAGTTTTAGTATTGGCGAACAACTGTACAGATCAAACTTTCGAAATTTGCGAAGCTTACCAAATCGCTTATCCTGAATTTTCTTTACATGTTGTGCCGATTACTTTGGAGGGTGAAACTGCACATATTGGTACGGCAAGAAGGTTATTAATGGATAACGCCTATCAACGCCTGATGCAGGTAGCCGGAGATCGGGGAATAATCGTTTCCACAGATGGAGATAGCCAGGCAGATCCAACCTGGATTTATCATATTTTGGCAGAGATGGATAATGGTGTAGATGTAGTTGGTGGTAGAATTTTACCTCGCGATACACCTTTACAGTCTAAGCTTCATCATTTAAGGGATGTTACTTATCGTTTGTTTACCAGTCGCCTGGAATCTTTGTTAGATCCGTGTGCGGCCAATCCCTGGCCGCGGCATTTTCAATGTTACGGCCCAAGTTTGGCAGTAACTTGCGAAATCTATGATCGTTCCGGCCGATTACCGGCCATTCCTTATCTTGAAGATGAGGAGTTTAGAAAACGCCTGAAACGCATTGATGCAAAAATCAGACATTCGCCAAATGTGAAAATCTATACCTCTTCCAGGTTGAATGGTAGAGTGGAATTTGGTTTTTCAGTTCAGCTAAAGCAGTGGCAGGATATGAGTACCAAAGGTGAACAGCAGCTGGTAGAATCTTTAGATACTTTAATTTTTAAGTTGAATGTGAAAAATTCACTTCGAAAGCTCTGGGCGAGCAGCACATCATGCCCTGTGTTACAAGCAGAATTAAAATCAATGGCAAAGGCACTTGCTATCGACTTTCAAACCTTAACAACAGCATTACACGATAATCAGTATTTCGAAAGTTTCTGGGAGCAGATTGAGGATCATCTTTTATCTACCAGCCATGCGAAAATTATCATGGAGCCTGTTTCTAAAGTGATCAGCTCTGTGCGACAATATTTCTCTAAATCTTTTGCAAAGCCAGTTCCATCAACAATAACGGCAAATAAGCCTGCAGGAATGCAAAGTATCGCTATTTAAACTGATAATAAATATGATCTCAGTTTTAACGATTGTTGCCGGACGGAAAACTGCCTTAAGTAATTTGATTAAAGGCCTTGCAGAAAGCACCGTTTTACCAGATGAGCTGGTCATTGTTTTTATGAACGAACCGACCAGCGAAATGCCGTTACTCCCTTTTCCTGTTCATTGCTACAGTTTAATGCAGCCTGCACATTTACCGCTTGCTGCTGCCAGAAATTTAGCAGCCAGGAACGCAAATGGAGATTTCTTAATCTTTTTGGATGTTGACTGCATTCCATCAGCTACGCTAATTGCTGACTATAAAAACCAAATTTCTGCTCATGCCTTGCTAAGCGGACAGGTCAGCTACCTGAAAAGTGGTGCGACAAACGCGGACGATTTTTTATCAAGAATGGAAGGTTTGAGTACACCCGACCCTATCCGGGCAGGTTTGGAAACCATTTCTTATTCGCTTTTTTGGTCGCTAAATTTTGCTTGTTCAAAAACAACTTACCAAAAAATCGGAGGTTTTGATGAGGGATATAAAGGTTATGGAGCAGAGGATACAGACTTTTCTTTTTCGGCTGAGCAGCAACAGGTTCCGCTCCAATGCGTGCCGGCAAAAGCTTATCACCAATACCATGACAGTTTTTCGCCACCGCTTAATCACCTGGAGGATATCATCGGCAATGCAAATCGATTTTTCCAGAAGTGGAATAGCTGGCCGATGGAAGGCTGGTTGAAGGCTTTTCAACAAATGGGTTTAATCAAATGGGATGGACAGGATCTTAGGTTAATTAGGATGCCTACAGAAGAGGAAATAATGGCTACTTTAAAGAAGTAATTATTGAAATATTCTTTTGCCCACTGCAACAATTGCGGCTGCAGCATCATTTAGCGCATTTTCTGAAATAATCCCTTCCCAGTTTGGCACCTTTGTTTCCAAATCATTCAATAAGGTATTCCAATCCGTATCAAAAAGCGATTGCGGTAAAACGATTTTCACACCGGGAACAGAAGATATAGCGTTCGCCTTATCCAATTGTTCGTCAAAAGGGCGGGATTCAGGGATGCCGACGAAACGTTTATCCAGACTCGCCATTTCCATCACGGTATTGTGACCGGTATTGCCAACGACCATTGTACATAAATCCAATACCGTTTTTGGATCATCAATATGACCGTAAAATTCTACATTTGTAAGTAAACTGCGCTCGCCATCTATTTGTCCGATTACATAAAATTGAAAACCTCGACAAGATTCCGATAAATGCTTGAGAAAGACTGCGTTAATTGATGTTCCTCCACTTCCTACAATGACCGCTACATGAGCGCGCTTTTCTTTACTGTTGTTCTCCTGGGTGAACCTTGAAAAACCACCTGTGTAATGGGTTTTATCAATAATCCACTGGGCAGACATTGGTGAAATGGATTTTGAAAACGGCGCTAATAACATCTCTGCGCTTTGATAGGCCATTAAATGCGGTAGATCTTCCCTATGCCCGTGCTGCCTCATTACAATTGTTGGTACGCCTGCTAATCTGGCCAGTAAAGTAACTTCCACTGATACATCTACAACCATTAATAAGGGTTGATTTTTCTGGAAGAAATCTGTCATCATGGCAATGCGATCACTAATTCCAGATACGTTTAAAGGTGCATAGTGTAAGGCTTCGACATCATTACCATTATGGAAATATAAATCCTGATCACTTCTGGTGTCTATTGGAAGGTGGATTAAATGAACATCATCTGCAAGCAAATGCGCAAAAGGTTTCAGATTACTACCCAAAAGCGTAATATCAAAACCGGTTAGCTTTTCTACAATTTGTGCTATCCGGGTGATGTGCCCCGAACCATGATGATGGACGTAAAAAGCAATGTTAAATTTCATAGCATCACCTTTGTTTTTGATAAACATCCAGGCGATAATCAGCTGTCCGCGACCCTTTAATATGTGAAAGACCAAGGTTTGCAAAACAATTATGTACCTCATCGCCAGTCAAAGGATAGTCGGCCACGAAATGCGTCCAATGTACCAATGCTAAAATACCATCAACTTCCAGGGTATCAAAAATAAGCTCCCTTGTCCTTAAAAGATCATCTTTAGAAAGATAATAGCCTACTTCACTCATCACTATCAGATTAAAATTTTGCGGGGGATAATCCGTTGGGATTCCTCCATTAATAAAACTTACGCCAGGATCTCCTTCCATCCTATCGCGGGCTTTCTGCAGTGCGGTTTCGCTGATGTCCATCGAAATTAAATGATCGCATTTCTTACTTAACATCTTGGTGAGTACTCCAATAGAGCAACCAATTTCAAGCGCCTGAGCATATCTTCTTTCCGGGATAGCCGCTAAAGTAGCTGCATATTTTGCGCTTTCATATTCACTTGTTTCGAACGACCATGGATCTGAATTTTCGTTATATAGCTTTTCAAAATAATCCTGAGAAAGTGTATTTGTTGGATTTGACTTTTTACGTTCGATAAAATATTCCTTATCCACCAAAAAGTTGCTGATCATCTTTTCAGTAAGGATAAATCCATTAGGATCATCATGAATTAACGGTGTGGTTTGCGTCTGGTGTGCATCAATCGCAGCACGTTTTTGGCCTAAGTGCCTGGTAATATCCAAACATTTGAGTTCGCCACTTTCTAATTGGGGCCAATCATTTTCAACGGCCTTTTCGTACAACCAAATGGGATATTCCCAAATTTTTGGTTTGTAATCTGGTACTTTTTTCA
This sequence comes from Pedobacter petrophilus, assembly GCF_009674725.1. Classification (GTDB taxonomy): domain Bacteria; phylum Bacteroidota; class Bacteroidia; order Sphingobacteriales; family Sphingobacteriaceae; genus Pedobacter; species Pedobacter petrophilus. The sequence goes on along the minus strand of NZ_WKKH01000013.1, from coordinate 56,695 downwards.
AAGCTGCAAAAAGCAATTGAAAGGTAGCACGGTGGTCGCGATGGGGATCAAGTTCATACGGTACCAGAATTAGTTGTGGAAGAAACGAAGAAAGATCATTGGCTAGCTTTTGAGAAAGTTCATTAAATCCATCTTCGCCCAAGGCAGGCATAGCTGAATCCTTACTTTCATAACAAAAAAGATTATCTGCGCCTAAGCCCAGGTGTTCCAAAGCCACAACCAGTTCAGTCTTACGCAAATCTGCAATTTGTTTTGGCGGATATGCAACAGAACGCGGATGTGACTGGCTGCCATCAGTCGTGAGAATTACCTGTATGGCACAATCCTTTTCAACCAATGTACTGATTAATCCTCCACATCCTAAAGACTCGTCGTCTGGATGTGGGGCTAAAACCAGGCATCGCTTTATGCTATCCATGAAGCCTTCATCAATAGTTGTCGCTGAAGCGCGAAAGGCAGCCTTGTCAAATATCATCGTCAAAAGTAAAATCGTTTTGAATAAAAAATTCGGCAGCCTTTAACCGTGTTGCATCGGGGGCTGGCTGACGTAAATAAAAGGTTAGATCGCGGTGAAGGCGTTCAAGAGCAAAAGGTTCCATCAATCCGCGTGCGCCAACGCAACGGTTGCTCTCATCCATTATTTTTAGACAAATCTCTTCAATTACCGTTCTGGTCATGTTTGAAAAGGCGATTAGTGCCTGATCTTGTGACTCTGCAGCGACCCATTTATCGTAGTATTTTCCTGTACGATTAAGCCAAAGCTGACCGGTAGTGAGTTCGCTCATGATATTGTATATGCGCATTTGTTGAAAAGGATCTTCTGTCCTTCTCAACTCTTTGAGGTAAGAAAGCGTATGTTCTGCAATGGCTTCCGCACCACCGAGGTGTACAGCGGCGAAACGAATTGCTCCGGCATTAAAATATGGTTGCGTCAGGTAAGTTCCTGGCCGGGCCAGTAAATCTTTTTCAGTGATTCGATAACCACTAAAATCAACTTTGTAACTCCCAGAAGCTTTCATTCCAAGCGGTTTCCAGCTTTTCCGGTCAATCCTTCCCTGAGGAAGATCTTCCATATTAATGATCAAAAGTTGCCAGCCTTTTTCGCCATTTCGATCAATATCACCGGAAATTAACGCACGGTTCACGATCGCTGCGCCAGAGCAAAAAGTTTTACTTCCTTTAATGATGAAATCGGAACCATCTGCAAGAAATGAAATGCCATCAGCGGCCTGGGTATTCCAAACGCCAAATAAATAGCCTCTTTCTTCTACCTCTTTATACCATTTTTGCCGCTGTTCTTCTTCAGCATATAGATGAATGAGATAGAGCGTATTAACATGGCCTTCAAAAATTCTTCCTACAGATAGATTTGCCTTTCCAACTGCCTTTAATAAACGCAACAATTCAGGTGTTTTCGGGAGATTAAAGTCTAGAGAGCGGCCTGGCAATACAATGGACAAAGCACCACATTCCCGGAGCCACTTAAATTCTTCAACTGGCCCGTCCGGATGATGTTCAGTAATGGCCGCCCGTTCTGCAATTTTTTTTAAAACAAGGTCAATTGAAGTTTGATCAGTTTCTCTTAACTCATCGGTAATCTCCTGTCTCATATTGCTAAGAAATCCTGTTTAATTTTGCTTTGTGCAACCTCGGTAAGCATTTCTTCATATTTATCCATCATTTTTTCTATACTGAATCTTCCTCTTGCATAATCACTAACGGCTTTTCGATCTAGTTTTAAGCAACCTTTTATAGCTCCTGCCAAATCATGTATATTAGGAAAATCCACCAGGATTCCACTTCCTTCCGCTACTATTTCAGGCAATGCGCCCATTTTAAAACCGGCAACCGGCGTACCACAACTTAAGGCTTCTGCAACCACTAAACCGAAGGGCTCCTGCCAGCATGGACTTACGATACAAACACTGGCACCACAAATCAACGCATTTAATGACTTCTGATCCTGAAGACCTAAAAGTTCTACGTTCTCGTCGATTAGCTCAGCAACCTTATCTTTAAAATACCGCTGATCAGCAATTCCACCCGCTACTTTAAGTGAAATGCCGGCAATTTCTGCGGCCTGAATGGCTAAATGCAGACCTTTGTCCGGGTGAATCCGTCCGAACCAAACAGCGTAAGGTTGCTCACTGGTTTTTGTTTCAGACTTCCACTGATTAAGGTCGATTCCATTTTCAATCACCTCGCAGCCAGAAACAATCTTATCCCAGTTAACCGCGCTCTGTTTCGACACTGTAACGTATCGAATTACCGGATTTTTTCGCTCTGCTTTGATAGCAAGTTTCAACTCGTAAAATGGTGGCGTATGCAAAACCGTGAGCATTGGTGTGCTCAACGTATTCGCCATGGTAATTGGAATGTAGTGTAAGCTGTTGTTGAAAATAATATCTAAATTATAGTCATCAATTTTCGACATCAGGCCAAAATAAGCATGATGTTCGGCAATATATTCTGATGGTAAATCGCGAAGTTTAATGCGCATTCCGGTTTTATTGTCGTAGCCTTCATCCGATAAAATCGGATCAACAGGGAGATTTTCGTCGGAGCTTGAACTGGCAAACAATATTACATCATGGCCCCGGGCAACCAGTCTTCGGGTAATTTCATGGGTAAAAACCTCAAGGCCTCCTGCAAAAGGAGCAGAAATAGGATGCTTCAGGTGGGCGATAATACCTATCCTCATATATATCTTAGCAATTAGTGGTGATTGAATGTCTTTATTTAGACAAATATTTCGATTGATGGTTTTACATTTTTGATCATCATTAAATATAACCCGAAATTAAACACAAAAAAAGCCTCTCCGGTAAGAGAAGCTTTAATAAATTATAATGTCATTTTATGGATGTCCGTTTCCACCGGCAGCACCATAAATCTGACCAGTTGCATAACTTGCGTCGCTATCTGCAAGCTGTACGTAAATTGAAGCCAATTCTGCGGGTTGCCCCGGACGGCCAAGTGGTGTAACCTCGCCAAAATTTACGATCGCATCCTGGGGTTGACCTCCGCTGGTTTGTAAAGGCGTCCAAACCGGGCCCGGGGCCACTCCGTTTACGCGAATTCCTTTTGGACCAAGCTGTTTGGCGAGTGATTTAACAAAGGCTACGTTAGCGGCTTTTGTCTGTGCATAATCGAACAGATTTTCTGATGGATCATAAGCCTGAACGGAACTGGTAGCAATAATTACGGCTCCCTCCGGCAGAATAGGCAATGCGGCTTTGGTGATCCAGAATGGTGCATAAACATTAGTTTTCATTGTCGTATCAAAATCTTCTGCACTGATATCAAGAAGTGAATCAACTGCTTGTTGATGCCCTGCGTTGTTTACCAGGATATCTATTCCTCCCAACTTTTCTGCAGCCTGCTCAACTAAAGATTTACAAAATTCTTCTGTAGTGATGTCGCCGGGAATGCCAAATCCTTTTCTTCCGGCTTCTTCAATAAGCGCAAGCACCTCATCAGCATCCGATTGTTCCTGCGGTAAATAATTAATAACTACATCCGCACCTTCCCTGGCATAAGCAATGGCAGCGGCACGCCCTATTCCTGAATCTCCGCCGGTAATCAAGGCTTTTCGACCTAAAAGTCTTCCTGATCCTTTATAACTTTTTTCTCCATGATCCGGAACCGGATCCATTTTAGATGCTAACCCAGGCACTTCCTGTGGCTGTTTAACGAATGGTGGTTTTGGATATCTATTTAGTGGATTTACTAATGGTTTTTGATCTTGTTCAAGCATGTCTGTGTTTTTTCTTCCGGCCAATTAATTCCCCAAATCAATACCTGGCCAAGTCTATTTATTTGGTAAGCATTTAGCAAAGAAGCCGCATACTTCCTTTTAAAACACCAATAATTTGTTAATTGTTCAGATAATCTGAAAACCAATAGTGCCTGGTTAATTCAGATATCTGGCGATTGAGGTAAATTATTTCTTGGCGATGGATATTTTCTAAACCTTAATACAGGAGATTTTGTTCCTCAATTATGGATAATAAGAAAAAACAAGATGGTCGTGATGATGCTAAAGTAGATCTGAACGATCCAAATGAAGTCTCCTATGCTGCGCAGCAAGCTGGCATCAGTTCTGAGAAATATAAGGAATATGCAAAGGCCGCAGGCACAAACGGCAGACAGGCGATTGCTAAATATATCGAAGACCATGCCGGTGATTAATTAATAGTTCGAACTTAAAGGATCCGAAATATTCAAAACAATTTGCCATGACCTTCCGTTGTTTATGGAAATCTACCTATAAAAAACATGGAAAATAATAACGAGATTATCAGCGACCTTAAAGGTTTAGTATCAATTTTAAATGACGGAAAAGAAGGTTATGAATCGGCTGCCGAAACTACAGAAAGTTTAGATTTAAAAGCAATTTTCTTGAAATATGCTGCTGAACGAAAAGCATATGAATTAGAACTTAAAGCGCATTTAGCTTCACATGGCGGTGAATCTGATAATAGTGAAGGTGGCATTTTAGGTGCAATTCACAGAACATGGATCGACATTAAAGAAGCATTAAGCAGCAAAGAAGATGTAGCCATATTAGGTGCTATTGAAACTGGAGAAAAAGCGGCGATTGAAAAATATGATGCTTTGTTACAGGATACTGCCACTCATGCCGATCATTTAAGTCTTTTAAATAAACAAAGAGATGGCATTCAAAATGCGTTAACAGAGATTACTTCTTTGAAGGCTGCAAAAGCTTAATAAACGGAAGATTTCTGTTTATTTAAACTGTCATATTAAGCCCGTCGAGCGTTTGAACAAATCTTGTTTAAGCCACTATCGATGGGCTTAATTTTATAGTTCTTTTTTGCTTTTAAAAAAGTAACCACTTATCTAAGAACGTCAAAATTCACTTTAACATGGAAAAATATAGTATTAAATATGATGCTGACAATACCACCTATGAGTTTTTAGTTGGCCAGTTTCCTTTTAGAGATGGGGAAACTTGTAAGTACAGCATATTTTATGAAGGTAAAATGGTTGCTTCATTTGAACCTGACCGCAATAATATATTGAACATTTGCAAGAATACAGGAGGATTTGATGAAGGATTACTTGGCCAGCTGGCGGATGAAATAGAGGACCGCCATCCAAATATAATTTCCTGTTCTGACGATTAAATGGAACCCCTTAAAACTTATATTCTAACCCTTAAGCTGGATGCTGAAAATCAGGCTTTTTTTGACGAACAACGTCAGCTTCATTTCCCTCCGGCAATTAATTATCTAAATGCACACCTCACTCTTTTTCATAAATTGCCAGATGAGGATTATGTCATTGAAAGCCTCTCAACATTAGTTCAACAACCTTTTCAACTCGAGGTTACCAAACCAATAAACATTGGCAATGGTGTTGCTTACGCCATAGAGAGCAAAATACTTAGTGAAATGCATCGGCATCTTTCCAATCTTTTCAAGAATGATTTAATTCTACAAGACCGGCAAGGTTACAGACCGCATATTACCATCCAGAACAAAGTAGATTCATCACTGGCCAGGGCGTTGCTGGTAAAAATAAAAGAAAATTTCACCCCGTTTAAGGTTACTGCCACAGGTTTAGACTTGTGGTATTATCTCGGCGGACCATGGGAACATGCTAAAAGCTTTTCTTTCGGTCAGCAGATTTAGATAAAAGTTAAGCCGAGTTGAATTAAAGAAGACGTGCAATAATCAAAGATGTTCTTTTGTAAACGGCTTTGAACGAACTGAAGCTCAGGACGTAGCCGGGTTTAAAGCAAAGGGAGAACTTCCACCCTCCCTTTTAAATAATTAACGATATTCTATCACGAATTCTGATTTCGGATTGCGGACTTTTTTCATTCCAGCCAACCAATCTCCTTCACTATCGCGATATCCAAGATATAATAGCGTAACGCTACGAAGTCCTTTTTCCTTCAAACCAAGTACTTCATCAACCAAGGCACTATCGAAACCTTCAGCAGGTGTACTATCCACCTCTAATTCTGCTGCCATTGCAATAGACATCGCAAAACCAATATAAGACTGGTGCGCTGTGTGTACAAAATTTTTCTCAGCAGCTTCGTTCAAATAAAGGCCCTTGATTTTATCAGTGTAACTGGAGAAGCGTCCTCTAGGCAATTCTCTCTCGTCTGTAGTACGATCATAAATGGCATCTATACGCTCCGCTGTATAATTATCCCATGCGGCAAAAACCAGTACATGAGAGCAGTCTACCATCACCTCCGGATTAAGCGCATTTTCGCTAAGTTTTTTTTTGAGTTCGGGGTTAGACACCACCAAAACCCTGAATTGTTGTAAGCCTGATGAAGTTGGCGCTAATCTCGCAGCCTCTACAATTTTATCTATGTTTTCCTCGCTTACTTTTTTCGACGGATCGTATTTTTTAGCGGCATATCTCCACTGCAATGATTCTAATAATCCCATTTTATTGTTTTTATTTAAACTACTTTTATTAATTAGTGATTGGTAACCGTAATGGTTACCTCAATATTTCCTCGGGTCGCGTTAGAATACGGACAAATCTGGTGTGCCTGATCTGCTAATGCCTGTGCTTCTTCGGCACTTACTTCCGGAATATTTACGGCTAATGCTACTGACAGACCGAAGCCTCCGTTATCAATCTGACCGATGCTTACATTTGCTTTAACACTGGTTTCACCGGTCGATACTTTTCCTTGTTTGATGATTAAATTAAGTGCACTATCGAAACATGCAGCGTAACCCCCTGCAAATAATTGTTCAGGATTTGTATAATTATCATCAGCACCGCCCAATGCTTTTGGCATGCGTACCTCAACATCAAGAATTCCGTTATCGCTTTTAATGTGACCGTTACGGCCACCTGTTGCAGTTGCTTCTGCAGTATATAAAACTTTCATTATGATTTTTATTTATTGGTAATTTGATATTTGTGAATTATTTAAGTTGAAGCACAGCCCTCCGATGGCTGAATGTTTCAAAGCTGAATTTACCGTGATACTTTCCAAAGCCCGAAGCGCCAACACCGCCAAAAGGAAGGAGATGCGTGCCCACATGAATTAAGGTACTGTTGATTTCTGCATCGCCGCTCGAGGTATGATCCAAAACATGATCTGCAAATTCCTGATCTTCAGAAAACACGTATAAGGCCAGTGGTTTTGGTCTGTTATTGATTTCTTTCAAAGCTTCATCAATATCGCTGTAAGTTAGGAAAGGCAGAACCGGACCAAAAATTTCCTGCTGCATCACAGCATCATCCTAGGTTACTTCGTCTAGCAATGTAGCCTCAAAATGGCGGGTTTCTAAATCATAGTTTCCACCGTAAACTAATTTTTCTGGCGCAGCAGCAATATATCCAGCCAGATTTTTAATCTGATTTTGTGATACCACTTTTCCTATTTTTCCCAGCGTTTGATCCTGATAAGTCTCTTTTAAATATTCCTTAAGCTTAACAATTAGCGCATCTTTTACTTCTTCGTGTACATAAACATAATCAGGAGCCACACAGGTTTGTCCGCAATTTGCCCACTTGCCACTAGAGATCCGTTTTGCTGCAAGGTCTAAATTTGCATCATGATGAACAATGCACGGTGACTTCCCGCCCAGCTCCAGTGTTAATGGAATGAGTTGTTTTGCTGCAGCAGCCATCACAATTTTGCCAACATTGGCACTTCCGGTAAAAAAGATATAATCAAATGGAAAAGTAAGAAGCAAAGTATTTTCTTCGATAGCCCCTTGCACTACCGCAACGTATTCCGGCTGGAAGGCTTCAGATATGATTTCAGCAATTACCTTTGCAACTTCAGGTGTATTTTCTGATGGCTTAAGGATTGCTGTATTCCCGGTGATCAGTGCACCAATTAGCGGAATAAACGTTAACTGAACCGGATAATTAAATGGGCCTATAATATAGGTTACGCCAAATGGCTGATGGGTAAGTTTACTTAAAACGGTTTCGCCACCAGGCCGGGGTTTAGATGGAACGCTGACTGGCCGAGCCCATTCTTCAATATTTTCAATGCAGTAATCCAGCTCATCTAAAACAAGCTGAACCTCTGCATATTCTGCTTCTTTTCTATTCTTGCCCAAATCTGCCATTAATGCCTCACAAATCGCATCGGTATGGGCAACGAACACTGATCTGAAATTCTTTAATTGTTCTATTCTGTAGGCAATGGGCTGCGTTTTCCTTGAGGCGAAGAATGCTTTTTGTTTTTTAAATATTTCGGAAATTCGTTGTTCATCTATTAAATTCATCTTATTCTGTTTTCTGAAGACTAAGGAATGTGGTCAATAAAAAACACTCCTCATCTTCTTATTATGGCAGGCTAATTAGCTAGCCTTATTTATCTTAATAGCGCTTTATTCACTATTTTCTTTAACTGTTGCAATTCATCTATAGAGAGCCCCAACGCAGCGACGAGTTGTTCAGGAATGAGTGCCGCCTGTTCCTGCATCTTCTCGCCAATCTCTGTAGTAGCAATCAAAACGACTCTTTCATCTGCTCTGCTGCGGGTTCTCGTTAAAACCCCCTTGTGTTCCATTCTTTTTAAAAGCGGGGTAAGCGTTCCGCTATCCAGATAAAGCTTTTCACCAAGCTGGTTAACCGTTTGCTGTTTCTCTTCCCAGAGAATCAACATCACCAGGTATTGAGGATAGGTTAAATTTAGTTTATCTAAAAATGGCTTATAAAGGTTTGTCACTTCCCTGGAGAAAGCATATACCGGAAAGCAAACTTGATTTTCTAACTTTAAAATGTTGTTCATAATTGATCACTACCATACAAATATAGGTTGTGCACAATATAATTGTGTATAATTTATGTAAAAGCTTTTTTTGAATGGACTTTTCTGGCAGGGTAGATTACTTCACACCACGGCAAGCCTTGCGCTTTAGTTAGAAGCGATGACTTTTGCGTTTAATGGTTGTTATTTAAATTTCTTTCAACACCTCGCCATCTTTTTTTATTTTCCCTAAACTTACGTTCAGATCCAGCAAACGCAATAACTCTTTCTTTATTTCTTCAGTTACCCTACTAAAACCGAACATCTTTACAATTAGGTGCGCTGCTACATCTGGCTGAATGGCAATTGATTCACTTACGATTTTAACAATTGCTAAAGTCATTTCTTCCGGAGCAATATATGCGAGTTTTTTGGATGCGCTACTCAAACCTGATCGATCACGAATAATCGCAAGTTCCATGGCCGGATGCCATAAAAAGTCATCTTTTTTAACAACCAAACCTTCTGTAACGGCAAAATTCACAGCCGCTTCTAGGGTGTAACGGATTCTAGATCCCATTTTAGCAATCCCTACTGCTTCAGCAATCCTTCTAGACATTTCTTCAAAATGCACCGGACTCTCCTCCTCTACTATTGAGGCAATCCAGTTCCCGAGCTTACCAAACGGAATTAGATGCAGTTCATCAACTGGCTGATCTATAATCAAATTTGCCGTTTTATACATAGGAATCCGTAAATCTACTTCTTCCGGTACTTCTCTGATTAGCGCATTGCGTTCTGAATGAATTTCTTCCTCTACCTGATCATCAAGTGAGGTTTGCGCTTTAACTGCCGTGATAAATTCGAGCAACCGCTGAAATTCCCTTTCCGGATCACGGTACCATTCTGTACTCCAAAGATGGAACATTTTCCAGCCGATTCCATGTAAAACCTGTTTACGCAAGCGATCACGATCCCGGGCTGATTTAGATTTTCCATAAGACTCCCCATCACAGTCGATTCCGATTAAATACCTTCCGGGATGATCCGGATCAACAACTGCGAGGTCGATATAAAAACCTTCGGATCCCACTTTGTTTCTTACCGTATATCCTGCTCCAGCTAACCGATCGGCAACCATTTTTTCAAACGGACGTTCAGTCAATACCGGCACATCCTGATCAACATCAAACTTGCCATGTTGAGCAAAATAAAGGAAACTCTTCAGGGCACGAATACCGAATTTGGTAGTGGCGGTGGTGGTAATATCATCCGCAGTAATATTGGCAAAAACCTCACACCTGTATTTTGCCCTGGTAATCAAAACGTTTAACCGTCTTTCTCCGCCTTCATTATTTAAGGGCCCAAAGCTCATCGGCACTTTGCCGTCTTCAATTCGGCCGTAGCCAATGCTGATGAAAATCACATCGCGCTCATCTCCCTGTACATTTTCCAGATTCTTCACAAAGAAAGGCTCATCACTATGGCTTCTGAAGAAGTTTTCAACTTCCGGATTTTTCCGTCGCTTTAACTCCAATGCAGTTTGAATAGCCTGCATTTGCGAAGTGCTAAAGGCAACCACACCAAGACTTTGTTTTGGATTGTGCAGCGCATGCTGAATAACAGCTTCCGCAACCGTCTCCGCTTCTTTTGGATTGCTTCTGGTTTTACCCCGGTCATATACCGCATCCGGCAGGTGATGAAAAGCTAAACCCATTTTATGTTTAGATCCCGGGCTCGGAAATACCACCAGCTTATTTTCGTAAAATTCGTGGTTAGACAAACTGATCAAAGATTCATGCCTGCTTCTATAGTGCCAGCGTAACATCCGTTGCGGTGCACCCTGACTGTCCGTCATGCCCAAAATACTCTGCATATCTGCGGTTACATTGTCTTCATCTTCCGTTTCTGTGTTCAACTTATCGAAGAAACTGGTTGGTGGCAACTGTTTGGTATCGCCCACAACAACTAATTGTTTCCCCCTCAATATTGCACCTAATGCTTCTACCGGGCGCACCTGACTGGCTTCATCGAAAATTACCAGATCAAATTCTATTTCTCCGGGCGGAAGGAAGCTGGCAATTGACATCGGACTCATCATAAACACCGGCTTGATGGCCTGAATGGCCAATCCTGCCTCCTGCATCAATCTTCTAATGGGTAAATGCCTGGCTTTTCGGTTAAACTCCGTTCTTAAAACGCTCATTTGTCCGCCGCCCTCCGGCTTAGGCAATGCTTCATAATGTTTCAATGCAACCCTGGCCCGGTTGTAAACGAGATTGAGCACGTCAAGTGTCTTAAACTTCTCAATACTATCTTCGTGACTCGCACGCTCAAAACCCCGTAAAGGTGGTCTTTCATTCATCACCTGCGTTATTAAATGCTCATACCAGGTTTTCTGTAAAGCCACCTTTAGGTATGAAGCTGCATGCTCCCATATAGTGGCAAATTTAGTTAAGTCGCCAAAACCCTCTGTTTCACTTGTCTCAACTAAATTATTCCATTGAATGGCATGGTGAATCTCTACAAAACGATCAGACCACAATTGCAATAATTCTTGCTGACCCTTAAAATTCAGGAGTAAAAGTTTTTTATTGTCAGTAATCAGGTGATCATCAAAATTAAGTCTTGTTAAAAGCGCATCAAAATCTGCCTGCTGATGGGCTGCAATAGCAGTTAATTTTTCAATCCAATCTGATGCGAGGCCCGGCTGATCGTTTCGGATTAAAACATTTATCAATGTTTCGGGATAAATCCTATTGGAGATGCCTTTTTGAACTTTGGAAACAAAAGATAAAATCTGATTTAGTTCTTGCCAGCGGGTCTTTAATTTTTGCCAGCGGCTTCCAAAAAGTCTTTGTGCAAGCGGCTCATATTCTGCCAGTTCAGCACTTAATCTGTTGGCTTCTAAAATATCATCAATGTATTTTAGTTTTCCATTTAGATCGCCAGGTAAAGCTACTTTAGTAAAAGAGGCCAACTCCTTTACACTTCTTTTATAATCACCAATAATAAACTTATACCATTTTTCTCCGTGTGAAATCAGGTTTTGACGAATTTGAAGCACATTCTGATTCCAGGCTTCCGGCAATAAAATCTCTTCGTAAGATTGCCTTAAATTGGCAAGCCTTTCTCCGGTTTCCAGCATATCACGAATATCTTCATAATTAGTACTCCAGGCCGAATCTGCAACCGCTATTTCTCTTAAATCAGGTCGGGAAGCAACAACTTTTGCTACTTCTACCAGGTTTTTAATTTCTGAGGAAGCACCAGGCTCTGGCATCAACAACCAGGCAGCAGCATCTTTTGCAACCTGATCTATATTTTTTGTCGCAATCAAAGCACTATTAATCAGTGACTGATAAGCTTCTTGTTCATGTGTCAATAAAACTTTAATCTTTGTTCCATAAAATATCAATTCAGCCGGAACGCCGATCTCCTTTAACCTGGCGGAAATTTCTTCAGCTCTTTTTTCTGCACGGCTCATTTGAATCATATCCCAGCCATCCAGATCGGTAATTGGTATGTTTACGATTTTGATATCTTTATAGGCATCGGCAATCTGCAGTAAATAACCAATTACTTTCTGACCCGATAATCCACTTTTACCAATTTCCCGGTTAATTGAATTACAGTAACCATTTAGCTTGCCGCGATAAGCATCCAACTCCACCAGCTCATTTTGAAGATGGGTAAGTGCGGGTTTACCGAGTTCTAAAACCCGTTTTAATTCTGCATGAAGTTCCTTTTTGTTGGATTTGTGACTATGCAGTTCTAAACAAGCTTCGCCCAGGTTAATAGAATCAAGACGACGCTTAACTACCTCTAAAGCAGCCATTTTTTCGGCTACGAAAAGCACTTTTTTCCCCTGGCCTACTGCATTTGCAATAAGATTAGTAATGGTTTGAGATTTTCCCGTTCCCGGAGGCCCCTGAATTACCAAATTCCGGCCTTCATGTACGGCCAGCATTGCCAGTACCTGAGAGCTATCTGCATCTACTACCTGAAAAAGCTCATGAGCATTTGTTTCCTTATCTAAGTTATGGTCATCGTTGGCAGTGGGTTGCGCATCTGTGAAACCGGCACCAAAGAGCGAATTTAAAATAGCATGTGTACCTGGCTTTTCATCTTCCGGCCATTTGTTACTGTCCAGATCGTGGTAGATCATAAATTTACCGAATGAGAAGAATCCTAGTTCAATAGCATCCTGATCTATATTCCATAATGCATGGTGTTTCACTCTCGTTGCTATATCATCCGTATAGGCTTTGAGGTCGAAATCCTCAATATCCCCCAGATCCGGAATGGTGATATTAAAATCTGCCATCATTTTTGCCTGCAGCGATAGATTGGCCCCGATTTCGCCGCCAGTGTACTTTAGCCTGAAACGTTCACTTGCACTTGATCTCTCCAAGGTGACCGGAACTAATAATAATGGTGCCTGGCGTGGCTCTGAAGTGTTCCCCTGCTCATACCAATTGAGCATTCCCAAAGATAAATACAAGATATTTACACCCTGCTCCTCTATGCTGGTACGGGCAAAATAATAAGTATTAAGAATTTTTGTTTGCAGTTTTTGTTCCGTCTCGCTCGTTTGCAGGCGGGTATCCTGATAGGCACTTTCGAGTTCCTCTTTGGTTATCTCGGGCCATTCTATCGCATCGTCGTCATCCTTTCCGGGCCGGCTTAGAAAAGTCATGGCCTTATTTTGGCGGACAATAATTTCAAAGATAGAAACGGCTTTTTCCTGAATGACATGGATGCCTCTTGCTTTTGGCATTTTATAATTCAGGAGCGTGTTACGCATACCTAAATCCAGTAATTCTTTTCTCGAAGCTTCTAATTTTGGAAGGATGGATTCCTGCATGTTTATTTCTTATGTGTAGATCATTCTAATATCTTCAAATATACTGGATATACCAATATATTTTTTGACGTGATAATTAATCAATGCGACCAAGCGGTTTAGGCTTAAAACGTTTCTGACAACAGCTTACCAAGCAAATTTATTCAAACACTCCAGGAATAATTTCCGGTTTTCCGTAACCTATCGTTGGACTTGATAGCGCTTTTTTTATGTCCTTCTAAAATATCATTATTGACAAATATCAATGCATTAATTAACGGAAGGGTAAAAACAGAAACAATCCTGTTCAACATACTGCGGGTTGATTGCCTTTAAAGGTTAAGATACAACACATCCTGTAGAATTTGAATAAATAAATATGCAATTAATTTCAAAATACATATAAATACGCCTAACTATTTTTGTTACACTTACTGTCTTTAAATTAGATTGAGGACACTATCTAATTACAGGCCTGCAGTGGATTTTGCAGGCCTGTGCTATTTACCTTTTAAACATTGTTTTTATATTTGAATATCACTATACTTGTACTAGGCAGTTCAGCCTGAAAGATTAACGATGACGATCTTTCCTCTTTCGGATGAAAGTAAACTAATGAGTATAAACTACAAATCCCTCCTGATCATACCTAGAGGGATTTTGTTTTTCAGACAGGGCTGATCAGCACGCTCGCGACTGGCATGACAAACCAATCAAATCTTCAGATGCAGGCTCTACAAAAACTATTGCTCTGTTTAAATGACAGCGGGTTAAAACCTGAAATATTTGCAGCTTGAAACTGAAAATATTTCACAAAAAATGAAAATTTTTCAGTCGGTTAGCACCAGTTTCACGTAGTAATAGCGGTTGGCATAGGAGTTGATTTAAGCTCACCGTGCTTGCAGAAATGCAGGCAAAATTAAATTAATTAATTTATAGTCCATTTATTAGTAAACCATTAAAAGGAGAAAAACTATGACATTGGTTAAATTCAATCCAGAAAAAAAGAACAATGTATTATTGCCAGGCTTTAATGACATTTTCGAATCGGTTCTTGAAGACACATTCTTTTCAGGCCGACGCACCAGCAACATTCCATCGGTTAACATTTCAGATTCGGCAGAGGCTTACCACATTGAATTGGCTGCGCCCGGACTTAAGAAAGAAGATTTCAAGGTAAGTGTTGAAAGAGATAAGCTAACCATTTCAACTGAGAAAAAAATGGAAAGCAGTGAGCATGAGAAATCTTACACGAGAAGAGAGTTTAGCTATTCTTCTTTTACAAGGGCGTTTACATTGCCAGACAGTGCAGATGTTGACAGAATTGAAGCGAGCTATCAGGAAGGAGTGCTCAAACTTAGTCTTCCGAAAAAGGAAGAAGCGAAAGCAATTTCAAGACAGATTGAAATTCAGTAATAAAAAATGCCGCTTTCGCGGCATTTTTTATTAAATCGGTCAATGAAATTCTATTTTAAAATCTTTAGCTAATTCTGCTAATTAAACGATTCAGGTTGTCTCTGAACCTGGCATTGGTTAAAAAATAATTAAAGCTGGTAACAGCTACCGCTGCACTCCCTATGCCTGCAATTACATCCAATAAATAATGATGGCTGTTATAGATGGCGGCAAACCAGATCCCAAAGGCTAAGGCTGCAAAAAAGATGTTGATTATTCCCAATCTATTTTTCAAACCGTAATACAGTACAATTAAAGGGTAGGATGAATGTAATGATGGCATCGCCGCGAATACATTTGAACCTTTACTATAAATACCTTGAAAAAGGTGAATACCAAAAAAATGATCGAAGCGGGCAAGACCGCCTGTATTTCCAACTGTTCCTGAAATAAACTCAAAACCATGTTCCTGTACATACCATGGTGGTGCCGCAGGGAAAAAGTAATAAATTACAAATCCTAAGAGATTAACCCACAAAAACGTGAGTGAGAAATAAACAAACTGTTTTTTATTTTTAAAGAATAGGTAGCCCGCGAATGCCAAAGGAACAGGTACCCACATCAGGTAAAAGAATCCGGTGATTACATCTAAAAAGTGATTGGTATTCAATTTCCAATATTCGTTAGGTGTAAGCAACTGCCCATTGAAGTTGATACCGAAAAGTGCTTTTTCAGTTCGGTACAAATCCTCAATGTGAACGGTATTATAAAGATAGTTCGGAAAGGCTTTCATGTAATCGAAAATAATCCAATAGATAATAAAAATTGAAAAGCCAATAATAAACTTCCTGGTTCCTGCGGAAATATAAAACAAGGTATTAAAAATAAATATCAGTATGAGCTGATCGGTTTTGAAGCCCACCAGCCAAACTGATAAAAGAAGGTATGCAAGGGAAATAAGTGCTGTTGTGTATACTGTTTTCAGCGCGAAGAAAGGATTTCCTTGAAGGGTGTTTTCTTGCATGTTATTTTTTTTCGAAATTGGATTGGAAAATTTTATCCCAAAAAGTCCAGCTTACGCCATAACCTTTAGTAGAATCTGAGTAATGGTGAAGCATGTGATGTTGTTTCAGGCGTTTCCAAAAAGGACTTTTAAAATTAGCATGGTGTAAGGCATAATGAACCATATCATAAAAAAGATAACCTAATATAAAACCAGAAAAGAATGGATAAACGCTGGTTTCAGGCAGTAACCAATCAAAAAGGAAATAAAAACCTAAGGCCATTGGAATACTTGCCGAAGGTGGCATTACCAAACGGTTCGCATCGTTCGGATAATCGTGATGGACCCCGTGAAAAATGAAGTGGATCTTTTTACCCCATTCGGCATCGGGTTCGAAATGAAATACATAACGGTGTAAAATATATTCTGTAATGGTCCAAATGGCCAAACCACTTAAAAACCATCCAACAAAGCTGGCTGGTGACATTCCTACTTCCCAAAAGGACTTGTAAAACAGGAAGCTAATGACCGGGACGTAAACGATTAATGGTACGTAATATTTAACCTTTGACAGGCTTTCCAGAAAATCGTTCTTAAACATCCTGATGGATGATGATGAATTCGAAACAAAATTCTTTTTCATTTTTTTTAAACTTTTATTCGCTCAATTAAAACTTTTGATGGGTTGCTTGCATCCAGGCCTTTAATTTCTACATATTTAACATTGGGCAACCAAAATGATCCTCCTTCTATTCTTAAAAAAATTCTCTCTATCTGCATTTTTTTGTTGTTGATGGTTGCAAAGACATGGTACTTTTTATCCGCCGCCGACTTGTTCAGATACATGGGAAGATTTTTATGAGCAGTGAAGCGAAGTTCGAATTCGCCTTTCCCCAAACTCTTGGTTAAAATTCCATACGCAAATTTACGTTGAATATAACTCAGGTCTTTTTTTTCGCCCTGATCCCCGTAACGCATCCAAAACACATTAACAGGCTCTTTAACATTCACCTCGCCATTTTTATCTACGTTTAACTGGCAAATAATGGTATTGGTGTTTGGATCGCGTTGCAAATAAAACAGTTGGTTACTGATGTCTTTAGGAACCGGAAAATGAAGTGGCGACGGATCCTGCGCTTGCGCTGAAAAGGCCCCTAAACTCAACAACCCAACTGTAAGACTAAAACCAACAATCAGCGCGGCTTTGTTATTCATTTTCTTCTCTGCCAGTTCTTGTGCTTCTAATCCTTTTTTAGCTTCCTGTAATCTTTTAACTGCAGTGATGTTGGTCAGCAAAGCCATGATGGTTATGGGAATTGTGAAAATAGACATTGTTTCGAAAACGTGGAACGAAATTCCCGGCACATAGATTTTATAATCGCCACCCAAAAACTGGCCTGCTATTCCGCATGCAATTGCAAAAACACCGATGGTAACCACACGCTCCGGACGCTGCATTAAACCACCTT
Source organism: Pedobacter petrophilus (assembly GCF_009674725.1). Lineage (GTDB taxonomy): Bacteria > Bacteroidota > Bacteroidia > Sphingobacteriales > Sphingobacteriaceae > Pedobacter > Pedobacter petrophilus. The sequence continues at coordinate 39,269 of NZ_WKKH01000013.1, read as the reverse complement.
TACATTCCACACCTAAACCCTCTGCCCTGGCCCTGGTATAACTCACCATCATCGAGCCGATTAATGCGATGAAGGCGAACAGCGAACTCAAAAAATAATGGTGGGAAACCAGGTAATAACAGATGCCGAGAAACATAATCATTTCGCTATAACGATCTAATACCGAATCATATAGCGCACCAAACCTTGAGCTCATATTGCCTAAACGGGCAACCTGACCATCCAGCATATCAAAAAGACCAGCGAAGAGTACCAATGCGCCGCCCCAGCCAATGTATGACATATCGCCACGGTTCGTTTTTTCTGCTCCAAGTACGAAAATCACGGCTACGCCAATGTTGAGTATTAAACCAATAGTAGTTACCGCATTTGGTGTTAATCCTATTTTAATCAAGCCTTTAACAAAAGGATTAATTACTTTATATATCCCCAGTTGTAAACTGTCTCTTAAATTTGCTTTCATAATCAATTCTAAAAATCGAATTTTACCCTTGCCCGTATTCCCCACTCCGATACCGATGGGTGGTTTAAATAGTTAAAACGCTTAACCAAATCTACACGAAGCAATTTAAAGATATTTCCGACACCAACACTACCTTCAATGTAAGGATCTTTGCCTAAAGCATAGGTTCGTTTCGAACCATCTTCATAATCTGGCAGGCTATATAGTCCCGGTGTTATTGCCGGATTATTTTCATCACGCAACCCGCCATATAAAGCTTTAAAGGTAACAACTTCCCTAAGCTTTAATTTCTTTAACAAAGGAATTTTATTGAAGAAAAAGCCGTTAAAGTTATGGTCAATATTGATGCTCACATAGTGATCACTCACAAATTCCAAAAAGTTCATCAGGTTATAAGAACTTAGCTGATATGCATAGGTTTGATTCGCCCTGTGGATATCCAATAATGGAAATGGCACCTTCCCGGCAACATATCCACCTTCCAAAGTCACATCACTATAGCCCAATTGAGAAAGGTAGAATCTTTTATCAATGCTTCCCATAATGTTATGGTAGTTATATTCTCCACCTAACACACCTTTCAAGCCAGCGGTATACCTTAGGTTAAATACCGGATAACGGTCTATAATTGGCGAACGGTAGATTTTACCCTGATAAAACTTTTCATTTGGTGCATAACGCAGTTGAAGGGAAACTTCACTGGTGGTTAGCCTGTTCACAAATTGTCCGGCATCATTCTGATAGGATAAACCACCAGCAGGCGTTTGACTCCATTTTTTCAGACCTAATGTATAAGAAAAGTGATTTTCATATTCCTTAACGTAATCAACTTTATAAAAATCGTTATAAAGCAACATGTCGTTTACACCACGTTTGAATGAAAGTAAAAAGTTATCTTCCTGTACAAACTGGAGCTCCTGACCAGGAATTTTGGTATCTCTCTGAAAACTGGCCCTGATGTAATTTTGCGGAAATTCGTAGATCGATTTATTATTAATGGAGTAGGTTCCCGAAAGGAAAAACTTCCATTTTTCATCTTTAAAACCGTAAGCAGCATAGTTTTCAAAATAGAACCGTTTACTTAATTCGGGAGTTGTACGTCCGCCTAAACGAAGGCGAAACCCTTCTACATTGTTAAAGCTATAGAAAGTATTTACAGGTCCGATTTCATAAGGGCCATAATTTTGATAACCAGCGAAAAGCAACGTGACAATTTTCATCGTCCTTTTAAATGAAGGAAGATTTTGCAAAGTATCTATGTTGCCATAAATTTTCAACTGATTGGCAGAAATGGTATCCAATCTGTTTTGCTTCCAATATAAATCATTCCGCTTAGTGGCATCTGCCAGCACCACTTTACTTTTTCCCTCAAAAATGGTATCGGGCAGTTTAGTATCGAACTGATATTTTTTAAAAGTTAGTGTTCGCTCGCCTGTAAACCCAATGCCTTTGGTTTTGCCGATTCCAAAATCTGCCAATAGTTTGCTTTTAGAAAGGCTGTATTTTCCGGCAGCATTTGGCTCGAAATTCAGATCAATTTTCATTGCCCTTACAAAGTTCAGGTTGATTGATTTATTTACGCCGAATGAAGCGCCGGTTACGGCGTATTGACCATCATTGGTTACATAGAGTTTTCCTTCAAACAACATATCACCCGTATTTCTCGGGGTAAATGAAAGTTCGATTACCTCAGGTTTTTGGTTTTTAAGGGTATCGGTGATAAAAAACTTATAAAAAGCCGGTGCTCCATCTGCAATGGGACTCAGAAAATCATTGCTGATAACTGAAATATTATTCTGGTAGATATCGATATCCTGATACATCCTGTCGAAATAAGCTTTCATCCCTTTATTATCGATATAACGGGCATCAAACTCTACCTGTTTCTGTGCAACCACTACTGATTTAGATTTCAGTGGGTCTTTGCTTAAATAGTTATCCGATAAACTTTCCTGAATGTAAACAGGTAACAAATTTTTTCCGCCGATGAGCGTAGAATCCTGTTCCTGAAACAAAAACTGATAGTTCCGGAACATCTTCTTGCCTTTAAATTTCTCAGACACATTGCTTACAGAAAACAGCATTTTTTCGTATTGCTGGTAAGCTACTGTTTGATAGCTTTTAATTCTATTATCATCCTTATGGGCAATTACCTGCCTGATTAACTCTACCGCAGGATTGTCTTTGTTGCGGTACCTGATTTTCTTCCCTCCTACCACAACAACTTCATCCAGCGAATTGGCACTTGGTGCCAGTGATACATCAAGGGTTTGCGTAACTGAAGGCAAAACATTTTTGGTAACTACCTGGTAGCCTACATAATTAAAGGTCAATGCCGTTTGCGGACCCGAAGCACTAATGGTGTATTTTCCATTGATATCGGTTTGCGTGCCGATTTTGGTATCCTTAAAAAATACAGATACATATGGCAAGGTTTCTTTGGTACTGGCATCGCGAACGGTGCCTGAAACCACTGTTGATTGTGCGAAGACATTTCCAATAAACAGCAATATGAATATTGGAATCAGGAGAGTGGAACGGTGACGGGATGGTAGTTTCATTTAACGAGAAAAAATAAACTGTTTTTGCATAATATAATTGTAGCTTATACCTACCGAAATTGATATCAGCACTTTTGAGAGCATGTAATTGAGGTGATAAAAATGTGTTAGCAGGTACACGCCTGCAGTCACGAGCGCTAAATTTCCGAACCATACTAAAATGTATTTCAGAATTTGCCATTTCAATGCTTTGGTATCTGCATTGAAAACCCAGTGTCTATTGATGGAAAAATTAATTATTCCTCCAGCGATTGTTCCTATAATACTTGCCGCCAGGTACCATAAGCCAAATAAATTTACGGCAACAAGGGTTACCAAAAAATCTGCCCCCGAGGCTGTTAATGATGATGCCTGGGCTTTAAGGTACTGAAGCATGGCTTTATAATATCTTGAAAATGATTACCAACTGAAGAATGACATTTGCATACACTCCAGCCAGAACATCATCTGCCATTACCCCTAAACCCCCAGGCAAGTCTTCCATCCTGCGGATATAGAGTGGCTTTAAAATATCAAAAAAACGAAAAAGGATTAAGCCTAAAAGGATATACTCCCACCTTACCGGTACACAGAGCAAGGTGATACACATTCCGGCTACCTCATCTATTACTACTCTTTGGTGATCTTTTCCCCAAATCTCTTCGACTACATCTGCACTCCGAATGCCTTGCAATGTTAACAGGATGGTGATCAGAACAGCATCAAGTCCTGGATAATTATATCCAGTCTGGAAAAAGTACCAGCAAATGCAGGTCGCTATTGCAGCGTAAGTACCTGCTCCTTTACCTATGTAACCAATTCCCAGACTGGTTGATATAATTTTATGAATTAACACTATGCCGTTTCTACCGTTTCCTCTTCATAATCCTGGCCTAAATGCGTGATCAAATCTTCACCCATCATATAGCGCAATGTATTTTGAAGCTTCATTAATTGCTTGAAAATATCATTTTCTGCAGGTACACCCGGAACTGTTTGTGGCGATTTTAAGTAGAATGATAACCATTCCTGAACACCAGACATGTTTGCACGTTTAGCCAAATCGATAAATAAAGCCAGATCCAAAACAATTGGTGCAGCTAAGATCGAATCGCGACATAAGAAGTTAATCTTAATCTGCATTTTGTAACCTAACCAGCCAAAAATATCGATGTTATCCCAACTTTCTTTGTTATCACCGTGAGGCGGGTAATAATTGATTCTGATTTTGTGGTACATATCACCATATAAATCAGGATTAAGCTCTGGCTTGAAAATATCTTCCAATACGCCCAATTTAGAAACTTCTTTGGTTTTGAAGTTATCAGGATCATCCAGAACCAAACCATCACGGTTACCTAAAATGTTATCAGAGAACCAGCCGTTAACACCCAATGAACGGGCTGCTAAACCTGGTGCCAAAATCGTTTTCATTAACGTTTGACCGGTTTTGAAATCTTTACCAGCAATTGGGGTATTGGTTTCTCTTGCCAACTCAATTAACGCCGGGATATCAACTGTTAAATTTGGTGCACCATTAGCGAAAGGAATACCTAATTTTAGAGCTGCGTAAGCATAAATCATACTTGGCGCAATTAGTGGATCGTTGTCTTTTAAGCCTTGCTCGAAAGCAGCAAGTGATCCATGAACGGCAGATGGTTCGAAGTAAATTTCAGTTGAACCACACCATACCAATACGATACGGTCACAATTATTTGTTGCTTTGAAGTTTTTGATATCTTCCATCACTTCAAGCGCTAATTCATGTCTTGTAGCAGCTTCTTTTACGTATGTTCCGGTTAAATTCTTAACATAGTTATGATCAAACGCTGCCCTCATTGGTTTAATGGCCTGAAGTTCTTCACGCACATCACGCAAAAGATTTGCATCTAAAACCCTTGCATTAAGCGCCGCTTCGTATACATTATCTTCATACACATCCCAACCACCGAAAACTAAATTTTCTAAGTTAGCCAAAGGCACAAAGTCTTTAATTTTAGGTTCTTTTTTCTCTGTTCTTTTGCCAATACGAATGGTTCCCATTTGTGTTAATGAGCCAATTGGTTTTGACAGGCCTCTTTTAACTGCAGCTACACCTGCAATCATCGTTGTTGCAACAGCACCAAGTCCGGGCATTAAGATCCCGAGCCTGCCATCGGCCGATTTTACTTCTTCTTTCATTCTATTTTTATTTAAGCTTTTAATTTATAACCATTTATTTTCTTTGTACCAGGCAATGGTTTCATTTAAACCGGTTTCCAGTTGATACTGCGGTACAAAGCCAAGATCTTTTTGTACTTTATCTATATCACAAATCCAGTTTGCGGCAGTGATTTCATTAACTTTATCTATGTTTAGTGCCGGTACCTTGTCAAAAAAACCAAGGGTTTTTTCTAAGGTCCAGGCAAGTCCTCTAATTATCGGCATGGGCACTTCCAGCACAACAGGCTTTTTATTTAGCGCTTTTCTTACATAAGCTGCAAGCGAAAATTTGCTGTAAACATTACCATCAGAGAGGTTATAAGTCTTATTTACCACATCAGATGCGAGCGCCTCAATCATTACTTTTGCCAAATCAGTTACATAGATAAAACTGAGTTGTTGTTCCTGTTTCCCTGCATGCAGTTCAAAGCCCGAATTAATTCCTTTAATCAGGATAAAAATGTCTTTCTCCCGTGGTCCGTACACTGCAGTTGGCCTGAAAACGATTAGCGGCAAATTTAAAATCTGACTCAAATACGTTTCTGCGAGGGCCTTACTCCTGCCATAGTTTGTAACCGGATTCGACAGATTATTGTCGATATTATTTTTCAAAGGTCCACGTGCAGCCAGGCTGCTTAAAAACTCAAACTTTTCAATTTTATGGGTTGATAAAGTTGAGGCTACTGCCAGGTTTCTGGTATAGGTAGCATTGGTATTGAAATATTCTTCCCGGTTTTTCGCTTTTGTTGTTGCGGCTGCGTGAATAATGTAATGATACTTATTTTCTTCTATGTTTTGCTTTAACTGATAAATAGATTCAAAATCCAATTCTACACGAGTCACATCTAAACCCGCCAGGTGTGATACCACACTCGATTTCCGTACATTGATGTAAACTTCCAGATTACTGGTTAAGGCTGCCTGGATCAAATGATATCCAACAAAGCCCGTTGCTCCGGTAATCAAAACCCGCTTTTTCATATCGCTTTTTCAAGAGTTCTGTATTTCCGATACAGCTGTCCGCCTATGTTTTCAATTGGCTTGTTCACCATATCATTGTGATCAAGCGTCCAGCTGGCCTCTGCGTATTTCATGTTTTTAGCGGCGAAACTTTTGATGATATGGCCATATAAGCAGGCTTCGATCCCCATTTTACGGTACCCATCAATCACCCCCAAAAGCAAAATTCTAATTCCGTCTACTTTTTTCTTTCCGGTTAAAAGTTTAATCAACCCCGTTGGAAACAATCGACCGCGTTTAATTTTAATCTGGATCTGGTTAATATCTGGCAGTGCCAGGGCAAAGCCTACAATCCGACCTTTTTGCTCGGCTAAAACGCAGAAATCAGGATCAAGAATTAACTTCATGTCATTCGCCATGTAATCAAACTCCTTATCTGTAAGCGGAACAAAGCCGAGATTTTTATCCCAGGCTTTATTGTATACTGCACGAATGGCTTCACGTTCATTTTTGAAGTCTTTCATGTTGATTTTGCGGATCACGATATCATTACGTTGTAAACGTTCTTCAAGTTTATCAATTAAACCAACAGAGCGATCATTGTAATTACCTGCGGTATAGCGATAAGCACGTAAATCTACATTCTTTACAAAACCGATTTTCTCCAGAAGTGGAAGGTAATACGGCGGGTTATATGGCATCATCAATACCGGCGGACCATCGAAACCTTCAATAAGCAATCCGCAGGTTTCATTGGTAGAGAAATTCACCGGACCTAACACTTTTGTTAATCCTTTCCCGGTTAACCACTCTTCGGCAGCGCTAACTAACAAATTTGCTACTTTCTGGTCTTCGATACAATCAAAGAAGCCAAAAAAACCGTCTTTTGCTTGGTATACTTTATTGTGGTTGGTATTATTAATAGCGGCAATTCGGCCTACAATTTTACCATTTTCATACGCTAAAAAAAGCTGGATCTGCGAATGTTCGTAGAACGGATGTTTGCCTGGTGTGAGCAGATCCCGCTGTGCGATAAAAAGCTCCGGAACATAATTCACATCATTCGCATGTAAATCATGAGGAAAATCTATAAAAGAAGCAAGCTGTTTTTTAGTAGAAACCGTGATTATTTCGCTCATGATTATACGTCAACTAAACTAAGGTCAACAGCCTTGAAAGCGGCTGTAAGCTTTTCGATTGCAATTTCAATCTGTTTAAAACTATGTGTTGCCATCAGGGAAAATCTGATTAACGAAGAATGTGATGGCACGGCAGGAGAAACCACAGGGTTTACAAAAACCCCGTTTTCCTGCAAGATGTTTGTAATCATAAATGTTTTCATATTATCTCTAATGTAAACCGGAATGATTGGGCTATTGCTAGGACCGATATAGAAACCAGATTCGATTAATAATTTTTTTGCATAATTGGTGTTTTCCCATAACTTATCGATACGTTCTGGTTCAGATTCGACAATATCCAGGGCAGCAATTACACTGGCAACAGCTGATGGCGGCATACTTGCACTAAAAATCAGTGATCTGGCGTGGTGCTTAATGTATTCTATGGTCGAGGCATCTCCTGCAATAAAGCCACCCAATGAAGCGAATGATTTACTGAACGTTCCCATAATTAAATCTACGCTATTATTCAGGTTGAAGTGAGAAGCAGTACCAGCGCCGTTAAATCCAATTACTCCTAAACTATGTGCATCATCTATCATTACGTTTGCGCCAAATTCGTCGGCAATCTTTACCAATTCCGGAAGGTTTACCAAATCACCCTCCATACTAAAAATTCCATCCGAAACAATCAGCTTTGCTGCATCTTCGGGTAAACGGCTGAGTTTTTTTCTCAGGTCGTCCATATCGTTATGTGCATACTTGATTATCCTCGAAAAGGATAGTCTGCTACCATCAATAATCGAGGCATGATCGTATTCGTCTAAGATAAGGAAATCATTCCGATCTAACAAACAGGAGATTACACCAAGGTTAGCCTGAAAGCCGGTACTAAATAGCACAGCAGCTTCTTTTGAAACATATTTTGCCAATCTGTTTTCCAGCTGGAGATGAATATCGAGAGATCCGTTAAGGAGCCGGGAGCCTGCGCATCCTGTTCCGTATTTGTCTATGGCTAATTTTGCTGCCTCCTTAATTTTGGGATGATTAGTTAAGCCTAAATAAGAATTGGAGCCGAACATGAGTACTTTCTTTCCACCTATAATTACCTCAGTATCCTGTGCAGACTCTATAGATCTAAAGTATGGATATAGCCCTTTCTTTTTAACCAGGGTAGCATCTTTAAATGCGTCGATTCTATCTATTAATTTTTTGCGCATGCGTGTATTGTAAATGTTTGTCTTCTCAAATTCTGCTAATAAATACGATGTGGGCTATACAGGATTTTTCTTTAAAATGAAATGGTCGAATTCCGTTAATAATTTCGCAACAATTTGATAACGCAATTTTAATTCAGATTACCACCTTAAAAAAGGTTAAAATGTGGGAATTATTGGTCAATAAGTAGGATAGATAGAATTTGACATTCAGATGAATTGACTTTTCGACTTACTGACTTTTATAACAAAAAAGTAAAACGGTTTAAAATTAAATAAAAACCCATAAAACAAGCATTAAAATGCTTTTTATCAGTTATTTACTAATTACATAAGTTAATAAATATTGAAATTTATAATCAGCGAATAGTCATATTTTTCGAAAAAAAATTTAAAAATGTAATGGAATATTAGATTTGCTGAAGTCAATAATGTCAGATATTTAGGGCTAACTTCCATAAATTCAATTAGCACAATTGGGACAAAATCCGGTTGTTTTAAAAATTCGTGAAATAACTTGTTAATGTCTGCAGATGATGTAATGTTAAATTAAGTCTCATGCAAAAACAGTTAAATCTTAATCCTATTAAAAAAAATGGTCTGATACACAGTACACCCGCTAGCGATGGGTTAGAGGTGTCGAGGATTAATCAGATTACCACTAATGTAAACTGCAATCAGCCATTTAGATCAACATTTTACGGATTTGTACTGATGTTGAAGGGCAAGATCAACATAAAGACTAGTGTAAGGAACGAAATTCTCAAAGAGCATGATATCTTTTTCATTTTTCCTGATTCAGTTTATGAGGTTCTTGATCACGCAGATTTTTCATTTATCAAGATTACCATAAGCAAGGACTACCTGTCTAAAGAGGGACTGTTTCTAGGTGCATCACAGCACTACAACCTCTTTCAGGCAAAGGCAATTAATAAGTTTGCATTAACAAAAGATGAATATCATGATATTTATTATAACGTAATCGCTCTTGAAAAGAAGCTGAAAATCGCTAAAGACATGCCTTATCGCAATGATGTGATCAGAAATAGTTTCATTGAGATTTTATATGATTTACTGCTTTCCAATAACAGCCGTAAGGATTTTGAGCCGCCCCGGCGGGATAGCAAGTTTGAGTTAACCACTAAGTTTCTTGATCTGCTTTCTGAATATTTCAGAACCGAAAGACAGGTAATTTTTTATGCTGGCAAGCTGTTTATAACGCCCAGGCACTTGTCTCAAGTGGTTAAAGCAGTAACCGGAAAAACCGCAGGAGAGTTAATAGACGAAATTGTAATTGGTGAAGCGAAGATTTTATTGGCTAACCATTCACTGAATATATCCGGGGTTGCAGAAGCATTAAATTTCTCCAATTCTTCTTTTTTCGGAAAATATTTTAAAAAGAACACCAGTCTGTCTCCTTCTGTTTACCGGATGGCAAACCGACTACCAAAACAAACATTTTTCTAGAAAACATGCAATACCATTTTAGTACAAAAGGACCAATATCGCCTACATACAGACCTTGTTGACACCTGCACTTTTATGGAACTTTAACCCTAAAATTAAACCTAATGATTAGCCAGCTACCCGACGTCTACGCACAACACACCACGCAGCATAAATTTAACTGTGAAACAAAAAATTCTTCCGGCTTAATTGCCATATTCGTAAAATTTATCATTTACGGTTTAGCCATTGTTGCTGTGGCAGAATTTCTTATGCGCCAGGCAGGCAAAGAGCAACAGGAAATGAAATTCTCAGAAGATTCTCCCATAGAAACATTGCAAAGCCTAATGCTTTTATTTTCCGTATTCGCTTTAACCTATGGGATTTTAATTTACAAAAACTGGAGACCTCTACTTTTGTTGATTGCTGAATTTCTATTTGTTTCTGTTGTGCGAGAGCAAGATGCATACCTGGATCTTCATTATTTCGATGGTGCATGGCAAACAATTGTTTTATTGTCGTTACCATTCCCGATCTATTATGCAGTCATAAACCGTAAAATTTTACTGGAAAGCCTGAAGGTTTACACTTCTATGTTTGCCTCTGGATTAATGATGTCTGGCGTTTTTACCACCTACATATTTTCGAGATTATACGGGAGAAGGGTGTTTTGGATGGCGGCAATGGAGAAGGGCTACATGAGAGATGTTAAAAATATTTCTGAAGAATCACTGGAAACTTATGGCTACTTACTCATCTTTATTGCCAGTATAGAAATGATTTTTATGATTCAGCGAATGGAGCGCATGTCTAAGAAATCTTTAAAAACGGTACCTAAAACGAATATTGAAAACCTGCGAATCAGTCAAAAATAATTTTCTGAGAATTTATTTTTCAGGATATACCATTTCCCACACAGAACAACTGCTCAGCCGATTGTAAAAATCAAGCATGGCAGATATTTCGCGATAGACGAGTTGTATTTTTAGAGAATGAACCGAAACATGATTTCTCGCTGTGGAATATTCGTTATTTTTCAATTGCTGTTTTTCAACCTTTGCTGCCTGAGTCAGGAGAAAAAGAATCCGCTTATTAAGCAATATAAGAAGGACAAGGCAACCTATGAAAATTTTGAGCGTCAGCATGGCCATTATGTAAAAACGGACAATGTATTAATGCATTATTTATGTTGGGGTAATCCGAAAGATACACCACTGATTTGGGTTCACGGAAGCTTAATGAATGCTTATGAACTCGCGCCGCTGGCAGACTCCCTAACCAAAGCCGGGTACTATTTAATTGCAGTTGATTATTATGGTCACGGTAAAACGCCTATTCCAAAGCAGGAAGTTTCGCTGTATCATATTGCTGATGACATCATAGTGCTGATGGATTCACTTAAAATTAAAGCAGCAGTTATTGGCGGTTTTTCGAGAGGTGCTTATGTCGCTTCTGCCTTTTACCAGTCATATCCGCAACGAGTTAAAGGTTTGATTTTAGAAGATGGCGGTTCTGTAGCTTTCAATTCTTTCTACCATAGATTGAATGAAGAGGAATTGGATGCAAAGGCGAAAACCATGAATCTATCTGCGGAAATTAACAGATTATATAATTCAAGCTATTCTTCTGAATTTGAAGCTTATTCAGATTTGTATGACCGCGAATTGGGCGGAGATCAGTTTGATCTCTTTGCTTTGATTAAACCCCTGGGTAATAAATGGATTACCTATCAAGGCTTGATGAAAAACTTTTCAATGGCAAATGATAAGCAATTCAGGAATCTGGTTTTGCGTCCCGCTACTGCGCCGTTATATGCGGCTTCTATTACTTATATATCGCCTAAAATTATTTTCAGAAACCTGAGTATTCCAGTGTTGATTTTAGATCCGGTCTCGGATAATGATCCGATGCCATTTACGGCGGATAACATTCAGTTGGCCGCTGCTCACCCTAAATTTATCGCCAGGAAAGAATATGCTGGTGTTGAACATAATATCCACTATGTAAAGCCGCAGCAATTTGTAAATGATCTGACTGATTTTCTCAGCAAGTTGAAAAAATAATTGCTTTTGCCCATGGTTTAGTCCTCATGCGTAACAGCTATAGTCCATTCGATCTGACACACCAAGGCTTATGTTTACTTATATTTTGTAAATATTCTACTATTTAAGGGCATTGAAGACCCGAAGTGATAAAGATTAAAAGTGCCAAACCGTTTCGTTTATAGACTAATGCTTTGTTTTTTAGTTGGTTCAGGGCACTACTTTATAGCTTTATAACAAAAAAAGCTGAGTCGGCGAAAAACCGACTCAGCTTTTGAGTATGGCAACCGGATAGACTATCTCCGAACAGCCAACTTCCTACTTAAATTCTATACGATGTGGTGCAGAGAAGAGCGCTTCACCTACCCCATTTGTTTTAACTGCAACCCTCGCAAACATAAAACTTCTTGAAGCTAATGCTGCCGGAACAGTTACTGAAATAGTTCCAGGCTGCCCGATTACGATATCTGCCGCCACCTTTTCTGCACTGGCATCTTGCCTTGTATTGTCCACAATCATGGTTGTGCCAAGGTAAAGGTTTACACGTTCCAACCCGCTTGCTGCGGTTACTTGCTGAACGGTGAAAGTTGCCGTTATGGTCGTTCCTGATTTGTTAAAGGAAACATTATTCAAATTGAAGTGCGGCACAACCGGAACATCAACCTGAGTATTGCCACTTACTTTAACCGAAATTGAATCGGTATTATCAATCCATGGACCATTTCCGCGCAACCGCACCAACTTGTAATCGCCATCGAAAAGTGTTGCAGAAAACGTTCCATCCTGGGCTACAAAAACCGGGATTTTAGTAAAAAGAGAAAAACCACGTTGCCACAACTCCAGTTGTACACCATCAGAGCGAACTCCAACAGGCTGGTTTTGAAAGATTACCCGACCGGACAGCCGTGATGCTGGTGCTTCGTAATTATCCTTTTTGCAGGAAAAAAGTGCGACCAGGGAAAACAGTATGATATAACTTATATTTTTCATGATGTTTGATTAATGAAATGGATTACGAATGATTTTAGGATTGTTATTGAGAACATTCTGGCTGATCGATGAATAGTAATTCCCGATTTGATAAAAGCGCGGGGCCTTAAATCTAGGGGCCACTTGCTTAATAAAAATATACTTATCATTTCGGGCTGCATCACCAGGACGTACCACGCGATAAGGATATAAGGCATACAGCATTGCGTCAGGACTACTTGTACTTCCATTCCAAACCTTATCAGCAATGCGCCAGCGGGCAAGATCCCAAACGCGGTGATCTTCAAAAGCTAACTCCACCCGGCGTTCGTTTCTTAGCCGATCGATGGTTAATGTATTTAAACTATTGGCACCGAAGCCGGCCCTTTCACGTAAGGTATTGATATACGTTAAGGCACTCGCCGTTTGGCCAAGTTCAAAAGCAGCCTCCGCAGCGTTGAGGTAAATTTCACCCAGTCGAAACCTGATCCAGGCGATATCAGTTCCCCTCGTCCGGGTACTGGCTAAAGGCGTATTATCAATAAACTTACGTAAATAAAAACCCGTATTTGATAAATCAAGCGCAGAACGTTGCGGGCCATCCAAACCGGTTAAAAGTTTTCCATCCGTATATCTTGCACCTAAATCACCTTCAATAATCTGATAGGAACTTCCATTCCATAATGCCACTCCAGCCTGAATATTAACCGGTAAATTTCTGAAACTTGTTCCCGGATAAATCACTGTTCCATATAAACGTGCATCCTTATTTGCAAAAACATCCTGCGTATTTGTGTAATAGATATAATCACTATTATCTGGTGTTCTGGTCTTTAAGGTCCCATCCGTGCCATCAAGATATTCATATTTCTCTACCAGATTTAAGGTTGGCGCAATAGCGGAAGAAGCTAAATTATCTTCCCTCAATGAACGGGCAATGTTATCATAGCTAAAGCCGTGTTTAAAGCCCTTCGACTGTAAGAAATCCTGAATTAAGATAAGCTCCGGATTTCCAGTTTTCTTGGTTAAGGCTTCATAAAAATTCTCACCGAGATTAGAAGAATTTGTTTTATATAGCGAATAAGGACCAGCAATGACCTGCTTTGCCGCATCTAACGCTTTATTATAAAAATCTGGAGCACGTTGCGCCGGAATGCCAACTTCGCCACCTGGTAAAGTGATCGGACTTGCCATTAAGTTGTTGTATTTAGCTAAAGAACCTGCGTACAACATCGCCCTGCATTTTAACGCCAGTACGGTATATTTATTCGCACGGGATGTACTGCCATTGTTGCCAACGGTACTTGCAATCGCATCAAGTTCAGAAGCAATAAAATCGTAAACGTCTACTTCTTTGCTTCTTGGAAGCTGAAGGCTGGTAGCATCACCACTATAATCATAAACAAGTGGCGAGGTAACTAATGGAACCCCACCCATCCGTTTTACCATTTCGAAATAATCGTACGCACGTAAAAAACGGAATTCAGCACTGAACTGGTCTTTCTGCTGGGTTGTTAATTTGGTGCTTTTTTGCACGCCTTCAATTCCCAAATTTACGTCGCGGATAAATCCATAATCCCAAAGACTCCATCGATCTACCGGATAAGAAATGATGTTATTGCGGTATTCATCTCCTGCATTTCCACTTCCAGACCATACTGCATCATCATAAGCCGTGTGTTCCGGCCAGCGGTTAGTTAAAGAAGCATCCGTAGGAATGCGGTTATATAAATTGGCGAGTACGCCTTCTATCAACTTAGGGTCTCCATAAACCTGATCTTCCACCACAATACTTTGCGGCTCGCGTTCCAGGAAATCTTTTTTACAGGCCGAAAACACCGACATGAATGTGATAAGTCCTATATAAATTTTAATATTTTTCATCGTAAAAATCTTAAAGTGTAACGTTAAAACCGAAATTAAACAATCGCTGTTGCGGATATACAATTCCGTTGGTAGAAGAAATTTCCCCGTCAATTTCGAATTTCCTCAAATTGTCAAACGAAATCAGGTTGGTTCCATTGGCATAAACGAATATGTTTTTGAAACCTGCCTTTTCGATCCAGCTTTTTGGAAGTGAATAACCCAGCAACAGATTTTTCAGGCGGAGATAAGTTACATTAGTGATCCAGAAATCGTTGCGGTAAGAGAAATTAGAAAGCCCCGGATTATCTTTACGTAAAGCCGGATAGGTTCCTGGAATCCATTCACTATTCGGATTGAACGGATCTGCACGGTGCCAGCGGTCATTTAACAAATATGCCGGCGAATTTCCGTTATTCTGAAATGGAATCTGCAATTCATATTCACGTTGAAAAGTTTGCATGCTCGCACCTGCAAAGTCAAACTGTAAAGTGATGCCTTTCCAGGTCACACTTCCGTTAATCCCTACGTTTAGATAAGGAAGTCCGCCTTGAGCATATCCAATCGGGCGCTGATCCATCCCGTTAATAATTCCATCACCATTGATATCTTCGAACTTAAGATCGCCCGGCAAAAGGGTACGATTTCCTTGTCCGTCATTATTAACCGGGTAATTATCTATCTCATCCTGTGATTGAAAACGGCCAATAACGTGGTGTCCAAAATTCACATCCGCCCAGCGATCTACACCAGAATTGCGGTATTCCTCCCATGAGTTACCAAAACGGGGTTTGTAGTAATCCAGTGTCCGCAAGCGTGATAATGTAGCATTTACACCAATCGAATAATCAACTTCTCTGATTTTACTGCGATAAGTTACAATCCCTTCCATCCCACGGTTTGCATCAGAGTTGAGGTTATCATTTGGTAATGAGTAACCTACTTCGCTCGGCAGCAAAATGTCATACCTTGGTGCAGGTAATCCGGTTCGTTTACGTTCAAAAAAATCAACTGAACCAGTCAGCTTATTATTAAAGAGCGCGAAGTCGACACCGATATTTTTTGCAATACTGGTAATCCATGATAAATTGGTGATGGGCAAACCCCTCGGTGAAACGCCGGTAACCAATGAACCGTTAAAAACAGCGCCACCGTTCGCATAGTCATAACCTTGCAGGTAGCTGAAAGGAGCAACCAACGGCAAAGTAGTGTCGCCATACGGCTGCCGATCTGTTCCAGTCTGGCCATAAGAAACCCGAAGTTTCAGATTATCTACAAATTTAATGTTGCGAAAGAAGTTTTCCTTTGAAATTATCCAACCCGCCGAAACGCCGGGAAAGAACCCGAACCGGTTTTCTTTTCTAAACAGAAACGAACCATCATAACGGCCTAGCGCCTCTAAAAGATATTTTTGCTTGTAGTTATAGTTTACGCGGCCAATGTAACCTGCTCTTGCAGAAACCCCGTAGGTATTGCCTAAAAAGGTTTGATCTGCAAAATAAATTAACGGTACCGTGTTATTAGGTGGATTACTGATCATCTCAACATAATCATCAGTCGAATCATAACGCTCGTAAGCTGCCACCACATCGAAAGCATGATCACCAAAACTTTTGGCATAATTTAATTGAAACTGGCCGAAGTTTTCTGCAATCTCTCTGCGCTCCTTTCTTCTGAATGGATTCTGGTTTCCGCCATTGATGTTATAGCTATTCGTAGCCGGATCATAATTATAAGCATTATAGGTATACTCAAAGTTCTCCCCTACATAAGTGGTATAATTGTAAGAATAAGTGGCTTTTGCAACTAAGCCAAAAGGTAAACTATATTGAGCATAAAAATTAGATTTCAAAGCCCGCCAGTCATTATCAGAATAGCCGGATATTTCTTCGTCATACGTAGCCGGATTTACATTAATGTTGTGCGTAGCATTGATATAATTCGGGTTATCGTTTGCATACGGACGTTCTGTTGGCCAATTGGTATACAAACTAAGCAGCGGGTTAAAGTAATCATCATACCCTGGTACACCCGATTGGTGGCGACGTTCCAATCTCCCGGCAATCTGGGTTCCGATTTTCAGTCCCTTTGTTAAACCGGCATCTAAATTCGCCTGAATATTGGTACGGTTGAAAGTAAAATCTTTAATTACCGCTTCCTGATTAAGGTGCGTAGCGGAAATAAAGAAGTTCGTATTGTTCGATCCTCCTGATGCGTTTGCAGACAAATACCGCTGTGGAACATTCGGTCTGACAATAAAATCATAATAATCAAAACTTTGAAAGCCCGGCTCTGTTCCAGCCTGCCATTTGTCTAACAATTCCCTCGTCCAGATGGTTGGCCTTTTCAAATTCTGATCAGACTCGGCCAGTGCCCTCACATAATCGCCGGCATTGGCTGGTTTCGGCATCCGGGTAAAGTTTTGAAGGCCATAGTAAGATGAAACGTTAATCGCCGTTGGCTGATTTGCGCGTCCTTTTTTTGTAGTAACCAGCACCACTCCATTTGCCGCACGAAGACCATAAATAGCGGCAGATGCATCTTTCAGTACAGAAATGCTTTCGATATCGTTCTGCCCAAGATTGTTAAATTGTCCTGCGTCAGATGGAATACCGTCAATAACGTAAAGCGGTTCGCCCATATTCCTGATCTGCAAGCCTGTTGCCCCACCGGGGCGGGCATCTGTCTGGCGGGTATTTACGCCTTGAATTTTTCCAACAAGTGCGCCCGAAGTGGTAATGGCTGGGGTGCGCATCAATGCATCAGATTTAATATCACTTACCGCTCCGGTAATGGTTGATCTTTTTTGTGCGCCATAGCCCACTACCACCACCTGTTCCAGTGAATTGTCTTGCGCAGTTAACGAAACATTGATAGCCGTTCGCTGGCCGACCACAATTTCTTGTGTATTAAAGCTGATATAAGAAAACACAAGTGTAGCTTGTGGATTGGGTACGTTGATGGTGTAGTTTCCATTGGGATCGGTTTTCACGCCGCTTTTAGTCCCCTTTACAACGATGTTTACATCTGGCATTCCCAGACCCTTTTCATCCAGTACTTTTCCTTTTACAGAAATCTGGGCGAACGCCACAAACGAAACAAACGTCAGAAAGACGGTCAAAATCGTTTTAAAAAACGTCCTTTCATAGATAAAGACTCTCATAAGATAAGATTTATTGGTTTATATTGGTTAATTCGAAATATGGAACGAAGCATCATCGACCAGTATAAAAATCACTGAATCACCGATGAAGTGACAGCAAGTTAATTACCGGTAATTGCATCTTAATTAATGATGCATCGTTTTTTAAAAAGGCCAAATAGTTAGTTTAGCCAGCAACTTTAAACTATTTTGCCTTTCCCCACAACCCTTCTGAAGTCATTTGAACGCGTTTCATTGTACCATCTTTATTATAGTATAAACGATCTATACAAACCGATCTCTGGTAACTACCGCCCCCGGTTTGTACCCCTCCGTTATGGTAAACAAAATACCAGTCGCCTTTAAACTGTACAATGGCGTGATGATTGGTATTGCTGTTTCCGGAGAGTTCATTCAAAATTCCTTTATACGCCCAGGGTCCGTTAATATTATCGCTCATGGCATAGGCGATTTTCTCTGGAAAACCGGTGGCAAAAGACAAATAATATGATTTACCTTTTTTATGTACCCAGGGTGCTTCTGTAAACTTCAGCAAGTTTACAGGAATGATGTCTCCCTCGGTTTCTATCATATTTTCTTTAAGCTTAATGGAATAACATTGCGTATTGCCCCAAAAAAGATAAGCCTGCCCATCATCATCTATATAAACCGTGGGATCAATATCATCCCAGCTGATGTTTGTCCACCTGGTGGTCATCTCATTGGTAATAAGTGCGGTTCCTTTTGCATCTTTAAACGGACCGACAGGGCTATCTGCCACTGCTACGCCTATTGCTTTTCCTTTTTTGCCATTTTCATTTTTGTGCTCTGTAGATACATAGAAATAGTATTTGCCATTTCGTGCAATTACCTGCGATGCCCAGGAGGTTTGCCCAACAGACCAGCTGAAATCTTTGTTTCGAAGTGGATTAGGATGTTCTGTCCAGTTGGTAAGGTCTTTTGAAGAAAAAACAAGCCAGTTCGGCATTTCATAACCCTTTCCTTCGCCAGTATCCTGACCTGCATAAATATAAAATGTGTCACCAACTACCAAAGCAGCTGGATCAGCAGTATACTTATGTTTAAACAATGGATTTCCGGATGCCTGGAAAGTGCTTGGAGAATTTTCAGCACTTTTGCTTTCAGCAGATTGTGCCAGCGCAAATTTAAAGGCAAAAAACTGAATTGCGATCAAAACGAACGTTAATTTCATAGCGGAATATTTGGTTAACCTTTTCAAAAAGCCAATAAAAATTTAGTTTTGCAACCCGGTTTTTAAATGGCAATCTGCTAAGATGCTATCAAATATAACGATAAAATTTATAAACGTCCAAATAACGTTTTTTATTTTTATGCAGGCTTTTCCAATTTCTGAAGGTGGAAAAACCCAGTCGTTTGGCTTTCAAATTTTTACGCTCAGAAATACCTTTCCCATTCTTCCATTTATTGGAAGATACCCTGCTAGGCAAAAACTGAAGCGATGACCTTGGAGATGTATTTTAGTTAAATAGCATAATAACCTGACGGTGGAAATGGTGCAGGCACCTCGTTTTCATTAAGCAACTGTTTAATATTAATTTCAATATTTGTGGCAATAGTCGTCACCGCTGTATCTGTCGGCTTGTTATTGAAAGGATCCTGTAAGTGTGAAGCAGATTTTTCCAGTAAAAAGAATGCGGATGATATGACCAGTAATAATGGAATTTCGAAAAAGCTGTCTATGTTCCGCAACGCGATAGAAAGTGTAACTACAAAAATATAGATAAAGAAATGAAGAAAGAGGCGGTATGTAGTTGGAAACACAGTGCTTTTAATCCGCTCTGCCATGCCCATCTCATTGGAGAAGTTAACCAACGTGCTATTAATTTGTACATGACTATATAATTCAAGCGCGCCGTGTTCCCGAAGTGCCGCAATTTGAAGGGTATTCAACTGAAGTAAAGCCAGCGGCTTATTGTTGTGGCTGCTAATACTTTTCAAATCTTTTTCGTTAATATAACGCTCCAGGTTTTCGAGCGGATCATTCCCCCTTAAAGTTTGCCCGAGGCTGAAACACCAGGCAATATGCCTGTAAGCGATTTCTTTAATTTCATCGCGTTTTGCATGAGATATAAATGACTGGAGCTGCAAAACAAAACTCCGGCTATCATTTACAATACTGCCCCAAACTTTCCGTGCTTCCCACCATCTATCATAAGATTGATTAATTTTAAAAGATAAAATTACAGAAATTGCCGTACCAATAAATGTTGGGATTGCAATAGGCATCTCGGGAATTAGATTTTTATATTCTCCGGTAAGGTAGTTTACCAAAAGGCCGATAATAAGCACGTAAAGCACTTCAAGTTTTATTTTCTTCAGAATGTAAGTTGCAGGAATTCTCTTATTTAATAGCATCTTTATGTAAGTATTTTAATTTAAAAATATGAGACCAATTTTTTGATCGTTTGTCGTTGGTCGTCGGTCGTTTGTCGTCTATCGTTTTTTGTCTACCGCATTCCATACTCTATTTCCATTCCCCAATTTCCTATTCCCAATTACCTATTTTTCCCTATTTCCCACTTCCCCATTACCTATTTCTCCACTCCTCAGGATTCTATTTAGGAAGAACAAACCAAAATTCGCTTCCTGCTCCGTTATTGTTTGTTAAGCCAATCTTTCCGCCATGCTTTTTGATTATTTCTGCGGAGATGTAAAGGCCCAGCCCCAAGCCAGAATACTGAATACCTTTGGAATCTACCCGATAGTACCGGTCAAAAAGGTGGGCTGCTTTTCCATAGTCAATTCCTGGACCGGAATCAATTACAGAGATTTTGATGGTATCTCCCTGATCGACTGCCTTTATGCGAATGATCTTTTCATCAGGCGCATATTTAATTGCATTGTTAACGAAATTGATGATTACCTGCTGAATCCGGTCGGAATCGCCAAGGATATCTGCCGAAAGATCGCCTTCCACTATAATTTTATAAATCCCCTCGCGATTGATGTGCGCACAACATTCATTTACCGCTTCTACTATATTAAATGGCTTCTTATTTAAATGAAGCTGACCTTCATTCATTTTACTGGCATTTAGTAAATCCTCAATCAAAATGGTAACTTTCTTTAACCCTTTATTTGCCTGATCGATCAGGCCGGATAACTTTGGATCTTCCTTAGGCTTATTCCGTTCCAGCAACTGAAGCGTACCGCTAAGAATGGTAATCGGGGTACGAAGTTCGTGACTTGCAATACTGATAAAATCATCTTTGTACTGATCTGCCTGCTTTTCTTTGCTAATGTCCTGAACAGTGCCCAAAAGTTTGGTTGTATTGCTTTCACCAGGTTCCATACGTGCCTGCAAATGAACCCACTTAAGAACATTTGGCGCTATCTTTACCCTTCCTACAAAATCAATCGAACCATCATCTGGCATATTGTTTAACAATTCAATAATTTCAGCAGCATCATCGTTGATAAAAGCGCCCACCATCGAATCTCTATCCAGCTGTACCTTATTAGCTTTTATACCGAGAATCTCATTGATCCCTTCAGAATGGATGAACTCCCCATTCTTCAGGTTCAATTCAAAAACTGCCATACGCGAATATTGCAATGACATGTTAAGGCGTTTCTCGCTCTCCAGGTAACTTTTCATAAAAGTATAATCATCAAGAACGGTATAGGCAAAACGTTTATTGCCATCACTAAACACTATCGTTGTTACGTGAACCCAAACTATACCACCGCCTTTAGTTTTTAAACAAGCTTCTAACTTAAAAAATGGCTTACCGTGGATCCACATTTCACGCTGAAGATTCTCCCATGATTCTATGTATTGTTTACACGCGAAATCCATAATTTTTCTGCCACAAATTTCTTCTTTCGGGTAGCCTAAAAGATCGGTAAGCGCATCATTAACTTCAACAATCACCAGATTTTCATCGATGATTTTTGTAGCGGCTGATGTAAGTGAAAATATCTTTCTAAACCTGTCTTCGCTCTGTATATATTTCGCTTTGTAATCCTCATCGGGTATGGCTGGCTTCATCTTTTCTTACTTAGTACTATTTAAACAATTACTGTTCATTATGCTGCTCTAATTAGTAGGATTAATGGGTAAAGTGAAACTGAAAGTAGATCCTTTACCTTTTTCACTTTCTACCCAAATGGTGCCGTTATGGTTTTTGATAATTTGTTCGCAGATGTAAAGGCCAATGCCCATCCCCGGAAAACTTTGCTGAATCTCTACTGCCCGAAAAAAACGTTCGAAGATCTTTTTCTGATCTTCAGCACTAATTCCCATTCCCTTATCCGTAACGGATACCTTTACAAATTCACTCACTTTAGAAATATGGACACGCACCTTATCGGCTTTAGGCGCATATTTTATCGCATTGGATAACAGGTTATTCAACACCTGGATAATGTGAGATTCATCAGCCGAAACTAAAATTTCTGAGTTTCCTGTAATTTGAATCTGATGATTACCGGAAGCAGACTGAATTATGTCTACGGTTTCTTTCACCATTTTATCAAAATCGAAAGGCATTTTATGCAACTCGATATTACCAGTCTGGATTCGGGAAACATCCAGTAGCTCGGCAATCAGGTTGTCTAAGCGATCCAGATATTGGGAGGTTTTACCTAACATATTTGCGAACCTTTCGCCTGCATTTTCAGGAATCATGCGCTCCATGGCCTGTACATATCCCTTAATAGTGGTGAGTGGCGTTTTCAATTCGTGGCTGGCGATGGAAAGAAAATCATCTTTTCTACGTTCTATCTCCCTTTTCTCTGTAATGTCTTCTATGGCCAATAAAATCTGATCTTTAAACTGCCCTTCAAGCTCTATCCGATAGGCATTCAGCAGCATCAGTTTCCTGCCGATATGCGGAAAATCATACTCTACCTCAAAATCTTCAACCGGGTTATTGGTAGGAAGAATATCTACAAGCAACTCTCTGAGTTTCGGGATATCCCACTGGTGATTCCCCAATTCATATAATTTGGTTCCTACAGTCTCTTCAGAAGTTACCTTAAAAGTTTTGGTAAAGTGATCATTTGCACTAACCACACAGAAATCCGGATCCAAAACAAGGAGACTTTCGCGAACGGTCTGAATAATACTTGTCAGGAAAACTTCGCTTTCACGCAGGCTGTTGGCACGCTTCACAATCTGCCGCTCCATCACTTCCTGTTGCTGCCATAAATCCTGCTCTACTTTCTTGCGTTGGCTTACATCGTGCTGCACACCGATAAAATGGGTAACATTATTATTTTCATCCACTACAGGCGAAATGAAAAGTTCATTCCAAAACAGATCCCCGTTTTTACGATAATTGCGAATTTCTAAAGTGCAGCTTTTCCCTTGCGAAACCGCTTCACGAATGATTGATCTTTCCTTTTGCGAACGATCTTCCCATTGCAGAAACCTGCAGTTATGCCCGATAATTTCTGACCTGGTATAACCACTAATCTTTTCGAAAGCACTGTTACAATAAATGATTGGATTGTCGGGTTCCCGGTTATCAGTGATGATAATGCCGGAAACGGAAGCATCGATTGCACGAGTGAGCAAGTCAAAATCCTGGCGAATGTTGTTATTGGCGAAATGAAATTTTTCGTTATCAGGTGTACTCATTTGTATCTTAGTCTATCCTATCAATTATGCAGAATGGTTTTTCGTGCTATAACATCGACTAACCATTCTGATTGATTTAAAATGTCATGCCTTTCCAAAAATGAAAGTGCAGACGAGTAGATAGATTAACTAAAAAAGTATTATTTAGTTTTTAAAGAGCGAAAAAACTATGCTAATATTTTAAAAAACGGCTCGCGCTAAACGGATTTTATACAGCTGGCTTAACTTGCATAAATAAGCAAAAGAATCGTCATTATATATGCCAATCAACCAGATAGATTTAGAGCTAAAAGGAGTATGCTTTCCGGTGCTATCAAAAACATTGACCCGGGCAACGTGTTAATTATACTACTACAAAAACTCAAATATATGGACAAGCTGGAATTGAAAGGAGCCTGGAATGAGCTCAAAGGAAAAGTAAAACAAGCATATGGGGATTTTACAGATGATGATTTGAAACATGAGGAAGGTAAAGACGATGAGCTTTACGGAAGAATCCAACAAAAAACCGGTAAAACCCGCGATGAAGTCATCACATGGTTAAAATCATTATAGAAAAATAAAGCGCCACATTTAGTCAAAACTGATTGTGGCGTTTTCTTTTAGTATAAAACGCCGCGTTAAATTATTGCTGGTATTTGCCGTACGAATACAGTTATGAATTAAAAGCTCCAAACAAAATTTACTTATCTTTCCCTTTTGCACCTGCACATTTTTTACTGCAATAAACAACGCTATCCCAATTCCTTTCCCATTTCTTTCTCCAGGTGAACGAAAGTTGACAAACCGGGCAAACCTTATCTGGTAGATTTTCTTTTTTTACGCCTTTCATAACTTTGTCTAATCGATAGTCGTCTGTTTTGGATGATTAAATTACTCATCTAAATACGACGGATTTTGAAGCAATTGTTTTAGAATTTAAACTGGTTTTATTAGTTCGTGCTTCCGGTTAATAGGATTAAAGTTCAGAATATAAAATAAAAAAAACCCTACACTGCTGCAGGGTTTCTCTATCGTTCGATATCCATCCAGATATCTAAATTTAGGAAATGTATTAAACCTAATACATTCCATTGTGAATCTAAATCGTCCCGTTGATTTAATTCTAACGCGATCGAAATATCAATTATGATGCCCGAGACTGCATGCAGGGCAATAAGGGTAATTCTACCCGAAGAAATAGCATAGCACCTACACTCACATTTGTAGATTTAAGACTACAAATATATCCTTATAAGATGTAATGCAATTAAACAACATGATTGAAATTGCTTGTTTTAAGCTATTTGCGCCGGATTTGTGGAATTTTAGCAAAAATTAGATTTTTGTAAGCCTTTCCTTACAAATTTTAGGAATGAAATCTAACAATTACTAAAAATTCCAGTTAACTGCATATTTTACACGACACTACTGGGCATAATTCTATAATTTTACTGGTGAAGTTTTTTATCTTTCAGATAAATGAGCAGTTCCTTTGGCCGATCTGTTTGAATCATATTGGCTTTTTTATTAACTAACCAACCCCAGCTTTCATCTTTCTTATTTTGCTCTACAGCCAGGTCATCATCATGTCCACCATTTTGTTCAGGCCATAAACTATTAATCCAAAGGCCATAATTCAACCTAAATTCTTCAGGATGCTTTAAAATGGCTAAGGTATCGGTATTGAAATTTGCCTGTAACACCGTGCGTTTATGGGGCTTATAGCTGTTAATAATTTCCAGGGCATCTGGTCTTTTCATATCAACAATTGGCATAATGGTAATATCATCATCAATTTTACCCTGCTCCTGTTCAATTGTTGCAAGTGGAGTACTGCCTTTCACATTTACAATGGCTTGCTTTGCCATTCCGGCTTCCCTTAATTCTTTAATTACCTGTGGATAATAATCGTAGCCCTTATCCACATCTATAATGATCTGGTTTTTCGCAACATTCAGAATCTCTTTAAAGGTAGGTATCTGATGTTTAGTGGGATGACCTGTACCAGAGCGGAGAAAAAATGTTTTCAGTTCGGCTAAAGTATAATCGGCCACATCGCCTTTGCCGGTTGTGGTGCGGTCGATGTCTTTATCATGCATAATGATAAGATATCCGTCTTTCGTTTTTTTCAAATCAAGCTCCATGATATCCACGCCCATTGCAATACAGTTTTTAAGTGCCTGCACAGAATTTTCCGGAGTATTTCGCCAGTCGCCACGGTGCGCGGTAACCAATACCATTTTACTATTAGGGTTAAAAACCTGATTTAAACTTACTTCAGGCTTCGGCTGAGCAAGTCCGCTCAAGCAAATTAGCAGCAGGGATAGTTGCAGCATAACGTTTTTCATTTTCATATATTAAAGATTATAGATTTTGTTTGATAGATGGATCTGTATCAATTTGATCTTGTGGAATGGGTTGTAACAAGTCTCGGGTGGTAATTCTTGTTGTGATATTCTGCGAGGCAAACCATCCGTTCATGACCGGAACAGCGGTATTGGTTCGCAACAAGTCAAACCACCTATCCCCTTCCCCTATTAGTTCCAGCCTTCTTTCCGCCAGAATGGCCGCTCTCAGTTCCGTTTGGTTTTGCAGGGCAGCATCGGTCAATCCTGCTCTCCTTCGCACCAGGTTGAGCGATTTTATCGCATTTTCCTGGTTTCCCAATTCGTTCTCCGTTTCGGCCAGCATGAGTAATACATCCGCATAACGCAGCACTACAAAATTGCTTCCTCCATCAACAGGAGTAGTTGCAGATGCTTTTAACTTTGTTGAAAAAGGTGTGCCGGCAGCAGTAATACCAACATAAGCACTTTTGCGTTTATCGCCAGCACTATAAAGCTGATAAAAACTTTTTGTCGGGAGATTATGTCCTTTGGCACCACTGATACTTCCGGAAGGACTAAATTGCTGATAGGCGGAACTGCCTTCACTATTCCCGTTTAAGCCGGAAGCAAATTGAACGGCAAAAATAATTTCACTATTGTTCTTATTGCTTACTGAAAAAATATCTGCCGGATCATTCAGTAACTGATGTTTTCCCGAAGCCACCACATCTGCCAATACCGCTCTGCTTTCGGCAAACTTACCTAAGGTAAGGTATACTTTTCCAAGCAGCGACTGGGCAGCAGTTTTAATAGCCTTACCTGGAGTACCGGTGCTTACCGGCAATTCCTGAACGGCACTGTTTAAATCTGTAATTACCTGGGCATATACTAAATCTTTACTGGTGCGGCCTTGTCCGAAAAACTCATTCGGATTAGTCGTTTCTTTAGTTACCAACGGAACATCGCCAAATACGCGGACCAGATTAAAATAGAGAAGTGCACGAATGAAATGCATTTCACCTTTTCTGGCTTGCTTAATAGCCGGAACGGCATAAGCAATTCCATCTACCCTGTTTAAAACGGTATTGGCTCTTTGAATTCCCTGGTAAGAATTTTTCCAGAAATCTGAAAGCATTCCGTTCGAGGCAACAGTAGTAAACTGATCCAGCTGGCCATACATTCCACCGTCATTTGCCGGCACCTCATCAAATGTATTATCAGACGGGATTTCCCCAATTGCAGGTAAATAAAGGCCATAAAGGCCGTTCGTTTGCAAGGTTCCATAAACGGCATTGATATACTCTTCTACCTCGGTCTCTGTAGTTAAAAAACTGCCCAAAGATTTAGAGGTGATTGGCTCTTGATTGAGTTCCTTGGTACACGAGGCAATGGCTAGCAGACCAAGCAGGCTTCCGGTAAATTTTATTTTACTGATTATTTTTTTCATTTGGTGGTTTTCGAATGGATACATTAAAAAGTTAGGTTAAAGCCAGCAACAAAAGATCTGGCCACCGGATAATTTGAATAAGAATATCCCGAGGTAAGCACGTTATCGCTTGTTGCATCCGGATTAAAGCCACGGAAGCTGGTGATGGTGAGAAGGTTATTACCCGTTATGTAAACGCTTGCCCGGGATACTTTCATCCTGGAGAGCAGACTTGAGGAGAAGTTGTAAGTGAGCTGAACATTACGTAAACGGATATAATCTGCTTTCTGAAAGAAAACGCTGGAAGCATTTGTATTTAACCTATTGGCCGAATAATTGGTATTCGATTGTGCTAAAAATCCGCTTGGATTATTCACAGGATGGTATCTGTTTTCAAAATAATACTGATCGGGCATAGAAAAACCCTCTCCCGATTCCATATTCACTAAACCATTGTCGTAAATTTTTCTTCCTGAAATGCCATTGATAGAGAAACTCAGTTCGAAGCTTTTATAGGCAAAACTGCTATTGAAACCATAGGTAATCTTCGGCGCATAGGTGCCAAATCCCATTCGATCATCAGGCGTTATTTTGCCATCATGATCTACATCCTGTACAATATAATCACCTAATAGAGTACCCGTTACATGTGGACTATTATCTATTTCACCTTGATTTTTATAAACCCCGGTTACATTATAGCCATAAAGTTCTGCAATGGGTCCACCTACTTTTGTTCTGAACGCACTGTTAGATCCGGTTACAATCTGGTTTTGGCCAGGACCTAACTCCAGCACCTTATTTTTATTGGTGGCGATGTTGGCACCAAAGTTCCAGGTTAAAGGACCCAACTTCAGGTTAGCGCCCGATAACTCGAGTTCTACACCCTTATTGCTGGCTCTGCCTACATTTTGCAAAGCGCTATCATAGCCAGACTGCGCTGGCACCGGAACCTGTAATAACAAATCAGAAGTTACCATGGAATAGTAATTAGCAGAAAGGTTTAAGGCTTTAAGAAAACCCAGATCGAAGCCAAAATTGTAAGATGTTTTAGTTTCCCAGGATAAGCCGCTATTGGTAGGATTTACCGCTGCAAAACCAGGCAGTAATGTAGCACCGCTTACGTAGTTTAATGGATTTGCCAAGGCATAAGAGCTGTAATTACCAATCTGGTTATTGCCTGCCTTACCATAAGTTGCCCTCAGTTTAAGCAAATCTATCCAGCTTGCTTGTGGGAAAAAATCTTCCCTGTTAACGATCCATCCCGCTGTAAGTGAAGGAAAATTACCCCATTTGGCATCCTGACCAAATCTGGAAGAACCATCTCTTCTAATCGCCGCAGAGAATAAATATTTATTGGCATAAGCATATTGCAACCTGGCCAGGTAAGACAACTGCGTCCAAACATACGCTACCGGTACAACGGCGAAAGACGAAGCGCCGGCAATATTATCAATATTATTATCGGGGATGCCCGTACCTGAAACAACCGTGCTGTTACCAGATTCTTTTTGAAAGGTTGTTCCCGCTAAAATATTGAAATCGTGCTTACCAATTGTTTTTTCATAGGTAAGCGTATTTTCCCACAGGTAATTGATTACTGATCCTTTGGTTTCACTGGCCCTGGCAGGTTTTGGCGCCGCAGTGCGGTATTCACCAACGGTAGAGGGGGTAAAGAAATCTACAAAATTGCTGCTATAATCTCCTCCTATAAGGGATTTGAAGGTAAGGCCATCTACAGGTTTAAAATTCATATAGGCATTTCCAAAAGTCCGGAACAGGTTCTTATTGAATTTTGTTTTTTCCATAATGGCAACCGGATTCTCTCCCAGGGCACCATCTTCTGCAGTATTGGCGATAATTTGCTGACTAATCGCCAAAGAACCATCAGCATTTTTTGCAGGGAAGAAAGGATACATAATGAGTGCCGCCCCAATAGCATCGCTACTTCGGCTTGCATCATTCTGAAAAAACTTTTGCATGTTGTAACTCGGATTAATGTTGACGCCGATATCGAAAGATTTAGAAATGTTAGTATCAAATTTGAACGACATGCTGTAGCGCTTCAGGCCTGTTTCTACCACAACTCCATCCTGATCAAAATAATTGCCGGAAAAATAATACTTCGACTTATCATTTCCGCCAGAAACCGCAACATTGTAACTGCTGATGGGCGCCGTACGGAAAATTTCATCAAGCCAGTCCGTATTAGTCAATCCAGGCTGGTTATTCAGGTAAGGTTGAATATAATTTAGCCTTAAATCTCTCTTGTTCGCGCCTTTAGCTACCCGGGTTGCATAATCATCTGCTACATTTCTAGTGGATGGATT
This sequence comes from Pedobacter petrophilus, assembly GCF_009674725.1. Taxonomy (GTDB): domain Bacteria; phylum Bacteroidota; class Bacteroidia; order Sphingobacteriales; family Sphingobacteriaceae; genus Pedobacter; species Pedobacter petrophilus. The sequence goes on along the minus strand of NZ_WKKH01000013.1, from coordinate 9,613 downwards.
CCTGGATACATAACCCCAATCGCGGGCTTCGGTGTTAAGTTGTGCAAATTGATAGCCATCTACCAGATCTACACCGTCTGATCTACGTTGTGCCCCCGTATAGAAGTCGAATGAAACGGTATTTTTGCCCGACTTACCGCTTTTGGTTGTAATGAGAATTACACCGTTTGCCGCTCTGGAACCATAAATTGCTGCTGATGCAGGATCTTTTAAAATATCAATCGTTTCAATATCCTGCGGATTAACGGTATTTAGCGAACTTCCTTCCGAGAGAGGAAAACCATCTACTACCACTAAAGGGCTCACACCTGCAGTAAGTGTACCAATGCCGCGGATTACAATCTGCGGATCTGTTCCTGGCTGTGCAGATGCATCATTAATGACCACCCCAGCAGCTTTCCCGGCAAGCTGCTGGGCAAAATTACTTCCGCTGTATTTATTAAGTTCCTCAGATTTGACCTGAGAAATGGCTCCGGTAATTTTCGTCTTTTTTTGACTACCGTAACCCACTACCACTACATCATTTAAACCCGAAGAACTGGATTCCATCCTGATCAGAATAGAATTGTTAGTACCAGGATTTATTAAAAAACCGGGCGAAGTTTTCTTTTCATAACCGATATAAGTGAATGTGAAGTCGTACCTGCTCCCTGCCTTCAGGTTATTGAAAACGAAAATCCCTTTAGCATCCGTAACAGTGTTTTCTGTTTTATCCGTCGCGGCATCCATCATTAATACCGATACGCCGGGCAGGGTTGCACCTTTCTCATCAACCACTGTTCCTTTAATAGAAGCGGTTTGCTGCGCCATTACATTTAAGGCAAAGATGTTCAGCAGTACGAATGTGATAAAGCAATTTAACCTTTTAAGGGTTTTTTTGAGTTTGTTTGTTTGCATGATATAGTTAAAAAATTAGGCAATAGTATTCCCCGCTCCTGTTTTCAGGATAGCTGGTCTGGTTGAAAACCGATCGTTAATATTTATTTTTGTTTGCTGATGACGATGCTGTTTGCGGTTCGTTTATAAGTTAACTCATTCATGTTGCAGATGCTTGGCAACAACACTTCCAGTTTTTCCGAGCCTCCAAATGTGCCGGTGAAGTAGCGTTTTTGCAGCTCTGAACTTTCCATACCTTCATAGCTTATCCGCACCTTGTAACGTTTCGAAAGGCGGTCAAAAACATGATCCAGTGGCGCTTCTTCGAATATCAATGGCTCCGGTAATGGCATTTTTGTAATGGGTTTCAATTCTACCGGTTTTTTCTCCTGATTGAAATTTGTGACCACTTGCGCTTTCCGCCGGATATCTATGGCTAATTGCTGACCCGGAATGAGGTAAACATCTTTTAGATTCAAGCCACTCTTAGCGGTTGATTTAACCACCACTTTCCCTTCCCTTAAATTTACAGTGATCTGGTTATTTTTAGTTGTATTAATGGTAAACGCCGTACCCAGAGCCGTAGTGGTAAAGCCCTTCGCAGTGACAATAAAAGGATGATGTTTATCTTTCGCTACCTTGAAAGTGGCCTCTCCTATCATACTGATGCTTCTGGTTTGACTATTAAAAGGTTCGTAATAGCTTAAAGAACTTCCGGGCTGGAGGGTTACTACAGAACCATCGGTAAGATTGATCTTCATGGCTGTTTTTCCTGAATTGTAAGGCTGACGAAGAATTTCGGTTTTAGCACTTTTAACAGTTACGCTTTGTTTCGGAGAAGTTTGCTGCCAATTGCTGTAAAATACCAGTCCTATAGTTACCACCAATAAGGCGGCTACCAGCTTAAGCCAATTGTAGAGTGGAAAGGTTTTTACCACTGGCTTTAGTTCTTTTTCTTCTATACGGGCATGAAGTTTCTCTAGAAGATCCTGAAAACGTTTTTCTGTACATTCTTCTTTTTGAGCAGATAAATCCTTTTCAAAATCCTTTTGCAATGCCATTTTTAGTTCAGCAGGCGCTTTGCTGATCAACTCAAAGAGTTTGCGTTGTTCGGCCGGATTAATTTCTTTTGTCCAGAATTTATCTATCAGTTCATTTATGTCGTTCATCTGATTATAAATACGCAGCCTGGTAATTTTGGGGGTGCCGGTTTGTGTTATCAAACCATTAAGTTACTGTTAAAGATTAATCAGCAACACCATCAGCAAAATACTAATCATCTCGCCAGATGAATGTTTGGAAAGGATGTATTCTTTAATGAAGTTTTTTGATTGTTTAAGGTAATCCTTTACTGATTCTATGGAAAGACCTAGCAGCTGTGCTGTTTCCTTTTGAGATTTACCTTCAAACCTACAAAGTTTAAATACCTTTTGCCTTTGGGGCGGTAAGGCATTTATCGCTTCTTCCAGCATATTAAGATCAGCTTCAATCAGGCGTTTATCAGGAAAAATTTCTTCAGCCACTGCATGGAAAGGATCATAGCTCTCCACATATTGAATGCCCTGCTTTAATTTTTTCCGGAGGTGGGAAATTGATTGATTATAGCTTACCACAAACAGCCATGAAGAAACAGATTGCTCCGGATCTATCTTCGCCCGATTTTCCCATAGTGCAAAAAATACATCTTGTAAAATATCTTCGGCAAGGGTTGGATCTTTAATCAGTTTGAAAATATTGGCATAAATAACCTGGTGATACTGGCTATAAATCTGATCGAAAACTATCCTGTCTTCTATTGAATTATTTTTAAATCGATACCTTACCATAGGGCTGAAACATGATCACATTTAAAGATAAACTATAGGATAACTATATAACAACGCAAAATTAAGCGCGCCATATTAACCTAATATTAAATTATGCTACTTTATTGTGATGGTGGTGCTTCATATCATATTGTAATTTTTAAAAATCAAAAATAATTGTAGCCTTTTTTGTTGTAACATTTTTCTTGTCTACACAAAAAAAAGCTACAAAAGTGTAACCAAATTAATGTAGACTTTTTTTCGGCTACAATTTTTTCGGCTACAAAATTACTTCAAGCATTATTGCGAAATGGCTTTTAAGCCATTAAAGAAATCTTTATCGACAGGTTGGTAAACAAAATTAATATTGGAAACATTAAGGCATTAAGATCATTTAGATATGTTTCTTGAAGCGTCATCATTGCGAAATGGCTTTTAAGCCATTAAAGAAATTTTTATCGACAGGTTGGTAAACAAAATTAATATTGGAAACATTAAGGCATTAAGATCATTTAGATATGTTTCTTGAAGCGTCATCATTGCAAAGTGGCTTTTATGCCATTAAAGAAATCTTTATCGAAAAGTTGCTAAGCAACATTAATATTGGAAACATTAAGGCATTAAGATCATTTAGATGTGTTTCTTGAAGAATCATCATTGCAAAGTGGCTTTTATGCCATCAAAGAAATCTTTATCGAAAAGTTGCTAAGCAAATTAATATTGTTAACAATAAGGTATTAAGATCATTTAGATGTGTTTCTTGAAGAATCATCATTGCAAAGTGGCTTTTATGCCATCAAAGAAATCTTTATCGAAAAGTTGCTAAGCAAATTAATATTGTTAACAATAAGGTATTAAGATCATTTAGATGTGTTTCTTGAAGAATTATCATTGCGAACTGTTTTTTAAAATTATTCTAAAACTCGCACTAGTAGAAAATATTGAAGAAGAATGCAGTAACTAATATGAAAATTTGAATTTACTGTATTTTGATAAGCACGAACATTTTCGCTTGTGCTTTAATGCATGCAACCCCGCCAGATGTAGGTTCGTTTTGCATAGGCATCAGGATATTTTTTCTTAATTACAGCCAGCTTATTTTTCATATCAACCGATTTTACATCAGTTATTGCAGCCACCACAATATAATAACCCTTGGCAAACCCTTTATAGGCATTGGAATATTCAATGGAAATATAATCATCATTAAATGCATTGCCATCCCCACGTGCAAAGTAACAAGGATAACCCATGTCATCTCCGCCACCATCTCCATAACAGTCTCCTTTACTGAGCGTCAGGCCAATTTTGGTATTTGGCATCAGTTTTCTCAGATCAAGCTTTTTTTGAAGCGCAATTGCAGATTTTTTGGCAACAGCCAATGCTGTTTTATAATCCTTGCTGCTGTTTATTATAATAATATCTTTCGGTACCTCTACATTATAGTCTTCTTGTGCCTTACTGCCAGAAGCAATGAAAAGCAAAATGATACAACAGGCAACCTTTCGCAAAACAGGCAAGAAACATTTTAATTTATTATTCATCATTTTATCAATAAAATTAATTACAAAACAGTTAACCTATATGATTAATTCTCTTTATAGATATCGAATTTTTCAAACGGAACTTTACCAAAATCTTTTACGGTTTGAATCTCCGTTTTTGCCTTATCGGGTTCTGTAGCATAAAAACGCTCACTACCATTTTTATATAAAAACCAGTTTTTTTCTGCAGGGGCGTATTTAAAAGTTACTATCCTTGTCCAGCGTTGTGCACTGCCGCCATAATGTTCAACAGAAAAATAGCCATTTTTAATGGTGATGCCGGTAAATGGATCACCCATCATACCGCCACAGTCTACACAATAAACGCTGTTGTTGCTTTTTGCTGCGAGTTTATAAGATTTATCCGCCTGGCCTAAAAAGATCAGCAAAGGTCTTTTCTCAGGATGGTCGATTACATCTGAAGTTTTTTCCTCTCCCTTCTTTTTAAGTACCAGAATCACATCGCTATAGGCATCGCGGTTCAGGTCTCCCTTAGTTACGTTCAGGGCTTCAAAACCGGCCGGAATGTATTTCTTTAATACAGCCGGAACCTTCACTTCCTCTTCCTGAGGGATGAAATTATAGAAACTGATGGCTGCCAATTGGCTTAAGGTGAAAAGGGTAAGGAGTAATTTCATAGATTAATAGCGTAAGTAAAGGCCTAAAATAAATATAAAAATGAGATGTCAGGTCCTGAAAAGAGAAAAAAGTATTTTTCGCCACCCGTTCCACCTTTGTTTGCGGTTGAAGTTTCTTTTGAGTCGTAAACTCCAAACCGGATACGGTTTTCCGGCACCATCATTTGGAAATTTATCGTATACCCTGAAACCCAGGCTTAGGTAAAAAGACATTGCCTGCCCATTTTGAGCGTTCACATCAACCAGCCTGGCACGATGCTCCTGAACAGCATACTGAATCAGGCGTTTGCCAAAACCCCTGCGAAAAGCATTCGGATGCACAAACAGCAATTGAATTTTATGATCAGACAAGGCGATAAAGCCCTGCATCTGATCTGCTTCGTCAACAGCAAAAAGTTTCAGATTAACCAGACTTTCCGCAATCATTTTCCGGTAATGGCCAATGTCTTTTTCGGTGATAAAATCATGACTAGCCCTTACAGATTCCTCCCAAAGCTGCAAAACACGGGTGTGTTCATTGGGCTTTATTGGACGGATGTTTAAGCTGGTTTCACTCATGTGTGCATATTAAATCTGGTTTTGACGATACGAAAATGCGCAAATAAATGATCAAATTCAATTCGCCGCGTATGGAACAAAAATGCAGCTTCTATGTTTTGAACCCGCTATAGCTATTTCGAATATCCATTGATAAATAGGTAATCTGTAAATAGACAACTGGGAAATTATCGGTAGATTAAATAAATTAATCATCTAAAGCGCTCATGTTACACCTAAAATTTCAATTAAGATCGCTAAATTGCTGTCGAAAATATAATTCAGATTAATAAAACTATCTGACTATGAATCTGTTGATCTACTATACAATAGGGGTAAATTTAAGTTAATAAATGAAGGATGGAGTGTAAAAGGAAGGTTTGCGTGTTAGAGGATAATGATGATATCAGAGAAATCATCGAATTTTTATTAGAGTCTGAACATTATGAAGTTTTCTCTTATGCTACGGTAAAGGCTTTTTTAAAAGATGCATTATTAAATAAGCCAGATATTTTTGTACTGGATGTTATGCTTCCTGATGGAAATGGAATCGAAGTTTGCAAAAAACTCAAATCAGATGTGAACTCCTCTGCTATTCCTGTCATTATGATGAGCGCCAACTACTCCGAAAGCGATGTAAAAGGAAGTTTATCTGCCAACGACTTCATCAAAAAACCATTTGATATTGGAGATTTTGTAGACCGTATAGGGATTCAATTGGGAGACCGGTTTGTTGGTAGCGTAATCACGGCAGATTAATAAAGTTCATTTTATATTCCTGATTAAACTTCATTATTTCCAGGTTCAATAACACTTGTATCTGTCATTTTTTCCAATCATCCTGACTTAAATATTCATTCAATTAATCTGAGCCATTTGATTCATGTGCTTTTTTCTATTGATGATGAGAATAGAAATCCACGCTACAAAAGAAGAAATTGAATCATTAATTGATTTACTAAGCCACAGATGCTAAGTTTAATGAGGTCAGGGAACAAGTAATTAGTTCTAGAGATCAAAGCCAACATCATCAGGTTGATGAAATACCAACGGGAGGCGACGACGTATACACCGAAGGATTTGAATAAGATCTATTCTGATTAATTAAATGATGATATTTAAACTTTAGAAATTCTGATTCGAATAGGTTTCACTGGGGCATTTTTTAAGGCATCGCGAAAGCTTTCATCATTATCGAACTTCAATTCATTAATTTCTCTTCGCTCATAACTCACCTCAAAAGTTTCCACAGCAAAAGGCCATGGTTCTACAATTAACGATTCGCCAGACTGAAAAAGCGTATAGGATTTTCCATCAGGCCCGTTGCTAATCTCCAGTCTTCGCTGCTCTGGTGGAATCTGTTCCTGACAAATTAGTAAGGAAAAGGCATCGCAAAATTCGAGCAGCTCATAAGCCTGACTTAATTCAGCCTTCGTAGTACCAGCCTCTTTAATCCATTTTGATTCACTTTTTTTCAGACCGGCTAAAAAGTTTTTGGCTTTTACATCATCGCCGTGCGTAAATTCAATGTGGCGGGAAATAAGCAGGGTGATAAATCGGCTTTTAGTTAAGGCCATATCCATCAACCTGGTAGCTGCTTCCAGGTCAAACCCGGTCATTTTAAAGTTGATGGGTGCTCCTTTATCATCAATAAGCGGATTGCGCTCAAATTCATTGAACACATCATCATGTTCGGTCGTCGCAATCAAAGTTTCCACCCATTGTTCTGGCTGGTTATCAAGCTTCCACCTTGCACAAATCTGCCCGGCTAAAAGTCCGTGTGATCGTTGAGTGGTCACCTGCCATCCCTTTTCATTGTAGCAAACAATCATAATTTCTTAAACTGCAGTACGCAACAATTCGCGTTTACCCATTATTTTAGATACCATTTTATTCAAGCGACTGCGATAATCTTCGCCCAGCCATTGAATGTAATTTTTAGTCACCTTACCCAGGCATTTCCCATATTGCTTTACGCGAAAATCGATCTCTTTATCCAGCTCAGCACACAATTGCAGGGCTTCAGTAATAGTTGCGCTATTGTCTACACACATCATCACATGCTGACGGATAGAATCCCTGATAATCATTTTTGCTTTCTGTCCGCTGTTTATTGCCGCCTGATAAGCTTCCAACACATCAAAAGAAACCTCCAGGCTGTTTGGAAACTTTGCACGCAATTCAGGAGAAATCTGATGGATAACGCTGGTTAATTTATGCAGACTTTCATGATAGATATCAGGATTCTCGAATACGTGTTGCCAATCGACTGGCGCATGCCATTCTCCAAAACGGTCGGTATTGTTACCCAAATCTATAATATTAAAGGTTTTCTTTCCATTTAACCGTCTTGCACCACGGCCAATCATCTGGTGGTAAAGTGTAAGTGAAGTAGTGGCACGATAAAGTATTACAGACTGGATACCGGGCTCATCAAATCCGGTGGTTAATATGGAAACCGAGGTTAGAATAGCCCCTTTTGTTCTCTTGTACCATTTCAATATTTCTTCCCGCTCGGTGGCCGGTGTTTTATTATCAAGGTGCCGGATGGGATAACCAGCATTGGTAAAGGCTTCCAGAACCCTTCTCGAAGTGAAGATTCCATTATTAAAGATAAGTGTTTTCTTTTTGAGGGAATGAGATTCATAGGCATGAAGCAGCAACTCGAGCATCACCTGAGAACCATAGAGTTCATCTGATGTACTTACTGTAAAATCTCCCGAAATTCCGGTTCTCAGGGTATTCAGCTCTACATCGTAGCCATAAATTTTCGGCTTCGCCAAAAAACCCTGTTCAATTAATGAAGAAATGGGTTCGCCTATAATCAGTTCATCATAAAACTTATTCATCGGCAAATCAATATTCGCAGAGAAAGGCGTCGCCGTTACGCCGATTATGGCAGCGTTTTCAAATCTTCCAAGTAATTTATGGAATGAATTGTGGTGGGCTTCATCTACAATCACTAATCCTACATCACTGGTATTGATCAGGCCATCATCAATTCGGTGTTTCAGCGTTTCTACCATCGCCACGTAACACTCAAAAGTATCCTTTTTAGAAATCTTTTTCACGCCACTGTTCACCACCCTGTTCATTACGCCGCTGGCTTTTAAAGCAGCAGTGGTCTGCTTACTAAGTTCCGTTCTATGGGTAAGCACAATCACTTTTTTACCGAAATTCTGGATAAACCGTTTAGCAATTTCTGAGAAGATAACCGTTTTTCCTCCACCGGTAGAAAGCTGGTACAAAAGCCTTGCCTGTGTGCTTTTCGGCACACTTAGCTTACTGAACAGCAGGTCGATATCTTGTTGTTGATAATAGTAGAGCTTTCGTTTCGTAGCCGGCAGCATGGTGGTATTTTCGGTTAGATTCATATTTATACAACCCCGCCAGAAAGAAGAAAGTTTGAGAATTCATCAATCTAAGCCAACAAATTTACAGCCTTAAATCAAGATTTATAAAAGTTATTGATAGCGAATAGATTATGCATCAGATAATTTATTTCCGATAAATGGTGAGTGAAGCGCCATTATATTTAAAACTATGTATGCCGATTGCTGTTAATGCTTAAACTAATACCCAAAATAATGACAGAAGATAAAAAACAACAGGCAATAAAATTATTAAAACAAGGACTGGAAACTGTAGAAGATCGGGAATATACCGAAATCGCTGAAGTGCCGGTAATTGAAGAGCATAAATTCGAAGTAAAATACAGTTTTGTACATGACGGCATTGAAGGCATTTTTACGGTAGTTGGTCAAAGCCAAACTGTTGAATCGACCACAGGTGAAGAGGAATTGAAAATTACTTTATTAAGTGAATTTGCAGAAGATTCTAATCATTATGAATCGATGACAGCGAAAGAACAGGTTGATAACGACCTGATCAATGTTGAAGAATATATGCACAGGCATATCAACGAAGGATAGTTTAAAAAATTTAATAAACAAATGCCCTCCCGGGAACGAACTTCCGGGAGGGCATTTGTTTAAGGGAGTTTCGCGAAATACTACATTTTTGCAGCAGCAGCTTTTTTTGCTTTGCTTTGGTGCTTTGTATGTGCTTTTTTAACGGTTGTTTTTTCTGTTTTAGCTTTAACAGGTTCTTTAGTTTGTGCACTTACTGCGTTTACAGCAAAAGTTGCTACCAGGGCGATCATTAATACTTTAATTGCTTTCATTTTGATATTTATTTATGGGTTATAAACCTT
>NZ_WKKH01000012.1 GCF_009674725.1 Pedobacter petrophilus | reverse complement strand
CCTGCAGAATTGGAACTTGACATTATCTCAGCTATACATTATGTTTGAGGATAGAATAAAGCTGCATTTGCAAAATGGTTAAACTGGCTGACACAGTTCAATTTACACTACCTCCCCATCCAAATACTTGATATCAATCTGCTTCGTCGCCTTGGCACCAAGTTTTTTAATTTTTTCTGAAGTATTAACCAAATTTCCTGATCCATCAGATAGTTTATTTAATGCCTTATCGTAAGCATCCTGACCATTTTTAATGTGCTTACCAATATTTTCCATATCATTAACAAATCCCACAAACTTATCATACATTGATCCGCTCAACCTGGCAATTTCCATTACGTTTCGGTTTTGCCTTTCCTGTTTCCACATGCTGGCGATGGTGCGTAAAGTGGCCAATAACGTAGATGGGCTTACAATTACCACCTTTCTATCCCATGCGAAATTAAAAAGCTCTGCATCTTTTTGAACTGCAATACTGAAGGAAGATTCTATTGGAACAAAAAGCAAAACAAAATCAGGAGAATTTATTTTATATAAATCCTGATAATTTTTAGCAGATAATTCCTGAATGTGATTTTTAATTGAGGCTAAATGCTGTTTTATATAGCCCTCACGCTCATCATCAGTCTCAGCTGACACAGATCGCTCATAAGCAACTAAACTCACCTTAGCGTCTATAATAAGATGTTTATCATCCGGAAGATCAATAACCACATCTGGTTGAAAGCGACCACCATCTGCAGAAACAAATGAAGTCTGAATGCGATATTCCTGATCCCGTACCAAACCAGAACGTTCAAGTACTTTTTCTAAAATTACTTCACCCCAATTTCCCTGTTTTTTACTATCGCCTTTGAGCGCTTTTGTTAAATTATTTGCATCTTCCTGAATGAGCTTACTTTGAATTTGCAGCTCTGAAATCACCCCCTTCAAAATATTTCTTTCATCAGACTCTGCCTTATAAACCTTTTCTACTTTCTCTTCAAATGCTTTAATATTCTCTTTTAATGGGTTTAAAATCAAATCTAAATTAGTTTTGTTTTGTTCTACAAACCGGCTTGATTTCTCTTCCAGAATTTTATTGGCAATTAATTCAAAATCTTTATTCAACTTTTGCTGAGATTGCTCGTAACTTAACTTTTGTTCTGCTAATTTTTCTTTTTCGGCCAGATAAAAAGAACGTGTGCTTTCCAGCTCACGATTGGCATCTGCCAACCGGTCACGTTCATTTTGCAACTCTTCAATCAGCCTTTGTTGTTCTTCTTTCAATAAGGTTGTAATATGATCTTTTTCCATCGATAGATTAGCAACGCGTTCTTCGGCTCTGGCTAAACTTATTTTTAATGAGTCATTTTCTACCTTGTTTTTCTCAAATTCTTCAATAGAAATTAAACTTACAGCAGTTTGTGGCTTCTTAAGAAATAATAGTACCAATACCACTAAAATAACAACGAGAAGCGCAACAGCAACAGTTTCCATAATGATAAAAAATTTAGTAAAAATGAATATTATAAATTTATTTACCAAAATAATTTGCTAAACGATAATTCATATGTAGATAAATTATATTTATTTACATATGTGCAGTCAAATTTCTTATCATTGAATATTAAATATCACGATGAATAAATTAACTGTTTTAATCTCTTGCCCTGATCAGGTAGGCCTTGTCACTACAATTACCAGGATTCTAGCGGCGTACCAGCTCAATATCATCGCTATGCGAGAATTTGTAGACGAAGCGAATAAGGCATTCTTCACAAGAATTGCGTGTACAGGAGATTACAATCAAACAGATCAATTGAAAGAAAAGCTTTTAGAAAGTCTTCCTGATACCGCAGAGGTAAACATCATCACGAAGCAAGAAAAGCAAATTGCCATTTTGGTTACTAAAGAATATCATTGTTTAGCTGAAATTCTGATTAAAAATCAGTTTAAAACTTTAGGCGCAAATGTTCAGTGCGTAATAGGAAATTATGAAGGTTTAAGGGATTTAACAGAAAAACTAGGTATTCCATATTTTTATGTTGCACATGAAAATAAAGACAAATCACAATTTGAATCAGAAATAAAAGAGGTGATTAAAGAATATGAAGTTGATTATGTGGTGTTGGCTAAGTTCATGAGAATTCTTTCTGCAGACTTTGTAAAAGATTATGCAGGAAAAATTATTAATATTCATCATTCATTTTTACCTGCATTTATTGGTGCTAATCCATACAAGCAAGCTTTTGAACGGGGTGTTAAAATTATTGGTGCTACTGCTCATTTTGTTACTGATAATTTAGACGAGGGGCCAATTATTACGCAACATACCACGCATATTGATCACAATTTCGGCGTAAAGGAAATGGTTAGGGCTGGAAAAGAAATTGAAAAGAAAGTTTTACTCGATGCCCTTGAACTTATTTTTGAAGACAGGGTATTTGTAAGCGGCAACAAAACGGTTGTTTTTAAATAATCTTTGATCGTAAATATGCTAAGCCATCATCCAACTTTAAATAGGATGTTTCTGAAATGGTGTTTGAATTCCTGAATGTGTAAATGCCGAATCGGATTGTTCAATTTTCGATACACATTCTATAACAGGTGATTAATGATCAATTTTAATAAAATTAATATTGCTAATCAATCTTTCATTTATCAGCAAATTTCCTTTTATGTCAAGCATGGATCAACACTTAAGCTAACAGCAAAAAAATCCTTTACCGGTGACCTGATTTATTGAAAAAAGATTTAAAAAGACTTCCAAGAGAAGCATACCATCATTTTTGATGAACATATGACTTTTTAAACTAAAAAAAGAAGCCTGTGATGATGAGTTCAGGGTACCACATTTTTAGTAAATATAATATGGTTAAATAGTTATTTAGCTTAAAATAAAGGCTTTCAATATATCTGGAATCAATAACTAAGAGCGTAAAAATTCTTTAAAATGCTATGGTACGAATGTAGTATTTGCTTCCTTAAATAATATAGGAACGCTTTTTGATATACGCAAAACGAAAAACATACAAAAGAAAATGGGAGTTTATTTAATATTAATCATCCCGGTATTATTGTTGAGCATGTTTGTACAATGGCGTTTTAGAAACAAATTTTCTAAGTATGCCGAAATGCAAATCAGCTCTGGGTTATCGGGCAAAGAGGTGGCAGAAAGAATGCTGCATGATAATGGAATTTACGACGTGAAGGTGATGAGTACAGAAGGGCAGTTAACCGATCATTACAATCCATCAGATAGAACCGTAAATTTAAGTACAGACGTATATTATAGCAGAAGCGTGGCAGCAGCAGCAGTAGCAGCACATGAATGTGGACATGCGGTACAGCATGCAAAATCTTACTCCTGGTTGGATTTGAGAAGTACTATGGTGCCTTTAGTGAGCATATCTTCTAACTTACTACAGTGGGTATTGTTAATTGGTGTGATGCTGCTGGTGGTTAACGTAACGCCCATTGTTTTAGCAATTGGTGTTGTTGGATTGGCTCTGGTAACTGTATTTAGTATAATTACTTTACCGGTAGAGTTTGATGCAAGTAACAGAGCACTTGCCTGGTTAAAAAATAATCCCGGAGTGATGCAAACACAAGAGGAAAATAGACAGGCAAAAGATGCACTTTGGTGGGCTGCAATGACTTATGTAGTAGCAGCTGTTGGCGCCCTGGCAAACTTACTCTACTATGCATCCATGTTATTTGGAAGAAGCAGAGACTAGAAAAATTATAGTCATAAAATAGCAAAAGCGGCAAGGATTGATTTCTTGCCGCTTTTGCGTTATAATAAGGTTGAGAAAATATAAATTTAAGCTTTCTTATATCTCAATTAGTTAAGCTTATAAGGAGCAACTAAAGAAAATTCAGGGATGTCTACATCAAATTCCAGGTCATCCATTGTTCGTTTCATCAGGTATTTCCCTTTCATACAGCCCATATCTGTTTTAAGATTACAACCCGAAACGTAAACGTGCGTATCTCCCGGCTGGATTACCGGCTGAAGACCTACAACACCCTCACCTTCTACTTCCCTTCGGCTACTATTAGAATCAAAAATAAACCACTGGCGGCGTAGCAATTGCACAGCATAATCAGAAAGATTGGCAATCTCTACTCTATAAGCGAACATAAAATGCTCATTAGCAGGATTTGAATATTCTGGCTGATAAATAGTTTCTACTGAAACTTTAACTCCATCTGTAATTGCTGTAACCATGGTGATATACGAATGAGTAAAATTCTTTTCAAAAATCAAGCCAGTACATTTGTGGCATCGTAGTTGGCAAATTTCTCTGCCACTTCTTCCAAAATACTGTAGATGTTATTAATATCCGGCTCTGCCACTAAACGCATGCGATAAGGTTTAAAATCAGGTAAACCTTTAAAGTAGTTGGCATAATGCCTGCGCATTTCAAAAATACCTGTTTTCGGTCCTTTCCATTCCAAAGATTTATCCAGGTGGGTTCTACAAACCTCAATTCGCTCTTCAATAGTAGGGCCTGGTAAATGTTCTCCGGTTTTAAAAAAGTGCTTAACTTCTCTAAAAATCCATGGATAGCCAATTGCTGCCCGGCCAATCATAATTCCATCCACTTCATATTCCATGCGCCAGTTTGCTGCTTTCTCCGGGCTATCTACATCACCGTTTCCAAAAATTGGAATTTTAATGCGGGGATTGCGTTTAATTTCACGGATGAGCGACCAGTCTGCCTCTCCCTTATAAAGCTGGGCCCTTGTTCTACCGTGAATGGTGAGGGCCTGAATACCAACATCCTGAAGGCGTTCTGCTACTTCATAAACATTTTTACTGTCATCATCCCAACCCAGGCGGGTTTTAACAGTAACCGGTAAATGAGATGCCTTAACTACTGCCTCTGTCATTTTTACCATTTTATCAATATCACGCAATAAACTGGAACCAGCGCCTTTACAAACCACATTTTTAACCGGGCAACCATAATTAATATCAACTAAGTCGGGGCCTGCGGCTGAGGCAATTTCAGATGCTTCACGCATGTGATCAATATCTCCACCAAAAATCTGAATCCCAATAGGTCTTTCATACTCGAAAATATCAAGTTTTTGAATACTTTTAGCGGCATCACGGATTAAGCCTTCGGATGAAATGAACTCGGTATACATCAAATCTGCACCGTTCATTTTGCATACATAACGAAACGGCGGATCACTCACATCCTCCATCGGAGCCAGTAATAACGGGAACTCACCTAATTCAATATTTCCTATCTTAACAGACATTTTCTATCTTCAACGATTAAATAATACATACAAAGGTACAAATAATGAATTTTGTAACACCTAACAAGGAGGAAATCAATCCTTTCTTACAATTACTTTTACTTCTATTTTACGGAATTGCCGGTGGATTAGTTTTCGGAATAATCGGCATTGCGATTAATTTCGTTATGTATGGAACAGGTTTGATCAGTAATTTAGATGCCCTTTTAGCAGGAGAACCAAAGTACATTACCGGGATGAAAGTAGTACAAATTTTTTCATCCATTGGAACATTCATTCTACCAGGGATTGCCCTGGCATTAACAGAAAGACAAAAAGTAAGTTCATTTTATGGACTAAAACAGCCGAAAATATTGCTTTTAATGTTGGTGCTGATTATTATGATTATAAGTATGCCGTTGATGGAATGGACGGCAATCTGGAATCAAAAAATGGCTTTACCTGAATTTTTAAAAGGAATAGAGCATTGGATGAAGGAGAAAGAAGATGCCGCAACACAAATAACCATCAGGCTGCTTACTGTCAGGAGTAACTTTGATTTTATTTTAAATCTTTTTATGATTGCCGTTTTACCTGCTATAGGAGAAGAATTGATGTTCCGTGGAGGTGTACAAAGATCATTAAACAGGGCTTTTAATAATCCACATGTAGCCATCTGGCTTACCGCAATTATTTTTAGTGCAATACATGTCCAATTCTATGGTTTTATCCCACGAATGCTTCTCGGAGCTGGCTTTGGTTATTTATATTATTTTAGCGGAAGCCTCTGGTATGCCATATTGGCCCACTTTATCAATAATGCTTATGCTGTTTGCGCAGCCTTTTATATGCAAAAACATAACATTCCACTTGATAAAGCCGAGGACCCGATCGGATTTCCATGGTATGGATATTTAATTAGTGCAATAATTACCATAGCTTTGTTTCAAATTTTTAAAAACAACGCAGAACGTGAGCGAAAACTGGATTAAAGTATACATTACAACTGATACATTTGCGGCAGAGGTATTAAAGCAAGGTTTAACAGAGGCTGGAATCCCGGCAGTAACTATAAATAAGCAATTGGTAGCTTATCATTTAGGTGAAATTCATGTAATGGTAAATAAAACTGACTTTGATAAAGCCATAGAATATATTGTCCAGAATGAAATCGAGTAAAATTTTGAACCGTTCCCATTTTCCGTTACCTATTTTACTTTTTTCAACATGAAAACAAGGGCAATAACCGCTTTCTTTTTTACCATCGTAATGTTAGGCTCTATATTTTTAGGGAGTTACACATTTACGATCTTCTATTTAGTATTAAGTCTTTTATCACTTTTCGAATTTTATAAGCTGATTAAAAATTCTGGAATTCGCCCGCATCGAAACATTGGGATCATGGCTGGTGCATTAATATTCTTAATGGCTGCAGGCTTGCATTACCTTAAATATGATGTAAAGTACCTTTTACTATGTATTCCCTTGATCTTTTCGGTTTTTATCACTGAGCTTTACAAGAAAAATAAGATTCCGTTTGCCAATATCTCTTATACATTTGTTGGCTTTGTTTATGTAACCATTCCCTTCTGCTTTTTCCACGCCTTAGGCTTTTTAAAAAACTGGAGTGAATATAATTTCCACTTACCGCTTGCTTTTTTATTGATGCTTTGGGCAAATGATACCGGTGCTTATCTTTTTGGTGTAAAATACGGCAAGCGTAAGTTATTCGAACGCCATTCACCAAAGAAAAGCTGGGAGGGCTTTTTTGGAGGCATGTTTACCAGTGTCCTGGTAGCCTTCGGATTATCCTTTTTATTTACCGAAAATCAAGCATGGGTTTGGGCCGGCATGGCCGTATTGATCGCCAGTTTTGGTACACTTGGAGACCTGGTAGAATCTATGTTGAAGCGAAGTTTAGACACTAAAGACAGTGGAGGTTTATTACCAGGTCATGGAGGTTTATTGGATCGTTTCGACGGCCTTTTATTAGCAGCACCGGTAGTCTATGCTTATTTGTACCTGATCTTGTATTAATATTAACCGCAAAGTACGCTTAAGTTGCACGCAAAGAACCGCAAAGTTAGAGGCCTTTTAGTTTCGTAAAAAAATTGTGGTTGTTTTATCGCCATTGGTTTTAATAACGAAAAAATATTGGCTCAGCAGCACTTTTGGGTTTAATATTTAATTTATCTCTATCTTGGTTTAAGCCTTTTGAACTTCAATTCATCACCGTTGGTTTCAACCAACGGCAAAAATCTCTTTGTATCTGAGGCCTTTAGCTTAAGCCTCCTGAATTTATTTCATCGCCATTGGTTTTAACCAACGAAAGACTATTTAATTACCTGTACGGGTTTTTTGGTTTCGTCTATCGCAACAAAAGTAAAATCGCCATGAACGGCTAATTCCCGGCCTTCTGCATACATTTGCTCAATGTAAATCTCTACCTTAACTTTCAAACTGGTATTTCCAACGTGAATTACTTTGCCTATTAACTCCACAATAGTTCCTGCCGGAATTGGCTTCTTAAAATCAATCCTGTCACTGCTTACTGTTACCATAATTTGCCTGCTAAAACGCGTAGCGGTGATAAACGCTACTTCATCCATTAAATGCATGGCTGTACCACCAAAAAGGGTATCGTAATGATTTGTGGTATTTGGAAAAACAGCTTTAAAGATGCTCGTAGTTGAATTTTTAATTCTTTCTGCTAAGGTCATGATAATTAATTATGGCTTATACTTTTTCTGATTATGGAACGCGCCAAATCTAATACTCCTAAACTAATTTGTAGAACATTTGTACTAAAAACTTCAAGAGTAGTATTACCTGCCAATTAATTACCGCTTAATTTATTATGCAAGTTGCTAATCTTTCAAATATTTAGGGAAAAAGCAGTCATAATATGTTTTTGCTCTTAAATTTCAGGAAAAAAGTTCCATTTCAACTAAAAAACTCATGTAACAAATTTACCTCATGCAGTTTTCCGGTTCGTTTCTATATTATATTTGAATACCCAACAAACAATCTTGATGATGATAAAAAACTACTTAGAAAAGTTATGCTTCGCTTTTTTGATGATTACCTCAGGCATGGCCTATGCTCAGGAAATTCCATCTCCAAAGGCTCATTTCGGCTTCAATATTGGTGATAATTACCAACTCGCTACCTATACACAAACGGAGGCTTATTTTAAAAAGTTAGCGCAAGCATCCAAACGTGTTAAACTGGTTGATATCGGAAAAACCGAGGAAGGCAGAAGTCAATATATGGTGATCGTTTCTTCGCCGGAAAACATTCAAAAATTAGATCGATATAAAGAAATTTCGCAACAGCTTGCACACGCAGAAATGACGCCTGTACAAGCAAAAGCCTTAGCACAAGAAGGAAAGGCTGTAGTATGGATTGATGGAGGGCTACATGCAACAGAAACAGTAGGGGCGCATCAATTGATTCAAACAGCTTATGAATTTGCTTCGAAAACTGATCCGGAAACAACTAAAATTCTGGATAAGGTGATTATTTTATTTACGCACGCCAATCCTGATGGACAAGAGTTGGTAAGTAATTGGTATATGCGTGAAAAGGATACGGCAAAAAGGACTTTGTCTGGATTGCCGGTTCTTTATGAGAAATATGCTGGTCATGATAATAACCGGGATTTCTTTATGCTTAATTTGAAGGAAACTCAAAATATCGGGCGTCAGCTTTTTATAGAATGGATTCCGCAGATTATGTATAACCACCACCAGGCAGGTCCTGCCGGAACAGTAGTTGCTGGCCCACCCTATCGCGATCCTTTTAACTATGTATTTGATGCGACGCTTTTAACCAGTTTAGATGCGGTTGGTGCAGCGATGCACACCAGATTGAATGTAGAAGGGAAGCCGGGCTATACACAGCGGGGCGGGTCTGTATTCTCTACCTGGTACAATGGGGGTTTAAGAACTACAACCTATTTTCATAATATGATTGGTCTGCTTACTGAGATTGTGGGTAGCCCCAGCCCTTCCGAAATCCCGTTGGTACCCTCACGGTTGTTACCAAACAGCGATTCTCCAAATCCGGTTACACCACGCAAATGGTATTTCAAAAATTCCATCGACTATTCGGTTTCTTTAAACTACGCCGTGTTAAATTATGCGCAGCGACATGCAGATGAATTGCTTTTTAATATTTATCAAATGGGTAAAAATTCGATTGATAAAGGCAAAAAAGATACCTGGTCTTTCTCCCCTAAAAAGATAGAGGCCATTAGTGCGGCAGCCAAAAAAGGCGGGGCAAATACAGCAACAGGTGATTTTGAATTTGGTGGAAGAAGTTCAATGAATGTAAAATATTTTGATACCGTGATGAATGCAGCTGCAAACAGAGATCCAAGAGGATATATTTTATCTGCCGATCAGCCTGATTTCAATTCTGCAATTAAGTTTTTAAATGCACTCATTCGTACGGGTATTGTGGTAGAAAAAGCAACCGCCCCTTTCACTGTTTCAGGTAAAAAATATCCGGCAGGAAGTTATGTGGTTAAAACGGATCAGGCATTTCGTCCGCATGTTTTAGATATGTTTGAGCCACAAGACCATCCAAATGATTTTAAGTATGAAGGTGGCGCGCCTATCCCTCCTTATGATGCAGCAGGCTGGACATTGGCTTACTTAATGGATGTTAAATTTGATCGCATTCAGAATGATTTCAACGGACCTTTTGAAAAAAATCCTTATGGAAACCTGTTGATTCCTGAGAACAAACTCACCGGAACGAACTATGTTTTAAGCGCTGCCCAAAATGATTCTTATACCGCTGTGAACGACTTATTAAAGAAAAATATACCTGTTTACCGTTCAAACGAAAACGGAGATTTTTATGTTTCTGCAGCAGGAAAATCAATCCTTGAAAAGGCGAATGTTAAATTGAAACAAGCAACAGCGACAAAAGATAAAAGTAAGATTTCAGCAGCGAGAGTTGCTTTATGGGATAATTATGGTGGATCAATGGCTTCCGGATGGATGCGTTTCATCATGGAGCAATATCATTACAATGCAACGGTAATTTATCCTCAGGATATAGACGCAGGCAATTTAAAGTCTAAATATGATGTAATTATTTTCGTTGGTGGCGCAATTCCTTCTCCTCAGGGTGGTGGTTTTGGTTCCAGGGCCTTCGGACCGAAAGCAGAAGATATTCCGGCCAACTACAGAAACCGCCTGGGGAGAATTACCGCTGATAAATCTGTGCCTCAACTGAAGAAATTTTTAGAAGATGGCGGAAATATTGTAACGATAGGAAGTAGTACCAATTTAGCTTACCATCTAAATCTTCCGGTTCGGAGCGCCATGACAGAAATTATAAACGGGGAAGAAAAGCGATTACCAGCGGAGAAATATTATGTTCCGGGAAGTGTTTTAAGGGTTGGTGTAGATCTTAAACAGCCAGCCAATTGGGGAATGGAAAAAGAGGCTGATGTTTATTTTGATAATAGTCCGGTTTTCAAACTTACCGGAGATGCAATTGCCGCGGGAAAAATTAAGGCATTGATGTGGTTTGATTCTGCTACGCCTTTGCGCAGTGGATGGGCCTGGGGTCAAGCTTATCTTCAAGATGGCGTAACAGCTTTCGAAGCCAACGTTGGCAAAGGAAAGTTGTTTGCTTTTGGACCTGAGATTGCTTTTAGGGCACAAACTCATGGAACATTTAAATTAATATTCAATCAGCTGTATAAATAAATTTATACAGATGTTTAAAGGCCACTTATCATAAGGATAATGGCCTTTTTACTTTTTCTTTACTAACATCAATTTTTAACTACCTAATTTTACTTTATGAAAGTAGAAATCTGGTCGGATGTAATGTGTCCGTTTTGTTATATAGGCAAAAGACATTTTGAGCAGGCAATTGAGAAATTACCTTTTAAAAATGAAATTGAGATTGATTGGAAAAGTTATCAGTTGAACCCTGAATATCAAAATACCAATAATGAAACCGTTTATGATTACCTGAGTAGAAGTAAAGGGATGCCGTTGGAGCAGGCTAAGCAAATGACTAAACAAGTAAGTGATATGGCGGCTAATGCCGGATTACAGCTTGATTTTGATCATAATGTTCCTGCTAATACCTTTAATGCTCACCGATTGATTCACTTAGCTGCTAAACATAACCTTCAGGATCTGGCGGAAGAAAAATTGTTTGAAGCTCATTTTGTAAACGGTCTGAACATAGGGCACAATGAAGTTTTAACAGATCTTGCTGTTGAAATTGGATTAGATAGATCAGAAGCTAACTCGGTTCTTAATAGCGATGAATTTGCAGAAGCAGTTCGTTATGACATTTATGAAAGTCAGAATTTAGGCATCCGTGGTGTTCCATATTTTGTAATCGATAGGAAATATGGTGTTTCAGGTGCGCAGCCTGTAGAAGCTTTTACGGAAGCATTAACCCAAAGTTTCACGGCCTGGAAAGATGCTCAACCTAAAACTACGCTTACTTCATTGAATAAAAACGATGATGCCATTTGCGACGAAAACGGTTGCGAAATATAGGTTGGTTTTAGCATATTTATTGTCGGGGGGGGTATTTACAGTTGCCGGCATATAAGTAAAGGTCAGAATAGCCTTTATCGATTTTGATTCTTTAATGGCATAAGCAAATATTCTAATCCGTTAACCCTAATTTCGAACATAGTAGCCATTAAGTCTCCTAATTTGCCTTTCGGAAAGCCTTTGTCCTTGTACCATAGCAAATAACTTTCTGGGATATTACAGATCAAATAACCCTTATATTTACCATATGGCATTTGCATTTTCACTAAATCGAGTAATAAAGTAGGATCCATTAAAGTATAAAATCTAAATAGTTTTCTTTGTTAATAATTGAAAATGATGCATGTGGGTAGTTCTTCGCGAAGAAGCCGGGAATTTTCTTTTTTTGATTTCCCCATTTAAAGTCGATGGCTACCATCTCTCCATTTTTAGTTTCAATCAAATCAATTTCCTGCTGATCATACGTTCGCCAGAAATAATATTGAGCACCTTGTTGTTCGTAATTGGTTTTTTTTATCCGCTCGCTAAATCCATAGTTTTCCCATAAAAGGCCCTGATCATTCCGAAGTGAAAATAGTCTAAAATCATTAATAATCGCATTTCGGATGCCATTATCATAAAAATACCATTTAGAAGATTTCGTAACCTCTTTTCGGAGGTTATTGCTATATCCGCCAACTTTATATATAATGAATACCTTCGATAGTAAGTCAAGATAACGGTCAACAGTATTCTTGCTAATTCCTAATGATCTAGAAAGCTCGTCTATAGAAACTTCTGATCCAATTTGCAAGGCAATGAGCTTTAACAGATCAAATAACTTGTTGCTATTCTGAATATTCTCATAAATCAAAATATCCTTTAGTAAATAAGATTTTACTAACTCTGTTAAGTATTGTGCTTTATCTGCTAAAGTTTCCAATTGAAATATTTCAGGATAAGAACCAAAAATTAGCCTTTCTTCGAGGTTTTGAACCGTTTGTAAGCCGTTTTCAGTTCTTGCTAATTCTAGCTGCGCAACCGGATACAAATAGTAGGTTATACTTCTCCCAGTAAGTGGTTCGCCGGTTTGGTTAGAAAGATCAAACGCAGATGAGCCACTGGCAATAATCGTAAGGTCTTTAAAGCTATCGATTAGCAACTTTAAAATTTTGCCAATTTCAGGAATAACCTGGGCTTCGTCAATCACCAGTAATTTGCTGTTACCTAAAATTCTTTTGTAATTAGCTGCGGTTCGGGTAGCCAGTAGGGCTTGAATATCCTGATCTTCTCCATTTAGAAATAGATATTCTATATTTGTTTCAGCTGTAATTTGCTCTATTAGCCAGGTTTTGCCAACCCGCCGGGTTCCAAAAAGTAAAATCACCTTATTCTTCCCAATTTTGTGGAGAATAGAAGATTTTAAATATCTGGAAATCTGACTTTGCATAGTCCAAATATAAGCAAATTATATTAATTCAGTCAGTCGGCTGACTGAATTAACGTTAATTCAGTCAGCCGACTGACTGAATTAACGTTTTTAATCAATAAGTTCTAAAGTTTGAATGGCTTCCTCAACTGTACTTACGTTATCGAAAGCAATCCTCAAGGTATTTTTTACTTCTTTTAAGTTACACATCCGAGGATGGTTTTGAGCAAAAGTCAGGATTTTAGTAAAGGTATTAGAGTCAAAATATTTAGATTGTTTATCACTCAGGAAATAACCACGAAGGCTATTTTTCTTAAAGCTAATTTTCTCAAACCCTAGTTTTTTACCAAACCATTGTAACCTAACTACACTCAGCATAGTTTTCACTTGTGGTGGAACCGGACCAAAACGATCAGCTAAATGTTTTTCAAAAACGGCAAGTTCGGTTTCATTACTTAGCTTAGAAAGTTCGGTATATAGATTGTAACGTTCGGTAATATTGGTAATGTAGGCATCAGGAATATACAATTCCAGATCAGTATCTATCTGGGTAAAGCCTACAAATGGACGCTCAGGCTCATTCTCAAACAGGCCTTTAAACTCCGCCTCTTTAAGTTCATGAATGGCTTCATCTAAAATTTTATGGTACATTTCGAATCCAATTTCTGCGATGAAACCACTTTGCTCAGCGCCTAATAAGTTTCCGCTTCCGCGGATATCTAAATCACGCATGGCTACATTAAACCCACTTCCTAAATCAGAAAATTCTTCAATTGCACTTAAGCGTTTTCGGGCTTCAGAAGTTAAGGTAGAAAGCGGTGGTGAAAGTAAGTAGCAGAATGCTTTTTTATTGCTTCTGCCTACACGGCCACGCATTTGGTGTAAATCACTCAGACCAAACATGTGCGCATGGTTAATGATGATGGTATTGGCATTTGGAATATCCAAACCCGCTTCTATAATTGTAGTTGCAACCAAAACGTCTTTTTCACCATTAATAAAATCGAGCATTACGTCTTCCAGGGCATCACCATCCAGTTTTCCATGGGCAATTCCAATTCTGGCTTTTGGCACCAGCTTCTGGATCATTCCGCCCAGCTGCATTAAATCGTTCACACGGTTATGGATAAAGAAAACCTGTCCGCCACGGTCTAGCTCAAATTGAATAGATTCCTGAATCAGTTTATCATTAAAAACATGAAGTTCGGTGCTAACTGGCTGGCGATTAGGCGGAGGTGTACTGATGATAGACAAATCCCGCGCACCCATTAAAGAAAAATGCAATGTTCTTGGAATCGGAGTTGCGGTAAGCGTTAAGGTATCTACATTTATACGGACAGCTTTTAAACGCTCTTTTGCAGTTACACCAAATTTTTGCTCTTCATCAATAATCATGATGCCGAGATCTTTAAACTTCACATCTTTACTAAGCAACCGATGCGTGCCAATTAAAATATCAACCTTTCCGGCTGCTGCTTCTGCCAGGGTATCTTTAATCTGTTTATTTGTTTTAAAACGATTTATATAATCTACCGTAACCGGAAAATCTTTTAAACGGGAGGAAAAGGTTTTAAAGTGCTGCAAAGCCAAAATAGTAGTAGGAACCAATATCGCAGCCTGCTTACCTTCGGCAACAGCTTTAAAGGCCGCGCGCACTGCAATTTCTGTCTTGCCAAAACCCACATCTCCACAAACTAAGCGGTCCATTGGATGTGGTGCTTCCATATCCTTTTTCACATCCTGAGTAGCTTTTAACTGATCAGGTGTGTCTTCATAAATAAAGGAAGCTTCTAATTCGGTCTGTAAATAACCATCAGGAGAGAAAGCTGTGCCAGCCTGGGTTTTTCTTAAAGCGTAAAGCTTAATTAAATCGCGGGCAATGTCTTTAACTTTTTTTTTTGTGGTTTTTTTAAGCTTTTCCCAGGCATCGGTACCAAGCTTGTTCATTTTTGGCACACCACTTTCTTTGCCGCTATATTTAGCAATGCGGTTAAGGGAGTTGATGTTCACATAAAGCAAATCGTTATCCGCGTAAATCAGGCGAATCATTTCCTGTGTTTTCCCGTTTACCTCTACTTTTTCCAATCCGGCATATTTTCCAATACCATGGTCAATATGGGTAACGTAATCGCCGGATTTTAACTCACGCAAATCTTTAAGCGTAATCGCCTGACTTTTCTGGTAGCCTTTTTTTAGCTTGTATTTATAATAACGATCAAAGATCTGATGATCGGTGTAAAAAGCGGTTTGAATTTGAGGATCAATAAACCCCTCTCTCAGCATGCTGTTAATTGGCGTAAACTTCGCCGTCTTATCAATGTCTTCTAAAATGGCATATAAACGCTCAATTTGCTTCGGTGAATCCGTAAAAATGAAGTTTATGATGCCTTCTTTTTCATTTTCCTTTAAATTATGAATAAGAAGATTGAAGTCTTTATTAAAAGAGGGCTGCGGTTTGGTTTCAAATTCGAATCGATCATCTGTTTTATAAAAAAACTGCTTTCCAAACTCTATTAAAGGGAAATCATGTAAATGATCTCCAAGCAACTTTTCATCAGTAAAGGCAAATTTAGGATCAATCCATTCCGGGTTTTGAGCCTTATCTGCCAACGAAAGTGCTTTCCAGAGTTCGACCGCTTTTTTATAACCTGCTTTTACGATATCTAAAGTAAACGCGACATCTTTAAGCCATAACTGTGTATCCTGATCGATATAATCGAGGATGCTAATATTGCTTTCGGTCAAAAATTTCGCTTGTACGTTTGGCACAATCGTAAGTGATTTAACGCTATTTACCGAAAGCTGACTCTCAATTTCAAAACTTCTGATACTTTCTACCTCATCGCCAAAAAATTCGATCCGGTAAGGTAAATCAGAGGAGAAGGAAAAAATATCTACAATACCCCCGCGAATAGAAAACTGGCCAGGTTCATATACAAAATCTCTTCTGTCGAAATCATAATCAATTAAGAATTCATTTATAAAATCGATGCCCAGCTTAGCACCAAGGCTTATTTCTAACGTGTTCTTCTCTAACGCAGAGCGATCAATAACCTTTTCAGCAATGGCTTCAGGGTAGGAAACTACAATTTTCCCATACTCTGAATCATGATTCAGCTCATTCAGAACCTCGGCCCGGGCCAATACATTTGCCGTATCTACCTGGGTAAAATCGAAAGATTTACGGTATGATGAAGGAAATAATAAAACCTGCTTATCCAGCACGCTTTCCAAATCAGATTGAAAATATGCTGCTTCTTCCCGATCCGGAAGAATGAAAAGCATTGGTTTATGAAGTAAAAAGTAAGAGGAAAGTGCAACGATAGCGTCAGCAGAGCCCACTAATCCTTTTAATTGTATCTTAGGGCTTTTCGAAGCGTTCAACGCTTTGGTAAATTGGGTTACCCTATCGTCAGTTTTGTATCTGTTTATTAAATCGCGAATGTTCAAGGCACAAAAATAAGCTTATTCTTTAATATTAACCGCGAATTATGTTAAAGGTTTTTTAAGTTTGTACGAAGTTTGTTCGCATGCAATTCCCGATTCGTCGGTTTATATTTACAGTTGGTCGAATTTGCATCTAATCCTGTAACAAAGCACATCTCAAATCCTCTAAAACATATAAATTGAAAGCATGAGATACATTAAAAACTTCCCGTTAGAACTAGCGTTCTGGGTGATGGCTTTAGTGTTACTGGCAACAGCAAACGGTCATGAGCATCACTTTACACTTTGTCCGCTGGCCAATTTAGGCTACGAAGGATGGTGTCCGGGATGCGGGTTGGGAAGGTCGATTAGTCATTTCTTTCATGGCGAATTTACCGAAAGCTTTTCCGAACATTGGTTTGGGTTTCCGGCACTTTTGATTATCGTTTACAGAATTTATACGTTGATTAAGAATAAACAAAAATTTAAAACATTAACCACAAATACATAAAACCATGGATATATTTCAATCTCCTTTAATGTCGTTACCAGGTATAACGCCAGAAGAATATGCATACTTACAGCAAGCCACCACAGGTTTAACTGAGCAACAATTGCGCAACTTCCTCATGATTTACGGAAGCAGAAGAAAACAGCCTTCAGAGCTTTTGTTATTAGCCCTAATCGGATTTTTAGGTTTCGCAGGGATTCACCGCTTTGTTATCGGGCAAATTGGAATGGGTCTTTTATACTTTTTCACTGGCGGATTATGTATGATCGGTACGATTGTAGACGTGATCAACCATAAAAGCCTGGCCTTTGAATATAACCAGAAAGCAGTTTTCGAAAGCTTGCAAATGGTTAGAATGGGTGGCGGATTTCAATAAATAGATCAAACCAACGAAGCATCCACGGTGAATAAATTCATTTTTCAAATTTGATAGAGCAAAGGCAGTATCCTTTTTTAAGGATCTTATGCCATACACTACAAGTCCGCACCCGATGAAAATCGAGTTTGCGGACTTTCGTTTCTATTGGGGTTTTAAATAAAGAGGTCTTCGATATTTCCTTCCAAACCAAAACCCTAAAATTTCTATATTTATGCCATGAAATTATCCGAAATTACCAATTACCTAGAAAGTATTGCACCGCTGAATTACCAGGAAGATTACGATAATTCGGGGTTAATTGTTGGCGATCCGAATATGGATGTTCGTGCAGCATTGGTTGCTTTAGATTGCATTGAAGCCATTGTTGATGAGGCCATTTCTACAGGCTGTAATTTAATCATTACCCACCACCCTATTGTTTTTAAGGGCTTGAAAAAGCTAAACGGGAAAAATTATGTAGAACGTGTGGTATTAAAAGCGATCAAAAATAATATCGCTCTGTATGCTATCCATACTAATCTTGATAGTGTACATACCGGCGTAAATGCCCGCATTTGTGAGCGGCTGGGCCTGAGCGGAACCAAAGTGCTTTCTCCTAAAACAGGCCTATTGAAAAAGCTGGTTACCTATTGTCCACAGGCGCAAGCAGAGCAACTGCGTTCAGCATTATTTTACGCAGGTGGAGGAAACATTGGAAACTACAGTGAATGCAGTTTTAATGCAGATGGTTTTGGAACTTTTAAAGGAAATGAAGCTTCAGATCCTTTTGTGGGCGAAAGAGGTGTTAGGCATCAGGAGGCTGAAACCAGGATAGAGATCGTTTATCCTATCCAGGTGGAAAGAAAGATTTTACTCGCACTTTTTGAAAACCATCCTTATGAGGAGGTGGCTTACGATATTTATAAACTGGAAAATAAACATCAGTTGGTGGGATCTGGCATGTTGGGTTGGCTGGAATACGATATGGATGCCTACGATTTTCTTCACCTTGTGAAAGACAGAATGCAGGCAAAAGTAGTTAGGCATACTGCAGTTACCGGAAAAAGAATTAAAAAAGTAGCTGTATGTGGTGGCTCCGGAAGTTTTCTTTTAAAGGAGGCAATTGCGGCAGGTGCCGATGCTTTTATTACGGCAGATTTCAAATATCACGAGTTTTTTGATGCGGAGGAAAAAATCATCATTGCCGACATCGGACACTTTGAAACTGAACAATTTACATCAGATTTATTGGTTGAAATTATTCAGAAAAAATTTACTAACTTTGCAATCCGTTTAACGGAGCAAAATACAAACCCCATAAATTACTTGTTTTAATGGAACAAACCGTAGAACAAAAGCTAAAAGCTTTATACGAATTACAAAATATCCACACCAAAATTGATAAAATCCGTCAGGTACGTGGCGAATTACCAATGGAAGTTGCCGATTTAGAAGATGATGTTTTAGGATTAGAAACCAGAATTTCAAAAATTAAAGCTGAGCTTGATGACCTGGAGGATTCAATCGTAACGCGTAAAAATACAATCAAAGACGCTCAGTCTTCTATAAAAAAATACGATACTCAATTAAAAGAAGTTAAAAACAACCGTGAATACGATGCTTTAACCAAAGAAATTGAGATTCAAGGCTTAGATATCCAGGTTTCTGAGAAAAAAATTAAAGAACACGGTTTCGAAATCACTTCTAAAACTGAAATCTATGAAGCAGCAAAAGCTGAATTGGATGGAAGAAAAAAAGATTTAGAGATTAAAAAAGGAGAGCTTGGTGTAATTACATCTGAAACTGAAAAAGAAGAGCAGGATTTACAAAAGAAAGCAGATAAAGCAGAGCCTCAAATTGAGGAACGTTTATTGGTGGCTTATAAACGTTTACGCAAGAATGCGGTTAACGGTTTAGCAGTTGTAACTATCGATCGTGATTCATGTTCAGGTTGTTTCAACCAAATTCCACCTCAACGTCAGTTAGATATCCGTCAACGTAAAAAAATTATCGTTTGCGAGCATTGTGGCCGTATCCTTGTTGATGAGGCTTTAACACATGAAGTAGCTGAAGGTTAATTTCAAATCTTTATAATATAATAGGAAACGTCTCGACTGTAATCGGGACGTTTTTTGCTTATACACAAAACAAGAATAATATTTAAGCGTTAAGCATATTGAGCAGTTTTTGATTGCTCCGATCAAATGAACACCATCAACAATGATTAAAAATTACCGTTTTATTGTTCTTTCTGCGCTATTCATATTTTCATCTACGTCGCTTTTTGCAAACTTCGATTTTAATGCCAACTGCCTTAAAGCCTATAAAAGCATTTTTGAATTAAAGCTTGGCAACGCCAGGGCATACATATCTACTGAAAAGAAGCAGCATCCTAAGAATGCGATTATCCCGCTATTGGAAAATTATGTAGACTATTTTACAATCGTTACTTCAGAAAGCAAAGCTGATTTTGACCGGTTGAAGGGAAACAAGTCTGCTCGTTTAGATCAGATTAGTGACGATGACAAAAAGTCTCCTTATTATCTTTATGCCCAGGCTGAAATCAATTTGCAGTGGGCCTTAATCCGGGGCCGTTTTGGAGAGTTTTTCAATGCGGCTATGGAAGTTAAAAAGGCCAATAACCTCCTCCAGGAAAATGTAAAAAAATTTCCTGATTTTCAATTAAATTTTAAGGGCCTTGGTTTAATAAATGCTGTTCTAGGCAATTTACCAGATGGAGCACTCAAAACTGCACTTTCCACATTTGGTATTAAGGGGAATCTTCAAACGGGGCTCAATATGTTTGAAAAACTTACTGATTACTTACCCAAATCTTCTTACGAGCCATTTTATGATGAAGTGGTATTTTATTACGCTTACGTACTTAGCGATGTGGCTCATAGTTCATCGGCCTATGCCAAAACAATGAAGTATACAGAGCGTATCGCAGATACGAGTCTTTTGAAAAGCTATTTACAAAGCTACGTTTGTTTAAAAAATGCGCATAACGATGAAGCGATTCAAATTTTATCTAAAAAGCCGGAAGGCGGAGTTTATCAGCCATTTCCATACCTCCATTATCTGGAAGGCGTGGCGCGCCTCAACAAATTAGATCTTAATGCAGGCGTTTATTTTAATCGCTTTTTGCAGTCGAATAAGGGCGTAAATTATGTTAAAGACGCAAATCTTCACCTTGCCTGGATTTCGCTCTTAAAAGGTGATAAAACAGGCTATAATTCATTAGCAGCCAAGGCTGTAAATAATGGCTACCTCTATACTGAAAAGGATAAGCAGGCTAAAAATGAAGCAGCCGCCCCGTTGCCACCTGTTGATCTTTTAAAAACCAGGTTATTATTTGACGGGGGATACTTAACTAAAGCCCTTCAAGTGCTGGCTGATAGACAAACTTCAGATTACACAAGCGATAAAGACAAGGCAGAATTTAATTACAGGTTAGGCAGGGTTTATGACGGTTTAGGTAAAGATGATCAGGCGTTGGTTGCTTATCAGGCATCGATTAATCAGGGTAAAAACTTAAAATATTATTTCGCTGCAAATGCTGCGGTGCAGATGGGTAAGATTTACGAAAAAAAGAAAAATGCTGTAAAAGCAAAAGAGGCTTTCAATACGGCCATAGCCATGAAAAATCATGAATATGAAAACAGTATTGAAAGCCAGGCTAAAGCAGGTTTAAAAAGGCTGGCTAATTAAAACCGATACACAAATGCGTTAATGTGCATTCCGGCACCAACCGAAGCAAAAACGGCAACGTCTCCTGCTTTAACTTTATATCCTTTAACTTCTTCTTTTAAAACCAGATCCAGTAACGTTGGTATAGTTGCAACGGAGCTATTGCCTAACCATGATATGGTCATTGGAACCAGGTTTTCAGGAACTGTATCTTTTCCATATAGTTTAAACAGGCGTTTCATAATGGCAGTGTCCATTTTGCCATTTGCCTGATGTACAAATACAATGTTAACATCATCAACACCTAACCCGGCTTTATCAATCGCTTTTTTAATAACCTGAGGAACCTGTACAACAGCAAACTCATATAGTTTACGGCCATTCATTTTCAAATAAAAGTTTCCGGTTTTTTCTTCCGGGTGTGAACCTTTGCCCATGGTAAGTAAGTTACCGTAATTTACGGCATGGGTTTCGGTTTTATGCGCTAAAATGCCCGCTTTTTCCTCTTCCTCTTCTCTGCCTTCAAAAATCACTGCGCCTGCTCCATCAGAAAAAATCATGCTGTCGCGATCATGCGGATCAATGATCCTGCTTAAGGTTTCCGCACCAATTACCATAACGCGCCTGGCATCACCACTTTTAATAAAGTAATCTGCTTGTATAGATCCCTGAACCCACCCAGGGCAACCAAAAATAATGTCGTAAGCAACACAGTCTGGATTTAATATCCCTAGTTGTTGTTTTACTTTAGCCGCCAGTGATGGAAGAATATCAACTCTATTACTGCCTAATGGAATGTCTCCAAAGTTGTGACAGAAGATAATGTAATCTAACGTTTCTTTGTCAATCCCTGCATTTTCGATAGCCTTTTCTGCAGCTATAGCACCAATGTGATTGCTTAACTGCTGATCACTGATGTATCTTCGCTCAACGATTTCGGTGATTTCAGAAAACTTATGGATAATCTCAGCATTTTCTTTTTCAATGCGATTTCCATTTTCAAAAAAAGTCGAATTTAGGAATTCATTACCAGAAATTATATTTTCAGGGATGTAACTTCCTGTACCGGTTATTACTGTATTTATTGCTTTGCTCATAATTATAATACCGCATACTAAAACGGTATGTAGTATAAAAATATCAATTATATTCGAATATCGAAAATAAATAAAAATTTAGCGATGCTTATTTTCAAGTGCAAATTTTAATAATCCGGTTTTGCCAGTTACATTTAACTTCTGTACCATGTTTTTCCGGTGCGTATCAACGGTATTTAAACTGATAAATAATTTTTGCGCAATTTGCTGTGAAGTATAGTCATCGCTAATCAATTTTAGAATTTCCATCTCCCTTGAAGTTAAATTATGGCTCTTTTGGAAATGATCGTCAACGTTATAATTAGAAGCCGATTGAAGGTTAGATTTTGTCTTCTCAAAAAAACATTCTCCCAGCTTAATTTCTGAAATAATCTTGAATAAGCTGTCTGCATCTGTATCTTTTTGGATAAAGGCCTTCACTCCTATTTCTTCCAGTTTAGTGGCCAGTTTTGAGGTATGATACATTGATAGCACCATGATCTTAACTGAGGGAAACAACTGTCTAATTTTTTCACATGCAGTTTCACCATCCAGAACAGGCATATTTAAATCAATGATGAGTATATCCGGTAAATGGTGATTAAGCAGATGTAGAATTTCTTTTCCATTTGCAGCCACCCCGATTATTTTAAAATTAGGATGTTTGGAAAGAATTGCACATAATCCTTCCGCAAATAGTTTATGATCATCTGCGATCATTAATGTAATGAGGTGTTGTTCTTTACTTTCCATTATTTAATTGGAATATCTATTGTAGTTGTGGTACCATTTTGATTGCTGTCAATCTGAATTTTTCCATTTAGGTATTTCACCCTTGAAAGGATATTTTGAATTCCAAGGCCTTTTTTATCTCTATCCGGATTAAAACCAATACCATTATCTTCTGCCATAATATTGATTCTTTCATTAAACGACAAAATCTGTATGGTTGCTTTTGAAGCGCAGGAATGTCTGATAATGTTATTAATTAGTTCATTAATAATGCGGTATATGGTTATTTCCATGGTGCTTTCCATAGGCTGATCTACCTGGAATACAAAATCGAATTTAATTTTACCGGATTGGTTAAGGGTGATGAAATGTTCTTTCAATGTTTCGATTAAGCCAGATTGTTCAAAATTTTTAGGCATGAGATTGTGTGAAATTTCTCTTAAGTCAAAGCAGGCTTTTTCAATCATCCCAATTGTCCGATCATAAAAAACTTGTTCGCCAGCAGTAAGCTGCAAAACCTTATGCTGAAAAGCTGTAATGTTTAGTTTGATGATTGAAAGTGTACCACCAAGATCGTCATGAAGATCCCGCGCCAAACGGGTTCGCTCATCTTCCTGTGCGTTGAAGATTCCATCTGCTAAGTCTACCTGATGTTTGCTCTTTTCTTCTAGCAGAATCTCTTTTTCTTTTTTAAGAAAATTGTAACGTTGTGTAAGTGCGAAAGAAAGAAATATAATTTCTGCTGTTAAACCTACTACTAAACCATTTGGCTTCAATAAATTAAAGTTTGTAATTCCCAGCGTATTAAAAATGTAGTTGAATACGCCAAATAAGAGCATCACTGTTGCTATAAAATAATACCAGCCTAATTTATACCCCGCTTTAATTCTTTCCACTACACAAATAATGATGACAATTACGGTGAGAAGAGCTAAAAAATTATTGATATAGAAAACGATTTTTTCGAGAATTATAAACGACTTAAAGCGCATTAATACAGGAATGATTGCCATGCTCCAGCAGAAGCGTTTATAGTAATTAGTAAAGCGGAACATCCTGCTGTTTGATTCGTTTTGGTCCACAAAAAGTTGCATTACCTGAATCAATAATCCACAGCTAAGTGATGCCATAATTAACCGCATATAATCTTGAAGACCCGGAAAGTTAGGATAAACCCATTGGAAAGCGAGTCCTTCCTCTTCGAGGATAAAAATGAGCATGCAGAAAATGTAAATGGCATAATACAGGTGAATATTATCCTTAACTGATACAAAAAGCAGCAGGTTGAAGATCATTGCAAATACAAACACGCCTGTATAAAAGCCAAATAATGTATGTAGTGGAATTTCTGCCTGAACAATATCTACGTCGCGTCCTATTGACATGGGCATATATAAATTCTGGCCCCGTTTATCGGCCCATAAAAAGAAAGTAGCCTTTTCATGAGCCATTAGTATTATGGGATAGATAAAGCTGCGGTTGCGATAAGGACGTTGTTTGAAAGGAAAATGGTCGCCTGTTAATCCGAATGGATAAATTTTTCCGAGATGATCTAATTTATATAACTGGAGTTGATTGATACCGGAACTGTGCTCTTTAAACATCAGGTGGACCGCTTGATCCAATGTATTCTCCACATCGAATGCGATCCAGTAATAAGATTCTGTATAGCCTTTGCTAAATACTTTTCCCGGGGTTAGTGGAATTAGTTTATTAGCTGCTTTATAGTTGATGAGAGAATCGATGCTTAGGTTTAAGTTCTTATCCTCGTAGAAATACCCATGCTTACTGATGCTGAATTTCTTAGCAGTGTCAATCAATATCGGATGCCCGGTTTGAGCAAAACAAAATTTTATGGGGAGAAATAAGATTAAGATGAGTTTAAATAATTTTTTATTCATCTGTGAGAGCGTTTGCTAGTAAAAATATCAAATTTAATATGCATTTGCCTTATAAGCGCTAAAAATATTTCAGTTACTTCTGTGCGAATAGAAGACTTAACTTTTTAAAGGTAAGGTATTTAGCAATCCTGAAATATACCGGATAGTGGGTATATGACGATGGAAATAATGAGACTATTTTTATGGTAATCTCAAACCATCTAAAAAACGCAAATCATGAAAAAGCTCTTAATTGTATTCTTTTATTGCTTATTTATTGGCCAATCTTTCGGACAATCAAATGGAAAAAGCACTGATATTATTGGAAAATCTTTTATAACCAAAACCAGTATTCCGGTAAAAGTTTATGATCCTACGATAAAAGAAGTAATTGATCTCTCTTTCTTGCTCAACGACGGAATTAAATTTTATATCTATGATGTTGTTGAGAATGGTTATGTTCTTTCTGTTTGGAATTATAGCACCAATTTGGAAAAAGAATATTTCTATAAAAATTTACCGAATAGTAATGAAAATAAAATTTATGAACCATTTAATGAGGAGAAACCCAATTATTATAAAATACTAAAATCCGATGTGGGGATTAAATCGAAAGAGATTACTAAAGATAGTCTGAACTTTAGCAAATATAAATACAAAGACCTGGCTTATATTGATTCATGGGCAAATAACGCACATTTTTTTATTTCTCTTAAAGATTTTAATGATAAATGTGAATCTATTTATCCGCATAAAAAAGGATTTACCTGGGGTTTTTTGACGTTACCTATCAAAGCAAGGTTTGGTAATTCGAAGGCTCCGTTTACTTTCGAAGAAAAGATAAATTTTGGAATATCTGCTGGCATAAAGTGGCAACATGTAAATAGGGTATATTCGGCTAGTAATTTACTGGGTGGGGTATCAGTAGGCGGTGTTAAGATCGATAAAGACAATTCTGCTTCTACATTATCCTTTTCTGCGGGATATATGTATCAATATGATGTATTTCAGATTGGCATATTTACAGGGGTTGACTTTATTGATAAATCTGCAGGTGTTAGCTGGGGTTACCAAGGCAAACCATGGGTGGGTTTTGCAATTGGTTTTAGTTTGTTTGGCGAGAATAAAACTACCGTTGCAGGTGAACAAAGTCAGAAGTAAGCTATATTTATTACATATTCAAATTAATAAGCTCTCTAATGAAAAATGCTTTATTTATTTTCCTTTTGGTCATTATTCCGATACTTCGCATAAGTGCTCAGGAATCTGGAACACAGATTCATCGAGCAGGTTTACTGCTTGACCAAGACTACTTTTTAAAGTTTATTAATCCTAATCTCAATCAGGATCGAAATTATACCATGGGTGCTGCTTTAATTTTTCAACATGCAGAAATGGGAGAAAAAGGATGGGTCTATGCTCCACACAGATTTCTGGCCAGTTCCATCTTGGGAAAATCAAATGTTAAAGGGATATCTGACGCGACAATTTTGCTGGCGAATACCACATTTACGCCGGATTATCTAGGAAATTTGCATGATCATGAAAGTGAATATAAACGTAAAAACGACAGGCCCTTTGCCAGTTTAAACTTTATTGGAACGAGTTTAAGTTTATTAAGTAATTCTGGAAATGAATTAACAACCGTTGGAATTAATATTGGCGCTGTAGGTTTAAATGTTTCAAAGGCTGTTCAAACTACTATCCATCGTGATCATTGGTTTGGTAATACATCACCGATTCCATATGGCTGGGAGGACCAAATTTCTGACGGCGGAGAACCAACATTATTAGTTTCTGGAAAGAAAGACTGGTTATTGGTAGGTAAAGGAAATATGCGGAGATACTTCCAGCTAAGTACTAATGCAGAACTTCGTTTAGGTTATTATGTGAGCAGTGGTGTGGGGTTTAATACTAGAATTGGCTGGCTGGATGGTATAAATTGGGGAATCAATAATCTCCCAATAGCCAATGGGACAAATTTTGTTCCTTCTAAGAAAAATCTTTTTGAGTTATTTATTTTAGGTGGAATTAAAGGTAATGGCTGGCTTTACAATGCCCTCTTAATGGGGCAGTTTAATGATAGTCCCTATACTTTAACCTTTAAACAACTAAATAAAGCCACTCTCGATTGGAATTTAGGTTTTGGAACCAAAATACCTACCTGCGGAAGACAGGCACTAAGGTTATCTGCTATGGCTGTTGGACGGTCACCTGAATTTAATACAGTAAGCGAGTTTGAACGATGGCATACATGGGTAAGCTTCCAAGCCTATTACGAATGGTAATCAACTCAAATCATCAATCATAAATACAAAAAGCTCTTTCGGCCCGTGGGCGCCTAAAACCAATGTTTTTTCGATGTCTGCTGTTCTGCTTGGGCCAGTAATGTTACTGATCATCGATGGAATCTGATTCCCGTATTTATTTTTTAATAACTGAAAACCATCTTTAAGGTCTAAAACCAACTGACTGGTTTTTGCAATTACAATGTGGTGGTGTGGAAAAATACTTAGCCTTCTTCCGGCGGCACCCCGATTACTTACCATCACACTTCCATTGCGGGCAATTAGTGCTTCGCAGAGTGTAATGCCGACTTCTGCCTGTTCAAAATCCTTGTCAGTCTGATAAAATGGAAATTCATATTTTGCTAAAAAATCCTGGAGCTCAGGTTCCCAGCAATAGATTTTACGCCATTTAAAACGATCAGCCAGTTGCAGCATATTTTCAAAAAAGTCGATCCCATCTTCACAAAAAATAAAGTTACCAGATATCGCCGTAAGTTGTTCTGCAAATAAAACTTCGAGCTCTTCCGTATTTTTCTTGTATAACGAACTGTCCTCTAAGTTTGGATATGGGTTTTCACGCTTCTCTAAGAGCGCTTTTCTTATTTTTTTTAAGATCTGCTCTTTCGCTGTCGTATTATCTTTCATTGGGATAAAAAAAATGAACCCTTAAACTTTTCAAGGCTCAAGGGTTCAAACATATGTATAATTGTGTTTATATGCAATTTAACGCATCACAATACTAGGCTTTATCTGAGGCAGGATTTAATCCGTTTACTTCTTTATTGATATCTGTATCACTTACACCATCATGAATTAATCCTTCTGCAGCCGGACTTTGATCTCCGGTGCCGTTTACAAACTCATCATAAGTGGTACGGGTATCAAACGGGCGTTTACCTAAAATTTCTTCCAGATCAGCCTGGAATAAAATTTCTTTTTCCAATAACTTTTGCGCCAGTTTTTCCAAACCATCTTGTTTGTCAATAAGCAATTGTTTGGTTTTGATATAAACATCACCAATTAATTTGCGCACCTCAACATCGATCAGTTCTGAAGTTTTTTCAGAATATGGCTTGTTAAAATTGTATTCATTTTGAGGATCGTGAAAAGAAACATTTCCCACAGCCTCATTCATGCCATAAATACTTACCATGGCATATCCAAGCTTGGTAATGCGTTCTAAATCATTCTGTGCACCAGTTGAAATCTTACCAAAAGTAATATCTTCTGCAACACGGCCTCCCATGGTCATACACATTCCATCAATCAATTGCTCAGTAGTGTATAAAAATTGCTCTTTTGGTAAATATTGCGCATAACCTAATGCAGCAACACCGCGAGGAACGATCGATACTTTAACCAATGGATCTGCATGTTCAAGGAACCAACCTGCAATGGCATGGCCAGCTTCGTGATAAGCAACGATTCGTTTTTCTTCTGGAGAGATGATTTTATTTTTCTTCTCTAAACCACCAATCACACGGTCGATTGCATCCTGGAAATCTTGCATATCAACTTGCTCTTTGTTTTTACGTGCTGCGATAAGCGCGGCCTCATTACAAACATTTGCAATTTCAGCACCAGCAAAACCTGGTGTTTGAGCTGATAATTTTTTAGCATCAACTTCTTCAGCTGTTTTGATTGGTTTTAAGTGAACATTGAAAATATGCTCACGGCCAACTAAATCTGGCTTGTCAATAGAAATTTGTCTATCAAAACGACCCGGACGTAATAATGCCGAATCCAAAACATCAGGGCGGTTTGTTGCAGCAAGAATGATAATTCCTGAATCTGTTCCAAATCCATCCATTTCTACTAACAATTGGTTTAATGTATTTTCACGCTCATCATTACCACCCATTACACTGTTTTTGCCACGCGCACGGCCAATCGCATCAACCTCATCAATAAAGATGATACATGGTGCCTTGTCTTTAGCTTGCTTAAACAAATCTCTCACACGTGATGCACCAACACCTACAAACATCTCTACGAAATCTGAACCCGATAAAGAGAAGAAGGGTACCTGTGCTTCGCCGGCTACAGCTTTTGCCAATAAAGTTTTACCGGTACCTGGAGAGCCAACTAATAATGCTCCTTTAGGAATTTTACCACCAAGGTTAGTATATTTTTTAGGGTTTTTTAGGAAATCTACAATCTCCATTACCTCTTGTTTTGCCTCTTCCAGTCCGGCTACATCATTAAATGTAATGTTTACCTGGCTTTCTTTATCAAACAACGTAGCTTTAGATTTACCAATGCTGAAAATCTGACCTCCGCCAGCTCCACCACCGCCCATGCGGCGCATCATAAAAATCCAGAAACCAATTAAAAGTAACAGTGGAAGACCGATGTTAACCAATAACCCAAGGAATGGATTAGTGCGGCTATCTTTTTCTGCCAAAATTGGTTTTTGACCAACAGGAAGGTTTTTCTGAGATTCTGCAAGTTGCTTATCTAAACCATCCATTGTCCCTGCGTTAAAATATACCGTAGGACCAGTGTTTACTGCCGAAAATGTTCCTGTACTCTTATATTTTTTATATTCCGGTTTATTTTTTAAAGCTTCCGGTTTAATATAAACCTCAACCTTAACTAAATCTTCTGATCTAAAAGCAACCAGCCGCTCTACATCTCCTGTCAAAAGCATTTTGCTTTCAAACTCCGGATAGTCTACTTTTTTACCACCATCACTGGAGAACAATAGCTGAGCTGCAATAACAGCAATAATGATCGCTGCATAAATCCAGAAAACGTTAAACTTTGGTCCTTTTTGTGGTTTCTTTGGGATGTTTGGAATTCTTTTTCCCGGTTTTTTACTGTCGTTCGTATTTTGATTATCGTTCATTTGTCTTGTTCAAAATGGTTTTAGAGGTTAAGCGCTTTGGTAATTGGTACTTTCAGCATCTCCCCACAATTCTTCTATGCCATAAAAGTGGCGCTTTTCAGTTTTAAAAATGTGCACAACCACGTCAAAATAATCAAGAATAATCCAATCAGCAGATTCCTGCCCTTCTTTATGTCTTGGATCGGCCTGGGTGGCCTTATATATCTCTTTTTCTACACTATCTGCAATTGCTTTTACCTGAGTGCCAGAATTTGCACTTGCTACAATAAAATAATCTGCTACTGATGTATGAATATTTCTAAGATCTAACCGCACGATATCTTCTCCTTTTTTCTCTTGTATGCCTTGTACAGCTAACTCAGAAAGGTAAGTAGAAAGGGCTACTATTTTCTTTTTTACCATTAAAATGCTTTATTTTTGGAATTACAATATTATAAATTCAACCCTTGCAAAATAACACTTTTTCGACACTATTTGTTGGTCAAAATTTAATCAAATTAAAAGAGGTTGATTCTACTAACAACTTTTTAAAGGATATGTTGTCAAAATCCGAGCCAGTAGCAGAGGGTACTGTAATTATGGCAGACAATCAATTTTCTGGAAGAGGACAGCAGCAAGGTATATGGTACACCGAGCCAGGTAAAAACATCAGTATGAGTTTGTATCTCAAACCTGTATTTTTACCCCTAAGTAAGCAGTTTTATTTAAATATGGCGGTTAGTTTAGCTGCAGGCGAAGGCTTAGGTCAATTTACGAAGAATGGATTCAAGATCAAATGGCCCAATGATATATACTATCTTAATAAGAAAATAGGCGGAATACTAATTGAAAATACACTGACAGGTGCTACAATCAAATCATCTGTTATTGGCATCGGCCTGAACATTAACCAGGTAAATTTCCCGGAAAGCATTAGTAATAAAGCCACTTCCCTGGCACAGATTTTACAAAAGGAAACTGATTTGATAGACATTTTGGAGAAAATCTCCATCTTTATGGAAAAATATTATCTGATATTGAAATCAGGCAACTATGATATTTTACAAAAAGATTACCTTAAGCGATTATACAATCTTGGTGTTAAGGCATCATACCTTTATAATGGAAAGGTTTTTGAAGGTACCATTACCGGAATAGAAGACGGCGGCAGGTTATTAGTAGAAACCCATAACGGGCAGCAAGCTTTCAATTTCAAAGAAATAGAATTTATACACACAAAAATAAACACACAATGAAAAAAATCACCCTTGCGCTATCTTTGGTATTATTTACCATTGCAGGCGCGTTCGCACAAATTGAGAAACCAGTAACCTGGTCTTACGCTGCAAAGAAAGTTAGCAAAACAGAAGCTGTTCTTTATTTAAAAGCAACCATCGAAGACAGGTGGCATATCTATTCTCAAAATGTAAAAGATGGCGGACCTGTAAAAACCACATTTACATTCTCTCCATCTAAAGATTTTGCATTGGTTGGAAAAACGGTTGAGCCAAAAGCAATAGTAAAATATGAAGATACCTTCAAAATGAACGTAAGTTATTTTGAAAAATCAGTGATTTTCCAACAAAAAATAAAACTAAATAAAGCTACATCAACAGTTAAAGGCAAGGTAGAGTTTATGGTTTGTAATGACAGGCAATGTCTTCCACCGGAGGAGATCGAATTCAGTATCCCGGTTAAATAGCTGATAATAAAATATTTACATACACAGTCCCGAATTTTCGGGACTGTTTCTTTTTAAAGTAAAATCTATATGGTGTAGGGCCAATTAAACTTTTCGTTTATAAAATTATGCTTAATTTCACGCCTTAAACACACAAACACACAAATGAAAAAGGTTTTAGTATTAATTCTAATGGCCACGATGTTTATCGCATTGCCAGCCATTAAAAGTTATGCCGTAACTCAGGATACGACGGCAACGGCACCGCCAGACGATGTAGTCTTTACCGAGGTAGGCTCGGCACAAGACAGCGCGGCAAATGAAATTGTAAAAGATTCGGTAAAAACGGATACCCTAAAAACGGCTGTTTCTGCCGTTACCACGAGTAAGAGTGATGCCGATAAACTAACGCTTTGGCAAACCTTTATCAAAGGATTACTTTTTGGCTTCGCAGCGATCTTAATGCCTTGTATTTTTCCAATGCTGCCATTAACCGTTAGTTTCTTTACTAAAAAGGCAGGTAGTAAAAGTAAGGCGGTGGGCCAGGCAGTAATTTATGGTATTTCTATTATTGTTATATATGTAGCCTTAGGGATGCTGGTTACCATTGCTTTTGGATCAGATGCTTTAAATGCCCTTTCTACAAATGGCATATTTAATGCATTTTTCTTCCTCATGCTTGTGGTTTTTGGTGCTTCTTTCTTAGGCGCCTTCGAAATTACTTTGCCAAGTGCATTCGTAAATAAAATTGATGCGAAATCCGATAAAGGCGGATTAATGGGCATATTCTTTATGGCCTTTAGCTTAGCGTTGGTTTCATTCTCTTGTACGGGTCCGCTTATCGGAACTTTATTGGTAGATGCGGCGTCGAAAGGAGATCGTTTAGGTCCGGCGGTTGGTATGTTCGGTTTTTCGTTCGCATTAGCCATTCCGTTTGCTTTATTTGCCTTATTCCCGTCGTTATTAAAATCACTGCCTAAATCTGGTGGCTGGTTAAACAGTGTAAAAGTAGTGTTGGGTTTTATTGAACTTGCTTTCGCATTTAAATTTTTATCTAATGTAGATTTAGCTTACCATTGGAACTTGCTGGACAGGGAAATTTTCCTGGCCATCTGGATCGCTATTTTTGCTTTGATGGGTATTTATTTATTAGGGAAAATTAAGTTTTCTCATGATAGTGATTTACCTTATCTATCTGTACCACGAACATTTTTAGCAATTGTAGTATTTGCGTGGGTAATTTATTTAATACCAGGAATGTGGGGTGCACCGTTAAAATCGATCAGTGCATTTTTACCTCCAACGGCAACGCAGGATTTTGATTTAAACAACTTAACCGCGGCACAACCAGCGGCGAGTGCGAAAACATCCATTAAAGTGAAGAAGTATGCAGAGCTTTTTCATCGCTTGACGCCAAAAGGATTTGATCCTTATTATGATTTTGAACAGGCCAAACAGGCATCGAAAGAATTAGGTAAACCTGTTTTAATCGATTTTACTGGATGGAACTGTGTAAATTGCCGGAAAATGGAGAACAATGTCTGGTCTGATACTGAAGTTGCAAAAAGATTAAAGAATGATTTTGTAATGGCAGAACTGGTGGTTGATGATAAAACAGAGCTGCCTGTTGAAGAACATTATGTTTCTACCTTTAGTAAAAAGAAGATTAACACCATTGGTAAAAAATGGAGCGATTTTCAGGCGGCAACATTTAACAGCAATTCCCAGCCACAATACGTCATTGTTGATGGTGATGGAAATGTTTTAGTACCGCCTCAGGGAGCCGATTATAATCCTGAAAACTACATTAAATTTTTAGACAGCGGAAAGGCAGCTTTCCAGAACAAAAACAAATGAGTAAGATAAAGAATATAGGTGTTTTAACTTCTGGCGGCGATTCGCCAGGTATGAATGCCGCAATAAGGGCTGTGATAAGGGCTGCAATTTATTATGATATAGAAGTAACAGGTTTTATCAGGGGTTATGAAGGGTTGATCAATAATGATTTTATTCCGATGGATAGAAAATCTGTTGCCAACATTATACAACGCGGAGGAACCATTTTAAAAACTGCTCGCAGCGAAGCTTTCAGAACTGTTGAAGGAAGAAAAACAGCCTATCAGAACCTGAAAGAAAGAGGAATTGACGCATTAGTTGTGATTGGTGGAGATGGAACCTTTACCGGAGCAAATGTTTTTGCTAAAGAATTTGATTTTCCAATTGTTGGTTTACCAGGAACGATTGACAATGACCTGGCAGGTACTGATTTCACCATTGGTTATGATTCTGCAATTAACACGGTTATTGATGCCGTAGACCGGATCAGGGACACGGCAGAATCTCACGACAGGCTTTTTATTGTTGAAGTAATGGGACGCGATTCTGGTTTAATTGCGCTACGAAGCGGGATTGGCGTGGGTGCTGAAGCGATCATGATTCCTGAAGCAAATATGAATGCAGATGATATTTTGCATAAATTGGAACATAGCCGGAAAGATAAGTCATCGAAAATAATTATTGTTGCCGAAGGTGACGAAAATGGTGGCGCTTTTAAAGTTGGTGAAATTCTTCAGGCTAAATACCCACACTACGATACAAAAGTTTCAGTTTTAGGACATATTCAACGCGGTGGAAAACCAACCTGCATGGATCGTGTATTAGCCAGCCAATTGGGCGTTGCTGCAGTTGAAGGTTTAATTAACGGAGAACGAAGTGTAATGGCAGGACAAGTGAACAGGGAAGTTGTGTTTACGCCATTTGACCATGCAATTAAACATATTGATGCAGAAAAAGTAAGTTCAAAGTGGCTAAAATTGATTGATATTTTATCTTTCTAATCACCATTAACAGAAAAAAGAAAAGTCTTTCCCGCACCGGAAAGACTTTCTTGTTTTGCTTAGTTTCGCAATAAGCAATATCTTAATCTGCTAAAATAACAGCAGTTCCATTGGCGCTTACCATTAACATGCTTCCGCCGCTGCCAACTGTTTCATAATCTAAGTCTACACCAACAATTGCATTGGCACCTAGAGCAGCAGCATATTGTTGCATCTCATTTACTGCGGTGTCTTTACCCTCTCTTAACACGCGTTCATAAGAGCTTGATCTTCCGCCAACAATATCGGTAATGCCGGCAAATAAATCTTTAAAAATATTTGCCCCGATAATGGTTTCTCCCGTAACAAGGCCAATATATTTTATAATTTTTCTGCCCTCAACTGTAGGCGTTGTGGTTACTAACATAGTTTGTTTTTTTAATATTAGAATAGCACACATGTAAAATGTTACAATTTTTTTAAAAACATATATTAAGCCTATAAGAACGATAATTCAGGCACACGATTTTGAATTTTTTAAATGCCTCAAAAGTATTTTTTAAATAGCTAATAGCTATTTACATAAAACTGGTCAGTGGTATAAAATATATTTATGTAATTATTTAAATTTTTGCATCACTATATAAAACCTAAAGTGATGAGACCATCTAAAACTTTCCTTCTTCTCCAATTGCTCTGC
Organism: Pedobacter petrophilus; assembly: GCF_009674725.1. GTDB lineage: Bacteria > Bacteroidota > Bacteroidia > Sphingobacteriales > Sphingobacteriaceae > Pedobacter > Pedobacter petrophilus. The sequence goes on along the minus strand of NZ_WKKH01000012.1, from coordinate 96,450 downwards.
TTATTTTTTTATGCACAAGCACAAATGCCTGTCTTAAAGGTTCAGCAAGCCCAAACAAATGAGCAAAAACAAGCCGTTAAGCTTCAGAAACTAAGTATTGATGTGCAGATTACAGGAAATATTGCCACTACGGTAATGACCATGACCTTCCATAACAGCAGTAATCGGATTTTGGAGGGAGAACTAACCTTTCCAATGCCGGAAGGTGTAAGCATCAGTCGTTATGCATTAGACATTAATGGCAAAATGCGAGAGGCTGTTCCGGTAGAAAAAGCAAAAGCAACTGAAGTTTTCGAAAGTATCGAACGCCGGAGAGTAGATCCGGGTTTATTAGAAAAGGTAGAAGGAAATAATTTTAGAACCAGAATTTACCCATTGCCTGCAAATGGAGAAAGAACAATAATTGTAGGTTATGAAGAAGAATTAGGCTTTTATAACGGAAATATTTTAAAATACCATTTGCCCCTGGATTACAATCAGCCTATTGAAAAATTTTCGTTAAAAACCACGGTTTATGAAAGTATCATAAAGCCGGAATTAGCTGAACAGCCTGATGGAGCTTTTAATTTAAAAGCTCATGGAAACACATACATAGGTGAGGTTAATAAAACGAATTATCAACCAAAAAATGGCTTAACCATAAACCTGCCCAAGCGCAGTGATTTACCTGAAGTTCAAATGCAAAAAGCATCTAATGGCTATTATTTTCTGGTGAATGTTTTTCCTGAATCTCAAAGCAGGGCAAGACAATGGTCTAATCAAATTGGCTTAATCTGGGATTGTTCTTTAAGTGGCTTGCAGCGTGATAGAAAGAAAGAGATTGAACTTTTAGATCTGCTTGTTAAGCAAAAACAAAACCTTAGCATTCAATTGGGATTATTGAATAATGGCTTTAAAACTGGCGGAACTTTTAATATTGTCAATGGAAATTGGTCTGCCTTAAAGGATAAGTTGGAGAAAATAGTTTATGATGGCGGCACAAATTTCAGTGCCATTAATTCGCAGTCTTTCCGGGCGGATGAATATATTTTTTTCAGTGACGGGCTATCAACTTTTGGCAAGAATACCGTTTCGCTGGATAAGCCGGTTCATTGCATCAATTCAGCATTAAAAGCTGATTATAGCACTTTAAAATACATCAGTTTGAAAACAGGCGGACAATTCGTAAACCTGAATGCCAGCTCCATTTCCGATGCATTTAAACAATTGAATCAGGAGAATCTGCAATTTATAGGGATTAAAAACGGTTCAGATATTCGCCAAACCTATCCCTCCATGCACGTAAATGTGAATGGACATTTATCCGTTGCGGGGATATTAAATGGCTTAAATACCGAGTTTATATTGCAGTTTGGCTATGGCTCCACGGTTGTTTCAGAACAAACTATTCGCTTAAATGCAACCGAGCATGCTTTAAGCAGCATTGATATCAGCCGTGTTTGGGCGCAAAAGAAAATTGCAGAAATGGATATTCAGTATGAAGCAAACAAGGAAGATATTAGCGGCCTGAGTAAACAATTTGGCATTGTAACCAGAAATACCAGTTTAATCGTATTGGAAAATTTAGCTGATTATTTGCGGTATGATATCATTCCGCCCGTTGAATTACGGCAGGACTATGAGGCTGCTTTGAAACAAAGGAGAATTGATCTTCAGGAGAAAAAAACAGATTTGTTAAATGCAGCAGTTGAAATGACCAAACAGTTAAAAACCTGGTGGAATACTGATTTTTCGTATAAAGCACCAATGAAAAAGAAGGAAGATTATCCGGTACCTCTTGTAAACAATCCAGTTAGTGGAAATCCGGCAAGTGCACCTTCAAGATCAGTTGCATTGCCGCCTCCACCAGTAAGAACAAAGGCAAATCAGATTGATAATCTGGATATGATTAGCGGCGAAGCCTTAAATGATGTGGTGGTTGTAGGTTACGGAGCACAAACTAAAAGAATGGAAACCGCAAGCGCGACGACCCTTGTGCTTCGGGAAGTAAGTAGGGCAAGCGAACCATTGCAGGGACGAGCTGCTGGTTTAAGTATTAATCAATCAAACGTAAAAAGGGTTGTTGCGCCAGCTCAGCCAACCATTGTTATCCCAGAGTTTAAAAGTGATCAGGATTATATGAAAATCCTGGTTGGAAAACCCGATAGTGCTTATCTGGCTTATCTAAAGATGCGTCCGGATTATATCAGTACAACAATGTATTATTTTGATGTAGCCAATTGGTTTTATCAGCAAAAGGATAGTGTAAGGGCATTAACTATTTTAAGCAATATTGCTGATCTGGATTTGGAAAATGCCGATTTATATAAAACTTTAGCTTATAAATTGAAGCAAACCGGAAATTATGCATCAGAGATTTTTGTGACGGAAAAGATTTTACAATGGCGGCCAATGGATGCACAAAGTTATCGGGATTATGCTTTGGCACTGGCTGATGATGGTCAGTATCAAAAGTCTTTGGATCAACTATATAAAGTTTTAACGCAAAGTTATAATACCCAAATAGCAGATCGCGATCAGGGCATTGAGGAAATTATCATTTCTGAAATCAATAACCTTATTTCCAGACACGGGGCAAAATTAAATACCAGAAATATTGATAAAAGATTGATTCAACCTTTACCCGTTGACATCAGAGTGGTGCTGAACTGGAACAAAAACGATACGGATATCGATTTGTGGTTAACTGACCCAGCAGGAGAAAAAGGTTATTATGGCAATGCAAAAACTCAAATTGGAGGTAGAATAAGCAATGACTTTACTGCTGGTTATGGCCCGGAACAATTTATGGTGAAGAAAGCCATTAAAGGCAAATATAAAATTGAAGTGAATTATTACGGAGATCGGCAGATCAATATCAGCGGACCAACAACTGTAACAGCAGAAATTTACACAAATTATGCAATAGGTAAGCAGCAGCGAAAAGTGATCGTTTTACCCTTAACCTCTGCAGATAAAGGCGGAAATTTAGTTGGAGAATTTAATTTTTAAAGGATAGATTTTAGGTGTTGTCAACTTAAATAGCCGCTTGGCTAGAAAGTTGACAACGCCTTTATAACTAAATATTTCGCTGTAGTGCAGTCAGTTGGTAGCTAAAGTAATAAGCCAGCAACTTCTTCCCAGGTATTTACACGTTCGTATTCGGTAATAAGCAGGTTGTGAGGTGAGGTAAATAGTAAAGGTCTGCCCACAAAATTGACAAAGTTTTTAGTTCGGTCGTCAATCATGATATCAGTACTCACAATTTTATTTCCGCAGAACATGATGTGTTGCCAATCGATGAACGGAAAATGCTCGGCCATCCAATCGTATTTATCTACCAGAGAATTTCTAAACTCCATTGCAGCAGAAACAATATACACATCATATTTCTCTTGCAAGGCCTTAATTACACGCGGGCTATCTGGTATCACTTCTAAATCGCGAAAAAAGCCTGGTTCATTAATATATTCGAACCATTTTTGATTTACATCTTGAGGAACATGGTGATATATTTCGTTTCCGGCATCAATTTTTAAATTTAAAGGAACGTTGTAATCTCTGTTATAAAGCTTAATGAATTTGCCAACCGCGTCGGCAATTACCTCATCCATGTCTATCGCTATTTTTTCCATTTGGGATCTGCTAATGTTTTGAGCAAATCTCCTGAAAATAAAGAAATTAAACTATGTTTTTAATTTACAGTATTTTAGTTATCTTTGCAGCCCCGCAGTATGTAGCTCCGGGAACTATGTTGAATACATAAATACGAAAAACAATGGCAACTAAAATCAGATTGCAAAGATTCGGTAAAAAAGGAAAGCCTTTTTTCCATGTTGTGGTAGCAGATTCCCGCTCTCCACGTGATGGTAAATTCATTGAGCGTTTAGGTTCTTATAACCCAAACACCAATCCTGCTACTATCGAAATTAACTTCGAAAAAACTTTAGCTTGGGTTAACAGTGGTGCACAACCAACTGATACAGCTCGTGCTATTCTATCTTACAAAGGCGTTTTATACAAAAAACACTTGGAAGGTGGTGTTAAAAAAGGTGCTTTAACACAAGAACAAGCTGACGAAAAATTCACTGCTTGGGTTGATGCTAAAGCTGGTAAAATCTCTGGTAAAACAGAAGGTTTAGCTACTTCTAAAGCAGATGTGCGTAAAGCAGCATTAGCAGCAGAGGCTAAGAAAAAAGAAGACAGGGCAGCAGTAATTGCAGCTAAAAATGCACCAGTTGCAGAAGAAGTTGTTGAAGAAGAAGCTCCAGCTGTTGAAGCTGAAGCAACTGAAGAAGCACCTGCAGCAGAAGCAACTAAAGAAGAAGGAGCAGAATAATTTTAATTATTTTGATTCAAAAATAGCGTTTCGGTTTCGGAGCGCTATTTTTATTTAAAAGAGATTTTGATACATATAATTCGTCATGCTGAATTTATTTCAGCATCTTTTTGATGATTAAGACCCTGAAATAAATTCAGGGTGACGGCTGAATATTAGGGGTTTTATGAAACACGAAGAAGCATTTTACGTAGGTTACGTTACCAAAACCCGGGGTTTAAAAGGAGAAGTTCAGATATTTTTTGAGTTTGATGATTATGAAAAGCTTGAATTTGATGTGGTTTTTGCTGATATGAATGGGAAGCTTGTGCCCTACTTTGTTGCAGAGTCGAAATTGCAGGTCAATAAAACAGGCTACTTCAATTTTGATGATGTTGATCATATTGATAAAGCACAGCCGCTTCTAAAAAAGAAACTGTATCTGCCGTTAAGCCAAAAACCAGAGCGTGATGAAAGTGAATTTTTCTATACTGATTTGAAAGGCTTTATAGCGGTTGATGAAACGCTGGGTGAGCTTGGTGAAATTATCGAAGTAAACGAATATCCTCAGCAATTTATCGCAAGGGTTTTGTATAAGGAAACAGAAATTCTTTTTCCTTTAAATGAAGATTTTATTGTAGAGATTGATGATGAAGGAAAAATTTTGACGGTTGATTTACCAGAAGGCTTGCTCGATATTTATTTAGCACAATAAAATCAGCCGTAAAACTTTCCGCACAAATTTCCGTTGAAGTTTTATGAGGTGCTTATTGATTGCAATTGTTGCCGTATTTCTTTTTACCGGCTGTAACCAAAGCCGAGAAAATAACTCGTCTAAAGATCAATCTACTTCTGCTCGTTTTTTGCAAAAGAAAACGCAGAAAGATTCTATTGAGATCGTTGCTTCAAAAGCTTTAGCAGCCCTGAAAATGAAAGATTATGCTGTATTTGCGTCACTTTTTCATCCAACAGAAGGTGTTCGTTTTTCGCCTTATGGCTTTATTGATCCCACCCATAAAAAAGTTTTAGCAAAAGATTTCTTAGAAGCCATAGTTAAAAACTGGACGCTAACCTGGGGGCATTTTGACGGCAGTGGAGAGGCCATTAAAATGAAAGTTAAACCCTACATTGAGCAGTTTATTTACAATGCAGATTATCTGCATGCAAAGCAGAAAAGCTTCGATTCTTTTATCGGGCAGGGAAATACGATTAATAACCTGAAAGAAACCTACCCTCAGCTTCATTTTACCGAATATTATTTCAAAGGAACCAATGAAAAATATCGTGGGCTCGACTGGACCAGTTTGCGCTTTGTTTTCAAAAAATATGAAAATGCATATTACCTCGTTGCTGTAGTGCACGATCAATGGACGATTTAAAAATTATTAAATTCATATAAATACCGGTGTAAATCGTTAATCTAAAACTAACCGGGTTAATATATTCAACACATCTATCAAGCTTCGCCGCATACGCCCTCAAAGGGAGACAATATGCTGATTACTATGGCCTTAGTGATGATCAAAAGCCTCGAAGTTTAATGGGGTTGTGATGGGAGAAGGAAGTAATCGCCTCTGGCGGGCTAGTGAATAAGTAAAAGTGAATATTTTAATTAACAATAGGCACAAGGATCTGGTAAATAGATTCTGATCGGCTATTTTAGTGATACGTATGGTAAAATTTGCCTTCAGACTATAGACTTCAGACTAAAGACTTAACTTTGCGCTATGCGTTTCGATATTATAACAGTTCTGCCTGCTTTATTAGAAAGTCCATTTGCCCATTCTATTTTACAGCGGGCGCAAAAAAAAGGTATTGCTGAAATTTTTGTTCATAACCTGCGGGATTACTCGACCAATAAGCAAAAAAGTGTAGATGATTATCAATACGGCGGCGGTAGTGGCATGGTAATGAGCATTGAACCTTTCGCGGCATGTATAGAAAAGCTTCAGGCTGAAAGGAAATATGATGAGGTCATATTCATGAGTCCTGATGGTGTTACGCTTAATCAGAGCACCGCTAACGAATTATCTATTAAAAATAACATCATTATCCTTTGTGGCCATTATAAAGGGATAGATCAACGCATTCGGGATCTTTTCGTTACGCGTGAGATCTCTGTTGGTGATTATGTGCTGAGTGGCGGAGAATTACCAGCTGCAATTGTGGTAGATGCCGTGGTGCGTTTAATTCCCGGTGTTTTGAATGATGAAACCTCTGCCCTTTCTGATAGTTTTCAGGGAGAGTTATTAGATGCACCGGTTTATACCCGTCCGGCAGATTGGAAAGGCCATAAAGTACCTGATATTTTATTAAGCGGACATGAAGCGAAAGTGAACGAATGGCGGCACGAACAGGCTTTAGAGCGGACAAAACAACGTCGTCCAGACCTTTTGGAATAAAAGAGTTTACACAGGCTTAATGTGGATTTCTAAAAGATTGTGGAAAAAATTAAATTAGTTTTTTTAATTGAAAAAAAATCCCTAATATTGCAATCCGAATTTCACGGGTTGAAATATCGATTTAATAGCTTAAAATCATGGATTTAGTAAAATTTGTTGAAGAGCAGGCCATCGCGAAAAAAGATTTTCCTGCGTTCAAGTCTGGCGATACAGTGAGCGTACACTATAAAATTCGCGAAGGTAATAAAGAACGTATTCAGATTTACCAAGGTGTTGTTATCCAACGTAACAGTGCTGGTGCTAACGAAACTTTTACGGTTCGTAAAATGAGCAACGGTATTGGTGTTGAGCGTATTTTCCCTTTTAACTCTCCAAACATTGAGAAAGTTGAAGTGAATAGCCACGGTAAGGTTCGTAGAGCGAAATTATTCTACTTACGTGCTTTAACTGGTAAAGCTGCTCGTATCAAATCATTGAGAAAATAATATTCTTTATTATAAGATATAGCCTTCACGATTAATTTCGTGGAGGTTTTTTCGTTTAAGCCATTCTGTTAAAAGAGGCCTTGCAGACCTTGTATCATTGCCTAAAATTATGTTTAAATTTGTTTATATATGTTAAACGCTGCATTTTTCGAACAGGTGTTCTGGGGTAATACAGTAAAGTCTTATTGTCTGTTCGCTGCGATCCTTTTTCTGGGGATCATTTTAAAGAGGGTTATTTCGAAACTGCTTAGTAAGCTTCTTTTTAAGCTTTTCAAAAACTTTTCGCAGCAAGCTCATGATGATGCCTTTGTCGCTTTGCTTATTAAACCCATTGAGGTTTTTATTCAGTTAACTACGTTGTATCTGGCCATTAATCAATTACAACACCCACTAGAAGTAGCCGTATTTCATTATGGAAAGCTTGTCGGAAAAGTAAAGATATCCGTTCCGGTGAGCTTAGGTGATTGTATCGACAGAATATTTCTGTTCATGATTATCCTTTCTGTTTTTTGGATCTTTTTAAGGATCATTGACTTTATCAGCCATGTTTTACTGTTCAAAGCATCACTAACGAGTAATAAATCAGATGATCAGCTGGTGCCCTTTTTAAAAGAGCTCTTTAAAACCTTAATCATTTTCATAGGTTTCTTTACGCTTCTGGGTTTTGTTTTCGAAGTTAATGTGCTTACATTGATTACCGGCTTAGGCATTGGTGGGATTGCAATTGCACTTGCTGCTAAAGAAAGTTTGGAAAACCTGATTGGGTCATTCACCATTTTTCTGGATAAGCCTTTTGTCGTTGGAGATTTGGTTAAGGTAGATGGCGTAGAAGGGACGGTTGAGAAAGTTGGATTCAGAAGTACCAGAATTCGCACCTCAGAGCGCACCATGGCCACAATCCCTAACCGTGGAATGATAGATGGTGTACTGGAAAATCTCTCGCTTAGAAATTCCCGGAAGGTAAACTTTACTATTGGATTAACTTATGAAACCACGGCAGAATCTGTAAGACGGATTGTCACCGAAATTGAAGCTTATATCAATAGCCACGAAGGTACAAGCGGTGATGGAACGGCCTCGTTTAAAAGCTTTGGAGATTCTGGATTAATCGTGGAGATTAATTATTTCGTAACGATATTAAACAACGATACCTTTTTGGATATCCGCCAAGAAATTAACCTCGAAATTATGGATATAGTGATGCGTAATCAATCAGATTTTGCTTATCCTACCCAACGTTTAATCAGTGACCGGCCATTGACCACAGACGCAGAAAAGGAAGTAGGAAACGATGCGACAGATTAATGAATTCTATCTAAAAGAAAACCCCGATTCGAAAATAGTTCCGAATCGGGGTTTTTAGCTTATATGTGTGGGTTAACTTAAGGTTGCAAGCGTTGTGATGCCGCCTTTTACTACCTGATTAAGTTCAACGTTAACTTTTGTTCCAACAGGCAGAAAGACATCAACCCGGGAGCCAAATTTTATAAAACCGAATTGCTCAGTTTGTACCACCTGGTCTCCTTCTTTTACATACCAAACAATTCTGCGGGCCAAAGCGCCTGCAATTTGACGGAATAAGACCGGTACGCCGCTTTTATGCTCTACAACAGTTGTTGTACGTTCGTTTTCTGTAGATGATTTTGGGTTCCAGGCAGCTAAATATTTTCCAGGATGGTATTTAAAAAATTTCACTACACCAGAAATTGGGTTTCTGTTGATGTGTACATTAACAGGCGACATAAAAATGGACACCTGTAAGCGTTTATCTTTAAAGTATTCGCCTTCTTCTGTTTCTTCTATTACCACTACTTTTCCATCTGCAGGACAAATTACCAGCGTTTCTCCTGCGGAAAAACTGCGGCCGGGGTTTCTGAAAAACTGTAATACAATTATGAATAAAGCGGCAGAAAAAATATAAATAAACCAGCGTAACCAGGTAATGTCATAGTATTTATAATCAACAACGGCATTGATAACGAAAATGAGTAAAATGGTTATGGCTATGGTAGTATAGCCTTCTTTGTGTATGGTCATTGTGTAGAATTATTCGGCAAAGGTGCAAAAAATAAATTAATCCACTTAAAAATTATGCCTCAGTAGCCCTGTAAATATCTATCAGGTTTCTTCCCAAGCCGTTATAATCTAATCCATAACCTACAACAAATTCATTGGGGATTTCGAAACCAATGTATTCTAAATCATCAATATCATATTTTAATGCGGCTGGTTTTAACAGTAATGAAGCGACCTTAACTGAAGCCGGATTTTTTTCTTTTATTGTCTTGAGAATGTGCGTTAACGTTAAACCGGTATCTACAATATCTTCAACAATAATAATGTCACGGCCTTCAATATTTGTTGGCAAACCTATTAATTCTTTAACCTGACCAGAACTAGATGTACCTTCGTATGATGCTACCCGCATAAAAGTAATTTCGCATGGAATGTTAACTTCTTTAATTAAGTCGGCCATAAACAGAAAACTCCCGTTTAGCACGCCAACAAACAAAGGACACTTATCTTCATAATCCACATTAAGCTGAATGCCCATCAGGCGGATCCGTTTATTGATGATATCGTTATCTAAAAAGATTTCAAATTCCTTATCCTCTACCTGTATTTTATGCATGTTATATTTAAAATTACTAATGGCTTGTTTAAAAGACTAAAAGCTGATCGATTAATTTCCGTTTTCCAGTTCCTTTTCCCGTTTTCGCTGCTCTCTCCGTTCTTGTCTTAACTGTTTTTTCGATTTCGTAGTAGTATCGGCTTGTTTAACACTTGAAGAATCTTTCTTGCTACCACCAAAAATACGATCAAAAAGGTTTTTATTGTTATCCTGCATAATTACAGGAGGCATTCCTTCATCATCCTCCTCACCGTCAAATGCCGCGGTATCAACAGCTGCGGTATCGGGCGCTAAATACTGGCGTAAACCTTCTCGTAAACGAACATTGTAAAAACCATAACCGGCTGTATCAGCAGGCGTTAATCCCCTTCTGGCCATAATATTCCCCATGAATCTGAAATAGTTGAACATATAGGGCTTCAAGCCGCCACCAGCCATAAATTTGTACATGGATGCTTTAGGTTTTGGAACAATACTGGCTAAGAATAATCCATCACCTATGGTTAAATCAGCAGGTTGTTTGCCAAAATAATACCTGGATGCTTCTCCTATTCCATAGATGTTTTTCCCTAACTCCATGATATTGAAATAGACTTCCAGCATTCTGTTTTTGCTTACTAGGTGATTGTGTTCGATTAACCAAACGATCAGGATTTCTTCCGCTTTGCGGGCTAAAGTTTTCTGACGGCTTAAGTAAACGTTTTTAACCAGCTGCATACTGATGGTACTTCCGCCACGCTTAAATTTCTTTTCTTTATAATTTACCGCGATGGATTTTCGAATCGACTCTTCTACAAAACCGTTGTGTGTAAAAAACGATGGGTCTTCTGCAGTTAGCACCGCATTGATAAAGTTTTTAGAGATTTGATTTAATGGTGTGAAGTTAGGATTTGATGGTCCGATGGTAATGTCCCGCATCGGTTTACCATACTCATATGGCGTATATACGAATGGACTGTTAATTTTTTGAAGATCTGTTTTTCCCCATTTTGTAATTTTAAAATCAACGGGTGTTAAAGTAGAGTTAAAGCGGACGCTATCAGGCGTTTTGGTATCTAAATAAAAGTTTAGATTGTACTTTACTTTTCCCTGTACTTTTAAACCCTCCAAAGATTCAAATAACCCTTGTGGAAATGCATCGAGAACACCCTGTGCATCTTGCTCTTCTGCGGTGAGTTTCAGCTCATAGATCTTATTTTTTCCTAAAGTATATTTTACGTACGGATGGATTTCGGCCGTTTTCAGGTATGCTGTTGAGCTGCTGTCTAAAGCAATGTAATTCGGACCAACCAAAATATCGGCATCCAATTTTGCACTTTGTACAATGATATCGTTCGAAGCAATGCGAGGTTGGTTAATCAGCATATTTTTAACCGACCATGAACCTGAGATTTTATAATCATTGCCACTATATTTTGCGTTTTTCAACTCTGTTTGAAGGGTATCAAAACTTAATTTGGCGTGTAATTTATTGTTAAGATAAGGTAATTCAAGCTTCTTCCCATCCGCATAAGCAGTAAAGCTTAATTCTTTACTTCCAGGGTTTACGTAACCATCTACATGCCAGGTAGATTCTCCGTTATTAACGTTAATGGTTGATTTCAAATCGCCCCCATCAATCACAGCTGCAGTGGCAAAGCTAAGTTGAGCAGTATCGTGATCGTTAAATTTGAAAACCATGTTTTTCATATCCATATCATCAGGGATTTTATATAAAACCTGATTCAGAATATTATTGGCAATCTCCGCCAGATTCGATTTTCCCTTATTCTCGGTACTGTCTTTTTTCTTTCTCTTTAAAATGAAATCAATATTGGTGGTAGAATCTTTCAAAACCACGCTTACAAAACCATCGCTCATCTCTACTTCCGATAGTTTAACATTGCCAAAAATCAAAGGGAACAGTTTCACACCTACGCTGAGTTCTCCTATGCTGGAAAGTGTATCGCGTTCTTTAGGAACTACAGATATTGCAGTCATTTTTACCGTACTCAATCCTGTAAATCCGGCGGAGCCAATCTTTACTTCCAGGCCATAATCTTTATCAGCCTTTGCTATCGCTTTGGCCATCATTTTCTTTAAGAGGGCTTCTCTTTTAGAGTAGGCAACAGCGCCCAATGAGATACAAACAATTAAAAAAACACCCAAAACCCAGGCTCCGATTTTTAAATATTTTTTGGGGATCTTGATTTTTGGTATTCGCATATGGTAGTTAAAATGGTTAATTGCTTAAACGTAACAATTAAATGTTTATTTCGTGTTAAAATTACAGTTTAAAAGCCTAAATAAAAGTATTTGTGGCTATGTTTTGTTAATTTTGGATTTAAACTGATACAATGCAAATTAGCCCGCAACAAGTTTTAGATGCGCTTAAAAATGTAGAAGATCCGGATCTGAAAAAAGATTTGGTTACGCTAAACATGATTAAGGATTTAAAAATTACTGATCACCTCGTAAGTTTTACACTGGAGCTTACTACGCCTGCCTGTCCGATGAAGGAGATGCTCAAAAACGCCTGTACAAATGCCATAAAGCACTTTGTATTTGCAGAGGCTGAGGTAGCGATTAATGTTACTTCAAGAGTTACTCAACCAACTAATTCATCATCATTAGATAACATCAAAAATATTATTTTAGTTTCTTCAGGAAAAGGTGGCGTTGGGAAATCTACCGTATCAAGTAACCTGGCAGTAGTGTTGGCGAAAGATGGTGCAAAAGTGGGCTTAATAGATGCTGATATTTATGGTCCGTCAATACCAACCATGTTCGGTTTGGTAGATGCAAAGCCCGGTGCAGAAGAAACGGCAGATGGAAAAACGAAGATTATTCCAATAGAAAAATACGGAATTAAACTTCTGTCGCTGGGTTTCTTCGCAGATCCTGGTCAGCCGGTGCCCTGGCGTGGACCCATGGCTTCAAACGCTGTGAAGCAATTATTTAATGATACAAACTGGGGTGAACTGGATTATTTAATTGTAGATCTTCCACCGGGAACGGGCGACATTCACATCACCATTACGCAAAGTTTCCCTATTTCGGGAGCGGTTGTGGTAACCACACCTCAGCAGGTTGCGCTTGCCGATACGCATAAAGGACTGGCAATGTTTAAAATGCCGGGAATTAATATTCCGATTTTAGGTGTGGTGGAAAACATGTCTTACTTTACGCCGGAAGAATTACCGGATAACAAGTACTACATTTTTGGTAAGGGTGGTGGAACTAAGCTTGCAGAGCGATTCGATGTGCCGTTTTTAGGAGAAATTCCAATTATCCAAAATATTTCTGAAGCCGGAGATAATGGCAAACCGGCAGCACTAAACCAAAATCCTTTGTTGGATGTTATATTCGGAGATATTGCAAGTAAGATTGCACAACAGATATCCATCAACAATGCGCAAATGGTGAATTGCTAAAAAATTACTATTTTTATATTTTAAAAAACTTATAATGAATTTAACAGAGCAAGTAGAACAGGCATTGGAAACTATAAGGCCATATTTAAAGGCCGATGGAGGTGATGTTTCTGTTGAAGAAATTACAGCTGAAGGTACCGTAAAGCTGAAGCTATTGGGGAACTGCGGTTCATGCCCAATGAGTTTCATGACCATGAAATCGGGTATAGAGCAGGCGATTATGAAAGCTGTACCTCAAATTACTTCGGTGGTTGCCGTGAATATGGCAGAGCAAGATTAGCTTTAACACTATTTAACAAGGAAGTTTTATTTTTAAAATTACTTTTGTCACAATGAGATATTGTGTAGCCCTGATTTGCTTATTTTTTTCTATTGCCAGTTTTGCACAGCAAAAGCCGGCCCGGGAAAAGCTTATCCAATTTTCAGGGATTATTACAGATATTGATAGTGCAAACGTAATTCCATATGTTACCATTACTAATCTTTCAGCAAAAAGTAAACGTATTGCTGCAGATTACAGGGGCTATTTTACTTTTATCGTAAACCCTGGTGATACCATTTTATTTACCGCAATTGGTTACAAGAAATTTTCTACGGTTATTCCGGAAGGAACACCTGATAGTAAGTATACCATTATGGTTAAACTAAAATCTAACGTAATTGATTTGCCTTCTGTTCGTGTTTTTCCCTGGGCAACAACAGAAGAATTTACACGTGAGTTTCTCTCTATGAAACTCGCCGATGATGATATGGCCATCGCTAAAAAGAACCTCTCCAGGTCATCAATCGATGGATTGATCCAAACTTTACCTCGTGACGGGCAGGAAATCGGCAGTCAGAATTACCGTTACAACTTCGATAGGATGATTAACAAAAATATGGTGCAAACCAATCCGCTGTTAAACCCTTTCGCCTGGGGTAAGCTGATGCAGCAGATTTTTGACGGGGATAAGAAGAGGAATGAGAATTGAGTCGTTAGTTCTGAGTCGTTAGTCTGGAGTCCTGGGTGCTTAGCTAACCCATGGTTTAAAGGCAATTCATATTAAAATTGTTGATGAATATTACTTGAGTCGTGAGTTCGGAGTCGTTAGTCTGGAGTCCTGGGTGCTTAGCTAACCCATGGTTTTAAAGGCAATTCATATTTTAATTGTTGATGAATCTTACTTGAGTCGTGAGTTCGGAGTCTTTAGCCTGGAGTCCTGGGTGCTTAGCTAACCCATGGTTTTAAAGGAAACACCTATCTAAATCGGTTGTGAATCTTACTTGAGTCGTGAGTTCGGAGTTGTTAGTCTGGAGTCCTGGGTGCTTAGCTACCCCATGGTTTCAAAGGCATTTCGTATCTAAATCGGTTGTGAATCTTACTTGAGTCATGAGTTGTTAGTCTGGAGTCCTGGGTGCTTAGCTAACCCATGGTTTTAAAGGCACTTCATATCTAAATCGGTGATGAATCTTACTTGAGTCGTGAGTTCGGAGTCATTAGTCTGGAGTCTTGGGTGTTTAACTCACCTATAGTTCTAAAGGTCTCATAATCTAAAATTAGTGAAGTTATGAGTTCGGAGTCCTGGGCGTTTTAGCCTAGGTGTAAGGGCATAAAAAAAGGGAAAACGTATTCATTTCCCTTCCAGTATTTTATTAAAATTATCTCTTCTTACTCTTATTTGGAAACTTCATTTTGTATTCTGTATTGATATTCCCTTTTGAAATGGCATCCAGTTTACTTTTGAGCATCGTTTTACGCAAAACACTTACTTTGTCTGTAAACAGTTTTCCTTCAATGTGATCATATTCATGTTGAATTACACGAGCCGGCATACCATCAACATCATCTGTATGTTCTACGAAGTTTTCATCCAGGTACGTGATTTTGATATTTGGTTTGCGGGAAATATTCTCACGAATGTCAGGAATGCTTAAACACCCTTCATTAAAAAACCAGGGTTCGCCGGTTTCTTCTACAATTTTTGCATTGATAAAAACCTTTTTATAACCAGGTGTGCCATCCTCGTCTTCACCTATATCTACAATAAATAAGCGAATTGGTAAGCCAATCTGAGGAGCAGCCAGGCCAACACCATTTGCGTAATACATGGTATCAAACATGTCGCTAATGAGCTTTTGTAATTCTGGATAATTTTGATCAATATCGGTACAAAGCTTTTTTAAAACCGGGTCTCCGTAAGCAACTATAGGTAATTTCATTCTGTAATATTTTTTTATTCACCGGTTAATTTTTGCCTGAAACAAGGGCAAAAATCGGGGAATACTGTCAAGCCAATGATGTGATTTCTACAAAAATAACAATTATTCTGCTATTGGCGAGAAAGTAAAGATGTTAAGCTTTTCGATAGCTAAAACATCGTCAGCAATTTGAGCAATTTCTTGCGTGGTAACATTATTAATTTTATTAAAAACAGTTTCAAGAGAATCAATTTTATTATGGTCAATTAAACTTTTTGCCATTGAAATGATCAGGCCGATTCTGTTCTCTTCTCCTAAAGCAATCTGACCGATAAATTTGTTTTTAGCCTTTAGTAATTGAAGGTCGTTCAAAGGCTTTTTCCTTAATTTTTTAATTTCCTTGAAGATTAAAGACAAGGCTTTGGCTTGTTTTTCTTTGTCTGTTCCGAAATAAATCGAAAAAATCCCCGTATCACTCAACGGCGAAAAATTAGATTCAATGGTATAGGCAATTCCGTATTTCTCTCTAATCTGGAGGTTCAAAACCGAGCTCATTCCATTGCCGCCGAAATAGTTATTCAGCAGCATTAAACCCACTTTTTCGTTTTGATGAGCAGAATAAGTTTGCGTTCCTAATATGCAATGTGCCTGCATAATGGGTTTATAAATGGTTGTGGTTGTAGGTTTTAAAATAGCTGGTTTTATTCGATGTAGCGTTGGCGTATTTTCTTCAACATCTCCAAAGTGTTTGGTACCTTTCTTCACTACGCTGTTAAAACTATAATTCCCGATCACCGCCACTACAATTTCATTGGTTCGGTAGTTTGCTTTCCTGAAATTGATCACGTCTTCACGGGTGAAACTTTGTACAGAATCTGTAGTGCCGAGAATGTTATTGCCAAGTGGATTCCCCGCAAAAAGCAAGTCTTCAAAATCATCATTTATAGCTTCTTCCGGCTGATCTAAATAAGATGCAATTTCATCCAGAATTACGCTTTTCTCCTTATCCATTTCATCTTCCGGAAAAGTAGAATGGAAAATAATATCGTTAAAAAGATCTAAAGTGCGATCTAAATAAGGGTTTAAAAAAGAAGCATGAACGCAGGTATATTCTTTGGTAGTATAGGCATTTAAATCTGCGCCTACACTTTCTAATCGATTTAAAATCTGATTAGTACTGCGTTTCTCCGTACGTTTGAAGATTAAATGTTCGATGAAATGAGCTAAGCCAGCTTTGTTTTCAGTTTCATCGCGTGAGCCTGTATTAATAATGATGCAGGCATGAGATATGGCTGAAGCCGATGGCACATGCAACAAGCGAATGCCGTTCGGTAAAGTGTGAACATTGTATTCCATTAGCAGGCAAAGATACGGCTAAATGATTACAATGTTTCGGTATCAGGATATTGCAATTGTAAAGCAGATATCAATTTATCTTTTGTTGGCCGGTTGCGGATAAGAAAAATCAGGTTGACAGCAGCAAAAATTAAAAAGAATGCATTATATGAAATGAAAGAACCAACCAGATTGAAAAGGGCACCGGCTTGTAACAATGCTGCGCTAACAATAAATGCGGTGTGGTATTGGGTTATTTTTAGATCAACTGCAGCTGTTTTGTCTATTTTTGATATCAAAGTTTTAAAAGCAATGATGCTGACAGAGATGGTAATTAGCCCAACAATTGGAAATATTGGATTGTAGGGTGCTGTGTTAGCAGGATTAGCATCAAAATAAAGGTAATCTTTATTGAGGAGGGTCGTTACCGTGGCAAACAGAAATACGGAAAAACATAGCGCAAGATGAATGATTTGAAGCTGTTTTAATTTAGAATTCATTTTAAGATAGAATATGTGTTTTATTAATTTTTGATCTACGGATTGTATATTTTGCCAAAGACGAATGTTAAGCCTGTTGAAAGTAGCTGAAATTTCAACAGGCTTAACATTAAATAAGTGCTTACTTTGTTATTCCTTCCAGTTTAAAGAAGAAAGCGTAACCTAAGGCTTCTTCTTTAAGGTAATCAAATCGACCAGATGCACCACCATGGCCAAATTCCATATTGGTTTTTAAGAACAGTACATTTTGATCCGTTTTCATTGCTCTTAACTTCGCCACCCATTTTGCAGGTTCGAAATATTGCACCTGGCTATCGTGCAAACCAGTAGTCACTAACATATTGGGGTAAGCTTTTTTCTCCACGTTTTCATATGGAGAATAACTTTTCATATACTCGTAAGCATCTTTTTTCTTTGGATTTCCCCATTCATCAAACTCATTGGTGGTTAGTGGAATACTTTCATCCAGCATAGTGTTTACCACATCAACAAATGGCACATCTGCAATTACACCGTTCCATAAATCAGGCGCCAGATTCACAACCGCTCCCATCAATAAACCACCTGCGCTTCCGCCATTAGCATATAAATGGCCTTTAGATGTGTATTTTTGGTCTATAAGGTATTCGCCGGCCGCGATAAAATCAGTGAAAGTGTTTTTCTTTTTCATCAATTTACCATCTTCATACCATTGGCGTCCCATCTCTTGTCCGCCGCGGATATTTGCAATAGCAAAAACGAAACCCCTGTCTAACAAGCTTAACCGAACGGAAGAAAAATAAACATCAGAATTTGATCCATATGAACCGTATCCATAAAGTAGCAAAGGCGATTGACCATTCTTTTCAAAACCCTTCTTGTACACCAATGCAACAGGGATTTTAGTGCCATCTTTTGCGGTGGCGAAAATACGTTCTGTTACGTAATCTTTAGGGTTATAACCCCCCACAACCTCTTGCTGTTTCATCAGCTTTTGTGTTTTCTTCTCCAGGTCATAATCATAAACCGAGCTTGGGGTAGTTAACGAGGTATAAGAATAGCGCAGGTTTTTGCTGTCATATTCCGGGTTTGCGCCCACGCCGGCATCGTAGGCTGGTTCATCAAATTTGATGTAATAATCACCCCCGCTTTTCTTAAGCACACGCAATTCGGTTAAGCCGTTTTTACGTTCTGATAAAACAGTATAATCTTTAAACTCCTGGGCGCTTTCTAAAAGTACATCGGTGCGGTGTGGAATTACTTCTTTCCAGTTTTCCTTTTCCGTTTTATCAAGCGGGCACTCCATCAGCCTGAAATTTTTGGCTTTCCAATTGGTTAAGATTAGAAACTTTCCGTCAACAGGCATTACATCGTAAAGCACATCTTTAGAACGGGCAGCAAAAACTTTAAAAGCATCCTGAGGACGATCAGCATCAATCATTTTATATTCTGATGTTAAAGTACCCTGTGAAGCGACGAAAATATACTTTCCGTTTTTTGATTTCCCAACACCAATATAATTCGTATTGTCTTTTTCATCGTAAACGACTACATCCGTTTTCGCATCAGCGCCAAGCGTATGTTTTTTTATCTTTTCGCTTAACAGGGTAACGGGGTTTTTTGAAGTATAAAACAATGTTTTATTATCGTTTGCCCAGGCGCCCGGCCCCTCGGTATTGGTAATCGCATCTTTATAAATTTCACCGGTTTCGAGGTTTTTCACCTGAATGGTATATTGCCTGCGGGAAACTTTATCTACACCAAAAGCCAATAATTTATTATCAGGGCTTACTTTAAAGCCCGTTGCGCTGAAGTAAGAATGTCCTTTTGCCATTTCATCTACATCAAGCAGCACTTCTTCAGGAGCAGTTAAACTTCCTTTTTTACGGCAATATTTGAAATATTGTTTACCATCTTCAGTACGGGAATAATAATAATATCCATTTTTGAATGAAGGTACAGATTCATCTTTTTCCTTAATCCGGCCTTTCATCTCCTTAAATAAATCAGCCTGAAAAGCATCTGTACTCTTCATCATCTCCTCGAGATATTTATTTTCAGCCTTCAAATAATCAACCACCCTGGTGCTGTCCGCGCCTTTTTTGAAGTAATCAATCATCCAGTAATAATTATCCACCACTGTGTCGCCGTGGATACTACGTTTATGCGGAATAATTTCCGCCACAGGTGCCTTTGCATCCGGCCATTTTATAGGTTCCATTTCTTTTTTTTGAGGATTATTACAAGCTGAAATTGCGCCAAGCAAAATCAGCGAAGGTATAATACGTTTCATGTTTGGTTCAGGGTTAGGTGATGGCAATTTAATGAAATAGTTTATTAGTTCAATGGTCAATTAGTAGAGAGATGGTTTGCCAAGCTCCTGTTACCAAATTGATTTTGCCATTTTAGCAAAAATCCATTATGCCTATAGATAATTATCTGTATTAATAAAATAGATGTTAAATTGCCAAAACAAACGGTGCTGGTATAATAATGAAATTAGGGTATAAAAAAATAATAGTTAAAGTTGGGTCGAATGTAATTACACAGGCGAACGGATTGCCAGATGAAGCAAGAATTAATCATTTGGTGGATCAGTTGGCAGCAATAAAAAAGCAAGGCATTGAAGTGATCTTAGTTTCTTCCGGTGCCGTTGCGGCAGGCAGAAGTTTAATTAAAGTTTCTGAAAAGCAGGATGCAGTTACCACCCGACAATTATTAGCCGCAATTGGCCAGGTAAAACTGATTAATACCTATTCTAATTTCTTTGCTGTACACCAGATTAAATGTGCCCAGGTACTGGTAACTAAAGAAGATTTCCGCGATCGTGCCCACTACCTGAACATGAAAAATTGTATGCAAATCTTATTGCAAAACGATGTGATTCCGGTAGTAAATGAAAACGATGTGGTTTCTGTTACGGAGCTGATGTTTACCGATAATGATGAGTTGGCAGGGCTAATTGCTTCAATGCTAAATGCAGATGCACTAATTATTCTCTCAAATGTAAATGGAATTTATAACGGCGATCCTAAAATGGAGGGTTCAAAAGTAATCGAAGAGATTTCTGGTCCGGTTTCTAACCTGGCTTCGTTTATTCAAACCGGAAAATCTCAGTTTGGCCGGGGCGGGATGATCACAAAGTCGACCATGGCGCAAAAAGTAGCTAAACTCGGAATCACTGTTCATATTGCAAATGGCACAGAGGATGATGTGTTGATTGCGCTGCTTAACAAGGAGTTAATTCACACACGATTTGTTCCGGAGAAAAGTAAGTCAGGGAAGAAAAAATGGATTGCACATTCAGAGACAGCAGCAACTGGCATTGTCAAATTAAACGATGGAGCGAAAACAGTTCTCACTTCTGGCAAAGCAACCAGCTTATTACCCATTGGGATTATTGAAATTCAGACAGATTTTTTAAAGGGTGATGTTATCAAAATTGTGGATGAACAGAATACCTTAATTGGCTTGGGAATTGCAGAATACGGTTCTGATAAGGCGAGAGAAAGAATCGGCCAGAAGAAACAGAAGGCTCTGGTGCATTATGATTATTTTTATTCGGCGATATAACTGAGGTTTAACCGCAAAGAACGGAGAGATAAGGTGCAAAGAAACGCAAAGCTAATATGAAACCCAAGTGTTCTTCGGGTTAAGAAAAACTAAAGCAAATTTGCCTCTAACTCGGCGATCTTAGCGCTAAACTTAGCGCACTTTGCGGTAAAAGCTCCTGATAATTAATACTAAAAACATGAACTACTCAACATACTTCGAAAACGCTAAAAAAGCAACCAGAAATCTCGTCAGCTTATCCAAAGAAAAAGTAGACGCTGTACTTTCTGATTTGGCGGTAGCTTTAGTAAATAATGCCGTAAACATTCTAACGGAAAACGAGAAAGATCTTGCGAAGATGTCTATGGAAGATCCGAAATATGATCGCTTAAAACTTACGGCAACCCGCATTGCTGATATTGCCAATGATGTTGCCAATGTAGTGAAGCTGGTTAGTCCTTTAAATGAGGTATTATCAGAAAAAATACTGGATAATGGTTTGGATTTAAAGAAAGTCCGGGTCCCCCTGGGCGTTGTCGGTGTAATTTACGAGGCCCGGCCAAACGTTACGGCCGATGTTTTTTCCCTTTGTTTTAAAACAGGTAATGTTGCGGTATTAAAAGGCGGAAGCGATGCGGAATTCTCAAATCTGGCCATTAAAAATGTTATTCATGGCGTTTTAGCAGCGCACAATGTTAACCCGGATGTATTGACGTTACTACCTGCCGAACGTGCAGCCACTGAAGCATTGCTAAACGCAAGGGGATTTGTAGATGTCTTAATTCCCCGGGGAAGTCAGTCGTTGATTAGTTATGTTCGCGAAAACAGTAAAATTCCGGTTATCGAAACTGGGGCCGGAATTGTGCATACTTACTTCGATGAAACCGGCGATTTGGAAAAAGGAAAAGCAATTATTTTTAATGCTAAAACCAGAAGGGTAAGCGTTTGTAACTCCCTGGATTGTGTGCTGGTTCATCAACAAAGATTAAATAATCTGGCAGAACTTTTATCGCCGCTGGCTGAAGGAAATGTAGAATTATTTGCTGATGAAAAAAGTTATGCAGCGCTTCGGTCAACTTACCCCGCACAATTGTTAAATCAGGCTCAACCAGAACATTTCGGAACAGAATTTTTATCACTAAAACTTGCTGTAAAGGTTGTTGAAGATTTTGATGCCGCAGTCCATCACATTTCAGAACATAGTTCTAAACATAGCGAGGCCATTATTTCTGAAGATGCAGAAAATATTACGAAATTTTTAAATCAAGTCGATGCCGCTGCAGTATACGCCAATGCATCAACAGGTTTTACTGATGGTGCACAGTTTGGATTAGGTGCTGAAATCGGCATTAGTACACAAAAACTCCATGCCCGCGGACCTATGGGCTTGGAAGAATTAACCAGTTACAAATGGGTGGTTAGGGGTAGTGGGCAAGTGAGGGGCTGAGGGAAGGTGAGAAATGGAGAATAGGGAATAGAGAAAGGGAAAATAGAGAATTGCTAAACGGCAGATCATCTGGAAGTTGGATTTATTTGGCAACCTTATATACTACAGCTTTTCAAATGCTAAAGGTATTGTATGCGTTAGCTTAAATCCGGTTAGTAGAATTGCTTCCTTTTGCAGGATGAGCAAGGAATTTTGCCAATTCGCTCAATGAACCAATTAAATTTCAAAAACCTCTCCCCTTTCCGGGGCAACTACTTCAAAACCATCTTCCTGCAAAGCAGCAGATAAACTTTTCAAACTCTTATCTTCACCATGAACCAGAAAAACCTTTTTAGGCTGACCAGTTTGTTTCACTGTTCGCATTAAGTCGTCATGGTCGCCGTGGCCGCTAAGTAAATCTGTTTGGCGGATGGTTGCATAAACCATCATTTCGCGGTCTTTAATTCTTACAATGGGTGCGCCACTTAAAAGTTTATACCCAAGCGTTCCTTTTGCGCAATAGCCAATAAAAAGGATGGTGCAATAGTAGTTTTGAATGTTATAATATAAGTGATCCTGTATCCTTCCGCCTTCAAGCATTCCGGCAGATGAAATGATAATGCAAGGATCAAAATAGTTGGAAACATCCTTACTTTCTTTCATGGTTTGCACATAAGCAAGGTGTTCAAATTCGAATTCATCACCCATGGTTTTATAGAAATCTTTCGCTTCCTGATTAACCAAATTGTGGTGTTTGCGGTAAACATCAGTGGCATGTATCGCCATTGGGCTATCTACAAAAATCTGAATAGGAGGTAATAGCTTTTTAGTAAAAATCTGGTTTAACGCAAAAACCAAAGATTGAGTTCTGCCGATGCTAAATGCAGGGATAATTAATCGTCCCGGCGTTTTGATGCAAGCTTCTTCAATTTCTTTTACTAATCTTTCCTCGAGCGTTTGGTCTTTCGTGTGGTAACGGCCGCCATAAGTAGCTTCACACACAAAGTAATCTACTTCGGGTATGGGTTCTGGCTTTACCAGTACCGGATAATGTTCCCGGCCAATATCACCAGAAAAAGCTATTTTCTTTTCTTCCCCATCATCGTTTATGGTTAAAACCGCAGCAGCAGCACCCAATAGGTGCCCTACAGGAATAAATGTTAAACTGATATCGCCGGTAATTTTAAACGGTTTATGGAAGGCAATGGTTACAAAGCGATCAATAGTATCCATCACATGCTTATGTAAGTACAAAGGTTTTGGACCGCTAAAATTGCCGCGTTTAGTGCGTGGCTTTCTACTTTGTTTACGCAAAAAAAGCTCCACAGAATCAAATAATAATATGGAAGTTAAATCGGCTGTTGGTGGTGTACAAAGCACTTGTCCGTCAAAACCAAGGCGAACAAGGGTAGGTAAATTGCCTGAATGATCAATGTGGGCGTGTGTTAAAATAACCAGATTTATACTCGCCGGATCGAAGGGAAATTGTTGGTTGTCTTCCTGATAGGTTTCCTTTTCATAATCCAATCCACAATCTATCAGTATTTTATAATGCCCAACTTCCAGCAGGTGCATACTTCCTGTTACCTGTTGCGCAGCACCCCAAAACGTTAACTTCATCTTCTAATCTTTCGGTAAATAGTTGGTGTAAATTAGTACAAATGATGGAATTTTTAAGCAGCAGCAAGTAAATTTTTAGTTATTAGGTGCTTCTAAGGCTGTATAAAGCTCATTTAACATTGATTATTTTTTCCTGAAAAGCAAAGCCTGTGCTTTTTGGTTCGGGTTGTTCCCGCCCTTGCTACAAGTCCGCTCCTCGTACCTCGGCTTGCGGGCTTTCCACTCCGGTCGGGTTTAGATGGCACCATTAGAAAGGCCGTTTATGGTTGGGTGTTTAAAGCAAAAAGATATCTCCTTAACTATATATGACTGTCTGGCCAGGATAAAGAGACCGCCACCCTATGAAAGCAATCTGGAAAACAGGAATCAAAAACTTCAAGCAAGCATGTTCCTTTTCAAATCATTATGCTCAAAAAAATTTATCTTTACCAAAAAATCAGCGATGCAAGAACCATTTGATATAGCAATAGGACGGGTAAATTATTCTGTTTTCCCTGAAGGAAACGACTCCTATACCATTTTTAAAGATGGCAGAGAATATATCCAGATTCAAAAGGATACCTCTTCCATTTGGTTAAAAATGGATTATAAAACAGAGCTTCCGATTTTTGAGGAAGATGAAGAAGTAAATGCAATTGGGCAGGCTATTGAAAAGTATGTGCCTGAAGAAGATGAGGAAGACGAAGAGGCATTATAAAAAGTATAATTTTCTACTGGTTGCGTGGTAATGCAACCAGTAGAAATTGAAATGTTAAATAAGTTTAAGCAGTTCTTCTGCTACTTTTTCTGATGATGCAGGATTTTGACCTGTTACCAATAAACCGTCTACAACAGCATAAGGATTCCAATCGGCAATTTTAGTATAAATCCCACCGTTTTTAATCAACATATCTTCTACCAGGAATGGTACAATATTGGTTAATTCTACAGCCTCTTCTTCTGTATTGGTAAAACCTGTTACATTTTTGCCTTTAACCAAATATTCTCCATCAACTTTCACATCTTTCAATACACCGGGTGCATGACACACAAAAGCTACCGGCTTGTTTGCTGCATAAAAATCTACAATCAGTTGTTGTGATATTTTGCTCTCAGCTAAATCCCATAACGGACCATGTCCACCGGGATAGAACACTGCATCAAATTCTTCCATTTTAGCATCTTCTAATGGAATTGTATTTTTCAACTTCTCAAGAAGAACAGCATCATTATCCATTCTTTTAGTAGTTTCTGTTTGGAATGAAGCTTCTTCACTTTTCGGATCAATTGGCGGCTGACCGCCTTTCACTGATGCCAAAATAATTTCCACACCTTTATCTGCCAAAGCATAATAAGGAGCTGCTAACTCTTCTGACCAAAATCCTGTTTTTTTACCTGTATTTCCTAACTCGTCGTGGCTCGTAAGCACGAATAAAACTTTTTTACTCATATCATTAATTTTAATGTTACCCAAAGTTAAAGCAATACATTTCGTCCACACAGGACTTCAATCACAGATTTATTGTGCGTTAAATCACAGTTTTGGCCGAGAGCCTGCTTAACGTTTCTCTTGAAATACCGAGGTATGCTGCTATTATGGTTTTAGAAAGCCTTTGGCCCAATTGCGGGTATTGACACGAAAACTGTTCAAAACGTTCTCTTGGATTGGTGGTTAATAAAGATAAAATCCTTTGTTGCAAAGCCACATAGCCGGAGCTATTTTTCACCCTGAAAAAGTGCTCCATTTTATGGTTTTCATGACAAATTTTATCTAAATCTTCTTTTGAGATGCCAAGAAGCTCAACATTTTCAAGGCAACTGATATTGGTAATTGACTTTACATTATTATAGAAAGCCTGGAAATCGGAAATCCACCAGTTTTCCATGGCGAACTGAATAATATACTCTTTACCATTTAAATCAATATAGGTTGCTTTCAAAAGGCCCTTAATAACGAAATAGATGGTTTTAACATGTTCATCCGTCTGAATTAAATATTGATGTTTTTTGAGTTGTTTAGGTTTAAAATGGCTGCTGATGTATTCAAACTCTTCATCCGCTAACGAAACAATTTCTTCAATATGCTTTTTTAATTCAACACTCATTTTATAAAGCTAGATAAATTCATATCGAATTTAATTTCTAAGACATAAATTACAATATTTTGGACAAAAAAAAGTCCCGATGAAAGTCGGGACTTAAAATCTTTTAAAGATACTATCGCGTGCAATTGGCTGTCCAGGTTCCGTTGGAATTTGAAACGCCAATCTTTAAATTACTGGCATCAATTGTTATTCCAATTAAACCGGTACCCACACTTACATATGTATTTCCACTTTCCTGAAATTTTACACCAGTAATGTCTGGGATGTTATTTCCAAAGAAGAAACTATAGGTATCATTCACCTTAGTTACGGTAACCCTGCCATCCGTGCTTGTAGTGGTATTGTTATCCTTACTGTAAGAAACGCTTCCTCTATAAGTACCAACAAAGAAATCTTTATCTGCCGGATCGGTGTCTTTTTTACAAGAAACCATTACTGTTAATGCTATTAAAAGCATGCTAAAAATCTGAACTGTCTTTTTCATTTTGTTGTTTTTTCCAATTAAAAATCTCCGGAGGGAGATAAAAAATATTAGTTAAATGTAACAGCCTGATTACAACGATTGTGCCAGAAGACTATTAAAAGAATAAAAATTGGTTAGAATTTAAAAGCGGATGAGTTTAACGGTTTAGGTTAATAAATTGATAATGAGTGTTTTATCTGTAATGTGTTTATATTTACAGTCGTTTAAATTTAATAAAGATCAAAAATAATACTAACAAAAGAATCTGTTTAGTTTAGCGGAATTTAGCTGAGACCATTAGTAATTCCAATTTTAGAGACACAAAGAATTGGTTAACTAATAATAAAAATATTGCTTGGCATTGGGGATTTTAATTTCATGCTTACCCGCAGTAAATCCATCCATTTTTGGAATAGATTTAAACGGGTATTTAAACCTCAATTCACTGTCTTTAGGAACTGGAACACCATCATCACAGTCACCAAAGGTGTAATCAATGGCTACCTGATTAGTAGAGAAATTAATATCGTATTGGAAATCGAAATGACAGGTATCATAGTCATTATATTTTGATCCGATTAAAAACCAATCGCCATTCTGGTGCCGGAAAATGTTTCTATAGGTGCTGAAGTGTCTTGAATTATGTTGAAACGTTTGTTCAATAATTAGAGTATTGCCTTTAATCTTTACGGATAAATTAATACCCGAATCCAGGCAGAAACCACAATCATCACTGTTCCAGAGTACTGAAGCATTTTTCTTCCAGAGTTTTAAGGAGCCGTTAATTAATTTACAGATATACATCTCCCGGGTGAAACCAGTTCGATCTGTTTTTCTATTGGTGTTATAAACCAAAACAACTTCATTGATACCATCTTTATCCAAATCGCCATTAGTTTCTAAAACCTTTGTATAACCTGATGGAGGAATAAAGCTAATTAATTTTTGCGCCGACAGTTTAAATGAAAAAAGAATGAGGAATGTGAGTAGCAATTTCATCGGGATATGCGTTTATATTCATAACTTCTGGTCTGGTTATTCTCGGCTAAGAAGAAAAAGATCCAGCCCCATTGGTTGTTTAACCGATCAACCTGAATAGTGTTTTGTTCATTTATTGCAAGTTGAAACTGATTATTTTTAAACTCACCATAGATCAGTGGAATAGGGATAATGGTTCGCTTGTGGTTAGATACGAAATAGTTACCCTTTAATTTACCTTTTAAAATCAGCACTGATTTTTGCTCGTTTCCGCTGAATAAAACTGCTTTGATTTTGTTTTTATTGATGGCGATAAGTTCCACGTTTTCTGCTTCGCTGCTTAATGCTGCCTGGTTATTTAGACTTAACTGATTCCAGAAAGAGGAGTAAGAAACCGAATCTGTTGCCTTCACTTTATTTGTGTAGATTCCGTTGAAGGCATTTATTTCATATTTCTTTTAAACCTGTTTGTTTCACTTGCTTTAAAGAGGCACAGCCTGAGAAAAGTATGGTGAATATTAAATAATACAGACATTTCATAAGTGAGCGTTTCTCTGCTCAAAATAAGAATTTATTGTTAACTATCTGAATTTATTTATCTGTCAAGAGGTTGCCGATTAATTTATCCTGCCCATCCGTCACGATCTAAACTTCGGTAATTAATTGATTCTGCCAAGTGTTCAAGTTCTACATTTTCACTTTGATCTAAGTCTGCAATGGTTCGTGCTACTTTTAAAATTCGATCGTAAGCACGGGCAGATAGACCCAACCTTTCCATTGCAGTTTTCAGAAGTGCTGTTCCTGCGTCGCTAATCTGACAAACTTTGCGTACCATTTTCGGACTCATTTGGGCGTTATAATGCAGGTCTTCTTTATCTGCAAAGCGATGATCCTGAATTTCTCTCGCCTTAATCACCCGTGCCCTGATGTGTTCGCTTTTCTCCGCTTCGCGGGATGAAGCCAGTTCCGAGAAATCAACAGGTGTAACTTCAACATGCAAATCAATTCGGTCGAGAAGTGGTCCGGATATCTTACTTAAATATTTTTGTACCACACCAGGCGCGCAAACACATTCCTTTTCCGGATGGTTATAAAAGCCACACGGACATGGGTTCATGGAAGCCACCAACATGAAGCTTGCAGGATACTCTACTGAAAAACGAGCCCGGGAAATGGCCACTTTACGGTCTTCCAGTGGTTGACGCATCACTTCCAACACTGTGCGCTTAAACTCCGGCAATTCATCTAAAAACAATACGCCGTTATGTGCCAGAGAAATTTCCCCTGGCTGCGGACTGATCCCTCCGCCAACTAGCGCAACATCAGAAATGGTATGGTGGGGCGAGCGATACGGTCGAATGGTCATCAGCGCATCTGCAGCAGAAAGTTTTCCGGCGACTGAATGTATTTTAGTGGTTTCAAGTGCTTCATATAAATTGAGCGGAGGCAAAATAGTAGGCAAGCGTTTTGCCAACATGGTTTTACCTGCTCCCGGCGGACCAATCAAGATTACATTATGTCCGCCCGCAGCGGCAATTTCTAAAGCCCGTTTAATATTTTCCTGGCCTTTTACATCAGAAAAGTCGTGCTCGTAATTGCCAATATTTTTAAGAAACTCTTCTTTGGTATTGATTTTAACTTGTTCGAGCGGTTCGCTTTTATTGAAGAAAGCAATTACCTGAGCTAACGTTTCAACGCCATAAGCAACCAAGCCATCTACAATAGCCGCCTCGCGTACATTTTGTCTTGGGAGGATGAAGCCTTTGAAGCCCTCCATTTGAGCTTGAATGGCAATTGGCAATGCACCTCTAATCGGCTGAATAGCGCCATCCAGAGAAAGTTCACCCATAATAAAGTAATCTGCCAGTTCCTCACTTGGGATTTGTCCTGATGCGGCGAGAATGCCAATTGCAATGGGTAAATCATAGGATGAGCCTTCCTTTTTTATATCCGCAGGCGCTAAGTTTACTACAATTTTTTGTTTCGGCATCCTGAAGCCCGCAACGTTAATGGCACTTGCCACACGCTGTAGACTTTCTTTAACTGCGTTATCAGGCAAACCAACCATGTAATATTTGTTGCCTCCACTAATACTTACCTCGATAGTTATGGTGAGTGCGTTTACGCCAAAAACAGCGCTCCCGTATGTTTTTACAAGCATGAATAATACTGAAAATTAAACGGGATGTTCTGTTATTCGGGGATGAATAATTCGTTTTGATAAATATATAAAGAAATTTCTTATTTAGATGCCATTGGTTAAAACCAATGGCGATGAAATGCCAGGCGCTTTAACTGGATTCATTGCAGACCGCTTCAGCTGGCTGCACTTTTAAGAAGCTTTATCTAAATTGCTATAATTGCCATTTTTTGAAACCAATGTCGAAGAAATACCAGGCGCTTTAACTGGATTCATTGCAGGCTGCTTCAGCTGGCTGCACTTTTAAGAAGCTTTATCTAATTGCTATAATTGCCATATTTTGAAACCAATGTAGATGAAATACCAGGCGCTTTAACTGGATTCATTGCAGGATGCTTGATCTGGCTGCGCTTTTATCGAGGCTTTATTTATATCACTATGAGTGCCATTGGTTGAAACCAATGTCGAAGAAATGCCAGGCGCTTTAATTGGATTCATTGCAGGATGCTTGATCTGGCTGCGCTTTTATCGAGGCTTTATTCAAATCACAATGAATGCCATTGGTTGAAACCAATGTCGATGAAATACCAGGCGCTTTAAATCTGAATTCATTGCAGGCTGCTTGATCTGGCGGCACTTTTAAAGAAGGTTTATTTAAATCACTACGAATGCCATTAGTTGAAACCAAAGGCGATGAAATACCAGGCGCTTTAACTGGTTTCATTGCAGGCTGCTTCAGCTGCCTGCGTCCTAAGCGAAACTCCGGAATATTTCATTAAACAAAAATCCCAACCATTTCTGATTGGGATTTGAATATCTAACTATGCTATCTTCGCTTTTAGCTTTAGCCTTTCCGCTTTTAGCTTTTCAAACTATTTTTTTCCAAATGGCATCTTCGGCATACCTTTCATCATTGCTGCTGCTGCTGCCGGGTTTGAAAACTGCTTCATCATCTTCCGCATATCTTCAAACTGTTTAATTAGTTTCGTTACCTCTTCAACTTTATTTCCGGAGCCTTTTGCAATACGTAAACGGCGGCTTTGTTGAATCGCATCAGGGTTTTCCTTTTCAAATGGTGTCATGGAATTGATAATGGCTTCGATTGATTTAAATGCATCATCCTGAATATCCACGTTCTTCATCATTTTCCCAACCCCAGGAATCATGCCCATCAAATCCTTCATATTACCCATCTTCTTGATTTGCTGAATCTGGCTGTAAAAATCATTGAAATCGAATTTATTCTTGCGTATTTTTTTCTGTAATTCGGCAGCTTCCTTCTCATCAAACTGCATCTGTGCACGTTCAACAAGGGAAACCACATCACCCATTCCCAAAATACGCGATGCCATACGGTCTGGATAGAACACATCAAGTGCTTCCATTTTCTCGCCGGTACCAATAAATTTGATAGGTTTATTTACAACCGATTTAATAGAAAGTGCAGCACCACCGCGGGTATCACCATCCAGCTTAGTTAAAACAACACCGGTAAAATCTAATCTATCGTTAAATACTTTGGCTGTATTCACTGCATCCTGACCAGTCATCGAATCCACAACGAATAGGATTTCGTGAGGTTGAGTCTTCGCCTTAACTTCAGAAATTTCATTCATCAACGACTCATCAATCGCTAACCGACCTGCAGTATCAATAATGATTACGTTATTGCCATTTTGCTTACCATGTGCAATCCCCTCTAAAGCAATGCCAACAGGGTCGGTAGACTGGCGGTTTGCATAAACCGAAACACCAACTGAAGTTCCTAAAACTTCTAACTGATCTACCGCTGCAGGGCGATACATATCACCAGCAACCAATAGGGGTTTTTTGCCTTTACCTTTTAAGTGCAAAGCCAGCTTGCCGGCGAAGGTAGTTTTACCTGCACCATTTAAACCTGCAATTAATATAATTGTTGGGTTTGCTTTGGTATCTAATTCGGTAACCTCACCACCCATTAAGGCAGCAAGCTCATCATTCATGATTTTGGTAAGCAACTGACCAGGTGAAACGGCGGTAAGCACGTTCTGCCCCAATGCTTTTTGCCTTACATCATCAGTAAATGCCTTGGCGGTTTTATAGTTAACATCGGCATCTAATAACGCTTTACGAATCTCTTTCATGGTTTCTGCCACGTTGATTTCCGTAATGCTGCCTTGTCCTTTTAATACTTTAAATGCTCTATCTAGCTTGTCCTGTAAATTATCAAACATCTTTTTATAAGCTAATAGCCTGTTTGCCCAAAAGCAAAGACCATTTGTTTTTAATGAAACGCAAATGTATCAAATTTTGCTTGTAAATCTCTGCAACTCAAAGTCAAAACTTTAGCTTCAGATTAATTTTCCAGAATGATGCAACATTTAGATTCTAATGCGGTCTTATACGTACCAAACTAAACTAATGAAACGCCAGCTGACGCTCTTTTTCCTGATACTTTCTGCCATATGTAATGCGCAGGATCTTCCTAAACAAAGGCAGTTGACTGCGGTTAGAACGGCTACTACACCGAAAATTGATGGTTTATTGGATGATGTTTGTTGGGTAGAAGTACCAATAGCAAGCGATTTTATTGAAATCAGACCAACTCCCGGAAAGATTGAAGCCAAAGACAGGCGTACCGAAATGAAGGTGCTTTATGATGATGTAGCCATTTATGTTTATGCCAGGATGTATGATCATCCGGATAGCGTTTCGCACGAACTGGTGTCAAGAGATCAGATTGGAAATGCTGATTTTATTTCCATAATTGTAGATCCGTTTTACGATAAAATGAATGGGAATGGCTTTTTCGTTACGGCAGCAGGTGTGCAGTTTGATGCCAAATATTCTCAGGTGGGCGACGAAGACCCTAACTGGAACGCCGTATGGGAAAGTGCCGTTAAAATTGATGATAAAGGCTGGACCTGTGAAATGAAAATCCCTTACTCGGCTTTGCGCTTCTCCGGTAAAGATATTCAAAACTGGGGAATTAACTTTAGCCGGCGCACGCAGAGAAGCAATACGCAGGTGTTCTGGAATTTTGTAGATCCAAAAGTAAATGGTTTCATTAATCAGGAAGGACTATGGACAGGGATTAAAGATATCAAACCACCCTTACGGCTTTCCTTTTCGCCTTATGTTTCCGCTTACGTTAACCATTATCCTGCTAATTTACCAGGGGTAAAAAACACCACATCACGCTTCAACGGAGGGATGGATGTAAAATATGGAATTAATAACAGTTTCACACTGGATATGACCCTTGTTCCAGATTTTGGGCAAGTACAATCAGATAACCGGATTCTAAACCTTACCCCATTTGAAGTTAAATTTAACGAAAACAGGCAATTCTTTACCGAAGGAACCGAGCTCTTTAACAAAGGCGACCTGTTTTATTCCAAGCGAATCGGTTCTATTCCCTCTTATTATAACAGCGGTGCAATTGGTACAAATGATAAGATTGTAAAAGACCAAACGGAAGCGAAGGTTTTAAATGCGACCAAGATTTCGGGAAGAACCGCTAAGGGGCTGGGTATCGGAATTTTCAATGCAATTACAAATGGTATGCAAACCGAAGTAGAAGATGCTCAGGGTAATCTGCGTGAAGTTGAAACGCAGCCATTAACAAACTACAACATCCTGGTTTTTGATCAGTCACTAAAAAACAATAGCTCGGCGACCTTTATTAATACCAATGTGTTGCGGCAGGGAAGTGCTTATGATGCAAATGTTACAGCTTTACTCCTCAACCTGAATAATAAAGGCAATAAATATTTTATCAATGCAAATGGTAAAATGAGTGTTTTGAAGGGAGAAGAAACCAATACAGGTTACAGTTATACCCTTAAGTTTGGGAAACAGAGTGGCAATTTCACCTGGAGTTACAATCAGGTGTATGCGGATGATAAATTTGACCCATCAGACATGGGTTTCTTCACCAATAACAATTTCCTGGATCAGCGAGTGGGCTTAGGATACAATATATTTAAACCTGGCAAGTGGTATAATGAATGGCAAAACTGGTTAAACGTTTCTTACTCAAGACGAGCCACGCCCGGCGATTATCAAAGTACTGTGGTACAAGGTGGATCTTATGTTCGATTCAAAAATCTATGGTCGGCGGAAGTAGATGCCAGTTACAATGCAAAAGGGAATGATTTTTACGAGGCCAGAAACGGACAGATTTATAAGGCGCCGGAGCGTTTTGGAATAGAGCTATATATAAATCCAAACCGGGCTAAAGCCTACAATTTTGGTGGAAATATAGTTTATCAGGAACAACAGTTATTCGGGGGAAAATCTTATAATTTTTATCTTTTTCAAAACTTCAGGCTAAATGATAAAGTAGCTTTTGGACTCGATTTATCCTTTAATCCGAATTATAATTATGTAAACTGGGTAACTACCAGAGGTGATCAGTCGATTTTTTCTAAATACGATAGAAGAACGGTAGAAAATTCTTTGGATGCAAAATATACCTTTACCAATTTAATGGGCGTAACGGTTGTGCTTAGACACTATTGGAGTGATCGTAGAAATAAAGATTTTTACCTCTTAAAGCCAGACGGAAACTTAACTGATTATCAGGGTGCTCCCCTAACCGGACTAGACAGAAATTACAATGTATTTAATGTTGACTTAATTTACATCTGGCAATTTGCACCAGGTAGTACGCTTTCTGTTTCTTACAAAGATGCTGCAGAAACATCTGATACGTTCTACAGGCAGCGGTATAATAAAAACTTAAGTGGAATTCTAAATGCGCCGCAAAATAATAGCCTGTCTGTTAAGGTGTTGTATTTTGTAGATTACCTCGATTTAAAGAAAAAACGGAAACGGGTTTAAACCTTCCTAGCTTCGGGTCTAAACCCCAAGCTAGCTATCTCGCTTTGCCGGGACTTATTCCAAACTTCTTGCTAAATGCATTGCTAAAATGCTGAACAGACGAATAACCCAACTGCTCGGAAATGTTTTTAATGTCTAAGGCCTTATCTGCAAGAAGCGCTCTGGCCTGCATCAGTTTATGATCGCTCAGGTAACCGTAAACAGTGTTGTGAAAAGTCTCTTTAAAACCTTGCTTCAATTTAAATTCATTAATCCCAGCAACCTTTGCCAATTCGGTTAAAGATGGAGGATTACTTGCATGGTCTAGCAAATACTCTCTGGCATAATAAATTCTATCTTTATCATAGGATGACATTACCGTTTTAGACACTGTTTTTTGATCTGCCAGGTTAAACGCCTGCGCCTGCAAAGCCAATAACTCAACACATTTCGATTGTAGGAATAATAATTTTAAGCCGCCTGTAAAGTTGCAATTCATTATATCATTAATGCAGGCGTACATGGCCATACTAATGGGCAAATTTTCCGCAGAAATGGCTACAGATCTATTGTTCATGATGTTATTGCCAAACCTTTCCAGCAGTGTGCTGCTTCCGCTGGTGAGGTCTATAAATTTATCCCGCTGAAAGTGAACCTCAAAAAACTGATGGCTTTTGTCTGTTTCAAATTGAGCAATTCCATCAAAAAAGGGCGTGTATATAATGTTGTGCTGATTCCCTTTAATGGCCATTTTTTTATTGGTTAAATAATTCTCCAGAATGCCGGTTCCTTTGATAGAAAAATGAAGTTCAACGGATTCAGGTTCATCAAAAGATTTTATCCTTAATCTGCTTTCTTTCACGCTAACATCGCCATAGATAATTAATATGCCTGCGAAACCAATCTGAACAAGCTCAGCATCGCCAAAAGGATAACTAAGCCGCTCCCGCCTTTCAGTAACCAGAGGCAGATTAATTTGCTCCAGATTTAGCGAATCGTTGAGGATGTACTGCCGGTTAAATTTATCATAAATGCTTAATGCCATAAAATCCTTTTAATATAAATTTTTATCCCTTTGGTGTAAAACCCGGCAAGTATTAGACCGCTACTTTTGTTCAAAGTTACTAAACAAATTATATGATGCCGAAATTACCATCACCGTTAGCCAATGCCATAGAAAAAGAAATCAGTAAAGTGTATGAGGTTACCGTGGAAAACACCATCATGTTAAGCGATCATGTTAAAAAAGTTATTTTAAAAGGCGATTTTCCGGATCTTGACTTTGTTTGCGGAAACGAAGCATTATTTAAGATAAATGCTAACGAATCCAGGCATTACGCCATCACTGATTTTAGCCGGGAAACAAATACCTGCCAGGTTATTTTTTATTTAAATGGTAAAGGCATTGGAAGTAGTTGGGCCATGAATCTTCAAACGGGCGATTGCCTAAAGTTTATTACTGATCACGCTCAAATTAAATACGATTTTAATGCCAGCCAACATTTCTTTTTTGGTGATGAAACGAGTATAGGCCTTTACGAATCGTTTGGAAAAATTACGAAAAATTTGGGAAACGAATACTTTGGTATTTTGGAGATGAAAGAAGAAAACCATCCGGCTTTAGAAAATATCAGGTTGCTGATTGATGTGGTGCCTGCTGATACATTGTTTCCGGCAGAAAATGCAATAGAATGGATGGAAAATATGCACCCTAAATGTTGGGAGATGTGGAAAGATGCAAACTTTTATCTTACAGGAAGAAGCAAATCTCTACAGCGGTTTAAACAATATCTTTTAAACAGAGGTGTTGAAGCGGCTCAAATTCAAAGCGCCTGCTACTGGGAAAGTGGCAGAACAGGCGGTTAAATTACCTGGGGAAAATAAAAGCAAGACCTAATGCCAAAGTCTGGCTTGCCTGAATTTTATTTGTGCCGGTATCTTCATCAAACAAAGCGATACCGGTTAAACTTGTATTCATAAACCGGTTAATTTTTGCTGTTAAGGCAATATCCAGACGATGATCAATTCTATTCCATCCAAAATCTTCGTAAGGAATAAGCATGGCATAACGGGCTTTTAGATTGGTATTGGTAAAGATATCCTTATCAAAAGCAGAAACAATCTGAAAAGCAAGGTCATTTCTAAAAGTTTTACCATAATCTACACCATAAACCGATTCTTTTGGTGGCTTAGTAGGGTCTGGATCATTAAATAAGCTTTCATCTAACACAAAAGTTTGACGTGCCGTACCTGTACCAAACCGGGTTGAAAAATATTTGGATGGCTTATATTCAAAACCTATAGATTCAGTTAAATAACCGGGGCCCATAAATTTGGAAATTAGTGTTGCAGTTTCAGTCCCGTTTACCGTTTCATAAGAGAAACCCTTATCAAACTGCGATTCAAAGTTTATCGAACCGAAGAAATACCAGTTTTTAGAAAGTTGAAACGATGCTTTATTATCCCAGAAAATCCTATCATTGGTTTTCTTTTGCAACTGGTCTTTATTCTTAATCTTACCGTACTGCAAAATTACCTCGCTTACATAGCTATAATTATTTTTATTGTATTCTGCTTTCCAGTTTAATAAACCACCAACAGCAACAGAGTTTACGCCCCCACCTTTCCAGTTATCACTAAACTGCGCCTGGTTTACATTAATGCCAATGGAAGTTTTGGTTTTCCAGTAGTTAACCTTAGCGTTTACAATATAAGGAGGGATTTTTACAGGTTCGAAGTTTAGTGGGCCCTGCCTGCTTGGCAATGGACTTCGTTTTAACTTAATGTTCAGGTCTTTGGTATTGATAGGTATTGTATCAATCTCCTGTGCATATAAATCTAAAGAGCAGAAACTTAGAACAAGAATAAAGACAGCTAAACAATTTTTCATCGGTTACAAAGAAAACGAAAAATTTTATAGATCAAAAGTTTTAAGAGAATGATTCTCCAGTTCATTACAGATTTGCCTGCCAAAATGAGTGGTTAAATTATTTTAAGCCAGCCATACCAATTTCCGTTTTTAAGATAATCTCTATCTAAATCATACTTATAGGCTTCTTTTTCAAATATGATATTAAGATAGGCGGCATGGTGATTTTTATATCGAACCAGGTTGATAAGATAATTGATCAGGTATAAAATATAAAAAGGTAATACCAATAATTCCAGCTGTTGCCTGAGATGGATTTTTTCGTGGTTAATCATGCTCCAGTCCGTTTTAAGTTTTACGTTTTTGAGTAAGATGAACGGAAAAATTGCCATTCCTGCTGCGGGCAGGTTTTTAACAATTAAAATGGGCGCTTTCACAGCTTTTCGATCGTTATATCAGGTAGTTTAGGCAACTGCAAAGCCTTCGGATTGAGGCGATAACTCCGGTAAGCGTTTTTAATAAATACGTTAAAAGAGTAATCATCTGCATCCAGCACAAATTGATAAGTTGGCCGGTATTGCTGCATAAAATCAGTGAGTTCGGCATCTTTTATTCCCAGTACCTTTTCCACCAGATTGGCATTAAAACGGTAGTCAATCAAATCTTCATGGTAATCTTTTTCCAGTATTTTCTGAAGATGGCGGGCGTTCCTTCCCTGCCGGCTTAACAGATTATAGATGGCATCAATACCAAGGCCAACCCCTCTGTTACCTAAGCTGAGAATATCTTTGCCGCTGCCTTTTTTAGTTTGATAGCGGTATTCCTGTACCGATTTTTCATAAAGCTGTTGTGGCGACAATCTTTTCTGCTGAATAACCACATCCCTTAACCTGATTCCCAGTGATTTTAACTGAAAATAGGCTGCTGTCTGGCCATGAAAAACAATCGTGTCTACACCATAACCAGAAAGTGCAGCCACCAGCGTATCTCCGGGAATCGCCTCAGTACTAAATTCGCCTTTAGTATTATTATACAGCCCATCGCCGGTGCGCAGATTGTAGATGTAAACTTTTGCCAAACGCTGCTTGCTTTCTTTATCAATAACAATGCCCTGCACAGGTTTAGTTTGTGCATAAACAAGCATCGAAAAGAAGCTAAAAAATAAGGTTAAGGCGGCAAAAAGTTTCATTAGTTTACAAAACTACAAATATCCTGCACGGAATGTTTAGGCTTAACATTATTTAACCTTCAATACCTGTCCAAGTTTAATGCCATCTGCGGTCATTTCATTCAGCATTTTAAGTTCATCAACACTTAAGTTAAATCGTTTCGCAATGTTGTATAAAGTATCGCCTTTTACTACAGTATAGGTGCCATCTGCAAGAATTGGTTTAGCGCCTGGCGGAGGAGTTTCAACAGGAGCAAATTTTTCTTTTTCTTTAGGAATATTCTGGTTAATTTCCGTAAAAACGCGGTCTTCTCTGGCAATTTTCTGCTTTTCGCTTTCCGGCTGATCATATTGATTCAACTGATATTTCTCAATCACCCCAATTAGCAAATCAGGATATTTTGGATTAGTGGCATAACCAGCTGTCTTTAAGCCCTGTGCCCAGCTTTTATAATCGTTTCTATCCAATTGGAATAAAAAGCTGTAGCGTTTCCTTTTTAAAAACTCAGAATGGTCTCTGAACGATTCGCGGGCATCTTTATACACCCTAAAGCAATCATTTTTTTGATCATCATCGCGGAAATAGTTCTTCCCCTTCCACTCTGAAGTACACTTAATGCCAAAGTGATTGTTGGCATATTTCGCTAAATCACTGTTTCCACTGCCCGATTCTAAAATTCCCTGCGCCAGGGTTATGCTGGCCGGAATTCCATCAGAATTCATCTCTTCAATAGCAACGCCCTTAAATTCATCAATATAGCTTAACGTATTGTAGCTTTTATAAGAATTGTTATTGGCTTTGTTTGCCGCTTTTTCGATCTGCTTATTATTCTTCGAATATTTACGCGTTCCGCAAGAACTTAAAAAAAGCACGGCAAAGGCTAAATAGAGATAATTGAATTTCATTGTGATGGTTAAGTAAGGATGATTTTGATGAAAATTGCGGAGACTTAGCGGAACAATTACAATCTTAGTTTCTGACCGGGTTTTAATTTCGAACTTTTCAAGCCATTCTTTTTCATGATGGCTTTAGCAGTTGTGCCCTTCCTTTTAGCAATCAGATTTAAATTGTCGCCAGATTTTACCGTGTATCTTGCGGAATTAAAATGTCTCTTTTTTCGGTGATAAACAGGTTTGGCGTAAACAGGTTCAACATAATCGGCAGGGCGATCATCATATCTGTAAAGTTCGTATTTTTTCACCAGGGCAATTACCTGGCTGGCCCAGGTTCGGCTTTGTGCATAACCCGATCTTGCAATTCCCCTCGCCCAGCCTTTGTAATCGTATTGATCATATTTATCAAACAGGCTATTAAACTGCGGCCGGGTTTCCATAATCTCTACAAAATGATTATAAGATGCTTCATCGCTATCGTAATCGCGGTAAGAAGAGTGGATTTCTGTATTATCATTCGGGCCTTTAACACCAAAATGGTTATTTAAATGCTGTGCTATTTTACTGTTTCCGGCAGCTGATTCATGAATGGCTACGGCTAAAATAACACTTGCAGGTATCTTATGGTCCTGCATTAATCCCTGCGCATAATCTAAATGCTCGGTGATGTAATTTTCTGTTTCCTGGGCTTTGGCAATAAATCCACTTAAAAGGATGAAGCAAAAAGTAAGTATTCTCATTATTTATTCATTTTATACATTGCTTTATACAAAGCAATAAAGGCTGTTTTATTTTTTTCTAATTACAAACAGGCCATCTCTAACGGGTAAAATTAATTTTTCAACACGCTCATCTTGAGCTATTTTATCATTAAAACTAGTAATATTTCTAGTGTCTTTATCTTGTTTATCCTGAAGAACTTTTCCACTCCATAGTACATTATCCACAATGATTATTCCGCCAGGGCGAACGCGATCAAAAATTAAATCATAATAGGTGCCGTTGTTTTTCTTGTCCGCATCGATAAAAACGATATCAAATGTTTCGTTTAAATCATTTACCGTTTTGGTAGCATCACCTAAAATGTAATGGATTTGGCTGTTGTATGTTGATTGAGCAAAATGATTTCGAACCATATCTTCCAGTTCAACATTAATATCCAAGGTATAAAGAATGCCATCACCGGTTAATCCCTCTGCCAGGCATAAGGTTGCGTAACCGGTAAAAGTTCCGATTTCAAGAATGCGTTTTGGCGAAACCATTTTACTGATCATACTCAAAACCCTTCCCTGATAATGGCCTGAAATCATTCTCGGCATCAAAACCTTCAGGTTTGTTTCGCGGTCTATTTGTTGTAGCAGCTGATTTTCAGGCTCGCAATAGTGGATCAGTAAATCTTGTAAATCGTCGTTTATGAGGCTCATGTATTCGGTTATAAACGGTTGGTTTCCATAAAATATTGTAAAATGATGGTTGCTGCGATCGCATCTACTCGATCTTTATCTCTCCTGTCCATCTTTTTTAAGCCACTTTGCATAATCGCCTGATGCGCCATTTTTGAAGTAAAACGCTCATCAACCCAATGCTGCGGAATGGTAGGGAAGGCTTTTTTCAATAGTGTGGAAAAACCTTTAACATGTTGTTTAGAATCAGAATCTGTTCCATTCATTTGTTTCGGATCGCCAAGTACAAAGGCCTCCACCTGTTCAGTAAGCAGGTATTTTTTAATGTATTCAATCGCATCCTTTGGGTGTACGGTATCCAATCCTGTTGCAATAATCTGCAAAGGATCGGTAACGGCAATGCCGATCCGCTTGGTGCCATAATCAAAAGCTAAAATCCGAGCCATAAATATTAAAAGCAGCAAAGGTAAGGATTTTGAAATAATCACTAAACCTCGCAGGTTTTTAAAACCTGCGAGGTTTGTTCGGCTCAATATTCAGGAGAATGTAAGTCAAAAAAGAGTGTTCTATAAGTAAGTTCATTATCTCAAATGTGCTAATCTCGTATCTATTTCTTATTTTGCACCAAATGCAGTTTAGAGATATCATCGGACAGGAAAAAGTGAAGCAACAATTGGTACAAACGGTTAAAGAAAACCGGATGAGCCATGCGCAACTTTTTTTGTCGCCCGCTGGT
The DNA here is from genome assembly GCF_009674725.1 of Pedobacter petrophilus. GTDB lineage: Bacteria > Bacteroidota > Bacteroidia > Sphingobacteriales > Sphingobacteriaceae > Pedobacter > Pedobacter petrophilus. Next base: position 55,093 of record NZ_WKKH01000012.1, on the reverse strand, counting down.
TCCGGAGCTGTGGCTTTGGCCGTTGCTTATGCACAGTACGTAAACTGCTTAAATAAAGGTGATCATGATAGTTGCGGCGATTGTTCAAGCTGTAGAAAATACGAGCGATTGATCCATCCGGATTTGCATTTCTCTTATCCCTTCTTTGCTTCCGCCAGCACAAAAGTAGCTGTAGATGTTTTAGAAGAATGGCGAAACATGTTTTTGCAAGACCCTTATTTCGACATGGATATATGGCGTTCAAAACTTGATGCAGCAAATAAACAAGCCAATATTCCAATTGCAGAATGCCACGATATTATAAAAAAACTCAGTTATAAAGCTTTCGAGGCAGAAACGAAGGTTTTAATTATGTGGCTGCCGGAGTATTTAGATAAAGCAGGAAACGCCTTACTGAAATTAATTGAGGAGCCACCTGCAAATACACTCTTTGTCTTAATTGCACAAAGCCAGGATCAGATTTTAACCACAATTCTCTCCCGGACTCAAATTGTTAAGATTCCAAAATTAAGTGGCGAGGAAATATCCGGATACCTGCTAGAAAATAGTGGATTAACCGAGCATCAGGCGATTGATTATTCTTTCCTCGCTGATGGAAATTTAATCGAGGCAAAAGCTTTGGCTGCAGATACCCAAAGTGATAGTTCAGGTACCTTCACCGCCTGGCTGCGGATGGGTTTTGGAAACAAAGTGCCCGATCTGATCGATTTTACAGATGTAGCTGCAAAATGGGGAAGAGAGAATCAAAAGAATTTTTTAAAGTATGGCGTAAATTATTTACGTGAATGCTGTTTAATTATAAGCGGGGCAGAAGAATTAGTAAAATTACCTCCCCTAACCTTAGAAACGGCAAAAAAATTAAGTACACATGTACTCAGTCTACCAATGGCGGAAGCCATAATCAGCGAATTGGAAAAGGCGCATTACCATATTGAACGGAATGCAAACCCAAAAATTCTCTTTTTAGATGTATCTTTACAATTGGTAAAAATTATCAAGTTTAAAACGCTCCCCGCGGGGACTCAATATATATACAATTAGTTATGGGATGTGGAAGTTGTTCAACAGGTGGTGGTTGCACCCCTAATGGATGCAAAAGTAATGGCTCATGCGGCACCGGTGGATGCCAGACAATGGAAGTTCACGATTGGCTATCCAATTTGGATATGCCCTCAAATTATAAACCTTTTCAGGTTACAGAAGTAAAATTCAAAGGCTCCAGAAAGGAGTTTTTCTTAAATACCGATAACATATACCTGGAAATCGGCGAGTTGGTGGCTGTTGAAGGGCCAACAGGTGGTTTTGATGTAGGCCATGTTTCGCTTACCGGCGAACTGGTTAGGGTTCAAATGAAGCGCAGAAAAACGCCGCTGGATCAGGTAGTAAAAAAGATTTATCGTAAGGCTACCGAGGCTGATGTAGAGAAATGGAATGCTGCTAAAGAGATGGAATGGGAAACCATGCATAAGGCCCGTAAGCTTGCTCTGGATCTTCGTTTATCGATGAAAATCAGCGATGTTGATTATCAGGCAGACAAGACCAAGGCTACTTTTTTTTATACGGCAGACGGCCGGGTAGATTTTCGTGAATTGATTAAAAAGATGGCGGAAAATTTCCGCATCAGGATAGAGATGCGCCAGATTGGAATGCGCCAGGAAGCTGGCCGTTTGGGTGGAATTGGTTCTTGCGGACGCGAACTCTGCTGTTCTACCTGGCTTACCAACTTTAAAACGGTTTCTACAGCTGCAGCCCGATACCAGAACCTATCTTTAAATACCTTGAAACTTGCCGGTCAGTGCGGTAAGCTGAAATGCTGTTTAAATTATGAGTTGGATACTTACCTGGATGCGCTAAAAGATATCCCGGATCGTATTGAAAACCTGGATACTGAAGCGGGTTACGCAAGGCATCAAAAGACAGATATTTTTAAGAAGATTATGTGGTTTAGTTACCAGGGTGATGAAAACTGGATTCCGGTTAAAGCAGCCCGTGTAAAAGAAATCATGGTAATGAATAAGGCCGGTAAAAAAGCGCCGAACTTAAAAGAAGAAGCTGTTCAAATGGCTGCTCCTGTAGTCGTTGAAAAATCTTTTGATTATGAAAATGTAGTTGGTCAGGATAGTCTTACCCGTTTAGATGAACGTTCTAAAGGTAAAAGCAATCAAAACCGTAATCAAAAAAGTAAAACAAATAGCAGTCAGAACAGAAGGGAAAGAATTCCTGCAGGCGAGAAAAGTCCGCAAGCAAATCCTAAACCTCAACAGGCCACTAACAGGGCTCCGCAAAACGGACCTAAAGTGCAACAAAATGCAGGTGCTAAGCCACAGCAAGCGGTACAGAAACCACAGCATGTTAATGGACCAAAGCCACAAAACAATAACCCTAAGCCTCAAAAACCAGAAGTTAAAGCAGATGGTGAAGCCCCTGTAGACGGTGTAAAGCCAGAGCAAAGCAAGAATAAAAATAGAAACAACCGCAGGAAAAATAATAACCGCAGAAAAGATAATGGTTCAGAGAATAAACCTGCTGCTGAATAAAAAACAAGCTTATCTACTTGTTTTCCTCCTTGGTGCATCCCTTTTTGTGGGTTGCACTTCCAGTATTATCGATTCTAATGTTAAAGTTCCGGAACGGAAATGGACATATAGAAACCATATGGTTAACTCCTTTGAAATAAAAGACAGTACCAGGCCTTATAATATCTATTTTAAGCTAAGGCACACAGCTGATTACAAATATTCCAATATTTATATTCTGGCTCATTTCAAAGATGGAAAGAATACAGTAACAAAACGTTATCAATATAAATTAGCCAAGAATGATGGTGAATGGCTTGGAAGTGGCTCAGGAAACATCTTCAGCTATGTGCTCCCCATGCAAACAAACTATCATTTTCCAAAAAACGGAAAGTTTAGTATAGAAATTGAGCAAAACATGAGAGATAATCCAGTGGTTGAAGTGGTAGATTTAGGTATTTTAGTAGAAGAGACTCAATAATCTGCTTTTCTTGGGCTAAAAATCTTAAATTTCCGTTTTTTACTTGTTTTTATGGGGTTATGCTGCGGTATTATAGTCTTTAATTTGTATTTCTGCTGGTTATAGAAGAAATAATGGCTTAGATAATCGTTATTGTAATAAAATCGTTATCATTGTTTTACCAACTAAATCAATGACTTATGATAAAAACATTACTCAAAATCTCCCTCCCAATTTTTTTTCTCATTATCTCCAGCCAATTATTTGCACAAAGTTTGCAGGGAAAGGTATCTGATTCAACAGGTGTTGCTATCCCGGGTGCCAGTGTACAGGTGGTGGGCCAGAAGATTGGCACCTCGACTGATGGCAATGGTATGTACATCTTAAAATTTCCTGCTGCAGGTACCTATAAAGTTAGGGTTACCTTTACCGGATATGTAAATGCAGAACAGGAAGTTGCTATTGAAAATACAGTTAAAACACTAGATTTTTCTTTATCAGAAACCAAATCAGATTTGGGTGATGTTGTTGTAATCGGTTCCAGATCCACACCGAGAACAAATATTGAAAGTGTTGTGCCAGTCGATTTAATTTCATCGAAAGATGTAAAGGTTTTCGCTCAAACAGATTTGACGCAGATTTTGAACTTCGTAGCGCCGTCCTTTAGTTCAAACAGACAAACTGTTGCAGATGGAACAGATCATATAGATCCGGCATCCCTGCGTGGGCTTGGGCCAGATCAGGTATTGGTTTTGGTGAACGGGAAACGAAGACATACTACAGCGCTCGTAAACATTAATGGTACTTTCGGACGTGGCTCAGTAGGTACAGATTTAAATTCTATTCCAGTATCTGCGATAGAAAGAATTGAGGTTTTACGCGATGGTGCTGCGGCGCAATACGGCTCTGATGCTATTGCAGGGGTAATCAATATTGTGTTAAAGAAAGTTACGCCTTATAGTTTCTCCACATCTTTCGGGCAGTCTGATTCCAAAGCTTTGGGAAGAGAATTTAGCGACGGGCGAACCTTTCAGGCAGACTTTAGTAAAGGCTGGGCATTCAAAAATGATAAAGGCTTCATCAATTTAGCTGCACAATACCTGCAGCGCGATTTTACCAATCGCGGTGGTTTAGATACCCGCCCGCTATTGTACTCGGCTAGTCCAACAAGAGGTGCTGCCGAAACCGAAGCTGCATTTCAGGCACGTTTTGCTAATTTGAAAGCAGCAGATGATGCAAGAGCTTCAGCTAACGGCTTAGATAGGAATAACATGCGCGTTGGTAATTCAGATTCTAAAAACGGCGGTGCTTTCTTAAATGGCCAGTTTAATTTCGGTAAAACCACTCAACTCTATTATGCTGCAGGCTTTACCCATAAAACCGGAAGTGCAGCAGGTTTCTATCGCCTGCCTACCCAAACCACACAAATCGACTTATCAATTTATCCCAATGGATTTCTTCCTTTAATTGATACAAAAATTAATGATTATTCTCTTTCTGTAGGTTTGAGGGGAAAAGCGGGTACCTGGGATTATGATTTAAGTAATACGAGCGGAGAAAATAACATCAAGTTTGATATTAACTACACGGTGAATGCTTCGCTACCCACCGGAACAAGTCCGACATCATTTTATGCCGGAGAGTTAGTTTTCAGACAAAATACAACCAATTTTGATATCAATAAAAAGCACATTATTGATGGTGGATTTTTAAGTTCATTGAATACGGCCTTCGGTGCGGAGTTCAGGGTAGATAATTACCAGATCAAAGAAGGCGAATTATTGTCTTATGCAAACGGTGGCCGGTTGATCGGAACTTCACCAACAGCATCCGGAGCACAGGTTTTTCCAGGTTTTAAGCCAGGGAATGCTTTAGATCAATCCAGGAACAATGTGGGTGCCTATGCAGATTTTGAAGCAGAATTTGGCCCCAGGGTAACTTTAGGTGCAGCCGGCCGGTATGAAAACTACAGCGATTTTGGATCCAACTTCTCTTATAAATTTACAGGTAAGGTTAAGCTGATTGGCGATGTTGCTTTACGTGGTGCTTATGCAACAGGATTTAGAGCCCCGTCTTTACACCAGCAATATTTTAATAATGAAAGCACGCAGTTTGTAGGAACAGTTGCTACGCAGGTATTAACGGTAAACAACAGTAATCCAATTGTGGGTCAGTTTGGTGTAGGCGAGCTTAAGCCAGAGATTTCAAAATCAGGAAGCATCGGTTTGGCTGGTCGGATTGCTAAAACATTTACATTTACTGTCGATGCTTATAACATTGATATCAGTGATCGGATTGTATTCTCCAGTCAATATGCAAGAGAACGTTCCGGCGGTGTTTTAGTTCCGACGGGGGTAGTTAACCAGATTTTAAACACTGTAGACCCAACTGCTCAAATTAACAGCGTGCAGTTCTTTACCAATGCCATTACCACCAATACTGCAGGTATCGATGTGGTACTAACCAATAAATTCACCCTGGGTGCCAAAAGCAGCCTAATTTTAAGCGTTGCCGGGAATGTGAATAAAACGGTAGTAAGAAGCGTTCAGGGATCTGACCGAATAGAAAGCGACCCAACATTGAAGGCAAAACTTTTTGACCGCTTGGAGCGCTCACGTTTTGAGAGTTCCGTACCTAAAAATAAATTAAATATAACGGCAACTTACAACGTAGATAAATTATCATTTGTAGCCAGAACAGTTCGTTTTGGAGAGGTGACTTATTTAAATGCCATTGATCCGAATATCCCGGCAAATGGTTTACCAACGCAGCTTGATCAGACCTTTTCTCCAAAATGGGTTTCTGATTTTTCAGTAAGCTATGCCGCGAGTAAAGTTTGGTCGGTAACGGTTGGGGCCAACAATATCTTCGATATTTATCCAGACAAGTTGTACATCGATCCCAGAAATAATGCATCAAATTTCAATAGTTCACCTACAAGCAATTACTCTGGCGGGTTAGACAATACATCAAACGGAAGGTTTTTATATCCAAGGGCAGTAAGTCAGTTTGGCTTTAGCGGCCGGTACGTGTATGGCAAAATAAGCTGTACTTTTTAAAGAAAATAAACAAACAAACTATTGGCGTTATGCAGAAATGTATAACGCCTTTTTATTTACCATCACCTTAATTAATCGTTTAATTATTTAAGCAATTTCCAGTTGTTTATAAATACTGCAGCAGATTTTCAAGTTTCATTCCCCTGGATCCTTTTAATAAAACCAAATTGTTTTTGATTAGATGCTGTTGAAGATAATTCGCTGCTTCTGCCGGGGTTTCAAAAAATATCCCGTTCAGCTGATCTTTAAAGGCATAAAAGTATTTTCCAATAAAAATAATTTGATCCAGGCCACTTTCCGTTGCCTGTTTGGCAATTAATTCATGCTGTGCAGCAGATTCGGGGCCAAGTTCAAACATATCTCCTAATACAGCAGTCTTTTGATCAGCAGATAATGCAGAAATGTTATTTAACGCAGCAGTCATGCTGCTGGGATTTGCGTTGTAGAAATCGCAAATCACGGTATTATGATCTGTTTTGGTTAACTGTGAACGGTTGTTTTTTGGCTCATAATTCGCTAAACCGGTATTGATTTCTTCAGGCTGCATATCAAAAAAATCTCCGATACAAATGGCTGCCAGTATATTTTCGAAGTTGTAGCTTCCTGTTAAATTCGTTTTTACCACAGAAGAAGTTTCATGATTAGTCCATTCTACCTCAATAAAAGGATCGCTGCTTTTTAACGCGCCCTTAATGGTATTGCCATTTTCAGTTCCATAATAAAGCAGTTTATTTAAGCCGGCATTTAAGCTCATTTCCATCAGGAAAGCATTATCCCTGTTAATAAAGGTATAGCCATGGTGTGCTTTCAGGTAAGCATAAAGTTCTGCTTTACCTTTTTTAACGCCTTCAAATCCTCCAAAGCCATCCAGATGCGCCATGCCTACATTAGTAATAATCCCATGAGTAGGTTGTGCAATAGTACAAAGCAATTCAATTTCTTTCTGGTGATTCGCTCCCATTTCAATAATGGCAATTTCTACCTGGCTGGTTATGGCTAAAATAGAAAGTGGAACACCAATATGGTTATTGAGGTTGCCAAAAGTGGCGAAGGTTTGATATCGCTCGGATAATACTGCATTAACTAATTCTTTGCTCGTTGTTTTACCGTTACTTCCGGTTAAGCCTATTACCGGAATGTTTAACTGCCCGCGGTGATGGCGGGCCAGGTTTTGAAGTGCAGATAAAACATCATCCACCAATAAGCATTTCTCGCTGGTTGCATGAGCCGCTTCATCAACAACAGCATAAGCCGCACCTTTCTCAATAGCTTGAGCGGCAAATACATTTGCATTAAAATTTTCACCTTTTAACGCGAAAAAGATAGAACCGGGAATAATATTTCTAGTATCAGTAGATATTACAGGGCTTTTTAGAAAGTGTTGGTATAATTCCTCAGTTTTAATCATGTTCTTCGTAAAAAATATGCTGTAAAATTAATGTTTAGCATCAACAAAAAGCAAAATTACTACATTAGATAAAATTTAATTGTTTTATGAAAAAAAGCATAGCGTTCTGTCTGTTTTTAATTGCCGCAACTGTTGTTTCTAATGCTCAGGTAAAGTCGCCTGATGAATTTTTAGGTTATGAACTCGGATCGCACTTTACGCCACACTATATAGTAGTTGATTATTTCAGGCAAACAGCTTTAGCTTCTCCCAAAAACATTAAATTAATTGAATATGGAAAAACCAATGAGGGAAGACCTTTATTAGTTGCCGTAATTTCATCAGAAGAAAATATTCTTAAAATAGAACAGATTCGGACAAATAATTTAAAGCTGACATCTGGAGGCAATACAAATATTGATTTAAGCAATCAGCCTGTTATTACCTGGCTAAGTTATAACGTACACGGAAACGAAGCTAATTCTACTGAAACTTCAATGAAAATGCTTTATACCCTGGCTTCCGGTACAAATAAAGAGGCAAGTGCATGGTTAAAAAATACTGTTGTAGTAATTGATCCTTGTTTAAATCCAGATGGAAGAGACCGTTATGTAAACTATTTCAATAGTGTAGTAGGTAAAGCGCCAAATGCTGATCCTACATCAAGAGAACACATCGAGCCTTGGCCGGGCGGCAGGCCAAATCATTATTATTTTGATTTAAACCGTGACTGGGCCTGGCAAACACAGGTAGAAAGTCAGCAAAGGTTAGCATTGTATAATAATTGGATGCCACAGGTGCATGTAGATTTTCATGAGCAAAGTTATAATGAACCCTATTATTTTGCGCCTGCTGCGGAGCCCGTTCATCAGGATATTACCCCTTGGCAAAAGAGTTTTCAAGTGGTGGTGGGAAAAAATAATGCAAAATATTTCGATGCGGAAGGTTGGCAGTATTTTACAAAGGAGCGTTTCGATTTATTATATCCATCCTACGGCGATACCTATCCTTTATATAATGGCGCTATTGGAATGACTTACGAGCAGGGAGGAATCAGGGCCGGTTTAGCAGTAGTAACCAATGATGGTGATACCTTAACTTTGAAAGATCGTATTGCGCATCATTTCACCACAGGGATGTCAACTGTCGAGGTTTCATCGCAAAATCACAATAAGCTGCTGGAAGAATATAAAAAGTATTTTCAGCAGGAATTGACTACTTCTCCCGGGGTTTATAGAACCTTTGTTATCAAGGCCAGTAATGTGTCTCGTCAGCAGAAGTTAGCTGAATTACTGAAAAAGAATAAGATTGAATTTGCTTACGGAGGGGAAAAATCCGGGAAAGGTTATGATTACGATACGCAAAAAGAAGAAAGCTTCACGATTGGAAGGAATGATCTGATTGTAAATACACTACAACCTCGTGCTGTTTTGGCAAATGTTTTATTAGAGCCGCAAACTTTGGTTACCGACTCTAATACTTATGATATTACTGCATGGGCTTTACCATATGTATTTGGTTTAAAAAGTTATGCAAGCAAAGAAAGCTTTAAGGGTAAATATCCGGATCTTGCAATTACGGGTGATGCATCAAATGATATTGAAAAACCTTTAGCCTGGTTATTCTCCTGGGGATCAGCAGAAGACGCGCAGGTTTTAAATAAACTTCAACAGGAAAACATTAAAGTTCGTCAGGCCGATCAGCCATTCACCGTTTCAGGAAAAGAATATCCTGCCGGAACATTGATTGTATTAAGAACGGAAAATGAACGGACTGTTAAAACTTTGAGAGCTAAAGTTGTATCTGTTACCAAACAGCTGGGCAAGCCTGTTTTAGGAATTACCAGTGGCTTTGTAGAGAAAGGAAAAGACTTTGGATCAAACGTTTATCCAATTTTAAAGCAACCAAAAGTAGCTATCGTTTCCGGAAATGAAGTTTCATCTTTAGCTTTTGGAGAAGTTTGGTTTTATTTGGAGCACGATTTAAATCTTACTCCAAGCATTATAACGGCTAAAGACATCAATAACCTGGATATTAATAAAGTAAATATGCTTATCCTCCCAGACGGAAGCTATAATGCCTTCATTGGTGATGGCCTAACGGCCTGGTTAAATAAAGGTGGAAAGCTGATCCTGATGGAAGATGCGGTTGAAAGCGTACTGGATAAAAAAGGATTTAACATTAAAAAGAAGGAAATTGCGGTTAAAAAGGATGAAAAACCAATACCAAGCAAATTACTCTTTAAGGATAAGGACAAAGATGATTACGAAACTTCAATTCCGGGGGCTATATATAAGGTGAATCTGGATGCTTCACATCCTTTTTCGTATGGTATCGGTAAAATGTATTATACCTTAAAAACGGATAGAAAAATATACCAACCATTTACCGAAGGCTGGAACGTTGGGACGGTAAATGAAAAAAGTTTAATGGCTGGAGTGGTAGGAAAACGAGTTCGCGAAGAGCTAAAATCTGGTTTATTGATTGGTGTTCAGGATTTCGGCCGCGGAACTGTGGTTTATTTAGCAAATGATCCGCTTTTCAGGAACTTTTGGGAAGGTGGGAAGACTCTTTTTAGCAATATTGTGTTTTGTAAGTATTAAAATTGGCAAAAACAGCGATAAATGTATTATTCTAATGGGATTTTAAAGTATTTTTAGCATTACACTTTCATTTTTATACTGCTTTCAGGAAGTTTAAGTTAAGTTTTGTTTAAATTTTTTAAAAAAAACTTGCGCTTAGCATTAAGTTACGCTATTTTAGGGTCTTTATTATACTACAGTTAACTAACCTATCTAGACTATGAAAAAACTCCTACCGAGTTTGTTCATCTGTGTGTTTTTTACGACATTCGTATGGGCACAGGATCGAACAATTACAGGAACAGTAACCTCTTCCGAAGACAAGCTGCCAATTCCAGGCGTAAGCGTAAAAATTTCAGGTGCCGCAGGCGGCACATCTACTGATGCTAATGGAAAATACGCCATTAAAGTGTCAGCAGAAGGCAAAACATTAGAATTCTCATCAATTGGTTTTGCTACACAATCTAAGCCTATTGGAAGTTCAAATGTAATCAATGCTGTCTTATCTTCAAATGCTAATGCTTTGGATGAAGTTGTGGTAACAGCTTTGGGCCAGGTTAGGAAGAAAAATACATTATCTTATGCGGCGCAGCAGGTGAAAGGCGAAGAACTTACACAAACACGGTCATCAAATGCGGCGTCTGCTCTATCAGGTAAAGTATCTGGTTTGCAGATTATTCAAGGCAATGCAATTGGTGGATCAACCAATGTCGTAATCAGAGGTAGTAAGTCTTTAACGGGGAATAATCAGGCATTATTTGTAGTTGATGGTGTTCCGGTCGACAATTCAAACAATAATTCTACTAACCAGAGAACAGGGAGGGGTGGTTATGATTATGGAAACGCGGCAGCAGATATCAATCCTGACGATATAGAATCGGTTAACGTTCTTAAGGGGGCTGCAGCAAGTGCGCTTTATGGCTCCAGAGGAGCCAATGGTGTAATTATGATTACTACAAAAAGCAGGAAGAGTAAAGGGATGGGGATAACGGTTAATAGTGGTTTAACTATTGGAACAATTGACAAATCAACTTTTCCCGAGTATCAAACTGAATATGGTGCTGGGTATTCAAGTGGATACGAAAGTGGAGATGGCTTCTTATTGATTGATGTTCAAGGTAATGGTGTTAAAGAAAAGGTTGTTCCCACTTCTGAAGATGCATCTTACGGGGCTAAATTTGACCCAAACCTACTGGTGTATCAATGGGATGCCTTTGACCCATACTCTCCTAATTATAAGAAAAAAACGCCGTGGGTTGCTGCTGCAAATAATCCATCAACATTTTATGAAACGGCAATTTCTAATAACAATAATATAATGTTTGATGGCGCATCTGATAAAGGGACAATCAAGCTGGGCTATACCAGAAGTGATGACAGGGGAACGTTACCCAATAGTAAAATTATTAAAAATATATTGAATTTTGGTTCTACATACCAAATTACCGATCGGTTAACCGCATCGGCACTTGCGAATTACTCAAAAGTTGAGGGTTTAGGAAGATATGGGTCAGGATATAGTGGGTTAAATGTAAACCAAAATTTTAGGCAATGGTATCAAACCAATGTTGATATGATGGCTCAAAAGGATGCTTATTTTAGAAATAAGCAAAATGTTTCATGGAATTGGGCTGACCCTTCTTCGCCTGAAGGTCTGGTGCCTAAATATACGGATAATTATTATTGGACAAGGTACCAGAATTATCAAAATGATACAAGGAGCAGGATTTTTGGGAATGCGTCTTTAAATTATAAGGCAACTGATTGGCTAAATATTCTCGGACGTGTTTCTTTAGATACCTACAATGAATTTCAGGAAGAAAGGGTTGCCGTAGGAAGTCAGGGAGCAGCTTCTTATGCCCGCACGGACAGGTCGTTCAACGAAACAAATTTTGACCTTATCGCAAACTTTGATAAAAATGTAACGAAGGACCTTAATTTGAAGGCATTGCTTGGAGGTAATATCAGAAAGAGTTTGTTGAACAGCGTTTTTTCAACAACAAATGGTGGACTCATTGTGCCAGGGCTTTATAGTATTTCTAATTCTGTTGGTGCCGTAGCAGCCCCTATAGAAAACTATCAGCCTAGAGAAGTTGACGGATTTTTTGGTGGAGCTACCCTGACTTATAATGAGTTTTTAACCTTGGAAGGTACTTTTAGAAGAGATAAATCTTCTACACTTCCGGAAGGCGGAAATGCATATAACTATTATTCGGTTGCTGGCAGCTGGTTGTTCTCTAAACAACTAAAAGATAAAGTTGACTGGATTTCATCTGGAAAACTACGTGTCAACTATGCTACAGTTGGAAACGATGCGCCTTGGGGAAGTACCAAAAATGTTTATACCTCTCAAAATCTATTTGGATCAAGCATTTTATTTGCATATCCTTTTACTACAAATAATCCTTCATTGAAACCCGAAAAGACAGAAAGCAGTGAGATTGGTTTAGATATGGCATTTTTGGATAACCGCATTGGTTTTGATGCTTCATATTACCTAACCAAAACGAAAAATCAAATTATACCGGTTGCGGTTTCTGCTGCAACAGGATTTACCAATACCTATGTTAATGCCGGCGTTATAAGAAATAATGGTGTCGAGGTTTCATTGTATGGTTCGCCGATTAAAACACAAAATTTTTCTTGGAACATTAACATCAATTGGACAAAAAATAACAGTAAGGTTTTGGAATTGTATAATGATAGTAAAAATTTACAATTAGCTAGTTTTCAGGCTGGTATAAGTGTTAATGCTACTTTAGGTGAGCCATATGGTACCATTCAGGGCAAAGATTATGTCTATAACGCAAACGGACAAAAAGTTATCGGTGCAGATGGATATTATCAATTAACATCAAGTACAACTAATGTTATTGGCAATATTAACCCAAAATGGATTGGGGGTATATATAATAGCTTTAAATATAAAAACGTATCCTTAGGCTTCTTAATCGACATCCGTTCTGGAGGCAATGTTTGGTCATTAGACCAATTTTATGCTACCTATACTGGTATTTTACCAAATACCGTGGGTTTAAACGATCTGGGTAATCCGGTAAGGAATCCGGTAACCAATAGTGGAAATAGCGGAGGCGTTATTTTAGATGGTGTAACAGAAGACGGTCAGGTTAATACTAAACGCGTAGTGATAGATGCCAATTCTCCTACCCTTCCTCAATCTGCATTTTCATACGATGCCAGTTATGTAAAATTAAGAGAAGCTACATTAACGTACTCTTTTCCTAAAGATATGATTTCAAAATGGGGCCCTGTCAAAGGGATTGATCTTTCTGTTTTTGGCAGAAATTTATGGATTATACATAAAAATCTTCCTTATTCAGATCCGGAAGAGAATTTGTCTTCCGGAAATGCGCAAGGGATACAAAGTGGTGCATATCCAACAACCAGGACAATAGGGATCAATGCAAAGCTATCATTCTAATTAAATCAACAATAAAATGAAAAAATCAATCATATTTTTTGCAATGCTTGTTTCTTTTGCAGCTTGTAAAAAGGATATTACATCACTTAATATCGATACCAAAAGGCCATCGGAAGTTCCTGCTGCGACTTTGTTTTCATATGCAACCAAATCTTACAGCGATGTTGTTACGAGTGCTAGTGTTAACAACAATGTTTTCAGATTCACTACAAGTCAATGGGCAATGGTAACGTATCAGGATGAAGCCCAATACGACTTCGGTACCAGAAATATTCCTCAAGCCTGGTGGACTACGATGTATAGAGAAGTACTCCAAAATTTAACCCAATCATCAACCATTATAAAGGCTAATACTACGTTAAATGCTGGTATAAAATCGAATCAACTGGCAATTATTGATATCATGCAAGTGTTGGCGTTTAGTACACTGGTTAATACTTTTGGCAACGTACCTTATAGCCAGGCGCTAGATCAACAAAATCTTTTTCCGAAATATGATGATGCGAAGACGATTTCGTTAGATCTATTAAAAAGGCTAAATACCGACATTGCCCAACTCAATACGGCAAGTGCTGGGTTTTCTGCAAATGAGGACCTTATTTTTCAAGGGGATGTTTCAAAATGGATAAAATTTGGTAACTCTTTGCGGATGCAGCAAGCTTTAATTTTAGCAGATGCAGACAATACGATTGCCAAAACTGCTGTAGAAGCATCAGATGCAGGTGCAATTTCTTCCGATGGGGATAATGCAGCTTTTAAATATCTGGCAGGTGCACCAAACCAAAACCCACTTTATGTTGATATTGTTACGGGTGGGCGTGGTGATTATGTGGCCGCAAAAGATTTGGTAGACAAATTGTTAGCGCTGGCAGATCCTCGTTTACCACAGTATTTTGGTACCAATGCAAACGGCGCTTATGTTGGTGGTATAGTTGGGCAGGTTAATACCATATCTGCTTTTTCTAAACCTGGACCTAAAGTTTATGCTCCTGATGCGCAAACCTTGCTGATGGATTATGTAGAAACTGAATTTAATAGAGCAGAAGCCGCTGAAAGAGGGTATGCTGTTAGCGGTAATGCAGAAACGCATTACAATAATGCGATTACGGCATCAATTTTATATTGGGGAGGTACTGCTACAGAAGCATCCAATTATCTGGCAAATCCACTGGTTTCTTATACAACTGCATCTGGTACCTGGAGAGAAAAAATAGGTGTCCAAAAATGGATCGCTCTTTATAACAGGCCTTTTAATGGTTGGACAGAATTAAGAAGATTGGATTTTCCAAAAATTACTGCGCCAGTAGGAGCTAAATCTGGTTTTCCTAACAGACTTAACTATCCAAGCAATGAACAGCAATTAAATGGCACTAATTACAGTCAGGCTTCTGGTGCAATTGGAGGAGATGTTGTAACCACAAAATTATTCTGGGATAAATTTTAATTAGCTTTTTTAAAGTAAATGAAGGCGGGTACTTTTTGAGTATCCGCCTTTTTTATAGAAAAATTATAAATAATTTAAAGCTGATTTTATTGTGGTATTTAGCAGTAACATTAATATAAACTTAGGTTTAGACATATGGGCTAGAAATAGCCATAATATTACTAAATATTCTCACTGCTTATTATTAAAGCTTATTAATCAAGATTTAATAGTTATCTGGAATAGAAAACCTTGCGAATTATTAATATAAGGTAAATTCACTCGCTCATCCATATATTTAATATCATTCATGTTCTAATTGTAAGTAATTCTAAAGCATTTTATTTTTTTTGTTAAACTATTAGTGTTACTTCTGATTGGAAGAGAGTTAATCGCTCAAAAAAATATATTTTACTCAAGAAATCTGCGTTTACTGACTTATTTATAAGTCAATTTCTATCAATATCATAATTTATGGATACTATTTAGGCACTTGCTTTAACGATTTAGTTCAAAAGAAGATCTTAAAATCAGTGGTATTTAAATTTTAAAATACTGATTGTTAGGTGGTTATGTTATTACTTCGCCAGGTTGTTAAAAAATGTTAAAAAATGTTTTTTTTCATGCTGATCAAAACTTAAATTAGAAGAATCATTAATCATTAACTAACCTATTTTTTAAATTATGAAAAAACTTCTACAAAGTTTGTTCATATTCCTGTGCATGGCTACGGCTACATATGCGCAGGATAGAACAATCACTGGTACAGTTACTTCAACGGAAGACAAATTACCAATTCCCGGAGTAAGTGTTAAAGTACAAGGTGCTCAAATTGGTACCATAACAGATGCAAATGGTAGATACTCATTGAGAGTTCCATCTGGATCAAACACATTAAACTTTTCATTTATTGGTTTTGTAACTCAAAGTAGAAACTTGGGTAATTCAAGTACAGTAAATGTTGCCCTGGCAGGTGATGCTGCTTCTCTTGATGAAGTTATTGTTGTTGCGGCAGGCTTAACGGCAAGTAAAAGGTCGTTAGGTACAGTTAACACTACCATTAAGTCTGATCAATTAATCGGCGCGAAACCTACTAATATCGCAAGCGGATTGCTTGGTAAAGTTGCTGGTTTGCAAATCAATGGAGTATCTGGTGGAACCAATCCAAACTTTAGAGTAGTATTAAGGGGACAAAGATCATTAACGGGAAATAACCAGGCGCTTATAGTTTTGGATGCGGTAATCGTTCCAAATGCTGTTTTAAGTAATTTGAATCCGGAAGATATAGACAATGTAACCGTTTTAAATGGCGCCAGTGGTGCTGCACTTTACGGATCTGATGCATCAAATGGTGCCTTAATTATTACTACTAAAAAAGGTAAACAAGGTAAACTGGAAATTAAGGCACAACAAAGTGTAACCGTTGAGCAGGTTGCATTCTTTCCTAAATTACAACAACAATTTGGTGGTGGCTCTGATAATGATCTGAAGATTTATTTAGGTTATGAAAACCAACAGTTTGGACCTGCTTTTGATGGCGTGCCAAGAGAAATTGGTTTGCCATTAGCAGACGGTACGGTAAGAACAAGCCCTTATGAATGGGGTAACGATAAATATGACTTCTGGGACAACGGATTAACCAGCCAGAGTGATTTATCTCTATCTTCTGGTGATGAAAAAGGAACACTATTTATTTCTGGCCAATATGTTGATGTAAGTGGTACACTTCCAAAGGACAGGTTTAATAAGGCAAATGTTCGTTTTAATGGGACTAGAAATTTACTTAAAAATTTATCGACTTCTTTTGCTGTAAGTTATGCTCAAAATCGCTATGATCAAACCACCTCAACTGGTTTTTACGATCAGATGTTACAAAGTCCGGGAAATTTGCCGATCACATCTTTTAAAGATTGGAAAAATGATCCTTTCGCTGATCCGGCTGGCTACCCAAATGCTTATTATACCAACCCTTATTTTAGTATTGACAATTTCCGCGAAAATGTTAGAAATGATTATTTAACAGGTAGTTGGGATTTGAAATATAGCCCTGCAACTTGGGTTGATTTGACTTACCGTGTCGGTTATAACTCTAGAAATAATACAAGAAAGTCTTATTCAGACATTTATAAATTTAATGATTATATCAAAACCCGGCCAGAAATCGGAGCTTACAAAAGAACAGATGTTGTTGGCGCTGTAACCGATGGATCTATTTATACAGGTCGAATTACGAATGAATTTCAGGCATCATTTAAGAAAACTGTAAATGATTTCAATTTTAATTTGATTGCGGCTGCATTTATGCGCCAAGATCGCACTAAAACAATGGAGTCAGCAGTAAGTGGATTGGTTCAGCCGGGATTATTCAATCTAAGTAATAGTACCAATACACCAACAGCAACGGAAACCAATTATTTAGCGCGTCAGCAGGCTATTTATGGGTTATTAAACGTGAGCTTCAAAAATTATTTGTTTTTAAGTGCAACAGCACGAAATGACTGGGATTCCCGTCTATCTGCAGCGAACAGATCATTCTTCTATCCGGCAGGTAACATCTCTTTCGTGCCAACAGATGCAATTCCAGCATTGAAAGAAATCAAGGCAATTGATTTCATCAAATTAAGAGCTGGTTTATCTAAAGTAGGTCTAGTTAACGTGGGCGGTGCTGAAAATACTTTAGGCGCCTATCGCTTAGATGCTACCTTTAACCAAAACTCTGGTTTTCCTTATAATGGAATTGGTGGTTTTACCGTAGGTAATAGCTTAGTATCACCTAGTATTACACCAGAGTTTTCTTATTCCTTCGAAGCGGGTACAGATATGTCATTCCTGAAAGATAGAATTAATGCAAGTTTTACTTACTACAGTACAAAAACAAAAAATCAAACCGTAACGGCAGCCGTTGCAAATTCTTCTGGTTATAGTAATTACTTGTTAAATGCAGGTCAAACCAGTAGTAAAGGTATTGAGACTACTTTAGCATTTGTTCCTGTAAGAACATCTAACTGGACAGTAACTGTTGCGGCTAACTATTCTCATTATAAAAATATGGTTGATGAATTACTAGCCGGAATCTCGAGTATAAATCTATCAAATACCACGAATGCAGGTTCATATGGTATTGCTGGTCAACCTTTTCCAGTTCTCCAAGGAAGATCTTATAATAGGGATAATGACGGAAGAATTATCGTAGACCGCGTTACCGGTTATCCTTCTGGAACATCTACGTTATCAGTTTTTGGAAACGCCGCACCTACTGATATTTTTGGTATTAACTTAAGCGCAACCTTTAAAGGGATTACTTTGACAGCTTTAGCAGAATACAGAGGTGGTTACTCCGTTTATAACGGTATTGGTTCAGGTAGTTTAGATTTTAGCGGTGCAGGTATCAATACGGTAGCTTACAATAGGGAGCGTTTTGTGATTCCTAACTCATCTTATCTTGATCCAACAACCAATACTTATGTTCAAAATACTAACATTACCATTAAAGATGGTGGTCCGGGTTATTGGACCATTGGTGGCCCTAGAACGAGTATTGACGAAAATTACATTACATCTGGTAACTTCTGGAAAATAAGAGAAATTACATTAGGTTATGATTTTCCTAAATCACTTTTAGCTAAATCTAAATTTATTCAGGCGGCTAGAATTAGTGCACAAGGACGTAACTTATTCATCTTCCTTCCTAAAACTAATGTATATACAGATCCAGAATACAACAGTAATACAACTTCTAGTAGT
Organism: Pedobacter petrophilus; assembly: GCF_009674725.1. Lineage (GTDB taxonomy): Bacteria > Bacteroidota > Bacteroidia > Sphingobacteriales > Sphingobacteriaceae > Pedobacter > Pedobacter petrophilus. The sequence continues at coordinate 36,480 of NZ_WKKH01000012.1, read as the reverse complement.
GGTAATGGGGTTGGTTTAAATGGAACAGAAACGCCACCATCCCGTTATTATGGTGCTACGTTATCACTTACTTTTTAATACAGAAATCATGAAAAAAATATTTATATTATTTCTTGCAGCCAGTGTTGGTCTTTCGTTATCATCATGCAAGAAATACCTTGATGTCAATACAAATACCAATCAACCTATTTCAGGTACACCAGAATTAGTACTTCCTCAGGCGATGACGGCTGCTGCAAATTTAACCTGGGGTCAGGCACCACTTGAGGGAACAGCTCCAAATCCTGCGAATGCAACAACAACAGCGTCATTTAATTTTTATGGATCACAAGTAGTGGGCTATGTAGCAAATGGCGGAGGTGTGAGTGGTTGGGGTGCGATCATTTCTTATGATTATGCTTCAACAGATTGGCAAAGATTATGGAACAATAGTTATGATATCGCAACTGATTTCCAATACGTAATAGATAACACAGAAGGTAAAGCTGGCTACGCTCAGTTTAATGCAGCGGCAAAACTGATGAAAGCCTACACTTTTCAAAGATTAGTTGATCAATATGGAGATATACCATATACTGACGCCTTGAAAGGCGCAGCCAGTGTTACGCCAAAATATGATAAAGCTACTGATATTTATAAATCACTAGCAGACCTTTGTGATGCTGCAATTGTACTATTCAAAGCTAACCCTGTTGCTGCAAGTAATTTTAAAAGTGCAGATGTAATGTTTGGTTCAAGCACTACAACTACCGTAGAAATTACAAGATGGATTCAATTCGCGAATACACTTAAACTCAGATTGATTTTACGTGCTGGAAATAAGGTAGCGTTCTCCAATAGAAATTTTGACACTGCAGGTTTTTTAGGAGAGGATGCTTCTATTAATCCCGGGTATACAAAAATTATTGGTAAACAGAATCCCGGATGGAATGGTTTCGTATATTCTGCTGCAGGTGCTGCTGTTGCCGCTGGTTCCAATTATGTTCCAACACCTTTCATTATGAGTTTCTATAATGGAACAAAGTTAACTGACCCGGCACGTGCAAATGTGGTTTATAAATCAGGCACAGCAACAGCAACAAATCAGTTAGGCAATCAATTGGCAACGGCCGGACGTGGTGCTACTCCAAACTCCTGGTTTAGAGGAACAAGTGCAACTGCTTTTGAAGCAATTGGAATTTTCAAAGGTCCGGATGCTGCCCAACCTGTTATCTTGGCTGCAGACAGTTATTTTCTACAAGCGGAAGCTGCATTAACTGGCGTAATTACGGGTTCTCCGCAATCTTTGTTTAACTCCGGTATTCAGGCATCTTTTAGATACTTGTATAAAAACAATACAGGTGCAGTTTCTGCCGGGAAAGACCCTGTTGCTGATGCAACTGCTTATCAGGCTGCAAATGCAACCAGATATATTGCAAATTACGGTTTAGCAACGAGTCAGGCACAACAACTGGAAGCTATTATTACTCAAAAGTACATCGCATTAAATTTAATTTTTGGAGATGAAGCATGGAATGACTTTAGAAGAACAGGTTATCCGGTAAGTAACCCTGATATCAGTGCTGCTACCCCTGCGCAGACAATTGTTTCTATTGCCGGGGTTTCAACTGCACCTGATAGATTACCAACCAGATTACTATATCCGAGTACAGAATTTACTTATAACGCTGCAAATGTGCCAACGGATATCAATAAGTATTCAACTAAAATATTCTGGGCTAAATAGCATAACTATTTAAATTTAAACGAAAAGAAATGAAAAGAATATTTCAAAACATAGCCATATTATTTGTCGTATTGACATTAAGCTCTTGCCTGAAGTCTGATCCACTTATCGGACCAGATGCACCAAACAGTGCTGGCGCAATTATAGAATTTGATAATCCTGATTACATCGCTTCAGGTTCGTTAACTGCAAGCGTAAAATTAGCACGTTATCAGCTTACACTGGCAAAAGGAACCGCATCACCTTTAAATATTCGTGTTAACTATAGCGGTACTGGTAAACCAGCACCATCTGATGTTACAGTTGGAATTGGTATCGACGCAGCTGCGCTTACTTTACATAATACTCAAGCCAGTAGATCTTTTACCTTAATTCCAGCAGCTTGGTATACTATACCAACCACTGTTGTTATTCCAGCTGGTCAGGCCGGTGTTAACTTTGTTATCCCTATCAATACAAATAATTATGTAACGGGTTCAACGTACGCACTGCCATTAAAAATCAATACCACTTCACAAGGAACAATTAGCGGTAATTTCGGTTCAATTATAGTAGCAGTTGCTGCGAACTAAGAAAGTAAAAAAAATAAAAAAAGCCATCCAATTAATTTTGGATGGCTTTTTTTTATGAATTAAGGTAAGTAATTATAATTTGAAAGTGGATAATCCTTATTTTTATCAAAAGAGTCATCTTGTATTATCATCTAAAATGTGTGACTAATACTACGTTTGCCATCTGAGTGTCATTTATTCTTTTGAGTTGTTAAAAAATGTTAATTAATATATCAACAACATTAGATTTGTTCCCTTAACAATTTTATCAATCTACTAACTTAAATTTCATGAAAAAACTTCTACAAAGTTTGTTCGTACTTTTGCTTATTGCATGCTCTGCAATGGCTCAAGACAGAACAATTACTGGTACAGTTACCTCACAGGATGACAAATTACCCATTCCTGGTGTAACTGTAAAAGTTAAAGGCGCTTCAGCAGGTGCCGTGACAGATTCAAATGGTAAATATTCTGTAAGTGTTCCTTCCGGGTCTAACACATTAGAATTTAGCTATATTGGATATGTAACTAAAGAGCAGACCATATCTGCAAATGCTGTAATTAATATTGTTTTGGTAGCAGACGCTACAACATTAACCGATGTTGTGGTTGTTGGTTATGGTACTACTACAAAACAAGCATTTACCGGTTCAGCAAAAACTGTTGATGCAGCACAACTAGAAAAAAAGAGGGTATCAAACTTATCGCAAGCATTAGCTGGCGAGGTTTCAGGGGTGCGTGTAATTACACAAAGCGGCCAGCCAGGCACCGAAGCAAAAGTTCGTATTAGAGGTATTGGTTCGGTATCAGGAAATCGCGATCCATTATATGTTGTAGATGGGGTGCCATTTTATGGAAGTTTAAATTCCGTAAATATTAATGATATCGAATCTACAACTATACTAAAAGATGCTGCTGCGACCGCTATTTATGGTTCAAGAGGATCAAATGGTGTGGTCTTAATTACAACGAAATCAGGAAGAGGTAAAAGTTCTTTCATTGAGGGTGATGTAAATTTTGGAACTAACATGGCGCTGTTGCCACGTTATGATGTAATTAAATCCCCGGAAGAATTTATTGGTCTGGCATGGGAAGGATTATATAATCAAGGCAGGGGTTTAGCAACTCCTTTAACAGATGCGGCTGCGATTACTTATGCAAATGTGCGAATTTTTGGTCCAACAGGCGGTGGCTTACCTGCAGCTTCTAATATTTGGAATTCTACAGGCGCTAATTTAATTGATCCTGTTACAAGACAAGTTAGATCTGGCGTTACTAGAAAATTTGATCCTGAAAACTGGGAAGATTATGCATTTCAAAGTTCAGCTCGTACCGAAGTAAACGTTAGATTAGGCGGAAGTGCAGAAAAAACAAGCTACTTCACATCTTTAGGCTATTTAGATGATATTGGCTATTCTATTAAATCAAATTACAAACGTCTAAATGCAAGACTAAATTTAACTCATGAAGTTAAACCTTGGTTAGTTGGCGGCATGAATTTGGGCTACACCAATTCAAAAAGAAACTTTGGTGGTCAAACATCAGATTCTGGAAGTGTTTTCTGGTTTGTAGACAACATTCCTCCAATTTATCCATTATTTTTAAGAGATGCTGGTGGTGCTATTGTACAAGACCCCATCTTCGGCGGAAATCAATACGATTATGGGAATGCAGGTAGAAGATTTGGTTCATTAACAAATGCTATAGCTGATACCCAGTATAATACAGATAGAGACGACAGAAATGAATTAAATGGAAACGTTTCATTAACGGCTAAAATCATCCCCGGTTTAACTTTCGAAAATACATTCGGTTTACAATATTATAATAACGAAAGTATTACTAGAAATAATAAATATTATGGTTCTGCGGCCTCTCAGGGCGGTGCTATTTATTTAGAAAATACTACTTTAATGTCTTATAACCTTTTAAATCTATTAAGGTATAAGAAAACTTTCGGAGAGAACAGCTTTGAAGCTTTAGCTGCCCACGAGGTAACGGATTGGAAATTAAAAACATTACAAGCTTCAAGATACAATCTGGTTCTAAATGATTCTGAAGATTTGAATAATGGTGCTGTATCTAATCCAAGCAACTCTTATAGTGAGCAATATAAATTAGAGAGTTATTTTGGTCAGATTAATTACGATTATCAAAAGAAATATTTCTTATCAGGAAGTTTAAGAAGAGATGGTTCTTCAAGATTCAAAACCAATAGATGGGGCACATTTGGATCTGTAGGCGCAGGTTGGTTGATCTCGAGTGAAGAATTCATGAAATCTCAAAATATCTTCAGCTCATTAAAATTAAAAGCAAGTTACGGTTTAATTGGTGATCAAGGAGGTGTTGGTTATTATCCAGGATATAACACATTTAATATTGATAACGTAAATGACCAACCAGGACTTTCAATTGATTTAGTGGGTAATCCTGATTTAACTTGGGAAACTTCAAAAATGTTCCAAACCGGAGTTGAATTTAACTTAGGTACTTATTTAACAGGTTCTGTTGATTATTATTTGAAGAATACGGATGATTTAATTTTTGACAGAAGAATTGGCCCATCAAGCGGGTATGCGATAGTTAAGGTAAATGGTGGTTCATTAAGAAACCAAGGTTTAGAGTTTGATCTTACTGGTCACATTTTTAAAAAGAAAGATTTTTATTTAGATTTAGGAATCAACGGTGAGATTTTCTCAAACAAAATGACGGCAATGCCAATTGATCCATCAACTGGTTTAGCAAAACCAATTGATGTTCAAGGTAACTATGCATGGTCTGTCGGCCACTCTATCTATGATTTTTACGTGCGTAAATATACGGGAGTAGATGCTGCTGATGGTAAATCTACCTGGGAAGCTTATTATCTCGATGCGAACAACAATGGTGTTCCAGATGGTGGCTTGTTAGAAAATCAAGCGGGTGAGTATATTGGTTCATTAGGTTCTTATTTGGCTGCTAACCCAGATAAGGAAGGTCAGCTGAAGAAAACAACGACTAAAACCTATCAAAATGCTACTCAGCAATATGATGGCCGGTCTGCAATTCCTGATGTAAGGGGCGCAATTAATTTGAGTACAGGTTATAAAGGATTTGATTTAAGTGTTCAAATGCTTTATAGTTTGGGTGGTTATGTTTATGACGGTGCTTATGCAGGTTTAATGGGCAATGGTTTGATTGCAAATAATAACTGGCACAAGGATATTCTAAACAGATGGCAATCCCCAAGTCAGCCTGGAGATGGAATTGTTCCAAGAATTTCGAACAATCAGGATGCAAATGTAAATTCGTCATCATCTCGTTTCATTACAAAAGCTGATTATTTTTCGCTCAATAATGTGCGCTTAGGTTATACTTTCCCTACAAAAATTACAGGCAAATTAGGTTTAGCAGGTTTAAGTGTTTGGGTTTCTGGCGATAACTTGTATTTAGGTACAGCACGTGCAGGATTAAATCCTATGACTGCAGAACCAGCTAACAGTACTGAAACCGGAGGTAGTGATACTTACAGATACTCCCCTTTGTCTACTATTTCTGCTGGTTTAAGAGTTAAGCTTTAATATAAACTTACTAAAATGAAAAATACTAAATACATATATATCGCATTTGCACTTTTGATGTTAGCAAGTGGGTGTAAGAAAAGTTTCTTGGATGAAAAACCAAGTGAAAAAGTTTCTCCGGAACAGATCAGTGAAGAAGCTTTACGAGATCCATCAGTTTTGAACGCATATACAAGGGGGTTATACTCGAGTATGTATAATACGGGAACAGGTGGTACAACTGGTCATGATGATTTTGGCCAAAAGGGTTACGATATCTTTTCAGATATGTTAGCTTCAGATATGGCGCTTGGATCACTTAATTACGGTTGGTATAGCACTGTAATCAGGTATCAGGCCACGAAAGATTTTACTCAAAATGCTGCGTATATTCCTTGGCGTTACTATTATCAGATTATTTTTAGCGCCAATTCATTAATTGATATTTTAGGTGGTAATAATGCAACCTTCACCAATAAAAATTTGGCATACAGTATGGGGCAGGCAAAAGCAATGAGGGCTTATGCATATTTTTACTTGACTCAATTTTATGCTGCACAGGGTTATGGTACTGGAAGTGAGAAAATTCTTCCACTTTATACAGATGCGAAAACTACTAACCAGCCATTGGCAACTTCTGCTGTAATCTTCGATCAAATGATCAAAGATTTAACAGATGCAGCAATATTGTTGGCTGATTATGGCAGAGGAAGTAAAGGCGAAATAAATGCTGATGTTGCTAAAGGCTTATTGGCCTATGTTTATGCAGCAAGAGGTACTACTGCAGACTTGGCACAAGTAGTGTCATTAACAGACCAGGTCATTCCTAAATTTCCTGTACTAGCCAAAGCAAATGTAACTACTGATGGATTTAACAATCTACCTAATAGCGCGAATTGGATGTGGGGAGCCGATCTTCAGATTTCAAGTAACCTAGACTTAGTTTCGTGGTGGGGACAAATTGATATCTTTACTTATAGCTACGCATGGGCTGGAGACCCTAAATTTATAGATGATAAGTTATACGCCTCTATCCCTGCAGACGATGCTCGTAAAGAACAGTTTGACGATAATGCAGACTACGGTGGCCTTTTACCAACAGGAAAATTCTTCGATCCTGCAAGGATTGAAGGTGGGCAGAGAACAGTAATCACCGATTATGTATATATGCGTGTAGAAGAAATGATTCTTTTAAATGCGGAGGCAAAAGCGAGATTAAATCAAGATGCACTTGCCAGAACTGAAATTAAGAAGCTGTTAACGGAACGTGTTGCTAATCCTAACTTTGTTGATGCATTAAGTGGTACGGCTTTAAAAGAAGAGATATATAAGCAAACCCGTATTGAACTCTGGGGAGAAGGAAAAGTTTATTTGGCAATGAAACGTAATAAGCATTCAATTACCAGAGGTACGAATCACTTGTTTTTTGCAGGAGACACATTCGCTTACGATGCTGACGAACTAACCTTTCCCATACCACAGGCAGAGGTTATTAATAATCCCAACCTTAATAAATAGCTTAGAAACTATAGCCATGCAAAGCGCCAACTTTCACCAGAAAGTTGGCGCTTTTTTGTGAGATAAATTAGGTGTTAAGGTAATATTCTACGTAAAATTTAAGCATTGAGGAAATCTTTTAATAAAATTATCATTTTAATGTAAAATGCCTGTTCAGGTAGACGCTAAATGCTTTTATTTGTTTGGAGCCGTTGCATAACTTTCAGAGATATTATAAATTGCGATTTAATTCAACTAATCAAACAAACTAATTTAAATTCATGAAAAAACTTTTACAAAGTTTGTTCGTGCTTTTGTTTGTCGCATTCAGTGCCGCAGCTCAAGACCGAACAATCAGTGGAACAGTAACGTCTTCGGATGATGGTCTTCCTCTTCCGGGCGTTAGCGTTAAAGCGCTCGGCACACAAAATGTTGCCGTGACAGGTACAGATGGTAAGTATTCAATTAGAGCTTCATCTTCAGCACAAAGCTTACAATTTTCTTATTTAGGCTTTGTAACTAAAACAATTAATGTAACATCTTCAGCTATCATTAACGTTGGCCTGGCGAGTGATTCTCAGGCATTGTCAGATGTAGTTGTTGTTGCTTATGGTACGCAAAAGAAAGAAGCAATTACAGGTTCAATAGCCACTTTAAGTGCTAAAGATCTGGAGAGCAGAACGGTAACAAATGCAGTAGCAGCATTACAGGGGTCAGCTCCTGGTATTAGTGTTGGTGCGTCTAATGGTCAGCCAGGAAGCACTCCAACCATTAGGATTCGTGGCTTTGGCTCATTTTCAGCATCTAATACACCGTTATACGTTGTTGATGGTTCAGTATATGATGGTAGTATCGGCGATATCAACCAAAATGATATCGAAAGCATCTCTGTATTAAAGGATGCATCGTCTTCAGCTTTGTATGGTTCAAGAGGAGCAAATGGTGTTGTAATTATTACAACTAAAAGAGGTAAATCATCACAACCAACAATCAATGCTAGCATTGTTCAGGGATTCTCGGAAAGGGGTATTCCGGAGTATGAGCGTGTAAATGCGCAAGAATATTATCCTTTAGTTTGGCAAGGGATTAAAAATAACCTGATGTATAATGCATCTCCAGCTTTATCAGATGCTGCAGCATCAACGGCAGCTTCAGCTGATGTTTTTACTAACTTAGTTTATAATCCATTCAATGTACCAGGTGGCCAGGTTGTAGGTGCCAATGGGAAACTTAATCCTAATGCATCATTATTATATGATGACTTCGATTGGTATGATGCCATGTCAAGACAAGGAAAAAGAACAGATGCAAATTTAAATTTTTCAGGAAAAACGGAAAAATCAGATTTCTTTGTTTCAATGGGATATTTAAATGATCAGGGTTTTAATATTAAATCAGATTATCAACGGTTTAATGCACGTGTTAATGTAAATACTCAAGTTAAAACTTGGTTAAAAACTGGTTTGAATGTTGCAGGATCGATGACTACGGCAAATACAGCAAATGACTCTTTTACGGGTAGCGGTGCAAGCTTCATTAATGCATTTTCATTTACCAGAGGTATTGGTCCAATTTACCCGGTTCATGCTTTTGATGCTGCCGGCCAGCCAATTATGAACAATTTAACAGGTGAGCAATGGTATGATTATGGAAACCATCCAGGTGCGGTTGCCCGTCCTCAAGGAGCGTCTCCTGCCAGACATGTAGTTTATGAGACTTTACTAAATGAATACCTTACAAGAAGAAATCAGGTTAGTGCAAGAACTTACGTAGAGATTAAATTTCTGAAGGACTTTACATTTACGCCTACATTTAGTATCGATTTAAGAAATAATAATGGAAGTACTTATCAGAATCCTACTGTTGGAGATGGTGTAACTCAAAATGGTTATAAATCGCAAAGTAATAATACCATCAGATCATATACTTTCAATCAAATTTTAAATTACAATAAAACACTGGGTGATCATACAATCTCGGTTTTGGCCGGGCATGAAAATTATGATTACAATTATCGGGTTTTCAGTGCAAGTAGAACAGGTTTGATTTTACAGGGTAATACAGAATTTGCCAATTTTGTAACAGCAAATAGCTCAGGCGGACAGGCTGATAATGATAAGATAGAGTCTTATTTTTCAAAAGCAAGTTATAATTATAAAGAGAAATATTTTTTCGATGCATCTTTAAGACGTGATGGTTCTTCCAGATTTTCACCAGATTCCAGATGGGGAACCTTCTATTCATTAGGTGGATCATGGTCTGTTAATAAAGATTTCTTAAAAGATGTTTCCTGGCTTGATGATTTAAGGGTAAAAGTATCTTATGGTGAGGTAGGTAATAATGCAATATTATTCACCACAGGTACTAATGCAGGTAATAATGATTATTATCCAGATAGAGCCTTTTACGATTTAGGCTATAATAGTGGATTGGAACCAGGCGCACTTTTAACCTCTGCTGCAAACCCACTTTTGAAATGGGAATCTCAAAATACTTTCAACTCTGGTCTTAGCTTTTCGTTCCTGAAACGAAGAGTCTACGGCGAGTTCGAATACTTCAAAAAAACAGTAAACGATTTGTTATTTAGTGTACCTCAGCCACTATCTGATCCTGTAACAAGAATTAACCAGAATGTTGGTGCTATGTACAATTCAGGTGTAGAATTAATGTTAGGTGCTGATATTGTTAGAACAGAAAACTTCAACTGGAATTTGATCACTAACTGGACAATCCTTAAAAATAAAGTAACTAAGCTCCCTGTAGAAACACCTACTATCGTAAGTGGTACAAAAAGAAGAGAAGTTGGTTATGATTATTATCAGTTCTGGTTAAGGCAATATGCTGGTGTAGATCCTGCAGATGGTGCAGCTTTATATGTTCCGGATCCCGCACAAACAATTGCGGCTGTTAATAAGAGGATAGTTAATGGTGTTGAATACACAACTAACCAGTCAAATGCTGTCTTTGATCGTTCAGGATCTGCTATTCCTGATCTAATGGGCTCTTTTACTAACTCATTCTCATACAAAAACTTGTCGTTATCGGTATTGGTTAACTACCAGATCGGTGGTAAATTCTTTGATAGTAACTACCAGGGTTTAATGAGTACCAGCTCATATGGAACAGCATTGCATAAAGATCTGTTAAATGCATGGACGCAAACCAACACGACAAGCAATATCCCAAGAGCTGATTTTGGTAATTCTACGAACATCAACGCAACATCCACCAGGTGGTTAATTGATGCATCTTATCTGGCTATCCGCAACATCAATTTATCGTACAGTTTACCTAAAAAATGGTTGAGCAAAATTGATGTAAACAATGCCAGATTATTTGTAACCGCAGAAAACCTCCACTTATTCTCAAAAAGAAAAGGTTTAAACCCATCAGAATCGTTTGACGGTACGAATGCAAATGTATACCCACAAGCGAGAATTTTGAGTGTAGGATTAAATGCTTCTTTTTAATTTTTAATTATTAATATCAAAACAGATATGAAAAAGATATTTTACTCAGCGATTTTCGCCACTATGATTTTAGGTGGATCGGGCTGTAAAAAGGATTCTCTTCAAACAACACCAACGGATAGGGTTGATAATACATCGATATTTTCAACAACAGCAAACGCAAGTGTAGCCTTAAATGGTATTTACCGCTATATGTTTGAAAGAACTTCCGAGACAACTTCCAACGCGCAGGGAAAACCAGGTGTTGCCGGGATTCTTCTGGGCATAGACTTTATGGGTGAAGATTTACATCAGGCCGCAGCAACTTGGTTTACTTCAACCGGTGAAGGTAATTATGTGGCTGCCCGTACTGATAACGCAGCTAGTAACCTCTATTATTACCGTACATTCTTCAGGATGATTGGCAATGCAAATTACATTATCGATAATATTGATGCTGCTGATGGTACTCCTGCTGAAAAAGCAAGAATTAAAGCTGAGGCTTTAACCTTAAGGGCATATGCCTATTCTTATTTGGTGCAATTTTATGGCACAAGATACAATCCGGCAGCTAAGCCTAATAACCAGCTTGCAGTTCCATTACCTTTAAAATCTACAGATACTAAGATGCCAAGGGTGAGTGTGGAAACAGTTTATGCAGCAATTCTAGCCGATTTAGATGCTGCTATCGCTTTAAATGCAACTACTGTTCCAAATAAAACGCATGCAGGTATTTGGGTTTCAAAAGGACTTAGAGCTAGAGTAGCGCTAACAATGGGAGATTATACTAATGCTATAAAATACGCCAGAGAAGTTGTTGATGGCAATGCATTTCCGTTAATGAGTCAGGCAGACTATCAAACCGGTTTTAATAATATTAATTTGTCAGAGTACATGTGGGGATCTAATCCTACAACTGAACAAGGTGATACTTTTGGATCATTCTATGCACAAATTGCCTATAACGCAAATTCCAGTTATCAGCGTGCAACGCCGAAAATGATCAATTCAAATTTGTATAATTTAATTTCTGCAACAGATGTAAGAAAGAAAATGTGGGAGCCTGCACCAACTGCAACAAACTTCCCTTTGCCTTTAACCACTTTCGTGAGAAGAAATTTCATGACCAGAAAATTCTCTGTTAAAGTTGTAGGCGACCCTTCTTTGGGTGATGTGCCATGGATGAGGAGTGCTGAAATGCATTTGATCCTGGCTGAAGCTTACGCCAGAAGCGGACAAGATGGTTTGGCACAAACAGCTTTGTTTACTTTAGTTTCCAAAAGAGATTTAAGTGCAGTTAAGAGTGCAAAAACGGGTACTGCTTTAGTTGACGAGATAATGGTGAACCGTAGAGTTGAACTTTGGGGTGAAGGTTTTAGATACTTAGATCTTAAGCGCTTAAACTTACCCTTGGATAGAACAATTACAAATGTTCCAAATTTTGTTGCAACTTCAGTAGCTAACGTGCTGCAGATTCCAGCTGGTGATCCAAGATTTCTATTTCTGATTCCCCGTGATGAAATTAATGCTAATCCGAATATTGGTCCACAAAACCCATAGTCTAAGTTTGCTTTATCCTTTTAAAGAGGCTGTTTTTTTAACAGCCTCTTTTTTTTTGGAAAATTTTTATAATTAACAAATAGCTAAAGATCTTTGGAATCATTTTATTTCATTGCTTTAATCTGGTTTTCAATAATCTTTTTGTGTAATAAAACGAGAATGAAGATCATAATGCAATGATTTCCTTTCCTCCGGCCTTTACATAACACTTATTTCTATTATCTCGTTTTAATGTAATTGTATCTTTTCAGTTAAAAAAATAGCCATATAAGCGCTGATTTATCCTTAAAAACTCGCAAAGGAGCGTTATTATGAGTTTCTGCCATAAAATGTTAACCTCATTGGGCTTTCTTGTGTTTTATGAACAAATTTAAATTTGTTTGTAAAATTTGCATTACAGGTTTCAAGTCATATATTAGAGGAATTATTAACTAAACTAAACTAATTTATGAAAAAACTTTTACAAAGTTTGTTCATGTTCTTGTTGCTAGCAGGGAGTGCTATGGCTCAAGACAGAACAATCACTGGAACAGTTACAGGCAAGGAAGATGGTTTACCACTCCCTGGTGTAAGTGTAAAAATTAAAGGTGCAGCTGGTGGAACCACTACAGCTGCGGATGGCAAATTCGTTATCAGGGCTACAACAGGTGCAAGTATCGAATTCTCATCTATAGGATATTCCCCTGTATCTCGTGTTGTTACCAATTCAAATGTGCTCAATGTAATTTTAACTAACGATGCAAGATCGCTATCTGATGTTGTAGTAGTGGGTTATGGATCGGTAAACAGAAAAGATGTTACAGGTTCTCAATCAAGTGTATCTGCTCAGGAATTTACAGATAGAGCTATCCCTTCATTTGATAAGGCTTTAGCAGGTAAAGCAGCCGGTGTTCAGGTAATTACTGCAAATGGATTATTAGGTCAACCAGCTCAGGTTCGTATTCGTGGTACAAATACAATCACTTCCGGCCAGGGACCATTATATGTTGTTGATGGGGTTCCAATCTTCTCAGGTGATGTGGGCGGTTTCACCTCTTCAAATGCATTGGCCGATATTAATCCGAATGATATTGAATCATTCGAAGTATTAAAAGATGGAGCATCAACAGCTATTTACGGATCAAGAGCTGCAGGTGGTGTTATCTTAATTACTACTAAAAAAGGTAAAGCCGGACAAGCTACTTTCACTTATGATGGTTATTATGCGGTAGGTAAGGTGTCTAAAAAATATGATCAGTTAAATGCTACGGAATTTATTGAAGTTGCAAATGAGCGTTTGGTTGCTGCAGGAAATGCACCTCAGGCTTTCTCTATGCCTGATGGACAAGGAGGAATTGTAGATACAGATTGGCAGGACTTTCTTTTTAGAACAGCTACTCAGCAAAACCACAATGTATCTGCATCTGGCGGTACAGAAAAAGCAAAATATTATTTCTCATTAGGATATAGCGATCAGGAGGGTGTAATCATCTCTAACTCCTTAAAAAGATATTCTTTGAAAGCCAATTTTGATCAAAAAGTGAACAAAGTGTTTAGCTTCGGTTTAACATCTGGTTTTACTTATCAGGATAACACAGGTCCTCAAACAGGGAGTAATACATTGTCAGGAAATATCTTCGGCGGTTTACGTATGTTACCTAACGTGCCTGTTTATGATGATGCAAATGTAACAGGTTACAATATTGCACCAAACAGAACGGCTTTAGGCAGAGGAAATAACTTAATTACAATTTCCGATAACATTGGTAACCAACGTTTCGTATTGGATAATAACATCAGAAGATCTCAAACCTATCGTTTATTGGCAACGGCTTATGCAGAGGTTAATCTTTTCGATGGTTTGAAATTTAGAACCCAGGTAGGTGTTGATAATCAGAATGTAGATGATTTTAGTTACACAGATCCTCGTGCAGGAGATGGGGTAAGTAGTAATGGAAGCATGTCTCAGGCATTTACTCCAAGTATCAGGTTGGATCTTCAAAACGTCTTATCATATAACAAAAGCTTTGCAGATGCACACAATCTAAGTGTAACATTGGTACAGGAGTTTCAAAATGATAGAACATCTTTTTATCAAGCATCTGTTTCCAATTTAACAGATATCTATTGGAACCAAAATATCATAAGTGGAACTTTCGTAACACCGACTGCATCCGGAGGGTTAGCTAGAACTGCCTTAGAGTCTTATTTAGCACGCGTTAACTATAACTATAAGAACAAATATTACATTGGCGGATCTATTCGTTCTGATAAAAATTCAAATCTACCGGCAGCAAATCGCGTAGGGTATTTTCCGGGTGTATCAGCAGCTTACCGTATTTCTGAAGAATCATTCCTTAAAAACTCTTCCGCTTTAGGTTTTATTTCAGATCTGCGTATCCGTGGATCATATGCTGAAGTAGGAAATGTGAATATTGGAAATTTTAGATATTTAGGCCAATATAATGCAGCCGTTTATGGTGCTCAGCCAGGTATTGGATTTAGTAACATTGGTAACTATAATTTACAATGGGAATCTCAAAAGAAAGTTGATGTTGGTTTAGAGTTAGGTTTATTTGCGGGCAAAGTTAATTTCGCAGCAGATTATTTCAGACAAAATACTGATGGTCTGGTTCAGAATGCACCAACTGCACCATCATTAGGCGTTCCTTCGAATACCATCACTCAAAACGTTGGTAATATTGTAAATTCTGGCTTTGAATTTTCACTCGGCGGAGAGGTAGTAAAAACCAAAGATTTCAGTTATAATGCAAACTTTACATTTACTACTCAAAAGAATATTGTAGAATCTTTAAGAGAAGGTCAGGATCAGATTAGCACTTACAACATTATTCGTGTAGGAGAATCGTTAAATGCTTTCTATGGTTATGAATATGGCGGTGTTAATCCAGCGAATGGTAATCCCCTATATGTGAAAGGAAATGGTCAGATTATCCAGGGTAATGTAAGTAATCAAACGTATAATGTTTACGATCCCGCGAACCCAGGTGCGACTGGTGCTACTGCAACGCTATCTGCCTCAGCAGATAAAAAAGTGTTAGGTAGTTCACTTCCAAAATGGTTTGGAGGATTTAACAATACATTCACTTACAAAGGATTTGATTTAAATGTATTTTTAAGATTCCAGGGCGGAAACAAAATTTACAACAGAACACGTGTTGATCAATTAAACCAAAACTTCGTAAATAACGGTGCCGAAATTTTAGGTAGATGGCAAAGTGTATCTAATCCAGGTGATGGTGTTACGCCAAGACAATGGTTTGGAAGATCTACATTCATCAACAGAGATGGAGATGCTACAACACGTTTCCTTGAGGATGGTAAATTCTTAAGACTTGATAATGTTGCATTAGGTTATAAAGTACCAGAAAATATTGTAAGCAAATTAAAAGTTAGCGGTATTAGAATATATGCTTCAGCGCAAAATTTATTTGTAATTACGGGTTATAAAGGGTTAGATCCGGAAACAAATACAACAGCTTCGGCCACTGCAGGATACGGAACAGACTTCAACGGAAACCCTCAACAGCGTACTTTTACGTTCGGCGCTAACGTAAGATTTTAACTGACTAAAGATATTAATGATGAAAAATAGATATTTCAAAAATAAAAAAGCCTGGGTATTGCCCTTGTTAGGCTTAATGTTATTTGCAGGATCATGCAAAAAATATACAGAAATTGTACCAGATAATACTTTTGCTGAAGATGATGCTTATTCAAATCCGCAACGTGCCGCTTTAGCAATTACTGGAGTATATAGTGCTGCTCAATCAAGCCCGTATACAGATGGCAGTAACCGGGGCTATCCATTTGGAGCGGCCAATACCATTCAGGGCGATATGAGAGGTGAAGACATGATGGCCATCCCTTCATTCTTCCTGGTAACCTATGAAAATAGCTATGACGCCACTACCGCAAACAACACCGCTTTGTGGACAAGTTTGTATGCTACAATTAACCGTGCTAACATCGTAATTACTAAATTAAAGGAAGCTGCTGCTGCAGGTACAATTACTGCTGATGTTGCCACTGCGGGTGAAGCCGAATGCCGTTTCTTAAGAGCATTAAGTTATCATGAATTGTTAATTCATTTCGCCCGTCCCTATAACGAAACTACAGGTGCAACACATCAGGGTGTAGTACTTAGAACAGTAGGCATTAACACGCCAGAACTGGTAGATCAATTTAAAAATGAAGGACGTGGTACAGTTAAACAAGGATATGATTTAATCCTTTCAGATCTTGATTTCGCTGAAACTAATTTAGCTGCGCAATCATCGGCATCTCTTAGAATCACCAGAGGAACAAAAGGAGCGGCGGTAGCTTTAAAAACCAGAGTCAAACTACATATGGGCGATTATGCGGGTGTAATTACCGAAGGTGCAAAGTTAGGAACAGCAGCAGCTGCTGCTACATTCACAGCACCAGCCGCACTTGGTGGGTATGCTTTGACAGCTACTCCTGATGGACCGTTCGCAAGTGTAGGTGCGAATTACGGTAACACAGAATCAATCTTCTCCATTGAAAACTCCACAATCCGTAGCGCAGGAACCAATGGATCATTAAGTACCATGTATTCAAAAGCTCCTGGCAGGGCTTTAGCAGTAATCTCTCCAATTATCTGGAATGATCCATCATGGAAAGCAACAGATACCCGCAGAACGTTATTAGCTACAACTGATGCTGCAACCGGAGTTGCGGCTAAATATTACTTCAGTTCTAAATATAAAGATCCCGCAACCTGGACAGATGCAAATCCAATTATCAGGTATGCAGAAGTATTGCTAAACGTTTCTGAGGCTTATGCCAGAACAGGAAATGCCACTCAGTCTTTAGCCTTATTAAATGCGGTTAGAAACAGATCAGTTCTCGCCGCAGATCGGTATACTGCTGCCAGTTTCCCAACTGCAGCGAGTCTAATCCAAGGCATCATTAACGAAAGAAGAATAGAGTTTTTAGGCGAAGGTAAACGTTGGATGGATATTCACCGTCTGGCTAAAGAAAATTTATACGGTCCTAATGGTGTTCCTGCCAAAACAAGTTCTACTGTGGCATTTTCTGCCTATAATGCAGCTGCAGGGTATACAGGCGCAAGATCAATTGCCGCTATACCATATACAGGTGCTGCAACAAGCTTTAGGTTTATCTGGCCAATCCCAACGGTAGAAACTCAGGCTAACCCGGTATTAGCCGGACAACAGAATCCAGGGTATTAATAAAATAGTATAGGTTGATTTGATTAGCAGCCATTCTAAACGCAAAAAGCCAGCATTTGCTGGCTTTTTGCGTTTAGAATATTTTCTTTACTTCTTATCCACACTATACTTTCCTGGGCCAATAAAAATTAAGCCCAGAAATACGATACCTAACTCAATGGCATGACTTGCTTCGCCTAAGCCATCACCCTTACCAAAGTGAACTAAAGCTGCAATAATCATGGTAAATACAAGCGAAATACAGGCCGGTCTAAAGAACAAGCCCACAATTAATAAAAAGCCACCAAATGTTTCAGCTACGGCGGCCATAAATCCCCAAAACACGGGTAAAAAGTTTACCCCTACTACCTTCATGCTTCCACCCAGTTGCTCCCAGCCGGCAGGGCCGCCAGCCAGCTTAGGGAAGCCGTGAACAATGAACATAATGCCAAGGCCAATGCGCATTAATAGCAAGCCTGTGTTGCGGTATTTACCCAAATTATCAAAAATTGCCATGTTATAAATATTTAAAGTGAACGTTATTTGTTTCAATTTTTAAGGCTACCCGTGCACCTAAAACCATACTTAAATTATTTTCAATATGTCCGGTTGGAAAATTGAAGCAAACCGGATAATCATATTCCTCCACAATATCCCAGATCACCTCTTCGGCAGTTTGTCCGAAAGAGATTTTTTCTTCCTCAATTTCATTAAAAGCACCAATAATTAGTCCTTTTAAGTTTGCAAGCTTGCCCGCACGCTTCAGCATGCGCAACATCCTGTCTATGCTGTATTCGTGTTCACCAACATCCTCCAGGAAAAGAATTTTATCATCGAAATCCATTTCCGAGGCAGAGCCTTGCAGCACGGTCAGAAGCGTTAAATTTCCGCCAATCAATATCCCTTCCGTCTCTCCAGAACGATTGGTAAATTCACTCTCGTATGTATAATGCTGTTTTTCTCCAAATAACGCCTTTTGCAAAGAAACCAAAGCTTCAGGTGTACTTTCTTCAAAGGTATAAGGCATCTGCCCATGCAGGCATTGCATCCCGCTCTGCGAAATAATATGAGAGAGTAAAACAGTAATATCGCTGAAACCAACCACCCATTTAGGCTGTAAGTTAAATTGTGTAAAGTCTAGTTCATCAATAATCCGCAGCGTACCATAGCCACCCCTCCCTGCAATAATGGCTTTAATAGCAGGATCATCCAAAAATTGTTGAATATCTGAAGCCCTCAGCTCATCTGTTCCTGCAAATTGATGGTAATCTGCATAAACACTTTTACCAATAATTACTTCCAGCCCCCAGTTAGTTAAAAGCGCTATGGCTTTATCAATAGACTTCGGTAATTTCTTCGCCGGACAAACCAGGGCAATCTTATCTCCTTTTTTTAAATACGGGGGCTGCTTAATCATCTTCAAAACACTTATCTTTGCCAAATTAATAAAAATTGTTTTGGATAATAGTAAAATAAAAAGATATACCGTAACGGCAGCACTTCCCTATACCAATGGGCCTGTTCATATCGGGCACCTGGCTGGTGTGTACATTCCTGCAGATATTTATGTCCGTTACCTGAGATCGAACAAGCGCGATGTAAAGTTCATTTGCGGATCTGATGAAAATGGCGTGCCAATTACGTTAAAAGCCAAGAGAGAAGGGATTACGCCACAAGAAGTGGTAGATAAATACCATAAAATTATTGGCGATTCTTTTAAAGAGTTTGGGGTTTCTTTTGATATTTACCACCGTACTTCATCACATACGCACCACCAAACCGCATCAGATTTCTTTAAAACACTTTACGATAAAGGCGTTTTTACAGAAGAAGTTACAGAACAATATTATGATCCTTCGGCAAAACAGTTTCTTGCCGATCGATACATTACCGGTACCTGCCCGAAATGTGGTAACGAAAATGCTTATGGAGATCAGTGCGAAAACTGTGGTTCAACCCTAAATGCAACCGATCTGATTAATCCAAAATCTACCCTTTCTGGTGATCAGCCCATCTTAAAAGAGACTAAAAACTGGTTCCTGCCGCTGGATAAATACGAGGAAAGGTTAAGAACTTATATAGAAAGCCATAAAGAATGGCGCCCAAATGTTTACGGGCAATGCCAAAGCTGGTTAAATGCCGGTTTACAGCCCCGTGCCATGACCCGCGATTTAGATTGGGGGGTGCGTGTTCCCCTTCGCGATGCCGTAGGAAAGGTATTATATGTTTGGTTTGATGCGCCAATTGGCTATATCTCGGCTACTAAAGAACTTTGCAATTATGCCAAATTAGATGTCTGGAATCCAAAGGCCGAAGAATATTACATCAGCAATTACGAGAGCGATAAATGTGGCTGGGAAGAATATTGGAAAAGTGATGAAACTAAACTGGTGCATTTTATAGGGAAAGATAATATCGTTTTCCATTGCATCATCTTCCCTGCTATGCTCATGGCGCATGGCGATTATACCCTGGCAGATAATGTTCCGGCAAACGAGTTTTTAAATCTCGAAGGTCAGAAAATATCGACTTCAAAAAACTGGGCGGTTTGGTTAAACGAATACCTGCGCGAGTTTGAAGGAAAACAAGATGTTTTACGTTATGTACTTACGGCAACCGCCCCAGAAACCAAAGACAATGATTTTACCTGGAAAGATTTTCAGGCCAGAAATAACAATGAACTGGTGGCTATCTTAGGTAATTTTATTAACCGTGTAATGGTGCTTACCCATAAATACTTCAATGGCGTGGTACCTACCTGTATGGAAATTACCCCAGTAGATCAGGCCGTAATAGAGGAGTTAGCCAGCTATCCGGCAAAGATTTCTGCTTCGATAGAGCACTATAGATTTAGAGAAGCTTTATCAGAAGTAATGAACGTGGCCCGTTTAGGCAATAAATACCTGGCCGAAACAGAGCCCTGGAAATTAATTAAAACAGATGAAGACCGGGTTCGTACCATTTTACACCTTTCCCTTCAAATCGCCGCTAATATTCAGGTGCTAATCGAACCGTTCCTGCCTTTTACAGCAGAGAAACTAATGAATATGCTTAAAAACGGTGGTCACGATTGGGATGATGCGGGCGCTGTAGATTTATTAAAACGCGGTCATGAAATCGGTGATGCCGTTTTATTATTCGAGAAAATTGAAGATGCAGAAATCGATTTTCAGATCGAAAAACTGAACCAGAGCAAATCAGCAAATGCAACAAATAATGCTGTAGCTACACCAGCAAAAGAAAACATCAATTTTGATGATTTCTCTGCAATGGATATCCGCGTAGCCACAATTGTTGCTGCAGAAAAAGTAGAAAAAACAAAAAAACTGTTAAAGCTTACCGTTAATACCGGGATAGATGAACGAACAGTTGTTTCGGGCATTGCTGAGCATTATAAACCAGAAGATATTGTGGGTAAACAGGTAAGCATGATTGTTAATCTAGCCCCTCGCGAAATCAAGGGTATTGTATCTCAGGGGATGATTTTAATGGCAGAGAATGCCGAAGGTAAACTTACTTTTGTAGCCCCGGTAGAAAAGTTTAACGAAGGCAGCATTATTCGTTAAACCAGGGTTCAGATCAGATAGCGTAGCAGGATATCCCTTTCTTGCTACGCTATCTTCATTATGGTATATTAGAGATGGCATTTTTGACCACAAAATCCGGATAAATGCTGTTGATTAAGAACGTAACTCCATACAGATAAGCCAAAAAATTCAAGAGAATAATAGACTTTTACAGCTAAAAACTTTTGTTATATTTGCCTCACTAATTTATTCATCCATATTAGTATCGGTCCCGTAGTTCAACGGATAGAATAGAAGTTTCCTAAACTTTAGATATGAGTTCGATTCTCGTCGGGACCACTTCCTTAGATTAAAACCAGAACATTGTCGCGCAAATCGTTGATTTTCAAGACTTTGTTCTGGTTTAATAACACATTAAGACCCATGGTTGTTCATTCTGAATGACTAGTTTAGTGAGTCGGAAATTGACTAATTTTTGTAAAGCATTAACGGCCAGTAGATTAATGGAAAAGTCGAAACCAGAACATTTTGGAATGTTCGAGTTTATCATCGTAAATGATTGATTTATAGTTTGTTCGATTGACGAACATCTTAATGACTCACTGGCTCAAATGTACATTTGTTTAATTTTTAAATGTATCATTATGAGTTACAATTTCCATCTTTTTTCTATTTGAAAAGATCAAAAAAATTATTGAAGGGCGAGGTGATGCCCATTTATTTGCGGATTACCGTGAACGGAAAACATTCGGAGTATTCAGTCGGCAGGGAAATTATTCCAACCTACTGGTCCACGATTAAAGGTCGGGGAATCGGTCAAAAAGACGAAATCAAAGAGCTTAACGATTACCTTGATACGCTCGCCTCGAAAGTCTGTCGGTTTCACACAGCTCTTATTGAAAAAGAGGAAGAGGTAACCACACTTGTGCTGAGGGATCATCTTACCGGAAAGAATTCATCAAACTACACGCTCCTTAAAATTTATCAAAAACACAATGATAATCTAGAAAAACTAATTGGTAAAGGGTATAGCTATAGCACATTTCAATCCTATCAGAGTTCCATCAGGCATGTTAAACAATTTCTTCAGCTCAAATATGAGGTTCAGGACATCAACATCAAAAAGGTTGATTTTAAATTTATCACCGATTATGAGCTATTTCTTAGAATAGATCGAGGAAATAATGCAATGTCTGCCAGGAAATATATTGTTCACCTGAAAAAAATCATGCTGTATTGCCTTGGCGCCGGGTGGATAGTCGGGAATCCATTTTTAAATTATCGAAATACTGCTAAAGCTAAGGCAAGGACTTTTCTGAATATGGAAGAGTTGAATCGAATTAAAAACAGGGAGTTTCCGCTTGAAAGATTAAACATCGTTCGCGACATCTTTATTTTCAGTTGCTATACCGGCCTTTCTTATATAGACGTGAAGCAGCTTCGATTGGATCAGATTTCAAAAGGTGATGACGGTAATTTATGGATTTTCATTAAAAGACAGAAAACGGAAACACCCTGTCACATCCCCTTGTTGGATGAGGCAAAAGTAATTCTTGACAGGTATAAAAACCACAGGATATGCCGATGGAGAAAAGTGGCGTTGCCAATGCTCACCAACCAGCGAATGAATGGGTACCTCAAAGAGATCGCAGATCTTTGTACCATCACTAAGGTGCTTACGTATCATCTTGCCAGGCACACTTTTGCAACCACTATTACGCTTTCAAATGGTGTTCCGATTGAGACTGTATCCCAGATGCTTGGGCACAATAGCCTGAAAACAACCCAACATTATGCGAAGGTGATCGATACGAAGGTTAGTACTGAGATGTCTGCATTACAGGAGAAACTGTTAGAACGGAATAAGGATGAAGAGGATACTGGTGATGTGAAAGTTATGAAGCTCTTTAGGTAGATTGCTGGCAATGTAAACGGAAATCAGTTGTAATTTGTCTTGTCAACTTAATCTAATTGTTTGTTATTTCAATCATTTCTGATGTATTTGATTGAAGTAACAATCAGATTAAGAAAATTTTAAATATGGTATCACAACTGACCGACATTGATGTCGGTCAGTTCGATCAAGATTGAGATTTCGCTTTTTGAAGGGCAAGTGGTTAGATTATGATCCGATATGGACCGATACGAGCCGATTCTGATCCGATCACAATAGCGTATAATAAGATCCAGGTCCAACCCCATGACGTTCTATAAGTTTTTGTTTAATCAATTTCTCAACCATCCTTTTTATAGTTGAACCAGATGAACCGGTTTTTACGGCTAGATCGCCGGTTTTGATCCCAGGATTGCTTTCAATGATAGCAATCAGTATCTTGTCTTTTGGTGATAGTGATTGGATGACGTTTCGACTTTCAAGTTTACGCATCAATGCTTCTTGGATATTTTTAAGACTTTCCAAGAAAAAGGATACCCATGCAGATATATCTTCATTTGGCCTTAACGCTTGGCAAGACCTAAGTACACCATAATACTCTGTTTTTTTACTTTCGATCTCGTGCTCAAAACTTACATATCTTATCCATTGATATCCATTTTTGCGCAAAAGCAAGGTAGCTAGCAGACGGCTCAGTCTTCCATTCCCGTCCTGAAATGGGTGTATAGATAGAAACTCATAACAGAATAATGCACTTTTCACCAATGAGTGGGTGTCCTTATCGCTTTCATACCAATCAATCAATGCTCGCATCGCATCCTCTGTCGCAAAACCCGGAGGGGTTGTCTGAAAAATGATCTGTTTGCTCCCATCAGGCAATGTCATCTCTACTGAATTCGTATGTTGCTTATAATTTCCTTTATGCCATTTGTCTTTTTCGCTATACCTCAAAAGCTGGTTGTGCAGGTTTTTCAGTTCGGTCTCTGAAATATTCATATACTGATGGCTTTCGTCGATCGCATCCAATACCTCGAAATACCCAACAACTTCCTGCTGATCTCGATCTTCGAGTTTAGATATATCCATGTTTCTTAAGAGAACATCAACTTCCTGGTCACTAAGTTTTGATCCTTCGATACGTGTAGAGGCTCCAACACTACTAACTGTAGCAATGTACTTCAATTCTTTTAAGGTTTGCCCCTCTTTACGTTCGATCGCCTGCCAAGCCGCATCAAATCTGTCGATATCGCTTATCAAACCGATTAGTTTCCAGTTCAGGCCCAGGATTTGCGTATGCACATTAACTTTGCTCATATACAAATTTAATAAAAAAATCAGCACTTGTGAGCCGATATGATCCGATAAGAGCCGAAGATGATCCGATAGCAATACAAAAGTTTTTTTGGTTTTTGTATGCGTATAAATCTGATAACGATAATGCTTGCTGCGAACAAGAATTTAAATTAGATCGAAATAATCCTTGACCTTGAGAGCAATCTGGATGGACAGTGCTTTGCATGGATACACTGAACAATATCTTTAAATCCTTCACGATACAAAAGTCCTGTTAAGCCGAATTTATGTTGGTACTAATAGCTAGGCTAACTATTAGAGTTTAATTAGAGGTTTTGGCAATAAACATGGTTTACAAGTTGTAAACGTAGATTATTAATTAGAGATGGTGTTTATAAGTGAACCGATAAAGACAAGGGATGTTCCAAAAATAACCTATATAACCATGACAGAGAAGCATTAATTTAGAATCTGACACAGCTCAGGTGACACTCCCGTCCTATTTGTCGCTTCTCGTGTTCCTGCCCATAATTTCTATGTTTTCTTATTTGACTGAAATTTGGAAATGTTATTTGCTTTCTCTTCCGACCATTCCTACATAAGTTTTTCTTGTTTATTAATAATAAATAATACGATATTCTAGCAATAAGGTCTGTTTCTGTTTTCCATCAAAATGTATTCTTTTTATAATATTCCCATGGTTATCCCTGGTATATAAAATCTTTTCTTTTAGCTCACCATAAGTATACCCGATCTCTTCAGTTAGCCACCCATTGCTATCATATAAATAAGTAGTTTCTCCGGTAAGTTGATTCTTCATGTAATGTGCATGACTAATGCAGTTTCCACTCACATCAAATTTATATTCACCTTTATAAATTGGAATTCCTTTGGTGCTAAAGTTGGATATCTCAACTCGGTTACCATTTTTATCGTATTTGTAATATTCATTATAATCCGATGAACTAGTTCGTTGAATTTTATTAGGAAATCTTGAACCCATTAATATTGTTCGCCCTACGCTATCATATTCAAATCTCTGTGTGGTATCGCCTCTTCCATTAAACTTCGTTTTACTCCTCCGGCGGTTTAAATTGTCATAACCATATAAAATCTTTTCGTTTAAAAGTAGCTTATTTGCTCTTGTAAAAGTTACTATTTCTTCAATCAGGAGCTTTTTTTCATTATATAAATATTCGATCTCATTTATAAAATCAATTTCAATACTGTTATACAAAAAATTAGTCTGCTTAGAATAGGTTATATTTCGATTTGCATATTGAAAAGTTTGCAGGCTGCGTGTTTTCTGATTACCTGTCATAAGGACTCTATTCTCGATTAGATTTCCTAGTTCATCGTATTTATTAATAGTGGTGAAATCACCTCCAATATCCTTAATTAAATTTCCTTTGGTATCATAAAATGATTCATAAGAAGAGAAAACCTCTTGTGGCATACTTTGACTGTAAGATTGGTATTTCGTCTGAAATCCAGATAAGTTATAGGTTATTCTTTTTTGAAGCTTTTTATCGGTGTAATGATCAATTTGTTTAACCTTACCTCTCAATTCATCTCTAGCCCAATCATTTTTAAAGGGTTTATCTATTTGAGCATATGTTAGATTGTGAGTTAATATAAATAAACTTATAACTAAAAGCCTTGTAATATATTGATTGCGAGACATTGTTTTTAGAGGGTTAAATGATTATTGGATGGACTAAAAGGCGGATTGCTGTTATATATGTTTTTTCACTTTTTAAGGAGATGACGAAGCTATTATCATTTTTTAAGGCATTTAAGAAATAGCTATGCTCATACAATATTATTAAGCTTGGTTAGTTGAGTCTGGAGTAATTTTTTGACCTATGCTGGCTACAAGCTAATTCTTTTCCAATTTATACGTTTCAACTTCACCAGTGATTTTATTTAGCAAATCACTGGTTAGTATTAATTTATTATTACTCTTTGTGATGGTAAATTTGGATTCTTTTTGATTTTTTTCATATAAAATGATTTTGTTTGGGCCGCTACTTAAAACCAGTGATTTTTTATTTATGACCTCATTATAGCCCTCTAATTGAAATGTTGCGTTGTTGCCTTTGATGGTGATCACAATCATTGCATAAGCACGTGGATCTGCAGACTCTTCCCTGATCCGAAGAAAATTGCATTTATATTTGCCTGCCCAAATATTATTTACTTTGCTACTATCTAAGTCAAATTGCCATTTTTTTAAAATTTCATTTTTTTTACCAATAAAACTGAATACCCATTTGTAGTATCTAATATTTTAACCCGATGATTTTCAGGTTTGTAATGGGTAAATAAAAACAAGTCCAAAATTTGATACAATTCCTTATCCTCATTTGAAACTAGCTTTTCTATGCTGAATGAATAGCGTTCCGTACCGTTTTTTTTATAAATCGAATATGTTAAACTATCCTCATCATTGATTTTTTTTGAGGTTATAAAAGTATAAGTGTTGAGCTCGTCGTCTGAATAAAATTTTTTTCCAATATAGAGCTCATCTTTACTACTCCTATCGCTGGTTGTCACATTTGGGGTGATCTCACTGGAATTTGTTTTCTTTACATTTTGTGCTTTACTATTGTTGATGATAAGGATTATAAAAATCAAGGTCAGTTTCAATATAGTTTTCATGGCTATTCTGCTTTTTTAGGATTCTATTTAAACAACACTTTCCCGCAGCGTATTTTTGGAATACAACATGCTAATAATTCATATGCTTGCAACCTTTGTACCCTATATCTCATCTTTATTGAAACGTCCTTCAATATGCAAAAAAATATCACTTCCCGGTATTCGACATTAAAAATTTCTGTCCTTTTTATCCTCGCTTCTTTTTTTATTTTTGCAATTAAAGTTCGTGCCCAGGGCGAAGAATTACCTGGAAAAACTATAAACGCACTCACCGGGCTGCCAGTTCCTTTTGTCAGTATTGGCATTAAAAACAAGGCTATTGGTACTGTTTCTGATTCTTTAGGACATTATATCCTGAGCTACCGCCAAGATGAAATCTCAAAGACAGATTCTCTCATTTTTTCCGCAATTGGTTTCCGCACGGTAAAGATGGATCTCAAGCAATTTTTGAACGGGAACAAGACCATTATTTTAAAAGAACTACAGCAGCAGCTTAAAACGGTAAAGATAAAGGCTGAGCCAAGAAAAATGAAAAGCTATGGACGCTGGTCGGCTAGTCTTGTTTTCTTTCCTGCGATGTACAAAACAATACCTAAATTTAGTGACGAAAAGGGCCGTGAACAGGCGTCCATTCTCAAAATAGACCCGGATGTTTACTTAAGGAAACTTAACTTCGGCATTAACAGAAGACATTTTAAAAGGATAAAGCTTAGATTGAATGTATACGGAATTAAAAATGGAATTCCCGATCACTCTTTGCTGGATAAAGATGTAGTGTTCGATGTGTCTGGCTCATCTGAGCAGGGAATGCCAAAGGTTCAGACCATAGATTTGCGCCCTTATCAGATAGAGATAAAGGGAAGAAAAGAAATTGCGGTCTCCTTGTCCATTCTTGAACTCCAGTCTTTACCCGGAGATACGAGCAGGCAGACATTTTTTATACCTTCATTCCCCACCACACTGCGCTCAAGCCTTTACAGGATGAAAAGTGAAGCGTCATGGCAAAAAGTTTCCAGTTCCCATTTGCTTATTGGCATAGAAGTGTCAACCATGAAAGCAAAAAAAGTTGTGGAAGAAGAACAAAAAGAGGAAAACCAGGATGAAATAACGAAAGTTGATCCGGAGATATCCAGGGCATTGTATGGAAACAACAACGGAAAGCGCATCAAGGTAGCAGACGGAGAAATCTACTATGAGACATACGGATAAGGTAGTCCACTCATTCTGCTACATGGAAACAGCGAGAGTATCAGCTCGTTCAGAAACCAGATAGGGCCGCTATCTGCGCATTATCAGGTCATTGCCATGGATACCCGGGGACATGGCAACAGCATCAATAGAAATACAAGGGCCTATAGCTATAGGCTTTTTGCGGATGACTTAAAGGCGGTAATGGATTCCATCCATATCCAAAAAGCGAGTTTACTGGGTTGGAGTGATGGGGGAAATACAGCCATTGAGTTTGCCTTAAAACACCCTGAAAAAATAGATAAAATGGTACTGATGGGTGCAAATATTTTTCCGGGCACTAGGGCGATAAAGGAAGATATTGTCCGAATGTTTGAAAAACGTAGAGATAGCCTGATGAATCTTAATGATGCAGGATCTAATAACCAATTGCGACTCACTCAATTGGTATTGCAGGAACCGCAGATAAATGCCGATGACCTGGATAGGATAAACATGCCTACACCTATCCTCGCTGGAGAATCTGATGTGATAAAAACCGAACATACCCTATTGATCCATGCGCTTATCAAAAGTTCGAGAGTAGAAATCATAGCAGGTGAGGATCATTATCTACCACTGAAAAACCCTGGGCTTTTTAATAAAATCTTACTTGATTTCCTTTCCGATAAGTGAGAAGTTCAATGATACAATAAAAAATTTACACATACTTCTTGTACCGGCTCTTGGGTGGCATAAATCCTCCAGGTAATACAGTCAGAACGTACTATGCTATTACGGAATTTGAACAGAGGAATGCCATAAATACTTCATTACCTGATTCAACTTATCTGGCTTGAAGGCCTAGTTTCTTTGTTCAAGTCCCGAGAAAAAACGAAGGCCTAGCTAGGCTTATTTAGGTGATTTGAAGGTATTGCATCATAACTGACCGACATAGATGTCGGTCAGTTCGATCAAGATGAATAACTTGATAAGTGGGATTTCAGCCGACCTATTGCGGTTAATGTACCCTAAATGGTATAGATAAACCCGTGTTCAAAAAACCATTTGTTTATCAGAGTTAAACATAGCTCAATTGA
Source organism: Pedobacter petrophilus (assembly GCF_009674725.1). Classification (GTDB taxonomy): domain Bacteria; phylum Bacteroidota; class Bacteroidia; order Sphingobacteriales; family Sphingobacteriaceae; genus Pedobacter; species Pedobacter petrophilus. The sequence continues at coordinate 7,321 of NZ_WKKH01000012.1, read as the reverse complement.
TTTGCTTGTACGGCTCATTGTGTTTGTCTTAATAAAATGAAACAAAGCCCGGGGCACAATTACTCCTATCTATTAAAGGGGTGTAAACGGGGCTTTTACTATACTGCTCACTTGATGATCGTTCTTATTTTTGCTGATGTGTTTTATGGAATTATCAATCTCCGATCATCCTGCTATAAACGGTAAATATGAAAAAGTTGCAACTGATGTTAACCAAACCCTGCACACAGCAATGGAGTGAAATTGAAAAAGAAAACGGCGAGCATTTTTGTAACAAATGTGAAAAAAGTATTGTAGATCTGACCGGTAAATCAGATGAGGAACTATTCCATTTTTTTCAGCATAAAACCAGCGAGGTATGTGGGAGATTGCTTTCCAGCCAGCTTAATAGAAACCTCGCTCTCCCCTCCACAAATAACTGGTACTGGATGATGCCAGTGGCTTTGGCCGCAGTAATGATCAGTTCTGCTCAGGCTCAAAATGCTAAATCTCCAGTAATCAGAAGCGATCAAGCGCCAAAAATGCTGCCTTCATCAAGAGAATCTTCAAGCGTAGTCCCTCCTTTGAATACTATTTTAAACGGGAGTGTGGTTGATGATTTGAAAGGTATTGCTTTGGTAGGGGTAAAACTCCGGAAAAAGGGATTTGAGAACGTATTGGCGATAACAGACTCAGCTGGCCGTTTTGAGTTTAGGATAAATGACCACGACACGTTATCTACTTATACTTTTCTTCTCCCCGGTTTTTCTCCAGCAGAAGCGGGTCTTAGCGATAGCATGGTCATTCGTTTAAAAAAGGTTACACATGTCATGCTCGGGGGCGTCTCCTTTATTTCTAATTCACGACAGCCACTTTATATTTTGTCCAGCGGAAATATAAGCTGTACGATCGATCCTGTCAGGCTCAGCCAGATTTCCCCAGACTGGATTGAAAAGATAGATATACTCGAAGATGCGGAAGCGGCAGCACTTTATGGGGCAAAGGATGCTAACGGAGTGATAGTGATCGGAATTAAAAAAGCGTTCAAAAAGAAAATTAACTTTTCGAACTAAGGAAACTTGCGAATGCTTTAGCTTAAACCAAAATTTCTCTAAGATTGGCGATTGAATGTGCTTTCGGGAGCTAAATAAACAGAACATGCCCTTATTTAAACTTTGCTCTCATGGTTTTAGCGTAAACGAAAATTGGAAACATAATTAGGGGGGCGATGTGCTCTGTGCACTTCCCTAAACTCAAACAAATTAAAAGTAAAATGCTAGGCCGATTTTTCGGGGGTGTCAAAGATATAAACTCTTAAGTCAGTACATTCAATTTTGAAAATACTCGAGTCCATTGTTTCCGACAAAGCCTTTTTGTCCAGTTGCTGTTTCAATTTCATAGAGGTTGAAAATCTTCCCAGCATTGAAATCACGCAGAGTAGCAACGTAAGCCATTTTTTTGTATTTTGGTTTTATGTAATGAACGGATTCGGTCAGCATACCAACCAGCCCATCCTTCACCAAGGTCAATGGCAACCGCTTTTCATACACTGCTTCTATAACAGGAGGGACAATCATTTTTCCCCAATCATTAAAAAAGCCATAAAAATTTTTCTTGACCAGGATAATTATCTCCGCGTTAAGTCCGCGGTCTATATTGATAAGCTCATAGTCAACGGGGATAATAACCTTTTTGGTAATGGCATTATAAAGCCCTTTTTTTCCATTTTTTGAGATGTGAATTAAAAAGCTGTAATTTCCGTCTGGCTTAGCATCCTGATAAAACACAGACAATGCCTTTATAGTACTATCCAGATTCAGATATCCACCTGAAGTAATTAGGGATAGCGTCGAATTTAGGCTCACGCTACCAAGGTCATGCGTGTTCGGCACAGTATCTCTAATGTTTATCTCTGTAAAAGATTCTTTCTTCCCCTTCAGGTCGATGCTGGCTCCCCAGGTAACATTCTCATCCTCTATTCTTTGAGCATAAACGGAGTAAAATTTTTGAGGTATGATAACCTTACCAGTAGAATTAACAAGACCAACAAGGTTACCTGTTCGCATTTTAAAGCTCAGATTCTGAATCCTTTCAATATCATCATAAGCACATGAAAGCAGTTCTTTTCCATCATAATAAAGCGCTTTTTTACCTTTCTTCGTAGCTATAATAGTCTCATAGCTATAAGAATCGAAAAGAAAACTGTCAAATTCCTTCTCAGGGGGGACGACCGTTTCATTGAGGTGGTTGATGACAAACCTGCGATTCTCTTTAACAACCTCCATCAAGCTTTTGAATTCTTTTCCATCTGTCCAGTAATAACTAATCTTTCCGACAGCCGAATAGACAGGCTTGATCTTGATATTTCCTTGCTGATCAGAAAAACCCCAGAGATTTTTTACCCGGTAGGGTATCAAAAAATAAGGGGATGCAGGAGTTTGCGCTCCATTCGCCTGGGCAAAAAGGCAACCCAAGCCATTAAATATAAGCAATGTGAGAAGCGTTTTAAATTTCATGAGGTTATTGCAGTTAAAATGTTTACAAATGTAAACAACTAATTATTCATGATTATACTCTACAGGGTATAAATTTAACTTACTGCCCCAAAATGTACCCTGACAAGTATAGCCTGATGTGTTCAACAAATCACCCTGTTCATGATACATGAACAGGCAAATAAAATGAACATTCCACATCCTTGAAAAGCCAATAAAAAACTTGTATTGCCACAATTGATAGATTTATGCAAATCTAGTTAGAGAACTCGCAACAGTTCGTCTAGAAATTACCGGCGTTGGTCTAGTGGTTACTAACGATGGTATAATACAGGGTTTTTGCCTGCAACGTTTGTCGGGAAGCTGCGTCTTAATAACAAAACAACAGCAAAAATTTAAAAAATAAAAGATATGAAAACCTTAACAAGAACATTATTCGCAGCAGCATTAACAGCAGTATTATTTACTTCATCAGCAATGGCAACTTTTGCCGCTGAGCCAGTTAAAGCAGAAACAAAAACTTCTTCATTATCAAAATTCAACAGGATCTGGGTGAGCGGGGAACGTGAAAATCATCTTGACACAAGGTGACAAACAAAATATAGAAAGCGAGAGCAACTATGAAGCTGCGAAAACCTCTGTATCAACTGATGGAAAAACCTTGTTTATCAATTCAGAAGAAACCAGTCAGGTCATACTTAATATTACCGTGAAGGATTTAGAAAGGATTGAAGCTTACGGTCAATCAGTTGTGGTCACCAGCAATAATTTCGATGTAAAATACCTGCAGTTATTCTTGAGCCAGAGTGCTACAGCGAGGATTAAAACTACAGCAGGCAGTTTATATAACATCGTTAAGGATGATGCGGTATTAAAATTAAATGGTACTGCTAATCAAAGTACAATGATCGCAAGCAACATGAAAAACGTAAAATTAGCTGATTTTGCCAGCCTAAAATCGGAATCTTATGCTTCTGAAAGCATTATGGAAGTGGAACAAAATGCAATGGTTTTAGCAAAGTAGAAAATAAAATCAGATAAGTTGAAGCTGCCCATGGGGGTAGCTTTTTTTGTTTAAAGGGGGATTTAAAGAATATTACTGTAAAATTCGAAACCGTACTGGTCGCATGTTTTAAAAATGGCTTTGGATTGTTTTTAAATCTGCTCGGTCATCTTGTTTTTAGACAGGCAGTTATATTATTGATTCAATGCAACCTCCGGAAGTTTTCGGGCGTTTTTGTTTTAAGCCTGAACCCTAAACCAATTGAAAATGAAATTCGCTATTCTATCCTTACTCCTTTTCTCAGTAAGCACTACATTCGCACAAAAGCAGCTGAAAATTGTTAAGGCATCTTTTACTAGTGTCGATATCAAAGATGATGATTACCCGGTCAGAAAGAACGCCTGGACGGTCATGCCTAAAGAAAATTTGGATGTATATACCACCTCAGCCAAAAAAGTAACTTTCTACACCGATCAGGAATCCGGATCATTCAATGTCGATCCAAAGGTTGGGCAACTTTTTTTATTCTCCTGCACAAAAAAAGACAACTGGTTAAGAAAACAGATCAGCTGACGGTTCTTATAAGCCAGGAATACGTTGACCAGGTTTTAAAAATAAAAATATCAAAATCTTTTCATTTCTGAAATTTGAAGTATGATACCCAAGCCGAAAATTGCGTGGATAATCTCAAATTAACATTAGCAGCTTTTTGACCTTGCAATGGATTTAACTTTTTTTAGTTATAACCTCAGGTTGTTGTCATAATCCCTCTAACCATCTAAATTGCAATCCTGATTAACGCTCTCATCCCTTATTTTATGATTGAACAAACGACCAGAGAAATTAAGAAAAACCATGAGTTCTACATTAATATAGCTGAGTATCTGGTTCCGTTATACCCTAAGGTAAGTAAAGAACAGCTTATAGCACTTAAGGACACATCTTATGGGTACTTTAAGTTCCTGCTTTCTTTGGATTCGATAGCCGATGGAGGAGATTTAGATTTTAGGAATTTCTTTGTCCGGCTTTCCTCTTTTGAAGAAAATATAAAAGGTTTGGCTTATCTATTTAACAGACAAGATAAATTCTGGACGTCTTTTGCTTTGCACAAGCATTCCTATTTGGAATCATATGCACTTGAAAAAAAAATATCTGAAAAAAGTATCTTCATAGATCAACATACTTTTCAGTCTTTAGCTAAAGGAAAGTCTGCTATGGCCTTAAGCATAGTAGATGCATTATCTTCTTTAGGGGATGATAATAAATATGACGCTCTTCTGAAGACACTGGTAAATGAAATCCATATCGCGTTTCAGTACCTTGACGATCTTGACGATTTTAAAGCTGATTATGATAGGGGACAAAGAACCTATATTATTAGTGAACTGGAACGTATTTTAAGTGAAAGAAAAATTAGTATTTCTTTACATTCACCATTAGCTTATAAATATTTATTTCTGACGGAATTGGCTCAGATCAGCATAAAGAATGCTATTGATCATTATCAGAATGCTATAGAAATTGCAACTACCTTAAATCTTGATTCGCTTTCCCAATATCTTCTAAAAGAACAGCATCGGTGTAAAGACCGGCTGCTGGAAATTAATTACCTTCTCATCAAAACACAGGCCAAAGCTGACAATAGTGAAAAAATTGTAGGATTAGAGAATACTGTTCCTAAGGCCACCAACTTATCATTAGCTTATCTTAAAAACCAGCAAGAGTCGAATGGTCTTTTATCCGATTTCCTAACTACTGCCGGATTTGGAACAATTTGGGTTAGTGCCTACGTAGGCTGCATGCTGGCAGAACAGGGTTTAGGTAAAAACATCACTACGGCATTATCTGAATATTTTACTAATCATCAACATGCCTCGTTCAATGAGAATATATTTATGGATGGTGACAGTGCCAATTTTTTATCTCTGTATTCAGCTTTAGTGGGTATCCCTTACGACCATTCAAATTGGTTGAGTTTTGAACATGAAGGAAGTTGGAGAACATATACAGATGCAAACGGACTGAGAAAACTTCTTCACCTTTCCGAACACCATAACGTTAATGGTTGGATTAAAGAAAAAAACTGTGTTTCTGCTGCTGCAGGTTATGCTTTAAAATCCATGAACCATTTAAATGAAGCATATACCAGAACATCAAATCATTTAATGAACACTCAACAGGCTGATGGCAGTTGGAAATCATACTGGTGGTCGAGTGACATCTATGCAACCTCATATGCAGTACGGGCGCTTAGCAGCGAAGGCTTCAATCAGAAAAAACTAGGTTGCGCCTGGATAATGTCTAAAAAAGAAACAGGACAGGATTACTGGGCTAATCCTGCCACAGACAAACCTAGTGCTTTTTATACTGCATTAGCATTAAGGTCACTTATGGAATTGAAAGAAAATTATAATGTTGAAATATCAGCAGGCATCAACTGGCTTTTAAGTGAACAATTCGAGGATGGAAGGTGGGCATCCGACTATATATTGAGGATTCCAGATCCAGATGTGGTTGATCCAGAAGAAGTGAATGAATGGAAGCATGGGTCCTTTGGCACAGGGGTAATAGTGGATGATCATAATAGCATATTTACTACTGCAACAGTTTTGAACCTTTTGGCCGCGGTAAACTAATGTTAATATCAGCGATCAATATCAGTAATTATGACGATCATCGTTTTGTGGTCAATACCGCGGGTGGCCGGAACATCCTGGTGGATGGCAATACCATCGAACTGTTGGATATTCTACGCAATGAAAGATCCATTGAAGAAGCTTGCACAAGTTTTAATAAGAATCTCAATGTATCCCTAAACCTAGATGAATTCACAACTTTGGTCAACCAAAATTTGGGTGGATATGGCATCTTACTAAATGAAGATCCGATTACAAACAAAACTTCTGGGCAAAGTTACCTGAAGGCAAGAATCAACATTATACCGGCTAATGTCGCTGGAAAACTTTCTGCTCCTTTTACTTATTTTTTTAAACCGATACTTTTCTATACACTTCTATCTTTTATGTTGATGTTTAGTGTGTTCACTATCAAATACTTTTTTGTCGAGCATTTGAAAGTAATAACTCCCAATTTCAGTATGTTAAGTTTATTGATCTGCATGACCATGTTGGTACATGAGTTGGGGCATATTGCAGCTTGCAGGCGATACAACATCCGCCATGGAGCGATAGGCTTTGGAATTTACGCCGTAATACCGGTAGCATTCGCAGATATTAGTAATATTTGGCAAGCTTCCCGAAATAAACGGATTATGGCCAATCTTGGAGGAATCTTTTGCGAATATTTATATGCTTTTGCATTGCTTCTGATATATAGCGTAACAGGTAATCCAACATTCTTACTTGCTCATGTTATCATAGCTTCTAAAGCCATTTTGGAACTAAATCCGTTCATCAGGCTCGATGGGTATTGGGTACTGTCAGACCTCACATCAACTCCAAACTTGCTTGCCAAAGCAAGGGGAGCATTAAAACTAGCATTCAAAACGAACCAAGATAATAAGTCTGCGGGGATGAAAAATCTTTTCTCAAAGCATACATTCCTCATCGCTTATGGCGTAGTGAACTATGCAGTGATGCTGCTCTATATGATACTAATATGGTCCACTTACAAACAGGCCATTTTAAGCTTTCCAGAAACTTTGAGATTGCTAGTCCAACGTGCATGGCACCTGGATATTAGTTTAGGTGACTTTAAATGGGCGTATCTTATGGTACTGCTTTTTTATTATCTGCTGATGCAATATTTGGATAAACCGCTTCAAATTGACCCCTCTTCACCACTTTAAAAAGCCCCCCTTAGCCGAGTTAATTTAATAAGGTCC
>NZ_WKKH01000011.1 GCF_009674725.1 Pedobacter petrophilus | reverse complement strand
GCAAAAGTTGCTACCAGGGCGATCATTAATACTTTAATTGCTTTCATTTTGATATTTATTTATGGGTTATAAACCTTGATTATTGTTTAATAAATTTCCATATATCAAATGAAGAATTAATGAACTTTTACCTGTTTGAATTAATTTTTAATTCATTTTTTTAATGCATTGGCTCGTGCCATAGCCGGGTAAGGATCAGGGCCTCAATAAAGATCCTTAGCGGGTTGTTTACATATTAAATTAATTGCTTTTGATAATTCTAAAATCTGATCAACATTCGCTTTTAAAACACTGATTAAATCCAAATTATCACTCAAACTATCTCCAATTAATAAAATTTCTTCGTCATACGCGATCAGGTGCTCATTTAACCAGGTAAAATATTCCTTGGCATTTAAATTTTGATCATAAGGAAAATCCGGAAAGTCTTCATACATGTCAGCGATTTGTTCATGAATTTCATCAATTTTATCACCACTGAAGATAAACTCATAAAGTTCCATAGGAACTGCTACGTTCATTATAGCGCCTGGCATATCCTCCAGTAGCCATTCCAGGTCATTATTTTTTACATAATCTACCGGGTTAGTAAAAGCATGCTCGCAGTTTGAAATTATAGCTTCTTTGTTTTCTAAGGTATGGCCATCTAAAATTAATTCAATAGTTTTTCTTACTTCCATAGGTTTAGAATTTTGATGTTTTCTGAATAGAGTTCCAAAATAAAAAAAATAATTAAAACCAGAACCGCCCTAATTTCTGAATTGTCTCTCCCGTTAAGTGATCCGATAAAAGGCAACAGAAATGGCTCATATTTAAATTAGAGACCTGATGTGATTTAAAAACCGGACAGGTTATGTAAAATAGTTTGTTTTTCCATTGCTTTTAAATAGTTTTAGCTACAATAAACTAGAAATGTTATCATGTTTGAAATTGAAGAATTGGGTGGTGCATACATTGGAAATGGCCGGGCTACATGGCCATTTGCTAAGTTGATGGTTAATAAAAATGAATTGAGATTAAATGCATCTATCCTGGGAAATTTATATTTCCGGCCTGCTGATATTCTTTCTATTGAACTATTTTCTGGATTTTTAAGATCAGGTATAAAAATCAGGCACAGGGTTAACGGATATAACCAAAAGGTTATTTTTTTAAGTTCAGGAAGTCGTGAGCTGATCACGCGAATAGCAAATACCGGCTTTTTAAATAACACCAGTCCAATACCCGCAGACGTTGAAGCCGGGATATTACAATACCAATCCAGCGGCAGCTTTCCAATGAAATGGCCGGCGGTGATTATTTTTGTATTGATTTGGAATTTTTTATTGATGGGAGATCTGCTTGGCTATTTCAGGAGTACCAATAATTATTTTCATCTCCAGGTAGGTAAAGAACTCGCTTTGATATTTGCCTTTTTATTTGCTTTAGCTATATTAATATCAGCGCCTTTTAGCAGGCTGGTTTTAAAAAACGGCCGTACTGTTACGGATATTAGGTCATTTTTGTATTTCTTAATGGCAATAACAGGGTTTATCTTTACTATTATTTCGCTTCTATCCCGCTAAATCAGTGTGAAGCTCTCTCGCTTTATAATGTCGACATACTAAACGATCCTAAAATAATTATGCTTAAACTAAACAGTAAAGCCGTTCCGAAATCCGGAACGGCTTTACAACCTAACTCATTTGTGCGGTAATTACATTTTTGCAGCAGCAGCTTTTTTAGCTTTATGATGTTTTTTATGCACCTTTTTAACTGTTGTTTTTTCTGTTTTGGCTTTAACAGGTTCTTTAGTTTGTGCACTTGCTGCGTTTACTGCAAAAGTTGCTACCAGGGCGATCATTAATACTTTAATTGCTTTCATTTTGATATTTATTTATGGGTTATAAACCTTGATTATTGTTTAATAAATTTCCATATATCAAATGAAGAATTGATGAATTTATTGGCGCTCTTAGTTTATATTTAATTGTTTTTTTAACATGGAAAAATAAGGTGTAATTGTTTTTTGAGCCATTTATCTGCAAAGGCTATTTCTAAGACCTTTCAGATTGCCGCAAGAATCTTAAAGACATATTTTGGCATCATCCACCTGGCCCTTTATATCCCGAAGCTATCTTTTTCTTAGTCTTTGATGCTGTTAGAACCTTCAGTGTAATAGTTATTGAGGCATCATAACGAGATTACCAAGCCTATTTTATTTGAGAATTAGAGGTGCGTTGCGGAACATTTCGAATAGCGAGATTAATATGGCTTCTCATTATTCCTACCCGCATTTGAAAAAGTTAATAATTTAATCTATTGGTATTAGCCTGTTGAACTTCGCAACAGTAGGCACAGGGCCATCTGCCGGATAGGTGAGATAATTTACGGTAAGTACACTATTTTCGATAACAAACCTGTCTTTATCGAACAAGAGGAAATTTTCAGGTGTACTTTTAATCGTTTTACCAGTGGAAGATTTCTCTACATTACTGGTAATGTTAACTGTTAATTTATCTTCTGAGATGGAATATTTTCCGCTCATAACAGTAGCCCAATATTGATTATCCTGATTTCTGAACTGTATCGAAAAATTCCCTCCATTTTCAAAACTTATCCTTTTGCTATAGGCACGTTGAGGAACTTCTTCCCACGATGATCCTGTAAGTACATCAGGCGGTGTACCGGATGGATTATATTTTTTGCAGGAAATAAACAAAAAAGGAAGCAAAAGCAGCAGTGCGAAGGTTTTGAGTAGCTTATTAATCATAAGATATTTTTTATGATAAAAACGAAGAAAGATGCGCAAACGCTACAGACTGCTATAAATAATATTTAAACTACACTTTTTTCATAGTGATTGATTAAATAACCTGATAAAATTTGATGTAGCCTCAGTTTCTGAAATGAATTCAGAATGGTACTCAATTTTAGCGGAAGATTTTTAAAGCTAATTTACATGGCTATGCATCCTCACCATTCCAGATATCATCATCTGCATGTTTAATTTCGTCATGACTTGATGTTGATGTCTTAAATTCTTCATGATGATAATTACGTTCCGGATTTTCAGGAAGCATGTCTTCATGACCTGGAATGTTTTTCCTTAAGTGTTCTGGTTTTTTCACTTCTGGCAAGTCATCATGAACAACAGAGGGCGTTAAGATCTTTTTTTCGGGATGCAGGTTCTTTTCCATAGTGATATCAATTTGGCAAATTTCAAGCCACAAGCAAAGATGAGTTTAATATCTTATTAAATGCGTATAAACCGCAAGAATGTTAACGATCATTTTAAGTGAATCAGAAATGAGTGTCATCCTGAGCCTGTCGAAGGACCTTGGAGAACCTCAAGGCATTTCGACAAGCTCAATTTGATAACAGGAAATTATTTTCAGGAGTTTGATTCATCAATAAAGATGCTGAAACAAGTTCAGCAGGACGTATGAGGGATTCAGTAAGACGTATGAGGGTTCAAGCAGGAATTCACCAATCAGCGTGTCATCCTGAGCTTGTCGAAGGACCTTCCAAACCTCAAGGCATTTCGACAAGCTCAATGTGACAACAGGAAATTATTTTCAGGAGTTTGATTCATCAATAAATATGCTGAAACAAGTTCAGCAGGACGTATGAGGGTTCAGCATGACGTACCAGGTTCAGTAAGACACTCGAGGGATCCAAGCAAGACTAATCACCAATCAGTGTGTCATCCTGAGCTTGTCGAAGGACCTTCTAAAACCTCCAGGCATTTCGACAAGCTCAATGTGACAACACAAAAAAATGTGACAACACAAAAAACTTAATAATTTCCAGTTACGCCTACTTCCAGGCCACGCAGTTCTGCTAAACCCCTCAACCGGCCAATGGCTGAATAACCGGGGTTACTTTCTTTGGCTAAATCATCCAGCATCTGGTGACCATGATCGGGGCGAAAGGGAATCGGCTGCTCACGTAATGCATTTTCTTCAGAAATGGCCTTCATAATTTCATACATATTAACATCGCCACCCAGGTGATCAGCTTCATAAAAACTGCCATCCTCATCTTTAGTTACGTTACGTAAATGAGCAAAATACACCCGTTCTTTTACGGCATCAAAAATTTCCAAAGCATCGTTTTTCATCCCTGCACCCAATGATCCGGTACAGAAACAAACGCCATTAAAGGCTTGATCCACTTCGCTAATGATGCATTTAAAATCCTCCAGTGTACTCGCGATCCTTGGTAAACCTAAAATCGGATATGGGGGATCATCCGGATGAATGGTCATTTTAATCCCTTCTTCTGTACACACATCAGCAATGGAATTTAGAAAATATTTTAAGTTCTCTTTCAGTCCCTGGGTTCCGATTACTCCATATTCATTGATACTGGCACGCAGGGTTTCGAGTTCAATTTCCTTCTCATTTGGAATGCCCATTAACACATTTATGCGGAGATCAATCAGTTCCTGTTCACTTAAACCTGCATGTTTTTCTTGTGCTCTTTGCAGAATCGATGCAGAATAATCCTGATCAGCACCTACCCTTTTTAAAATATAAAGATCAAAAATAGCGAGATCAATCCAGTTGAAATACAAGGCTTTAGAGCCATCTTTCATTTCCAGATCGAGCTGTGTGCGTGTCCAGTCTAAAACCGGCATAAAATTATAACACACGGTTTTTATGCCACAATCTGATAAGTTGCGAAGAGATTGTTTATAATTCTCCAGGTATTGATCAGCATCTGCCCTCCGGGTTTTAATTGCTTCATGTACGGGTACGCTCTCTACTACAGACCACGTTAAACCAGCGGCTTCTATAATTGCTTTTCTTTCGCGGATATCTTCAAGCGGCCAGATTTCTCCATGTGGAATGTGATGCAACGCAGTTACAATACCAGTTGCGCCAGCTTGTTTCACATCCTGCAAGCTTACCGGGTCATTCGGGCCGTACCAGCGCCAGGTTTGTTCTAATTTTTTATATTTCATTTTATATTTGGTTCGTTGGTTTGGCCGAAGCCGGTTCAGGTCTTTTTAATACTTACTTTATTTTGGAATTGAACTTCACTAAACACCGGAGAAGGCACAGAAGCCACCATCTACTGTAATATTTTCTCCGTTCACGAACTTCGAAGCATCGCTTAATAAATAAACCAAAGCGCCGATTAATTCTTCCGGAGCACCGAAACGTTTGAATGGTGTTTTTACAATGATCGCCTCGCCCCTGGCCGTTAAAGATCCGTCTGCATTGGTTAGTAAAGCCCTGTTCTGATTGGTAATAAAAAATCCCGGAACAATACCGTTGATTCTTAATTTATCCTGATAACGGTTAGCCAGCTCCACAGACATCCACTTTGTATAACTATCTACAGCTGATTTCGCCATTGAGTAACCCAATACCCGTGTAATGGCCTGGGTAGCAGAAACGGAGGAAATATTAACGATACTACCGCCATTTTTAGCGATTTCTTTTCCGAAAATCTGAGTCGGGATAATGGTGCCAAATAAATTTAAATCGAAAACCTGTTTTAACGCGGAAACATTAAGGTCGAAAATATCACTTCCAGGCTGAATAACCGCTTCAGCAACATTGCCTCCGGCAGCGTTAACCAAAGCATCTACCCTGCCAAAAGTTTCGAGGGTTTTGTTTTTTGCCGCTTCCAGGGCCGCCTCATCGAGTACATCAGCAATGATATAAATGGCCTTACCGCCAGCGTCATTTACTTCCCGGGTACGAAGTTTTGCCACTTCTTCATTCCTGCCAATTACCACAATGGTGGCCTCTGCAGAAGTAAGTCCTTGAAGAAAAGCTTCGCCTAATACACCTGTGGCGCCGGTAACGACCACAACCTTATCTTTTAACGTAAACAGATTTTCGATCTTTTTTATCATCATTTAGTTTTTTATCTCGTTTATTCCACTACTAAAGTGGTGATAGAATGTGGCAGGCTGGTAGTGGTTGCTGCATGTTCCTTAATCCACAAACTATATTTTAATTTTTCGTCAGACTGGTTCATTACCACTACAACTAATTTTCCATCGGTATTTAAGAAAGCAGTAGATTGTAATTTATCCCTGCTTGATGCTGCGCCAACTCTTTTGGCACCCGGGCGAATGAATTTAGAGAAATGGCCCATGTAATAATAAGCGTTGGTATAAATCAATTTATCTTTCTTCGTATCTGCGTGCACTGGTGCGAAACAGAAATTCCCTACGTGGTTTGGTCCGCCTTTTTCATCTAAAAGGATGTTCCAATCTGTCCATGCTGCTGTTCCGGCGTTGAAATCGTTGATCATAGAATAACCGTAGCGTTCTCCTAAAGTCCAGTCGTCTAACTTATTTACATTGTATTTTTCCTGGCAACCCTCCGTAAAGATCAAGGCTTTATCCGGATAAGCCTCATGGGTTTGACGCAGGTTTCCAAACTGCATGCCGCTACCTGTCCAGGTTTCGTACCAGTGAAAACCGATGCCCCACACATATTTTGCAGCATCTTTATCATTTAGAATGGTGCTTGCCCTTTGAAAAATCTGATCGCGGTTGTGATCCCAGGCAATTAACTTTTTGGATGCCAAACCTGATTTTTGTAAAGTTGGACCTAAGAAGTTTTTAATGAAATCGCGTTCCTCTTCTGCGGTGTAAATACAGGATTCCCAGATCTGTTTTGCCATCGGCTCATTCTGAACAGATAAACCCCAAACCGGGATACCCATCTGCTCATATGTTTTAATGAATTTCACATAGTGATTGGCCCAGCTCTGGCGATATTGCGGCAATAAATGACCACCCATGATTAAGCTATTATTATCCTTCATCCAGGCTGGTGGCGACCAAGGACTCACAAATAAAGTTAGTTTGCCCCCTGCTGCTGCTGTGGCTTGTTTAATTAAAGGAATTTTGAACTGCTCATCGTGTGCAACGCTAAAAGTTTTCAGGTCTTTATCATTCTCCTGTACGTAGCTATAACTGCCGCTCGAAAAATCGCAACTTGCAATATTCGTACGGGCTAAAGAGTAGCCGATTCCCTTTTCTTTGCTATAATAAGCTTCCAGCAATTCCTGCTGATTTTTTTTTGAAAGTTTAGCAAAGGTCTCTGCAGATGCATCTGTTAAAGCGCCTCCAATGCCAACCAGTGTTTGATACTTAACCGTAGGATCTACAAAAATACAAGGTTCTGTTTCAAAAGGTTGCCTGTTCTCAACGAAATTTAAGGTTTCCGTTTTACTGATGCGATAATCAGATTTTTCGGCAGTAGTGTATACCGTTACTTTTTTAGTTTCTACCTGATAGTTCCGGACAGCCGCTTTAGCCGGTTTCTTTTTTTGAGCCGATACACTAAAAGCCGTTGCCAAAATCAATAAGATGCTCAAATTTTGTTTCATTGTTATTCTCATTTACATTAACGCCGTAATCAGGCGGTTTTATTATTATTAAGCGTCGAATTTCCGAATAAATCCAGCCATTAGCTACACAATTAAATCATCCTTATGTATCTTTTCCATTGCCCCTGAAGCCATTCGGGGATAACATTTTATCGCTCAGCGAGATAAATCATCAGAACAAATTACTGATGTAGCCTTAAAGTTTTATTTATATTTCGTTTGCATTTGATCATAAAAATCTTTTACCACGAAAAAGGCTTTCTTTTTCTTTCCTGTTTCACTGATTAATCCTTTACGGTTCCAGAAATTCTGGTAAACCGGATGCTGTCTTCTTGGCGACCTGAAATCTGCTAAAATCCATGGTGTAACACCTCTTAAAGCACTGATTTTACTCAACATGCTAAACTGGTTTTTATAGAGCGCCTCCTGGTATTCTTCACTCCACCTGGTATTTTCATCGCCGTGGAAGCCACCTAAAGCATCACCGCCAAATTCACTGATCACCACGGGTTTATTATATTTAATATCGAAACTATATTTAACAAGTTCTGCCGGAGTACCTCCCCAGTACCAGCCTGCATACTCGTTAAAGCTTACCAAATCAATTACTTCACCCAAGGGATCGTTTAAAATCATGGTATTGCCATCGCGATGTACTTCTAATGCGGCGGCTACTAAGCGTGAATCATCCAAAGTACGTGCAGTTTCGGCCAGGTTCTTCATGAAACTCAAACGGGCATCGCTTAATGGTGTTTCATTCCCGATGGACCAGATTACTACACTTGCCCGGTTTTTATCGCGGACAATTAAATCGGTTAACTGCTGTTTTGCATTGGCATAGGTGGATGGATTTGTCCAGCTAATGGTCCAGTAAACCGGTACTTCTGCCCAAACCATCAGCCCCATTTCATCGGCCAGACGGATCATTTCTTCATTATGCGGATAATGTGCCAGGCGAACATAGTTGCAATTCATATCTTTTGCCCATTGCAACATCATGCGCATATCCCCTTCAGAGCGTAACCTACCTGCTAAAAGCGGATTCTCATCATGGATAGAAACCCCTCGTAAAAAGGTATTCTTACCGTTCAATAAAATACTGTCGCCCTTTACCTGAATGGTTCTGAATCCAATTTTATCGTTAATATCTTCCTTATCACTTTTAATGTTTACCCCATATAATTTCGGGCTTTCCGGCGACCATAAGGCTAAATTATTCCAGGTAAATTCATCGTTAATTTTTCCTTCTGCATCTGTTTTGTATTTCTTTTCCAACTTAAGTTCCGGAATAGATAAGGTAATATCCTGTCCGGCGGTTGCATCAGCCAGTTTCATGGAAAAGCTTAACAGATTGTTGTTTCCCTTAACCAGTTGAAGTTTATAATCGCTGATGAAATGATCCGGAAATTCGGCCAGGTAAACATCGCGGGTGATCCCGCCATAATTCCACCAATCTGTATTTACCGTTGGAATTTCATCCGGTTTCCTTGTATTGTCTACCTTTAAAATCAAAGTATTTTCACCTGTTTTCAATCTGCTGGTTACATCAAACTGAAAAGGTGTAAATCCACCTTTATGCGTACCTATCTTTTTGCCGTTTAAATAAACGTTGGCTTCGTAATTAACTGCGGCGAAGTACACATAATACTTTTTGCCTTTTTCGGGCCTGGCGTCAAACTTCCGGCGAAGCCAAACATTCCCTTCATAAAGTGACAGTTGCGCTGATTGCGAATTCCAGTCGCCGGGAACGTTCATTTGTGGCGAGAGATCAAAATTATATTCAATCAGTTCGGTTTTATCTTTTTGCACGCGATCATCGAAATATCCGCCGGTACCGCTTTTGGATTGATCAAAAGGCTCATGGCGATAATCGTAATAACCGTTTTCGTAAGGATCAACAATGTAATTCCACTTACCGTTCAGGCTTTGAATTTTTCTGCCCTGGATATTCTGAATAGCGTTAACCTGAGCATTTACAAGGGTAGTGAAGAGCGAAAAGCAGATAAAAAGTACGGTAAAACTTGATCTAAGCATAACTGGTATTTTGATTTGTTAATTAATTGACTGTTTCAAAACTAACAATTAATTAACGCACGGTGTTTCTGAAAGCCATTTAAATAAATACTTTTTATCTTCCCGGGCACGTATACTCCTGTTATCAGGGATTTTGGTTAGCAGATCTGGTGACGAATTTATAAAAGCCTTGTCCAAAAACCTTGTTGACCAGTGAAGAAAACCTGCAAACTGGATTTCCGCGGCATTTCAAACGTTTGAAATAATTGTGAATTTTACTTAACTATGCGTAGAGATTGAAAAAGATGATTCGCAACACACCGGTAACCCTTAAATTCCTGGCTGAAAAATTAAAAATGTCGGTATCTACGGTGTCTAAAGCACTTAATGATTACCCAACCATTAATGAATATACCAAGAAACGTGTTCAGGAAATGGCCAGAGATTTTCACTTCACACCTAATAAATCGGCTATAAACTTAAAGGAAAGAAAATCTCGGATTATTGGCATCATTCTCCCAAATCTGCTTGATCACTTTTTTACCCGCAGCATTTATGGTGTTGAACAATTTGCTACGGCGAGGGGTTACAATGTCATCATCAGGCAAACCCATGATGAGTTAGCGAAAGAAATTCAGGCTGCGAATATGCTGTTGAAAAGCCGTGTTGACGGGCTGATTATCGCAATCTCAAAAAACACAAAGGATTTTGCTCACCTGGAGCAGTTTGAAAATATGGGCACTCCGGTGGTTTATTATGCCAGAAACCCAAGTTTCAATTTAAATTGCCATAAGGTTTTGGGAAATACTTTCCAGGGAAGTTATGAGGCTACGAAGTTTTTAATTGGGAGAAAGCATCAAAAAATAGCCTACCTCGGCGGGCCAAAAATGATCAGCTTTAGCCATGATCGTTTCAACGGATATATTAATGCACTGAAAGATCACCAGATTCCTTTTGTTGCCGGATTAGTGGCTTATACCGATTTCGATAAGGAAAATACGATTTTAGCCATTCAAAAATTATTTTCAGATCCGGAAAACAGACCAACAGCTTTAGTTGCTTTCAAAGAGCCGATTTTGTTTGATGCGATTAAATACCTGAGGTCTATCCACCATCCAAGTTTCGCGGAAATGGAATGCATCGGCTTTGGGAATAATGCCTTCATTACTTACCTCGATGTTCCGCCGGTTGCTTCTATTGAGGAAAATCCTGAAGCGGTAGGCGAAAATGCAATTAAATTGTTATTGCAATTGATTGATCAGGAGGTGGAACTTTTGCATTACCAGAAAATAATAGTCGACTGCAAACTGGTTGTTCACTAGAATTGTATCACTTGATTTCGATAATGATCTGCTATTTGTTAAACCTAATTCTGCAATCAGTTCGATGAAAGCTATGTTATTGACACCATTACAATTATAAAAGATCTTTTGCCCGCTCTTTGCCGCAGTGGTGTGATAGCCCTTGGGATTGACGGCGTTCTTCGGTAAGACCCGTACTTAATAAAGTTGGTTAGCATGATGTATTAAAAATAGACCAAGAAGATGTGTTCGTGCTATAGTCCGTGGAAAGGGAATTGCTATTACTACTTAGCAAGGCCAAACCACTGTTTCTTCGTTCTGCTCTTGGACCGGCATGGTCAATTTTTCGGGATGGCACTGACTAAGCCTACCTACTAACTTTAACAGAAAAATTGCGAGCCGGCACTTTTGTTTCTTTTGGTGTCAAAAGAAAATAAGCCCGTACGGCGAGGACTAAATAAATCCCATCGAATAAAGATAACAAGATAAATTAATGCTTTGAGGGTAACCACACCGTCTTTCAGGCACTCATTCAACTAAATTATCTTGTAAACACCACTGATTATAAATTATAAAGATTTTTTGCCCGCTCTTTGCCGCGGAGGCATGGTACTTTAGAGCGCCAATTACCAAAAGCGCTTTATCAATCCAGCTGGGGGCCTTTTACACCGCCAATTGAAGTGAACATGATAGTTCTTTTGAGAGGTGCTCAAAAGGCTGGATTAATAACTTCACCTTATCCCATAAATGATAATTTATCTTTTACGTGACTGCGGTGTTTTTCATAATAAACAAAAGCACCAACGATCAGCAGACCTGCCACCCCCTCAAATGCAACTACGATTTGCGTACCAAATTGATGCGCGAAATAACCCATTAATAAACTTCCAACTGGTAACACACCCTGGTAAGCCATAATGTAATAGCTTAAGGTTCTGCCACGCATTACATCATCAGCATGTGTTTGTAAATAGGTATTAATGGATGATGTTTGCGCCATTAAACCCAGGGCCGCCAGCGCGGTACAGATGAGTGCCGTGATTAAAGTTGGCGAAATTGCTAATGCCATTACAGCAACCGCTAGTAAGGTGCCGGAAATAATTACAATTTTCTGCATGTTCTCCCCTATTTTTCGACTGGCCAGATAAATTGCCCCGAAGAACGCACCTAAACCTGCTGCACTTTCAAACCAGCTAAAAGTTGTGATATCGCCGCTGAAAATATCCTTCGCAAACACCGGAAGTAAAGTGGTAAACGGAATGACTAACAGACTGGACGCAGCCATCATTAAAATCATCGATGATAAATCGGGTGAAGCGGTAAGGTAATCATAGCCTTTTTTCAAGTCGATCCAAATGTTCTCTTTTGATTTCGGTTGTGCAGTAGGTTTTAATTTCATCATCATCATGCAAACCAATACTCCGATAAAGCTGATGAAATTGATTAAGAAACAGATATCTTCGCCCAGTGTACTCAGAATTACACCCGCTAAGGCTGGACCGATTAATCTGGTAACGTTAAACATGGAAGAATTAAGGGCAATCGCATTGGGAAGATCTTCCTTATCGTCAATTAGATTTACCATTAAAGATTGTCTGGCAGTTACGTCAAATGCATTGACTAATCCCTGCATCAATGACAGTGCCGCGATCCAGAACATATCATAAACTTTAAACCAAATCATTGCTGCCAATGCGCCGGCCTGTAGCATCAATAAGATCTGCGTAATCACCAGGATTTTATACTTATTATGCCTGTCTACATAGCTACCGGCTAAAGGAGCTAAAATTAATGATGGGATTAAACTTAGAAAAGTCATCAATCCAAGTAAAAATGCCGATTCTGTTAAACGGTAAACCAACCAGCTCACCGCCACCCGTTGCATCCATGTTCCAATTAGTGAAACTGCTTGTCCGGTAAAAAATAATCTATAATTGTAATGTTTAAGGGAACGAAAAATACTCATGTTTAAATTAGTAAAGTAACTTTACAAAAGTATAAAAATTAACATGCATTTTAAAATGGCGATCATCTATTTTTATCACGCCTGAATCATAAATTAACACTTAACCCTTTTAAGAATACCTGATTGTTAGAAAAATAAACTTTATATTTGTAAAGTTCATTTACCAAATATGGCGAAACAAACACAAGATATTGCAGCGAAGCTGAGAAGTACCGTAACCCGCCTCACCAGACAGTTGCGGAAGCAAAATGTAAGTTCTGAATTTAGCAATGCAGAATTACTGACGATGTCTTTGCTGGAACAGCATGGAAAGCTACTTTCTACAGAACTGGCGGAGATGGAAAGGGTTTCTAAACAAGCCATATCCCAGATCATCAATCGCCTGTTCGATGCCAGCTGTGTAGAAAGATTTCCGGATGAAGGCGATAAGCGTAAAATATACATCGGCCTGACTAAGCTTGGCGAGAAACACATCATTGCCAGCAGAAAGATAAAGGAAGAATGGCTGGTACAAACGATGGAAAAAATATTCTCCCAGGAGGAAATTAACCTCATCCAGGCGTTCCTTCCCCTGCTCACCAGATTAGTAGAATATAATGGAACGAGGGTATAGTTTTACTTTCTCATTATTTAAATAAGCCGTAACTTGCGGCTTCAAATGGCATTATACTTCACCTCAATCAATTCGGGCAGCAATGGAAACTGCTATTACGTTGGCAACGAAACCGAAGCTGTTTTGGTTGATGTGGGTTTAACCTGTAAAGAGGTTGAAAAACGAATGTCGCGATTAGGACTTTCCATCGAAAAGGTAAAAGCCATCTTTATTTCACATGAACATAGCGACCATATTAAAGGCCTCGCTGTATTTGCAAAAAAATATAAACTACCCGTTTACATCAGTGTGGCCACACTAAAAAGCAGCAAACTTTCGCTTGATGAACAAAATACCTTTGGTTTAAGTCATACGCAAAACATTCAGATCGGCAAACTTAACATCACTGCCTTTTCTAAATTTCATGATGCGGCAGATCCCTACTCTTTCACTATTGAATGTAATGAGGTGCGGGTGGGTGTATTTACTGATATTGGTTCGGTGTGCGATCGACTGGTTACGCAATTTAAACGTTGCCATGCCGCATTTTTAGAAGCCAATTATTGCACGAATATGCTGGCGAACGGCCGGTACCCTTATTTCTTAAAGCAACGGATTACCAGTGGGCGTGGCCACTTAAGTAATGCACAGGCACTGGATTTATTTTTAAACCACCGGCCGGATTATATGACGCATCTTTTATTGAGTCATTTATCTAAAGACAATAACAATCCGCTCCTGGTTGAGGAAATGTTTAACAAGGTAGCCGGAGATATCCTAATAAAAATCGCTTCCAGAGACCAGGAAAGTGAAGTTTACTTTGTATCAGCTGCTAAAAATACAGAAACACCTTATCATTTCGACCCGAGTTTGTATCAACCCGAACAATTAAACTTATTTTAACGGGCCGCACCAGCATTTAAACACCAGATTTAGCCGCAAATATTATTAATTATCTCGAGAAACTTATGTTCCCTTTGCCAGGATGATGATGCCGGGGCTAAATAAATATGCTGATCAATGGAAGCCGGATGTGATCATAAATGATTGCATCACTTTCGCCGGTGCGCTTTGTGCACACCTGAAAGGAATCCCTTCAGTTACCAAAACCCCTGTACTACCAGTTGTTATGAGAGATACGTCACCCAGTGCACCTAGAATCTTTTATCTTCTGCCACCAATTTCTATTAGAGGTTTTTTACAATTACCTCATCCATTGGCTTTGTTTTAGAACGGAAACGGTGTACCAATTCTCCTTTTTCATTAATCAGGAATTTTTCGAAGTTCCATTTAATATCACCTTGTTCTTCCGTGTTGGTTTGAGAGGTCAGGTATTTAAATAAAGGACTGATATCTTCACCTTTAACGCTGGTTTTTTCAGCCATTAAGAAAGATACGTTGTATTTGCCTGTACAGAATTCTTTAATTTCTGCGTTGGTGGAAAATTCTTGTCCACCGAAATTTCCTGCAGGAAAGCCGATTAAAACTACTTTTTTGCCGTATTGTTTTTGAAGTTTTTCCAGGTCTTCATACTGAGGAGTAAAGCCACATTTTGAAGCGGTGTTTACGATCATGATTTTCTTGCCCTTAAATTTTGATAGTTTTACCTCTTTTCCATCAATGGTTTTAAAGCTAAAATCGTAAACAGTTTTTGGCGGGGTTGGAACCAAAAAGTTTAATAGAATTAAGATTGTGCTGATCATCGTTTATTTTATTTTATATACGAATATAAGGACAAATAGTTTTTGCAAGGGTATTTTGCTTGTAAATTAAATCCTTATCAAACCAGAAACATGAAAGTGTGGAATAAAAGATTTGACAATCCGCCATAGCACGCGCTTATAGGGCGGTTTCATCCCTGTTTCCCAGGTACTAAATGCCAAAAAAAAATCCCTGATCTGGTGGAGCAAGGACTTTTCTAATAGGCATAATTTAGGTCGGGTTTCTAAGAAACCTGTGGCGGCACAGAAATTCTGTGAATAATTTCGTTAATGGCATCCGGATCAATCGCTACATTTTTGGATGCACACCATTTTTCATTTTTATTGTCCAGCCAGACACAAAATGAGTGGTACCCATCTAAAACTACGGCATAAGTTTCATGAAAATCGTCTTGAATGCGCATGCAAAATCCTTTAAAAATCTTGCCTCTCACAATAAATTGCAGGGATGAATAATTTTCTAACATGGCTCATTATATTTTTGGTTAAGATACAACAAGAATTAGCGGAGAATGTTTCGTCAGTTTTAAGGAATTAATAAATAATTGCAAAGCAATCAGGAATAATTTAACCTATGTTTAACATGTTCGAATATCCTCTGGCAATCAGGCGTTTACCAGCTGGCAAATATACTTCACATTGTAAATTTAAAATGGTTTTCCCTCTTTTCACAATCGAGGTTTCAGCCACAATTTCATCACCCTCAGAAGCAGGTGCAAAATAGTCGATATAATTATTTACAGTGGTGTAACGGGCATTTAATCCCATCAGGTAAACGGTTGCACCGATTAAATCATCAATAATACCTGCGGTAACACCGCCATGCAAACCCTGAAACGGGTTAGTCATCTCTTTCCTAATGGTATATTTACATACCAGTACCCCATATTCGGCTTTTACAATCACAGGAGCCAGCCAATTCATAAAGTTAGAAGGCGATTCATTAATCACCTCACCAATTTGCTGTCTGAAAAACTGCAGCCTTTGCTCACTTAATGATTCTGATTCTTCCATCAAATAAAGATAGCAAAAAATGAAAGATGAGAATCGCATCTTCCCCAATAGATTACATTTTATTGCCTCATTAATATAGATGATTCGTTCCGGCCGCTGGTTTTCGTGATTAAAACGGCACAATCACTTTAAAACTCAGGTTTCTGCCCATATTGTAAATTCCAGATCTGCCGTTTGGGGATGCGGTATAATATTCAAAATATTTTAGCCGGTTAAGGTGCGATTGATAGGCGACATTAAAAATATTATCTACCTGCATAAATAAATCCATTAATACTTTGCCATTTTTAGCTTTAACTGATGAGCCTAATCCTGCATTAACTAAAGTATAACCTTTAGTAAAAGTCTCCGTTTCATCCAATGCATAAAAGTTATTTTGATTTGCGAAAATAGCAGCATCCACTTTAACATAGGGTTTATCTAAAAATCCAATTGCTTTTTGAGCAGTTGCCTTTAGTTCTGAGCGAATTTGTAAAGGTGGGATAAAGGGTAAATATTTGGCATTTCTTCCATGAAGACTAACGAGTGCCTCGTTTTTATTTAATCCCACTACATAAGCAAGGCTATTATTAAAACTTAACCACTTCATGTTCGATGGATGCAGGTTTATACTCAATTCTGCTCCATAAAGCCTCGCTTTAGATTGCTGATATTGATAAGTTAGGTTGCCTGGTACAATAACCACAGGGTTTCCGCTTTCATCAGTTAAACGCGACTGATAGATATAGTTTTGAATATCGTTATTAAACACTTCGAAGCTTAAATCCGCATCTTTTAAATAGGCAATAATGCCAAGATCTTGCTGAAGATTAAATTCCGGCTTAAATGTTCTGTTTCCCAGATAAACGATGTGGGCACCAGGATCAAGACCATTTGAGCCGATTTCTGTAATGTTCGGCGCACGGTAGCCTCTTGCAATATTTACTTTAATTAACAGCTTCTCTGATAAATTATAAGTTAAACCCAGGCTTCCGGATAAGCCATAATAGTTTTTATTAAATGAAGGAAACTGCAGCTGCCCAATAGCATCATTAGGCGTCACTTTCTGACCAAAACCAGTTTGTGCATCAGAACCCACATAAAAGTTATTCCAGTTGATGTTTCGTCTGTCTATCCGAACGCCGCCAGAAACATCAATTTTTCCAAATGATTTACGGGCGAAGTAAAAAGCGCCGATATCAAATAAATCATAATCAGGAATCGGGAAATCTGTAGCATCCTTACTCCTGTTCCCCTGGAACATTCCGTTGATGCCGAAAGTACTTTCAATCCTGGCGAAATCTGGCAAATTATATTTAACATCGTAATTTAAGGTATTCAGCACCACGTATAATCCGGCCTGATCTGGTGCGGTTGGATGATTATATTCCCGCCGAACACTTTGCTGACCACCAATCAAGACATTTAAATCGCTGTTACCAAATTTGAACTGACTCGTATTGTACAACCTGAAATGTTGAATATGCTGATGCAATGGATTAATGGCGTAAGTATTTAATTCTCCGTCAGGAACAAGCGGCCGATTTTTAATCTCGTCGCCATCATCAAGGATTTGCCGGGTAAATTTTCTACTGAGGGAATCCCTGCTCCCATCAGGAATCTCCATTAAATTGTCGTAATAAGTAATGGCAGTTTTGGAAAAACCCCAATCTTTATCTACACGGGCACTTGCCGATAGATTGTACTCCCGGAAAGCCGTACCATATACCAGACCATCTACTTTGTTTTGATAACTGTGAGCTGCTTTCCCTGTCGCCCGAAAGGTATATTTCCAGTCATTTTTACCATAAGCCAGGCCTAAAGAGGATGCCATCAGTCCATTATTGGTTTGATAATTGGTTGTAAAATCTCCTTTAAGTTTTCCGTTTTCGATGATCGGGTTAATTGGGATCATATTAATAACCCCAGCCGAAGCATCAGATCCGTAGGTTAAGCTCGCCGGTCCTTTTACCACTTCTGCTCTTGAAATTCCATATTCATCCACTTCAATCCCATGTTCGTCTCCCCACTGCTGACCTTCCTGCCTTAAACCATCATATAAAGTGAGTACCCGGTTATAGCCTAAACCACGAATAAACGGCTTGGAAACATTTGGTCCGGTTGTTACTGCAGTAACGCCGGGAATACCCTTCACAATGGCATCAATTAAATTGGTATTTACATTTTGATCCATTGTTTTCTTGGATAACACGGCAATAGGCACCGGACTTTT
This sequence comes from Pedobacter petrophilus, assembly GCF_009674725.1. Taxonomy (GTDB): domain Bacteria; phylum Bacteroidota; class Bacteroidia; order Sphingobacteriales; family Sphingobacteriaceae; genus Pedobacter; species Pedobacter petrophilus. The sequence goes on along the minus strand of NZ_WKKH01000011.1, from coordinate 118,026 downwards.
CCGCAACGCGGTTGCACGGTTAACGCCCGTAATTACCACATCATTTAAATCTGAGGTCTGCAATTTTAAGTCAACATCGCATCTGGTACTATCTCCGGGAACCGATACCTTAACTTTTACGGGCTGATAGCCAATTCCAGAAAACTGAATCACCATATTTTCATTCCCAACTCCATGGAACTTATAATCCCCAAAACTGTTTGATCTAGTCGATTGGTTAGTCCCTATAATTTTTACCGTGATATCATTTACCGGCTTTTGGTCGCTCGTAATCTTGCCACTAATCGTTTTGCTTTGCGAGAAAGCTGCCAAAGTAAAGAAGGAAAAGAAAATAGTAAGTATCGATTTCATGAATTTAGCGTATCTAAAATTAAATTTAGACAAATCTAAATTTAATTTTAAGCTATACAAATTTTATTTTTAGAAAGACGCTGTTTTTTGTTAAAGTACGTGTTCGAATGGATTAATAAACAGCATGTTATTGCGGTATTCAATAATCTCATGATCGGTGAGCAGACATGCATCCAGGTCGGTTTTAAGCTTATTTACTTCCATTTCCTGGCCGATAAATACCAATTCGGTTAAACGGTCGCCAAAGGTTTCATCCCAATCCCTTAATATCTGTTCTTTATTCTCTACAAAATCGGTTTGGCTTAGTCGTTCCGCATTACTCATACTCGCCCACCAGGCACCGGCATATTCTATTCTCAGCGAACCGCCGGCCTGAGAGAAATTTATCGCTACATTTCTCATGGCAGCAATCCAGAATATACCTTTAGTTCTGATGATGTTGGTAGGAAATTCATGGTTAAGGTAGGTCCAAAACCTTTCGGGATGAAAAGGCTTTTTTGCGGTAAATACCATGGAGCTGATGCCATATTCTTCCGTTTCAGGAATATGAACTTCTTCTAATTCCTTTTTCCAGGCAGCACCAGACGAAGCCTTTTCGAAATCGAAAAGATTGGTATGGAGAAGATACTCCGGATTGAGTTCGCAGAAAACCGTTTTATGCAGCCTCGCCGTGGGGTTGAGTTTTTTAATCAACGCCTCAATGAGCCTGGCATCATGTGGTGTTACCAAATCCAGTTTATTAATCACAATGACATCGGCAAACTCAATCTGATCGGTCAAGAGATTTACAATTGTCCTCTTATCAGCAACATCATCTGCCCAGCTCCGGTCTTGCAAAATTTCTGAAGTTCCGAAATCTTTGTAGAAATTAAATGCGTCTACTACGGTGACCATGGTGTCTAAATAACTGAAGCGACTTAAATCGATATTTGCCGTTTCATCTACAAAAGAAAAGGTCTGCGCTACCGGAATGGGTTCCGAAATACCACTACTTTCAATCAACAGGTAATCAAATCTGTTTTCTTTGGCCAGTTTCTCTACCTCCAGCATCAAATCCTCCCTGAGCGTGCAACAGATGCATCCGTTACTCATTTCAACCAATTTCTCTTCGGTTTTGGATAAGCTGCCCGCATGATCAACCAACTGCGCATCTACGTTAATTTCGCTCATATCGTTTACAATTACAGCAACCCGCAAGCCTTGCTTGTTTTTCAAAATGGAATTGAGTAAAGTGGTTTTGCCACTTCCCAGAAAGCCGCTCAATACGGTAACAGGTAATCTCTTTATCATATAAATGCAATTAAGTTGCAAATATATCAATAGACTTTTCAAATGCAACATTATTGCGTTTATATTTGTGGCTGTAAATTTTATTATGAAAATGATTAAAGCTTTAAACCTGGACAAAATTGGAATTACCGCATCTACTGCTTGCGCGATCCATTGCGCTCTCCTTCCTTTTGTGCTAACCCTGCTACCTTTATGGGGATTAGATTTTCTGGCAAACCCAGCTACAGAAATCTTCATGATCTTATTGTCGCTGATTTTGGGCACATGGTCTTTAGGGAAATCTTACAAAAAAGTGCATCACCGCGTTTTACCTATCATTATTTTAATCCTTGGATTTATGTGTATTGTTACCGGGCATTTTTCTGGGATCACTGTAATGGAACCCATATTAATCCCTGCAGGTGGTTTCGCCATTGCGTCTGCGCATTTCTTAAATTTGAAACTTGCCAGAACCTGTACGCATAATTGAAAATATGAAAATCCATGAATATTTATTAATGTTAATGCATCATTATTGCATCAATAAAAGAATATATTTGTAGTCATGAATAGAAAGATAAAAGTGTTATTTATCTCTGCCTTAAGTGCAATTTGCATGCTAAATCCTGCTTGCAGGCACGTCACAAACGATGGGCAGGAAATTTACCGCCGTTATGCCATTAAAAACATTCGCCTGATATCATCTCATAAGTTATGATTAAAATCCAATCCTTAGTTCATCAATACCCCAATGTGCCTGCACTCCGGTTTCCGGACTGGGAAATAAAAGACCGCGAACAATGGCTTTTGCTCGGATCATCAGGCAGCGGAAAAAGCACGCTACTCAATATTATCGCCGGTTTACTTAAGCCGAAAGGTGGAAATGTGATTGTGGATGGCACCAGTGTATATGATCTTTCCTTAAAGGCAATGGACCAATTCAGGGGACAAAAAATTGGCATCATCTTCCAGCGGCCACATTTTATAAAGAGCTTAAACATCTACGATAACATCGCGGTAGCTTCTTCTTTTGCCGGACTACCTGTTGATGGCAAACGAATTTTAATGCTTCTGGACAACTTAGGGCTTGCTGGTAAAGCGAAAAGTTATGCTGAAGAATTAAGTCAGGGGCAATTGCAACGGGCATCGATTGCCCGGGCACTTATTAATCGCCCTTCGGTACTCATTGCTGATGAGCCCACATCCAGTCTTGATGATGAGAATGCAGAAAATGTAATTTCTTTATTAACCACTCAGGCCGCATCCAGCGATGCATCTTTGATCGTTGCCACACATGATAAACGCGTAAGGAACAGATTAAGCAAAGAATATTTATTATAATGAATATATTAAAGTTAAGTACCAAAAATTTATCGAGAAATAAACTCACAACCTTTTTAAATATCATTCTGGTTGCGTTTGGTGTAGGCATTTTGTCTATTCTTTTTCTGGCTTCTACGCAGATTGGCAATAAATTGGAAAGTAACTCGAAGGATATTGACCTGGTGGTGGGCGCTAAAGGGAGTCCGCTGCAACTCATTTTGAGTAGTATTTATCATATCGATTTTCCCACGGGAAACATTCCGGCAAAAGATGCACAGGAACTGATGCAAAACCCAATGGTAAAACGGGCTGTCCCTTTGGCGCTGGGTGATAATTATCAGGGCTACAGGATTGTAGGTACGGATTCAACCTTTACTGGTTTATATGGATTAAAGCTGAACCAGGGGAAGTTCTGGAGTAAAGATCTTGATGCTACTATTGGCAGTGCTGTTGCGCAGGAATCAAAATTAAAAGTAGGCGATAAATTTTTCGGCGCGCACGGGTTGAGTGATGCCAGCGATGAACATAAACAACATGCTTATTTGGTAACGGGGATTCTGGCACCTCAGGGCAATGTGACCGATAACCTGATTTTAACGAACATTGGAAGTGTTTACAAAATGCACGAGCCCAATCATGCGGAAAGTGAAGCACATCATGCAAATGAAGAAAAGGAGATTAATAACCGGGAGATTACGTCGCTGTTGATTCAATATCGTTCGCCCATGTCGGTAGTGATTTTTCCCAGAATGGTAAACCAAAGCACCAATATGCAGGCAGCATCTCCGGCAATGGAGAGTGCCAGGCTGTTCTCGCTTATCGGAGTAGGCATTGAAACACTTAAGTGGTTTGCCATTTTAATTATGGCGATATCTGCATTGAGTGTTTTCATCAGCTTATTTAATTCGATGAAAGAGAAAAAGTATGATTTGGCCATTATGCGCTGTCTGGGCGCATCGAAAGTTAAAATATTTTTACTGGTGATGCTTGAAGGTCTCCTGATTACCGTAACAGGTGCTATCATTGGTTTAGTGATTGGCCATGTGGCGCTCAGCCTGATCGGGCATTTTCAGGAATCATCACAAGCCAGGCTAACGGGAATCTATTTTGTAATGGAAGAACTTTATTTAATCGGAGCCGGGTTAGCAATCGGGGTGATTGCGGCCATCATTCCTGCAATCCAAACTTACCGGGTTGATATTGCCAACACCCTTTCAAAAGATAAATGATGAAATACGTTTTACTGACAGCACTATTTTTCTCCGGCTTTTTTGGCTTGCAGGCCCAGGTAAAGGTCCATAAAGATATGCGCACCCCTACCTGGAATTTGGTTGGCCTGCGTTATGATAAACAGGTAAAGCCTTTAAAATGGGTCAGCATTTTTCCGCCCGAACTCATGGCCCTGAACAATAAGGTAATTGAGCTTCCGGGTTATATTTACCCTACCAAAGTTGGCGCAAAGTTTTCCGAATTTTTATTGTCGATTGTTCCGATAGAATCCTGTCCCTTTTGCGGCACCGGAGATATTCCTTCAATGATTGAGGTTAAAATGGTGTCAGCAATTCCATTTACAGACAAGCCCATTAAAATTAAAGGCAAATTTGTAATTAATGATTCTGGCGATGATCGTTCCGAATTCTTTTTATTAGGTGCTAAACTGGTTCCATGAAAAAATTAGCTGTAATTCTGTTGTTGATGTGTACAGGCATTTGTTTTGCCCAGCAAAAACCGCATCGTCCGGGTGATGAACTTCGATCATTAAACTGGGATGTGATTGGAACGGTTAAATTCGAGCTGACCGATAAAAACGAGCTTCTGCCCATTTACAGTGCAACAATTAACAGATTTAAAGATGCCGAATTTGATTTAACAGGCTACCTAATCCCCATAAAAAGCGCAAAAAAGCAACAAAAATTTTTATTAGCAACATTACCAATAAATCAGTGTTACTTTTGTGGACAAAATGGTGTTCCGATAATGATCATGGTTGAACTGAATAGTCCCGTTGAATTTACTGAAAAACCGATCCGTGTGAAGGGAACTTTAAAACTGGCCAATACAAACGCCAGTTACCAACCACCGGTTTCGATTACGAATGCCAAAGTAATTATTTAATTTTACGTTATGGAGCAAAATGAAACACAGCAATACGAAGATCTTCTGGTTAAAAACGGACTTAAAAGGACTGGCGCTCGTTTACAGGTTTTAGATATCTTGTCACATCGCGAATCTGCAACCTCACAGCCCTATTTGGAAAACGTGGTGGGGAAGGAAATTGACCGGGTAACGCTGTACCGGATTTTAAAAACTTTTGAAGAGAAAGGTATTATTCACCGGGTTTTAGATAACCACGGGACCGCTAACTATGCCATTTGCTCAAATTCTTGTTCTGAGCATAATCACCACGATGAGCATGTGCACTTCAATTGTAATAACTGTTTGCGCGTTTATTGCCTGGATGATGTGAAGATTCCGGCCCTTAAAATTGAAAAGGGATTCCAAATAGCGGATATGAACCTGGTCGTTTCCGGAATTTGCAAGGATTGCAATAAAGCTAATTAATTAGTCCTTAAACGGTTATTCAGCCGAATGGAAAATGATTGAAAATTGTTTAAAATATATTTTTGCTTTATAGATAGAACTTCTATATTTGCAGCTCATTAAAAAATGAGCCTCGGTAGCTCAGCTGGATAGAGCGTCGGTTTTCTAAACCGAGGGTCAGGGGTTCGAGTCCCTTCCGGGGTACAGGCATTGGCTTCTAGGTAACACTAGGAGCCCTTTTTGTTTTCAGTCTATCTGCGACGTGTAATTGCGCTTGTTGTAAATAATTTAATTAATCACGTCTATTTGATTGGTGTCTCTCCAACTTAGAAATTACTATACCTATAAATTCAATGGATGTAAATTAGTAAATCGCTCATTAGAGGATGCATTTTAGCTTATAAGCAAAAAGCCCTGCATCTCTGCAAGGCTTTTATCCAGTGCACTACCTTTCATTCATGCATTCATCTCCGCCAGGAGACATTCTTTCTTTTAACTAACTGGAAATGTAAATATGCAAAATATTGTTGGTTACCTGATTATGTTAGGTAGGGCCTCGTCGCCTGAAGCAAGCGTTTGTGAATTGCCAGCTGTTAAATGAAAGGAAAAATAACTGCTGTTCTTTATTCTGATGCGTTTTTCGCCATTAAAATTTTGGTGATTTGTATCATCCAATATATCTTTTCAAAAATATTAAGCCTACAATTCTTCCACTACTGGCCAGCCGTTCTTCCAGCTAATTTGCCGGAGCAATAATTTTGGAGCACCATTTTGAAGGGCAGAATAGCCATGAAATATCAAAAAATCTATTTTATCAAAGGTAGCTACGGCATTATGCCCAACACCATACCAGTTTTCACTGCCTTTCAAAACCAGCCTTCCGCCACCTGTTGCCAGCGATTTCCCGTCATCATCCAGATATGGGCCAGTTACTAATTTAGATCGGCCAACAACCATTTTATAGGTACTTTCTTTACCCCTGCAGCAATAATCGATCGAGGTAAATAGGTAATAATAATTCTTTTTTTTGAAAATAAATGGTGCTTCAATGGCATTGGCTTTATCTCCCCGACTGGCAATAGTCTGCGGGTTTTGCAGGAAACCTTCTACCCCTAATCGATCGGCCTTAAGCTGGATAATCTTTATTCCATCCCAAAAAGATCCAAACGTAAGGTAGGGAATGCCCTCGTTATCCGTAATTAAATTAGGGTCTATGGCATTCCAATTGGTTTTACCAGCTTCAGACCGGATCACCATTCCATGGTCTACCCATTTATATCCGGAATCCATCGGATTAAGGGTAACATTGGTGGCTACGCCAATTGCAGAAGTATTTTTACCAAAGGTTGAAGCAGCGTAATACAAATAGTAAAGGCCATTTGAAAAGGAGATGTCCGGTGCCCAGATATAACCTTTAAAACCCGGCACAGCATCTACCGCCCATTGAGGTGCCAGAGGGAAAACCGGCGGTTCAGCCTTCCAGTTGATCCGGTCTTTGGATGACCATACTGAGATTCCTTTTCCGGTACAATACAAATAATATCGATTATTTTGCTTGATCATTACCGGATCATGCACATTTATATTTTGTTTTAAATCCTGGCTTTGCACCAATTGCACCTGTACAAAACTGAACAGCAGAAAGATTATTAAATGTTTAATTCGCATCCTATCAAACTTACTAACTTATCTGCAGGAAGTAACGTAAGAAATCAGCCGTTTTTTTAAAAGCCTGTTTAAATTTTATTCCATCAATAATTTTAGGTCTGAAAGTTTCACCATATTTTCTGAGGATTCCATCAGTAGTCTTCTGTCAGTATCAAACCAGGAAAAGTCTTTTCCTCCACCCATCATCTACCCAGGTCAGACCACATTTAAACAGGATTTTCGTTTGGTTTTGAGGTTATTAGCTTCAGTCATGAGGTTATTAAGCTCGGTTTTGAGGCTATTTTCCTCACTCACGAGGTTATTATCCTCTCTCATGAGGTTATTAAGCTTGGTTTTGATGTTATTTTCCTTGTTCACGAGGTTATTATCCTCTTACATGAGGTTATTAAGCTCGATTTTGAGGCCATTTTCTTCGAGACCGTTTAAATTTCTGTTACGATACATTTACCCAGCATTTATAGCATCCTGCGTTTGCAGATAAATTGGATCAAAAAATGTCTGATCAAAACTAAAATGGTGACTGGAAGGTTTTATATTTAGCCATGGGAAAAAACACTTTAGATAGATTTTTAAAAGCACAGGATACCAATTACACGGACGCTTTATCCGAAATTAAAAACGGAAGAAAAACGACACATTGGATGTGGTATATATTTCCGCAGATCTCAGGTTTAGGTAAGAGCGAAATGGCTAAGTTTTATAGTATTGCTAATTTTGAAGAAGCCAGGCAGTATTTAAAACACCCTGTATTGGGCAAAAGATTGGAAGAAATCTCTTCTGCCCTGTTAAAACACAGTGATAAAAGTGCCTACGAAATTCTTGGATCGCCTGATGATTTAAAGCTTCAATCTTCGATGACTTTATTTTCGGGCATTGAAAATGCTCCTGTAGTTTTTAAAGAAATTTTACATTATTTTTTTGAAGACCAGGCAGATTTGGCTACTATTAAGTTATTGAAATTGGAAAAATAGTTATTAAATAAGATCCTGAATCAAGTTCAGAAAGACGATCTCTGAGGTTTAATTCCCAATAATTTCTTAATCCCTATCCAGCGGGATGCTAAAATAAAAAGTTGAGCCTATGCCAATCTCACTTTCTACCCAAATTTTACCATAATGTCTGGTAACAATTTCCGCCGAAAGGTAAAGGCCAATACCAAAGCCTGAAACAGTAGCCATTTGCGAGCTTTCTACCCGATAAAAACGTTCAAAAAGTTTTGGTAAATCATCTTTCGGAATGCCCATGCCCTGATCTTTTATTTTAAAGATGGCATTCTGATCACAAGCCAAACAGTCTATAGTAATTTTGCTGTGAAAGGGTGAATATTTTACTGCATTTCCAATCAAATTATTAATTACATGGCCAAGCTTATTTTGATCTGCATTAATAAATAATCCCGGAAGGCAATTGTACGCAATTTCATGATTCGATCCGGTGGTGATATATTCTTCTATAATCTCTTCAACAATAGCGGATAATTCTACGCGCTGCAACTCGATCACCATCTTTCCCGATTCAAACCTGGAAATATTCAGGAAGCCGTTAATCATGTTTGTCATTTTGGTAATCTGCCGTTCTGCTCCATCCAGCGCTTTTACTGCAAAGGCATTATCATTCCCTTTTGCCTTCAGCTGCATTACCTGGATATATCCTTTCATGGAGGTAAGTGGCGTTTTCAACTCATGGCTTACCATGGCGATAAAATCATTTTTTCGCTGCTCATCCTGTTTTTGAGCGGTTACATCCATAATCACAGCGTATACACTGGCGAAATTCCCATCTTTATCTGTCTTCACTTTCCCCACCACACGCATCCATCTCCGCTCTCCTGAAGCAAGATGTCTGATTGGATAGGTGCTATCTAAAGGGGTGCCCGATGTAGCGCAAGCTTCGAGTACGCGGGTCACTTCAGCAACATACTCTGGTTCTATTGCACTTACAACCATAGCCCAATCAATCTCTTCATCTTCAGGCAAGCCATACAACAGCCTAAAGCGTGGCGACATATCTGCTTTACCGGTTGTGAGATCCACCCGGCAGCTTCCCAATTCACCTGCATTAAATGCCGACTGAAGATTTTCATCGCTTTCTTTTAATCGCTCGAGTGCAATGCTCAGTTCTGTATTCATTTTTCGCTGATAACCATTGGCGATCTTCAGCTCATCATTTTTTAGTTCGAGTTCAGCGGTACGGAGACTTACAATATTTTCCAGATTGCTATTTAGCTGATCTGCAACCTGCCGGGCTTCTTCCAGTTGTTCATTTCTTACCTGGAGCAACAACTGATGTTTTTTCAGTTCTGTTAAATCTGTTATGATAATGCTTAACGCGGTTCCTTCATCTAAATCTAATGCTTTTAGAGATAGCTGTACGGTAATTTTTTCCTGTTCACTGTTAATGAGGTTCAGTTCTGTTCTGGTATCTATTTCCCAGGCGGCATCAATCACATCCTGAGCGAAAATCCAGTCTTCTTCCAAAACGAAATCAAGGAGCTTCATACCAATTACCTTTTCGAGGGGAACTGTACACAGTGTTGCGAAGCGAGAATTGCAATATAAAATCCGGCCATCCTGATCAAGTGTCAAAGCACTTTCAGTCATCTGTTCTATGAAAATCCGGTAAGTTTGATCGGCACTTTTTAAGGTAAAAAGCTGGTGTCCGTCTTTTCCATTTACCACCAGCGCATCTACTTCTCCGCTGCGAATGGCATGAATAATATCATTGGCCTCTTCGAGCTGAATCTGCAGCTCCCGGTTGGCCGCCTCAAGTTGAAGAACTTCTTTCGACTTTTCCATTTACTTCATCCTAATGCCCAGGCCCCTCAAAACTTTCTCCCGATCAGAGAAATCTCCGATGATTCGCCTGCAGGGTTCTGGCTGTTTCTTCAGCAACATCGGGATTGCGGTTACATTTTCATCTCGAACAAGCAAAGGCTGCTGGTGCGCATCTATAATTTCAAGCTCATACCGGTCCTTTAGAAATTCTTCACAGATCTCCCTCAGGTTTTTGATTGCACGAACGGAAACCGGCGACGACCCCGCGATAAAAAGTCTTAAAATAAAATATTCACCTTGCTCCTGCTCCATTTGATTTTTGCCTTCCGTACCTTAACTATTAAACTACTGGTTTAGGGCGAATATCTAACCCAACCAACACTTTTTCAACATTCGAGAGGTCGCCGATGATTTTACGAACAGGCTCCGGCACCTTTTTTACAAGGGTTGGAATGGCCAGAATCTGATCTCCTTCGGCTAGTTGTGGTTTTTCTAAAAGATCGACTACCTCAATACTGTATTTACCTGCAAGATGGTCTTCACAGATTTTTTTAAGGTTTTCAAGGGCAACAACAGACTTTGTCGTTTTGCCCGCAACATAAAGTCGCAACTCATACGTTTTACCCACTATTTTTTATTTTTTTTTACTATTTTTTTAGATGAAAAGCCTGTATTTCCTCTGCGTAAATCTGTCATTTTGGACAGGGTATCACCCATAATTTGTTTCTTTAAAGCTTCTTCCACATAAACCTTGTTTAATTCTTCTTCTACTGATTCAAATTCAGAACGCAAGCTATCGATTTTAGATTCAAGAACTTTCTTTTTGCGAATTAATTCCCGGTCTTTCCGGCTAATGGCCTGCGCGTGAATCACCTCACCTGTTTGCTCCAGTAACAACCTCGCAGCACGTGCGGAACCTGTTAATACACCATCTTCTGTCAGAAAAACATCTTCCAGGTCCAGCCCACCATCTGTAATCACAAATTCCCTAACCTGATTGGAGTGTTTCATCCCCCTGGATTTCATAATATATAAACCCCGGTTTCTTTCGCCGTTGTTCTCTATATCTCTGATCAGCAACCAGGCATCTACCAACGAGGAAACGCCTTCATCAGTTTGCTCATTTACAATGTTATTCAGCGTAAGCGCCGTAAACATTACGGTAATTTGCTCAGCTTGTAAAAAGTCGATTAACCGAACCAACATCGTTTTCACCTCACTCACAGAACCTATCGTGATCAGGTTGGTAATCGGATCGAGAATAACCACATCAGGTTTGAACTTTCTGATTGCTTTATGAATGGCAACCAGGTGCATTTCTAAACCATAAAGTGTTGGCCGTGATGCGTAAAACGACAAATAGCCACTATCCAGATGGGCTTGCAAATCCATTCCAATGGATCGCATATTTCTGATGATTTGTTTCGGAGATTCCTCGAAGGCAAAAAAGAGGCATTTCTCTTTTCTCAGACAGGTAACATTGGCAAAACTGGCGGCAATACTCGTTTTACCCGTTCCGGCCGTACCTGAAGCAAGAATACTGCTTCCTTTATAGAAACCTTTATGACCGAGCATCTTATCTAATGCCGGAATGCCGGATGAAACACATTTCGAGGAAACCTCTTTATTAAGTTCGAGTGAAGTAACAGGCAACACAGAGATCCCTTCATTATCAATAAGGAAAGGATATTCGTTGGTGCCATGTACTGACCCACGGTATTTTACTATCCTTAATCTCCGGGTCGATATTTGATTGATAATTCTATGGTCGAGGAGAATTACACAGTCTGAAACGTACTCTTCCAAACCTTGCCTCGTTAAGCTTTTCTCTCCCCTTTCGCCAGTGATGATTGCCGTTACCCCTTTTGATTTCAAAAACTGAAAAAGCCTTCTGATTTCCGAACGGAGAATGCCATCATTATTCAATCCTGAAAATAGGTTTTCTATGGTATCCAGTACAACACGTTTAGCGCCAATGCTATCAATGGCATACCCCAGGCGAATAAAAAGCCCTTCGAGGTCATACTCTCCTGTTTCTTCTATTTCTGAGCGATCGATGTGGACGTAATCGATTCTAATTTTTTTATCTTTTTCCAGCTGATCAAGATCAAAGCCAAGAGAAGCGACATTGACTTTAAGCTCTTCTGCCTTTTCCTCGAATGCCATAAACACGCCGGGTTCATTGTAATCCAATGCGCCTCTAACGATAAATTCGATAGAAAAAAGGGTTTTACCAGATCCTGCCTCCCCACAAATAAGTGTTGGCCTATTAGACGGAAGACCTCCTAATGTAATTTCGTCCAAACCTGAAATTCCTGTGCGGGTTTTTGAAATGCCAGTCATTGGTTCCGACTTGGGCTTGCTAGTGTTTTTAGCCATTCATTTTTTGTTAAAGGCTAAATGTATGAATAATATCACATGTTGTAAATTCCAGGTTAAACAAAGCAGGAATAAATACCAGGGCTTAGATGGTAAAAAATTGGTGACATTGACTTACAATATCTTGTGATTCTGCTTGTTGAACCACAGATCGACACAGATAAACACAGATTTTAACGCCTATTCCATCGGTGTTCATCCTGTTGATCTGTGGTTAATAATTGAGCTACTAATGAGGTTTATGCAAAATTTTTTATGAATTTCCAAAACAAAAACAATAAACATGCAGTTATTTAATTAACAAGACTGAAATAGAGATGGTTAATACATATAAAATACAACTGGACGAAATTACTTATAAAGAAATTTTTGAACCATTCTTGCATAAAAACTTTTTGAAGCTGCCTGTTGAGGCCCGTGATAACATGGTTGAGGTTACCATCAGAAGAACCTGTGTGCTGGAATACTTGCAGAAGAAAATTATCAGTGAGATTGACAATTACGAAGTAATGCAATCGGAGATGATTAACAAGATGAATATTCACTAAGAATTGCGCTGCTTGCCTGCTTTTTACCTATCAAGAAGAAAACCAATCTTCTTAATATTGCCGGATCTTCCATAACCCAAAATTAAATACTTTATTATCAATCGACTACAGGTGATTTTTCGAAGTTAGTGATGACTTTTTTGTATTTGATTATTATAATCGTAATATTGCGATATAAAATATGGGACTCACAAAAACAGAAATATTCACACCGGAACAGAATGAGCTTTCAACGCTTATGAAAGCGATTGCGCATCCGGCACGAATTGCGATCTTACAGCAAATCATATCGGCAAACGCCTGTATCTGCGGTGACCTGGTTGAGGAACTTGGTCTTGCACAAGCTACGATTTCTCAACATCTGAAGGAGCTAAAGAACGCTGGTATTATCCAGGGAACGATAGAAGGTGTAAAGGTGTGCTATTGTATTGAGCCCAAAACCTGGGAACTTTTGAAATCATTGCTAGACAGTTTTCTGGGTTCCTATAAAAATCCGGCAAGCTGCTGTTAGGTTTTTTTAGCCAAATCAATCGTTAAATTGCAATATTATAATAAATAGAAATTATGAAATTATCAGAAATTAAGAAAATCCTCCAGACTGCCGAAGCAGTAAATTTTAAAGTAGAACAGGGTGCAATGGTACCTGAACACTTTCACATTACCGAAGTAGGAATCATCTCAAAAGATTTTATTGATTGTGGCGGCAAAGTTCGACATGAGAAGGTCGCGAATTTTCAGCTTTGGGATGCGGATGATTATGAACATCGTTTAAAGGCCGGAAAACTGTTGGATATCATTTCCCTTTCTGAAAAGGTACTGGGCATGGAAGACCTAGAGATAGAAGTAGAATACCAGTCTGGCACTATCGGTAAATACGAACTTGGTTTTGATGGACAAACTTTCCTATTGCTTTCCAAACAAACGGCATGCCTGGCAAACGAAGCGTGCGGGATCGAAGTTCCGAAAAAAGCAATGGTAAATCTGGTGGAAACATCGAATAGCTGCGCCCCCGGAAGCGGATGCTGTTAACCATTTGGTTTTGGAGATTAGAAATTTAATAACCCCGGATTAGGAGGATGTAAAAATGATTATAAGGAACCATTTATGAAAAAAGTATTAGTGCTTTGCACAGGAAACAGCTGCAGGAGCCAGATAGCAGAAGGATATCTCAGGTATTTTGCCGGAGATAAGGCGGAAATTTACAGTGCTGGAATAGAAACGCACGGGGTCAACCCGAAGGCGATCGAAATTATGAAACGTGATGGAATAGATATTTCCAGGCATACCTCAAATAATATTGATGAATACACGGCCATCGATTTCGATTATGTAATTACGGTTTGTGATCATGCAAAGGAAAACTGCCCGTATTTTCCGTCGGGTGCAGTAAAGTTACACCATAATTTTCCTGATCCTGCAAAGGCAAAAGGCAGCGATGAAGAAGTCATGGAGACTTTCCGCGAGGTGAGGGAAATGGTCCGAAAATATGCACAAAATTTTATCAACAAGAATCTAAACAATAAAAATGTCAGCAACTAATTGTGCACCATTAGTTGAACGAAAAAAACTCGGCTTCCTTGATCGCTACCTTACTCTTTGGATATTCCTGGCGATGGCTATTGGTATCAGCACAGGATATTTTATCCCCTCCTCTTCCGGCTTTATCAATTCCTTTTCATCTCGCACAACAAATATACCCCTGGCCATCGGATTGATCCTGATGATGTACCCTCCACTTGCGAAAGTCAGATATGAGAAGATGGGCGAAGTGTTCAGAGACATAAAAGTGCTTACCGTTTCACTGTTACTGAACTGGATAATTGGTCCAATTCTGATGTTCTTTTTGGCTGTTATCTTTTTGAGAGATTATCCGGAATATATGGTTGGCTTGATACTGATCGGCCTTGCCCGTTGCATCGCCATGGTGGTGGTATGGAACGAGCTTGCGGAAGGAAACCGTGAGTATGCTGCAGGGTTGATTGCGCTGAACAGCATCTTTCAGGTGTTACTATACAGTGTTCTTGCCTACGTTTTTATTACTGTTTTGCCTCCATACTTTGGATTAAAGAGTTTAGAACTGAACATCACGATTGGCGAAATTTCCGAAAGCGTTGGCATTTATCTCGGGGTTCCATTTGCCATGGGCGTTATCTCAAGGTTCGTCCTAATTAAGCTTAAGGGAAAAGTATGGTTCGAAGAGAAGTTTATGCCAAAGATCTCCCCAATAACATTAATCGCATTACTTTTTACCATTATTATAATGTTCAGCCTTAAAGGAAATCTAATCGTGCAAATACCGCTGGATGTCGTTAGGATTGCGGTACCGTTGGTTATTTATTTCTCGATTATGTTCGTGGTGAGCTTCTATGCCGGAAAATACTTTGGGGCAGATTATTCCAGGAGTACTGCTATTGCTTTTACCGCTACGGGAAATAACTTTGAACTGGCGATTGCAGTTGCGATTGGTGTATTTGGCATTAACTCCGGGCAGGCCTTTGCAGGCGTTATCGGTCCTTTGGTTGAGGTTCCTGCGTTGATTGCACTCGTTAATCTTGCATTTTGGTTTCGGAAGAAATACTATAAATAAGAATGTTGCAATAGTTAAATTGCCGCATCATACTATATGATAATGGTTAGTTTGGCATTTTGCAAGAGCCACGCGCTGACAACAGCAATTTGGAAGACCGAAATGATGAAATTGCGTTCAAATAGATTACTGCGCCCGGGAATGAGAACAAAGCTAATCGGGATGCACATTTGAAAGCATTTTCTACGTGCTCTGCAACGCCAAACCATCAAAATCGATTTTCTAAAAATGATACTAAATTCATCTAACATACTGACTATATGATATTTAAAACCGCACAAGAAGACTACTGAAGCTACTACTTTTTCAGGTATTTCAACACCAAGATACATCCGCGCTGGCTGATTGCTTTTGGATTCTCAGCTGATGGTCCCGAAGTAATCGCGGAGCTGTCTGTAGCCAGATAAATTTTTGTTCCATCATTAGATACCGCAACATCCCGGTACCTGACCTTGGAAGCAACATATTCGTTTATTTTTGGATTGATGCTCCCATCCTTATTGATTTTAAGCCGAAGTAATTTCCCCGCCTTGAGCGTAGTCACCAGTAAAGACGGACTCCAGCCGGGTATCGCATCAGATTGGTAAATTGCTATGCCTGACGGTGCATAAGCGTCCCATTCCGCTTTTGTTCCTGCCTTCACTTTTTCAAATAGGCTGGTAAGCTTTTCGTTCGATGTTGGGTAAAAACTTATTCCCGGATCTTTGTAAGCCTTACCAATTAAATTAGCGTTACTCTTTTCAGAAACGATTAATGGGTAAGTAGTGTGCCATTTACCGGGACTTTTCGCTTCATCAGATACCGATGCAGCGAGGCCATCATAGTTCCCGTCATTATAACCAATCACTAAAGGATGGCCGTAGTTGCTGCCTTTTTCAATGAGATTTATCTCATCATCAGAATAAGGGCCATGCTCAGAAGTATACAACCGTTCCTTTTTATTTATCATAGCAAAGGCTAAACCCTGCGGATTTCTGTGCCCGACCGTCCAGATTGCACTTTGTTCCGGCAGTGCCGGATTGTCTGCCGGAATCCATTCGCCAGTACCTTCGGTTTCTAGATTAAATCTTAAAATTTTACCTTCATAACTGTTTTTTTGCTGTGCTTTATTAGGCCTTCCACCATTCGAAAATTGCCCAGATCCCTGATCGCCCACTGCATAAAAAAGGTAAGGTTTTCCATTTGTTGGTGCGATGATTAAACGTCCGCCATTATGGTCATTACTTGCCGGTATCGTGTCGCAGATAATTACCGGAGCTTCTAATTGCTGTTTACTGGCATTAAACCGGTATCGCGCCAGCTTCAGTAAAAACTGATTGCCCTGAAGATGCCGATACACATAAGAAAGGTAAACGAAAGGTTTGCCCTTCAAAAATTGTGGATGAAGCGCCAGGCCCATCAAACCTCCCTGCGGAACCGGCTGCTGCGCTTTTTTCTGTTCTTCAAAAGATGGAAACTGCCTTTCTGTATTTAAATCGAGGACAATCTTTTTCTCCCCGTTATCCGGATTAATTTTTAGCACCCGGTAACCCTTCGATTCGTTAACCCACAATTGATTATCCTGGCCAACCACCACAGACCATGGATCACTTAAGCCTGATGCAATAATGCGCGTTTCAAAACCACCGTCTTCGCTATTCATCAAAGCAAAAGAGGTACACAACACTGATAAGGTAAACAAGCCACAGAGAAACAAGTATTTCATTTGATTTTTCTTTTAATCTGAAACACGGAAAGAATGGGTAAGGCTTCGAAAACAGGTATTAATACCAGAATTTCCGTATTTATTGCCTCAGATAAAATTCTAAACCGCCTGTTTAAGAACCATTAACACCTATACCACCTCCAAATATTATACCTTTTTATATTTGGATCGCTCATCAGTTGTGGTGTAATTATCCTGATAAAAGTCGGATTTGTATAAAAAGAAGTCTCTTTAATATAAAGATCTTCCCTAATCTGCTGATAAATTTGTTTCTATATTAGATCATCCTAACCAAACGTATATGAACCGGAGAAAACTCCTTCAAAGCCTTGCCATCGGTCTACCTGCCGTATTATTTGCCAGTAAACTTTCTGCGTTCTCTAATGATGATGCCGCTCAGGAGTTTGTCGAAAAAATTATCGCTGGTCCATTTTCACCAACCTGGGAGTCGTTATCTGCTTATCAGACTCCGGAATGGTTTAGGGATGCAAAATTTGGGATGTGGGCACATTGGGGGCCCCAATGCCAGCCGGAAGCGGGAGATTGGTATGCACGGGAAATGTATATGGAAGGAACCCGGAAGTATAAATTCCATCTCGAGAAGTATGGTCACCCCTCCCAGTTTGGTTTCAAAGATGTAATTAACACCTGGAAAGCCGAGAAATGGGATCCGGAAGCTTTGGTTTCACTCTATAAAAGTGCGGGTGCAAAATACTTCATGGCATTGGCCAATCACCATGATAACCTCGACCTTTATGATAGTAAATACCAGAAAGACTGGAACTCAACAAAGCAGGGCGCGAAGAAGGATATTGTTGGCGGATGGGCCGCTGCTGCAAAAAAACACAATCTTCCTTTTGCGGTAAGCGTACATGCAGCGCATACCTGGAGCTGGTTAGAAGTGGCCCAACGTGCTGATCAAAATGGTCCCTTAGCTGGCGTGCCTTACGATGGAAAATTAACGAAGAAAGATGGAAAAGGCAAATGGTGGGATGGGCTTGATCCGCAGGAGCTTTATGCACAAAATCATCAGTTGAGTGAAAACAGTCTGGATAATGGCGCCATCCACAAACAGTGGAATTGGGGCAATGGTGTTACGCCGCCGGGTAAAATCTATATTGAAAAGTTCTATAATCGAACCATCGATCTGATTAATAAATATAATCCGGATATGATTTATTTCGATGATTCCCAGTTTCCCTTATGGCCGGTTAGCGATGCTGGTCTTCGCATTGCCGCACACTTTTACAACAAGAGTATCAAAGAAAAAGGAAAACTCAATGCCGTAATTACGGGCAAAATTTTAGATGAGCAACAAAGAAAGGCAATGGCGTGGGATATTGAGCGTGGCCAGAGCAATATGATTGAGCCGCTTCCCTGGCAAATAGACACCTGCCTGGGCGACTGGCATTATGACCGCAGCATTTACAACCGGAAAGGATATAAAACTGCACCAAAAATTATCCATACGCTGGTAGATGTGGTAAGCAAAAATGGAAATTTAATGCTCAATGTGCCTGTTCGTGGAGACGGTTCCATCGATGAACTCGAGCGCCGGATTGTGGAAGAAATCGGTGTATGGATGAAAGCAAACGGTGAGAGTATCTACGCCACCAGGCCATGGAAAATCTTTGGTGAAGGACCTGCACAAAATAATTCGCCTGCCTTAACCGCCCAGGGATTTAATGAGGGTAAAGGTACTCCATTTGGTGAGCACGACATTCGCTTTGCGGTGAAAGATAAGAGTCTTTTCGCAACAGTAATGGCCTGGCCGGCCGAAGGTTCGGTGCAGATTACCAGCTTAAAGGAAGGTAGCGCCCATTACCCTGAAAAAATTAATAAGGTACAGCTTGTGGCCACAGGACAAAATTTGAAATTTGAAAGAAATGCTAATGGGTTAAAAGTTTACTTTCCGGCAGAAAAACCTGTTGCATCGTACGCGAATCCTTTAAAAATCAGTTAAATAAATCATGGTCGTGGCCGGCAATTATATTCCGGCCATTATTGCTTTTCCCCTCCTGGCTTTGCTCAATTGGCTATAGCATTCACCTCTCCCAAATTGCTACTTCTTTTTTATCCAGCGTTGCTGAAAATTAGCCTAATTCCGGTTAGCTTTGTGAAGCTATCTGGCTTTGGTAGCTTCGGGCCAACGCTACTATGAATAAAGGACTCATTAAACATTCATTCCAATTGCTAAATGCAGACTATGTTAAACTTAACAAAAAGTGGAACTTCAGGAATGTTATTAGCCCGTATTACAGGTTATATTATATAGATGAAGGCGAGGGCGTTATCGCCGACCAAAATGGTGGTTTAACGCTACGTCCAGGTTATCTTTATATTGTTCCGAGCTTTACATTATGTAACCTCTCTTGCAATTGTTTTTTAAGCCAATACTTTATTCAGTTTTTTGAAGAATCTCCGGATGGAATTTCACTTTTCGCCAATTGCAGAAAGATTTTGGAAGTGGAAGCAAATGCTGATGATATTGCCAATTTCAAGCGGATCATTGCCATTAATCCCGGCAGGGGAATCAACCGTTCTGATAATCCACTTGTGTATGAAAAAGATATCTATTATAAAGAGTATACCGAACTGAATAATCTGCAAAGCATTGCTACCCAATATGAAACACAGGGTATTATTCTTCAGCTGATTTCAAAATTCCTGAAGCCAGAAATTTTTCAAAATGATCAGATTACAGTCACGCCATCAGTGGTGATGGACGCGATATCTTACATTCAGATCAACCTCAGTGCGGCTTTAAAAGTTAGTCAGCTTGCCAGCCGCGCGAACCTGAATACAGATTATTTCTCCAGGATTTTCCATCGTTACACAGGTCAGAGTCCGCTGAACTACATCCTTCAGAAAAGAATTGAAAGGGCACAATACCTGATCATCACCACCAATAAACAACAGGATGCAATTGCCGAAATGACGGGTTTTGACAATGCCCAATATTTTTCGAGGGTTTTTAAGAGATTAACCGGGCTCACACCGGGCGCTTATAAAACACAGAACAGAACGCTTAACCTGATGGGGTAAGTTATAAAACCATGATCAATCCGTCAAATACCGCAGCACCAGTGCTTCCCATTCATCATTAAGAGAATAATCCGGGCGAGATTCGCCGGCCCTTCTATACCAGTAATCTGCATTCCAGATATCGCCCTCTTTGCGGTGGAGGTAAGCATGGATTCTTGCCGATGCCTGATCATTTAGCTGATCTACCTGCCGGTGTGCCTTTTCCCAGTTTCCTTTGCCATCATACCAAAGCGACTGTAACTGGATCGAAATCCCGGGATCGGGACTTTCTGCATTTAATGATGTTTTAAATTCCTGAAGATTCTTCACTGCCATTCTTTTTGAGGGTTTATAATACGAAAAATTATTTAGCATATCCAAATCCTGCTAATCAGAAAGTAAAACACATTTCCCCAATGAAAGGTGAGATGTAGGGGAAATAAAAACTTAAGCACTCGTTTGAATGTTGCATAACTTTAATCTTTAGAAACAGGCACGAAACAAGATGGCAATGAGCAAGGACAACAACATGATTAGGGTAAGAGGCGCAAATACACACAATTTAAAGGATGTTAGCCTGGATATTCCGAGAGATCAGCTTGTGGTATTTACGGGTGTTTCCGGTTCAGGAAAATCCTCGCTGGCTTTTGGAACGTTATATGCAGAAGCGCAACGACGTTATCTGGACTCTGTATCACCTTATGCAAGAAGACTTTTTAATCAGATGAGCGTACCTGAAGTCGATTCGATTGATGGCCTCCCGCCTGCAGTGGCGCTGCAACAGCAACGTGGCGGATCCTCTACCCGCTCTTCTGTGGGGAGTGTAACCACACTGTCCAATTTGTTACGCATGCTTTTTTCCAGAGCCGGCGATTATCCAAAAAATCAATCCATTATTTATGCTGAAGGCTTTTCACCTAATACACCGCAAGGTGCCTGCGAAAAGTGCCATGGCCTGGGAAGTGTTTTTGAAGTTACCGAAAAAACAATGGTCCCTGATGACAGCCTTACCATACGTGAACGCGCTGTGGCTTCCTGGCCCTTGGCCTGGCAGGGGCAAAATCAGCGCGACATACTCGTTTCGATGGGTTATAATGTTGATATTCCCTGGCGCGAGCTTCCTAAAAAGCAGCGCGACTGGATTTTATTTACGGACGAAACGCCCTCTGCGCCAGTTTACCCAGGACTCTCGCCAGAACAAACCGTTAAAGCCATTGCCAGAAATCAGCCGCCAGATTATATGGGTACCTTTATCGGTGCAAAGGCTTATGTTTTTAAGACATTTTCAACCACGCAATCAGCGCTGATGAAAAAGCGGGTTTCGCAATATATGATCAGTGCCACCTGTCCGCTTTGCCATGGTAAACGACTGAAAAAAGAATCATTATCTGTTACTTTTGAAGGAAAAGATATCGCCGAAATCTCCCGTTTACCAATGCTGGCGCTGGCAGAAATATTTGGTAAACATTCGAAAACCCCCGCAGGCAAAACACAGACAGAGAAAAACATCATCAGGCAACGAATTTCTTCAGACATTTATGCCCGAATTCAGGTAATGCTGGATCTCGGACTGGGCTACCTTAACCTGGAACGAAGCACACCTACCCTCTCTCCCGGAGAATTGCAGCGTTTGCGCCTGGCTACACAGGTACATTCGAACCTTTTCGGTGTGGTGTATGTACTAGATGAGCCATCGGCAGGTCTGCATCCTGCAGACACCCGGGCGCTCTTACATATTTTAGATAAACTTAAAGCGGCAGGCAACTCAATTTTTGTAGTGGAACACGAGCTGGAAGTTATCCGCCATGCAGACTGGATTGTGGATGTAGGTCCGGAAGCTGGTGAAAATGGTGGGCATATCCTCTACAGTGGTCCACTTAAGGGGTTTAATAAGATCAAGGGATCACACACTTCCGCTTTCCTGTTCCAAAATAAAAAACCTGCAGACCACACCTTAAGAAACCCAAATGGAATGCTGAGCCTCCGCGGCGCCAGCAGGCATAACCTCAAAAACGTAGATGCAGACTTTCCTCTTGGGGTGGTCACTTGCGTAACGGGCATTTCGGGCTCAGGAAAAAGCAGTTTGGTTAGCCAGGTGTTGGTGGAGTTACTCGCTGCTTCACTGGGGCAGAAAACTGATCCTGAGATTGATAATCAAAACGATGCGCCTGTAGATGAGATACTGCCCATTAGCGGATCGATCACCTCCGGACTTGAAAAAATCTCCCGGTTGGTTGTGGTAGATCAGCGCCCGATTGGAAGGACACCACGATCAAATCTGGCTACTTATACTGGCTTATTCGATCATGTGAGAAGTCGCTTTGCCAACACACCACTGGCAAAAAAACGGAAATATGATGCTGGCAGGTTTTCATTTAATGTTGCAAAAGGCCGCTGTCCGCACTGCCAGGGAGAGGGATTTGTAATGGTTGAGCTGCTTTTTTTACCCAGTGTATACACCCCTTGCCCTACCTGTGGCGGCACACGGTACCAAAAGGAAACCCTCGAAGTTACCTATAAAGGGAAAAATATATCGGAGGTTTTGCAGATGACGGTAGAAGAAGCCTGCAACTTTTTCGATGAAGACCCACAAATTTACCGTGCTTTGGATATTTTACGGGAAGTTGGTCTGGGTTATCTCCGCCTAGGGCAGGCGGCTACAGAACTTTCGGGCGGAGAAGCGCAGCGCATTAAACTGGCCACAGAACTTCAGAAAAGTCAAAAAGGATCGTCCGTTTATGTACTGGATGAGCCAACCACCGGACTCCATCCATCAGACGTGGAGCGGCTTCTTGTCCAGTTAAATACGCTTGCAGATGCAGGTAACACAATAATTTTAGTGGAGCATGACATGCAGGTAATTGCGCAAAGCGATTGGATCATAGATATTGGTCCGGGTGCAGGAGATCAGGGCGGAAAGATTGTTTTTACCGGAACACCGGAAGATCTGGCGAAACATCCTTCCAGCAAGACTGCACCATTTTTGAAAGATTACCTGCGCTAGTTCATTTACAAGGCTGCTGATTCTGATAAATTATAGGAACAGAGGGGCCAGGATGATCGCCATTCTAATTCGGGTAGAAAAAATACCTGAAAACCAGTAGAAAAGAAACCTTAAAACATGGTATATTCTTTTTTAAAGGCATCAGATATCTTTGTCATCAGTCCCCATACCTGGTGGGCCTGATGAACAAAGTTGTTAACCCTTTATTTATAGAATGATGAATCTAAGAAAATGTTTTACCGCATTGATCCTTGTACTATCGGCTATTTCGACAGTAATGGCGCAGTATAAGGAGCCAGAGAAAAAAGATAAGGTAGAGATATTCCGTCCGGAAATTGCCTTTGATTCTTTACAGGCGAAAAAAATGCTGGCGAGAGGCACTGCCACTATTAAAGGTAAAGCATTCACCAAGCCGATGAATAATATAGGATTTAAATCGGGCAGGCGGATATACGCTAATCAAATCAAAGTAACCTTATTTCCGGTTACCCCCTATTTCGAAGCATGGTATCAATTACGTAAAGATAAAGAAAGCCTAAGAAGAAGGCGATATGTATACTTATCTGATGATGCTTACAGATATAGACTCGAAGCAATTACCAATAGCAATGGAGAATTCACCTTCCCGGATATGAAGCCCGGGAAGTATTTTCTACAAGGGTTTTTAGGCTATACCAGTAACGGAACCTATAATGAATATACTGGAAGCGGTTATAGCGGTTACGGCCGAACAGATTATTATCAGCAAAAAAGATATGCTGTAGATCATAAAGACCGGATTGAGGAATTTATTGAGGTAAAAGAGAATGGTGAAATTGTAAAAGTAAGGCTTCACTAATCTTCTGAACCTGGAGAGATGAATTAAACCACCCCGGGCTTGCAGGCACCCCTCCTTAAAATAAGGAGGGGAGTTGAATCACCGACTTTATTAGACTTATAATTTCTGATGACTTATTGCCTTTCATTATTAGCTCAACAATTGCGCTTTCATCTAATAATTCTTCTATTGGTTAGTGCTTACAGAAATCAATATCCAACCATTTCATCATCGAGGTAACAATATAACCATCGTTCGCCAGGCTCTGAAGAGATAACTACCGGATGCTTTTCTGCCCGGCAATGGTGAGACATATGCTGCATTGGTGAAGAATCACAGCATAGTGTTACCCCACAGGTTTGGCAGGTGCGAAGATGAACCCACTTTGTACCCAATTTAATACATGCCTCGCAAACATGTTCACTGGCAGTTTTCAGCACTTTAACAGCTTTAAGATGAATGCAAATTTCACTATTTCCCATATTATAATTTAGCTAAATATTGATGAACCTGGGTTACCGCCATTGCGCCTTCACCTACGGCAGATGCCACCCTTTTCACCGAATTAAACCGAACATCGCCTGCGGCGAAAGAACCCGGCACACTGGTTTCGAGGTGGTAAGGCGGCCGGTCTACATCCCAGCATATTTTGTACTGATCGAGATTAACTAAATCATTGCCCGTATACAGGTATCCATTCCGATCCCGGCAAATGGCAGTCTCTGCAGCCCATTCCGTATTTGGCTTTCCACCAATGCAAATAAATAATTTAGATGTTTCATGCCATACTGCTGTTCCTTCTAAACTGTTCACAATTTTAATGCGTTGCAGATAATCCTCTCCTTCCAGCGCCGTTACCTCAGAAAAATACAAGACGTGAATGTTCCTGATGGCGGCGATTCTTTGAATCAGATACTCTGAAAGCGTATCGGCGAGGCTGCCTTTCCTTATTACCATGAAAACGCGTTTGGCAAAACCAGAGAAATAAGTGGCCGCCTGCCCGGCAGAGTTGCCGCCGCCTACAATATAAAGGTCTTTATCCTGGCAGAAAAAAGCCTCACTTGCTCCTGCACCATAATAAACACCTTTATGAAAAAACCTGCTTTCATCCGGAAGATTCAACCGGGCATACTCCACGCCTGTTGCGCAGATATTTGTTTTGGCAACCAGTTTTTCGCCACTTGCAAAATCAACATGGATTTTGTGATCATAAAAAGTTCCCTTTACCCCTTCTTTCAAAAGCAGAATTTCGACCCCAAACTTCAGCGCCTGCTGTCTCGCCCGTTCGGCAAGGTTGGCACCTGAAATGCCTTCGGGAAAACCCAGGTAATTTTCGATCAGCGAGCTTGTACCTGCCTGGCCACCGATGGCTTCCCGTTCAATTAATATCGTTTTTAAACCTTCTGATGCTGCATAAACGGCTGCACTTAATCCCGCCGGACCAGCACCGTAAATGGAAAGATCATATTCAGCATACTTAGGCTCAGTAATCCAGCCCAGGTTACAGGCAATTTGCTCCAATGTAGGATTGAAGATAATCTTCCCATCCGGGAATTCAATCATCGGATGTTTATCCGGATTGTTAAACGAGGTAATGCCTTGTCCCCAGCCCAATTGATCGTGTGTGATATCAAACCAATCGAAATCGACAACACTTCTTTTTAAAAAATCCCTTATCGGGTAAATTTCCGGCGAATCTGGTTTGCCATATAATTTCAATTTGTTCATGTGCAGCGTTTTAATCAGTTCTGAATTTCAGTTTGTTGATCACTTCTTCCCCACAATTTTCGGATGAGGTTCCGTACCCATTCACGAGAATACCTTTCGTTTTTCCATCAAGAGAAGAAATGGCATACACAATGGCTTCATCTTCCGGATCAGATTCGCCTTCAAAGCGATAATGCCTGTCGATTAAAAACTGATCAGGAGCGGCCTGGATGAGATTTTCGCCACCATCAATCTGGCTGCTCCTGAGGTTAAAATCTAAGGTGTAACCCTGAGCCGTCAGTGCGTTGATCACTTCAGAAACGGTGGTCATTTCTCCAATATGTTTAAATTGATCTTGATCCATAATCCTATTTATTTTTATTATCATGATGTGCTTACAAAAAACAATCCACAGTACAAATTACTTAAAATCAGGCAACTATATTATATTGCAACACAAAAAACTAACGATATAACGTTAATTTATGACTCAAATTAATTTGTTTTTCAAACATTAAAAATGGGCTGAACGCCTATCTTTAAATAAAAAAAACATGATGACAGACCCAAACAACAAGGAGCTTTCTGATGACAAGGAAGATGCTTTAACCAGCGAAGAAGATGCGCTAAATCAAAGTACAGTAATTAGTGATCAAATGGCTGGCGAACACGATGCAGATTTACTAGACCAGGCAGACCGGGCTTCCAGATCTTCTTTTGAATTAGACATTTAGCATTTTTTGAAGTTGAAAGATTGGAGAAATCTATTGAAAATTTCTCCAATCTTTTCTTGAGTAATCACTTCTGTCTTCTTTACTAAAACACATGTTTTTTAGCCAGTCCGAGGCGCTTAATCTTAGAATTAAGTGTGGTAGCCGGAACACCAAGCAATTTCGCTGCACCATTCTGTCCGGAAATTTTCCCCTTGCACAATTCTAAAACCGCAAAGATATGGTCGCGTTCATTTTCAAATATGGTTTTTACCGCTGCGACTGAAAACGATGCCTGCTCAGTATTCTCCGGAATTTCCACATCTTTAATCACCGGCCCCTGCGCCATCACCACATGTCTTTCTACCAAATGTTCCAGTTCCCTTACATTTCCAGGCCAGCTGTAAGCCTCCATAATGGCAATTGCTTTTCTGGTAAAGCCTTGCAGCGTGCGGTTCGATTTTTCTGCAAATTTTTTGAGGAAGAAATCTGCCAGCAACGAAATATCAGTTTTTCTATTCCTTAATGGAGGTAATGAGATTGGAAAAACATTAAGCCTGTAAAACAGATCGCTCCTAAACCGTCCTGCTTCCACCTCTTTTAATAGGTTGCTATTGGTGGCCGAAATAATGCGAACATTCGTTATGATCGTGGTTTTTCCACCTACACGCTCCATTTCTTTTTCCTGCAAAACACGAAGTAATTTCACTTGTAAACCGAAGGCTAATTCACCAACTTCATCTAGGAAAAGGGTTCCGTTGTGCGCCTGTTCGAATTTTCCTATCCGCCGTTCAGTTGCCCCTGTGAAGCTTCCTTTTTCATGCCCAAATAGCTCAGATTCTATTAAATCTGGTGGAATAGCCGCACAATTAACCTTGATCATTCCTTTGTGCTTTCTTGCCGATTCTTCATGAATGGCCCTGGCAATCAACTCCTTCCCCGTACCGGTTTCGCCTAAAATTAAAACAGTCGTTTCTGATGATGAGATCCTGTTCATGAGTTTATAAACCCGTTGCATTTCAGGGCTATTTCCCACAATGTCTCTATGCGTAATCGCCCCCACATTTTCTGCTGGCTGAAAAACTAAGAATTCCGATAGCTGCGCATTTAAATGTTCAATTTCATTTTCCAGCTTTCTGGTCTTTTCTACTGCCATTTGCGATGGTTTCGATTCATCGCATGCCGCCGGATAATGGGTCTTACCCAAATCAGAATGTTCTTTTTCTTCCATTACAGCAAGTAATCCGGAGATAAAGTCGGCGATATTACAGCAAAATGTCAGGCCATCTGCACTTAATTCCCTCTCATAATTATGAAGTTCAAATGTGCCAAAAATGCGGCCATTGCTTTCCAGCGGAATATAGCCGTGGAAATGATATTCTGCCGGATGGTTTGACAGACAATGGTTTTCACCAAAGTCGTCTATCCAGTTTTTCCGCGATTTAAGCACCGGGAAATCAAAACCAGCAATTTCTTTGGTGATGAGCGAAAGGCTAACCGGATCTGAAAGGATTTCGGTACAAGATATTTTACCTGAAGTAGCTTCTGTTAAATATGCCCTCGTGATGTGATCCATTTCTTTGTTATAAAGGATGAGTGCACCACAATCAATCGAAAATAGTGGATGGAGTTTTGCGAACACGCCTTGAAATAGCTCCCGCAAACTGAAATTCTTCTCCGGATTTGCGCTAACTTCAGACCGTTCTTCGAAATAATGGCTTGCATCAGGTGCGGCAAGCAAATTTTTTATGTCGTCGGCCAGGTCAAAATTGGTTTCCTGCTTTCTCATTCTTTCAAATTGATGTGCTCATGAAATATTTCAATAGCGCATTGGTTGATGGGTTTACAGCAATCGCAAAGATCAATTTGTGCCAGGTCTGCATCCGTTCAGGATAGCTTAAAACTGATCAATTGAGATTATCTGTCTTTCAACCAAAAGCCAAAGAACATGCCAAAGAGAAAAATATAGGCCTGGCGACCTTCCCATCTAATTTGAAGAAAAAAATCATGGCGATATTTCGTCAAAATCTGATTTAAAACGCGAAATATGGTATTTGAAATTGAAAGATTTCTGCAACTCTGAAACTTATAAGTTACTAACGCTAAATATAAACAGCACTATTAGCGTTAGTAACTTTATGAAGATTCAAGGTCACTAACGCTAAATAGAAATGGTGCTATTGCATTAGTAACTTTATTCATGTTTTGAATTAACTAATTAGCCGCTTTAACATGCTCCGGCAGCCATTCCCTTAATATTTTAACGGAATCATTAAAAAACAGCTGGTAAGTATCCTGAGTTACAAAACCAATATGCGGTGTGGCCAGCACATTTTTCAACATTCTAAAAGGATGGTCCTGGTCTACTGGTTCTTTGTCAAAAACATCAAGCGCAGCGCCGGCAATCTTATTTTTCTGCAGACTTTCGATCAATGCCTGTTCATCAACCAATGGTCCTCTGGAAGTATTAATCAGGTAGGCAGTTGGCTTCATTAAAGCTAAATCTGCTGCACCAACAATGCCTTTGCTCCGATCGCTGAGCACCATGTGGACGCTTAGATAATCAGATTCTTCAAAAAGCGTTTTTTTGGAAACATATCTTGCACCATTCGCAGCTGCCTTTTCCCGCGAGAGGTTTTCGCTCCAGGCAATCACATCCATTTCAAAAACTTTAGCAACGGCAGCAACTTGTGCACCCAGATTTCCCAGGCCTAAAATACCAAGGGTTTTGCCTTTCAGATCATTTCCAACTAAATGTTGCCAGCCGCCGGCACGGAAATTTGCATTTTCTTGCGGAATGTGTTTGGCAATGGCCATTAGTAATGCCCAGGTCAGTTCCAGTGCACCATGCCCGAGGTAGCCCGTATTCTGAACCTCAATCTTCAGCTTTTCTGCTGCTGCCACATCAATAGAGTGGTTCTTAGCACCGGTTGAAACAATGAGTTTTAGATTCGGCAAGCGCATCAGCAGACCTGCCGGTAATGGCGTACGTTCACGCATGACACAAATTATATCAAAGGGCATTAACCGGGCAACCACTTCATCCTCAGTGTGAAGGTG
The DNA here is from genome assembly GCF_009674725.1 of Pedobacter petrophilus. Taxonomy (GTDB): domain Bacteria; phylum Bacteroidota; class Bacteroidia; order Sphingobacteriales; family Sphingobacteriaceae; genus Pedobacter; species Pedobacter petrophilus. The sequence continues at coordinate 88,559 of NZ_WKKH01000011.1, read as the reverse complement.
ATCGGTAAATACCTTCACATCTGCGTATTCGGTGATGGTGGTCCAGTCTGCAAATGATTTGGCCACCTCCTGGTAATCATCAAGTACAGCTATTTTATATTTAGACATATGATATTTTTTTAAGATCTTCTTTCATTAAAAACCTGAAATTCAGCTATAGACGGCGTTTCTTTTGAATGTTCTATGCGGATGCGGACTTTGCTTGTCCAAACCCGATCGAACCTGTGAATTTTAATCCGATCTTCATTTTTTCCACTGAAAACTTTTTTCCATTCCACACCATTCCAATATTCCAGTATATAAGTATCAATATTCGCTTTTTGTTCGGCCAACACCATCATATTGATGTCTTTTTCATTTTTAAAGTCGATTTCAAGCCATGGCTTTTTAACTGCACTATTGCTGGTCCATGAAGATTTATAGCTATCATCATTTGCAAAATCCATGATGTTCATATCGTCGCTCCAGGTCGAATTAGCAGCCTGATCAATCGCCAGGTTACTCGAAATAACAGGTAATGCCAAGGCTGGAAGGGCTGCGGTTGGCCCTTCATTTTTCCAAAGCTTTCCTACTTCCTTTAAGGATGCAAGCGCATTCTCGTCAATTAAACCATCGCGATTGGGTGCCACATTTAAAATGAAGTTACAGCTGGCGGCGTTTAAGGGTTTAATTAAATTATCTACAATTTCCTGTGGTTTTCTTACCGAAACAGTTGGAAAATCTGTTTTCCAAAACCATGAGGTATTAATCGGCAAACAAGCTAAAGATGGCATCACTTTACTTTCTTTACTCATCCTTTGTCCGGCGCCCATTTCGTACGTTTTGATATCAGTATAATAAAGACCTTCGGCCGGATATTTTGCGCCGTTCAAATCCATTACTAAACAGTCTGGCTGTAAAGTTTTAATCAGGTGATAGATCTCTTCAAAAGGCACCTGGTCATAAGAAATTCTCGACCATGGCGCATCCCATCCATCAATAATTAAGGCTTCAATCTTACCGTATTTGGTGAGCAACTCTGTGATTTGTTGCTTAACCATCTCGATATGTTTTGGCGTAATTTGGTTTGGCCTGAGTTTGTGGTGCGTATCTAAAATTGAATAATAAAGCATCACTTTTAAGCCATTGGCCCGGAAAGCATCGGTAAATTGTTTCACCACATCTTTTTTATAGGGACTGTTCATCACATTATAATCGGTGCTTTTGGTATCCCAGATGCAGAAACCGCTATGGTGTTTGGTTGTTAAACAACCATAACTCATGTTTGCAGATTTCGCTGCTTTTGCCCATTGATCGGCGTTTAATTTCTTTGGATTAAATAATTTCGGATCAGCATCCGGATCAGGCCAATCGGCGTTGGCATAAGTGGGAATATTATAATGAATGAACATTCCGAAGCGTAAATCGACAAATTTTTGCTGGAGTACATTTAATTTCTTTGACGCTTCCGACTGCGTACTTTGTGCAAGACCAGCAAAGTTGCAGAATGCCATTAATATCAATACTAAAACGTTTTTTTGACTGGTTACAGGTTTCATAATTTAAATTTGATTGATTAAAAAAATTAGGTTATAGAAGATTCGGTAAAGGTTATTTTCTTTGAAGAGGCCGCCCAGAATATCCAGAGTAAAACGCAAATAACTAAAGCAAAATCCGGATAAAAAAATGAAATAATAAAAGCGGCCAGATAAGTAGGAAAGCCGTATAAATAATTGTTTCGCAACTGTTTGATGGCCACATCGCTGATTCCGGGACGCAGAAGCTTCTTATCCCTGCTGGCTTGTTCCCATAATAAATTAAAAGCCAGGTTAATAACCAAAAACAGGCCGGTGTATATGGTAACGGAAAGTTGTCTGGAGTCGGTCATGTAAAACCTGGCGAGCAAAGCACTGGGGTAAGAAACAAGCGAAACCAGAAACAAAATCAGTCCGTTGGCAAACATTAGTCCTGTGTTTCGCTTATATATTTGCTTAAAGATTTTGTGGTGATTCACCCAGATCACAAAAATACTGAAAAAGGAAATGATAAAAGCAATGTAGCCTGGCCACTGGAGTTTCAGATCCTCCAGCAAGCGGATGGGATTTGCACCCTCTTTTACCTCCGGAACGTGAAGTTCCAGCACCAGGAGCGTTACGGCAATCGAAAATACGCCATCGCTGAAAGCTTCTATCCTACCGGTTTCTTTTTCCATGTTAAGCGTTAAAAATTAATTTATTCACCTGTGTAATTTCGGCGTGACTAATGGTATGGCCCATGTTTTCGTAAATGATTTCGGTAACCTGTGCGCCCATTCCTTCCAGTAAAGCTGTTGATTCTTTTACCCTTGATACGGGAACATGCATATCCGGATCACTGCTACCGATGAAAATTGGTGTACCATCAAAATCTCCATGATAATTACGGTGGTCTACCTGGTCACCAATTACGCCGCCGGTAAAAGCGGCTACACCGCCATAACGTGCGGCGTTTGAGGCCACAAAATCTAACGTTAAACATGCACCCTGCGAAAAGCCCAAAAAGTAAATCTGAGATTTTGAAAAACCTGCTTCTTCTAACTCAGAAATGGTCTCCCTGATCGTATTCAATGCATTTGAAAGTGAAGGCTCATTGTTGACGCGTGGCGCTAAAAATGATTGCGGATACCAGGTATTGCCACTCGCCTGTGGTGCCACCAGGGCAAATTCTGCCACATTTAAGTGTTCTGCTAAACTTAATATATCTTCTGCAGAACCGCCACGTCCGTGAATCATGATCAGCACTTTCTCTGCCTGATCAAGACTTTTGCCGGCTTTTAATAATTCTTTCATTTTTTATCCCTCATTTATTTTATTCCAGATATCCCGGTATAAATCTTCGTGTCTTTTAAATTGGATGTGCACATATGGACACATCGGAATAACCATCAAATCGTGTTCCCGAACATACGCCACCATTGCATCAAGCAGTAATTTCGCATATCCTTTTCCTTCTTTTTCAGGTTCCACTTCCGTGTGGTAAACCGTTAAATTGGTTCCGCTTACATCAAAAATCATCTCGCCAGCCTTCCCGTCTTCATCATACAGATCAAACGAACCAGGTTCGCCTTGCTGAATATTTAACTTAATTTCTGCCATAGTTGTTAGTTTAACTTCGGAAGTAATTTTTCTAAGTCTTCACGTAAATGCTCATGCTGATGGGGCAATTTCAAATGTGTTCCTAACTCATTTAAAGGTTCATCAACAGTAAAACCCGGGTTTTCGGTAGCGATTTCGAAAAGCACGCCGCCTGGTTCGCGGAAATAGAGCGAGTAGAAATAATCACGGTCTATCTGAGGCGTAATCTGCAAATTTTTACTTAAAATCTGTTCTCTCAATTCCATTTGAATAGCTTCATTTTTAACCCTGAAAGCCACATGGTGATTGGTTCCTGCAGCGTTTCTACCCCGATGGCCGGATGGAACTTCCAGCAAATCTACCACAGCTGCATTCTCTACGGTATCCGTAATGAAACGATAACGGTTTTCTTCCTGCCCCAATAAGCGATAGCCAAATAAATCTGTCAGTATCTTTGCGGTTGCATCAATGCTTTGCAGGGTTAAAGTGGTGCTATGAAATCCGTGAGTTGCAGTATCTTTCTTAATTTCGTCCGTTTCCCAGGGTATTCTGCTATCTGGTTTTCCGGGTACAATTAAACTCAATGACAAGCCATCCGGATCTTTAAATGCAAGGACCTGTTCTCCAAAACGCTCGGTAATCTCTTTCGTTTTTACATTTCCTTTTCCAAATCTCTCCAGCCAAAAATCATGACTTCCGGCAGGTACCGAATAACCAATTTCTGTAGCCATGCCAACGCCTTCTGTTCCCGGACCAATCCCATCCCAGGGGAAAAAAGTAAGGATTGTTCCTGCCGACCCGGTTTCATCTCCGTAATAAAGATGATAAGTACCCGGATCATCAAAATTTACCGTTTTCTTCACCAATCTCAAACCGAGTGTTTTGGTGTAAAAACCGAAGTTTTGTTGTGCATTTCCGGCGATCGCAGTGATGTGATGCAGTCCTAAAATATTGTTTTCCATTGTATTTAAATTATTTTAATAATTAATTATGATCTGCCGAGGTACGATTGATCTACCTGGGCGAGGTATTCGGTGTTCTTTTTTATAAACTTTGAAACAAAAGGGCAATAGACCATTACCAGCTTTTTATGTGTTTTCGCATAGGCAAAAGCGTGAATTGCCAGGGCAGATGCCAAACCTTTGCCGGCCAGTTTTGCGGGCACAAAAGTATGCATGAAAGCAATATTCTTTTTGTAAAACCGGTAAGTTAAATAAGCAATCTCCGCTTCCAGTTCAATTTCGAACTGGAAATTTACTTCGTTGTTCCGGATTGTATATTCCTCATTTTCCATGGAGCTGGTCTACTAAATTAATGGATAAGATTTGTGGTTTCTGTCAGCAATTCGCTGTGCCGCGTAAAGGAAACTTCTAGGGTTAAGCCGTTTTCATTCCACATTTTAATTTCTCCGTTAAGCTGATCGGTGAGCCCCGTCATTAAACTCATGCCTAAAGAATCACTGTCATCCTGATTAAAACCGACTGGCAAGCCTATGCCATCATCGCTGATGCTCAGTTTACATAATTCATTTTCAAGGGACAAAAAAGCTATTTTCACCTTTCCTTTTCTATCACCGGGAAAGGCATATTTTATCGCATTGCTAATGGCTTCGTTTAAGATAAGTCCGAGTGGAACTGCCTGAGCTACATCCAGTTTAACTTCATCGGTAAGCAATTCAAATTTAATCTTCTTTTCCATGCCAAAACATTCGATCATGTATTCCGCCAACTCGGTGATGTACCACTTCATGTCTATTTCTGCCAGGTTATCAGACTGATAAAGCTTTTGATGGATGAGCGACATGGCATGCATCCGGTTCTGGCTATTGCGAATCGCCATCAGGGCATCTTCATTATCTAAATAAGCCGACTGCGTGTTCAACAGGCTGATTACAATCTGTAAGTTGTTTTTTACCCGGTGGTGAATTTCCCTAAGCAGCCACTCCTTTTCTGCGAGTATTTTTCTTAGCAACTCGTTCTGCGAATTAATTTCCTCTTGCTTTTGTTCTAAAACCAGGTTGCTTTGCTTTTTTACACGGTAGCGGTTGTAAAGCAATGCCAAAAATAAAGCGGCGATGAAAAGACCGGCGATAAACATATACCTCAGCTTTCCGTCATTGGCAATGATTACTTTTTGCAATTGGTTTCTTTGATGAAGCAACGCGATATCTTTATCTTTTTTCTCCGTCTGAAACTCAATTTCCAGACCAGAAATCTGCTTATTTTTTTCGTTATTCCAGATGGAATCTGTTAACCGTTTATATGTTTTATAGTGCGCAATGGCTGGCCAGGGCTTATTTAAGGCAGAATCTACATTAAACCAAAGTCTGTGCAACTGGGCAAGCGCAAGCAGATTATTCTGCGCCTTACTTTGTTTCTCATGTGCTTTAAGGTAAACTTCTGCCACCGTGAAGTTACGATCGTGAATGAACTTCCTGATGATGCTTCGATATAAAAAGAGCTGATTGGGATCGCTTTTAGGCAATTCATTATGAAATTTGATCAGGGTTTTAAAATATGGAGCCGCCAAATCATATTGCTCAAGATCATAATAACTGTTAAATAAGAGATACGGAATCCTGACTTTCATTTGCACATCTGTGGGCGGGTATTTCGTCTCCATTTCTTTTAGTGCAGTAATGCCTTCATTAAACCGCTTCATCCTCACCAGCAAACTGGCCAGGTTTGCAATAACCGTTTGCAGGTAGGCAGGATCCTGATACCGTTCTGCAATCGCTTTCGCCTGCTGCCAGTACGCGAGCGATTTCTCGTCATTCCTTAAATAATAATAGGTAAGCCCCAAATGATTACAAATGGAGCTCCTTTGCAGGCTCGTATCTGCCAGCTGATCTGCGGTTTTTTCTGCCAGTAAACCGTATTTCAGCGCATTCGAATAATTACCAAGGCCAACATTAATGATACACATGTTGTTGTAAACGCCTTGCAACTCCTTAAAACCAATCGCTTTGTAAACCGCAAGCGAGGCATCCATCAGCTTCATTGCATATGCCGGCTGACCTTTAATATTATAATAATCACCCAGATTTTTCAGCGTATTGCCTTCTTCTGAACGATTGCCCGATTGCCGGTATAAGACCAGTGCTTTTTCATTATAGCCAATCTTTCTTTCGAGATCATCCCCTTCATTGCTCAACAAATTGCCTATGGCAATATGGGTTTCTGCAAGTTCATCCTTTAGCTGCAGTTTATTCGCGTAAGCAAGCACCTGCCGATAAATATTTAAACTGCCCGTTTTATCGCCAGCTTCACGAAGGATGTTCCCCTTAAGCACCATACTTTTGGCTATTCCTTTAGGATATTCAATCTTTGCAGCCAGGGCGGAAGCCTGATCGCGAATGCCCATCGCCGTAGTGAGATCTGCTTTTCGCTCACCCCGCAAATTGAGGTAATAGCGGCCAAAATCGATCAACAGGTCCACTTTGTTTTCCGTTTGGCCCAGGCGGCGAAGTTTAATCATCGCAGCTTCTGCTTCTGGCCGGGTTCTTATGCCCTGGCCTTTCAGCAAAACAGGTGTTAAGCTGATAGATAGAAGGAACAGCAGCCTGATCATCACATCCGAAAAACTGATTGCACTATTTTTGATGGGCATAGTTAAGGCTCAATATCATTTTTAACGGGATTAGTGCTATAATAGCAAATCACCATGGCAATACCCGGTAGCACAATGCCCACCAGGCCAAAGAGCTTCCCAACCCAGGCACCCAGAATACATCCAACCAGAAAACCACCCAGGGTAATTAAACCTTTATTAACGGCGGAACGAAAATCTGTGTTTTTGAAACCTGAATTACAAAATGACCTGATATCTAACGCAAACTGGGTAACATTTCCAGTCATCATGGTGGTTGGACCATAAGTTTCTTTGGCAAAAAGTTTTCCAAAGGCATTCTGCAGCCCCATAGCCACAACTACAATCATCGTAACCAGGTACATGGGCCAGGTCATTTCACCATTATCGATGTAGCCAAGTGAATAGGCTACTACCCCACTGATTAAAAGAACAATCCCCTCACACAAAAGCAGAAAATGCCTGTTCGCAAATCTCGCCGATATCCAGCCTCCAGCCATTACCGAAAGCATAAATACGGGAAAGGTTAGCAGCTTGATCCATGCATCGCTACCAGAGCCCTTAATCATCTGATAAGCAAATACAATAAAGTTCCCCGTTACATGCGCCGAGAAAATTTTATCTGCTGCAACGAAGGTGATGCTATCACAATAGCCTGCAATTAGCGTTAATACAAGGGTTACAAACCAGATATTTTGCTGTTTTTCTTCCATAACTGATTCTTTTTTAAGATAAATGAGCCCGTAACATCCAGGCCATTGTTTCGTGGGTTTCCATTAAACCGGTAATGTAATCGCTGGTTCCGGCGTCTTTTAATGCGCCAGCATAATTGTTAATATTTTCCCTTAGGTGAATGAGGATACTTTCGTGATCGGCCAATAATGTTTTAATGTAGGTTAGTGCATCGTTTTGGCCACGATCATCTTCTGTTAAGTGGGTTAACTCTAAAAATTGTTTTAAAGATGCCGGCGCATAATGACCAAGCTTACGGATGCGTTCTGCAACCTCATCAACAATTTCTTCCAATTGGGTATACTGCTCCTCAAAAAACTTATGTTTGTTGTAGAAATCTGGCCCTACAACGTTCCAGTGTGCCTTTCTTGTTTTGGTATATAAAACGTATTCATCTGCAAGAATTTTGCTTAACGAATGTGCAACTTCAGCCAGATTTTCTGCGCTGATTCCGATTTTGGCTTCCAAGATTTTAAAGTTTAAGTATTAATAAAAAATGTGTTAAATAAGTAATGATCAATTGAATAAGTACCAGGGCCAATAACCCATAAAAACAGCATGGCAAGGGTGTACATATACGGTACATCGCGAACCTCGATGGCATCTTTTCTATGCACTATAAAATATCCAATGGCCGTAACGCCGATTGAGGGCAAGAGAAAAAGCCTGGTTCCAACCCCAAAGGCTACTAAAAACGGCACCACCGTATCAGAGAAAGTAGCCACTAAACCATTTAATTTATCGGGTAGGCCCAATGGATTGGGAACATGTTCTTTCTCTCCATTTTGGACCCTGAATTTTTTTAAGCCGTGTACCCTGAAAAGTTCGAGCATGAGCAGCACCCTGAATACGAGCACAGCGTAATTGTTTATTTCCGATCCCAGATCAGTATAAAGTAAGAATTTGATGATATTTTCCATTATTAAAATGCAAAGCATGAACAACCCAGTGCGCCCCAGAAGGCAGTGTAATTATTTACCGGAAGGTTGCTGGTTCGCACCGCATCGTGGTTGTGATGGTGTACGCCACAGCTTCCTATGCAAGAATGTACCATAGCCAAAACAGATGATGTGCCCTTTGCTCCTTTGGTTTTTCCCTGTTGATTAAATTGGTGTGTAGCCGGAGAATAGTAGCCATTGTAACTTTTAGTTGGCGACCAATCTGGCAGAACCGGAATTTTTGGTGGCGAAAAGGAAGAAAAATCGCCTTTGGCATATACAATTTTGCCATCCACTACAGTTAAATCAGATTCAATACTTTTTACTTGTTCGTCAGAAACTTCAAAATAATCGTGGTTCAAAACGGCTAAATCAGCAAGCATCCCTATTTCGATATCGCCTTTTTTCTGTTGTTCATTAGAAAACCAGGCGCTGCCCCTGGTATAAAGTTCCAAAGCAGTTTCTCTGGTGAGCACGGTATCTTCATCATAAATTTTGAGTCCGCCAACTGTTTTACCAGCGGTAAGCCAAAACATGGAGACCCAGGGATTGTAACTGCTTACCCGGGTTGCATCTGAGCCACCGCCAACAGGCACTTCCATTTCGAGCATTTTTTTAACCGGCGGGGTTTGCAAGGCCGCTTTTTCGCCATAACGTTCGGTGAAATACTCCCCCTGATAAGCCATTCTGCTCTGAATAGCAATACCACCGCCAAGCGCTTTAACCCTTTCAATATTTCGCTCATCGATGGTTTCTGCATGGTCGAAAATCCATGGCAAGCCTGCAAAAGGAATGTCTCTGTTTACCTTTTCAAATACGTTTAAGAACCGGCTGATACTTTCGTTATAGGTGGCATGTAGCCTGAATGGCCATCTTTTCTCCACCAGCAACCGTACCACACGCTCCAGTTCTGGCTCCATATTATCCGCTAAATCCGGCCTTGGCTGAAGAAAATCTTCGAAATCTGCGGCAGAGAAAACCAACATTTCCCCTGCCCCATTGTGGCGGTACATATCATCGCCCTGATAAAGCTCCACCGAATTTGTCCAGTTATCAAAATCCTCAAATTCCTGTTTCGGGCGTTGGGTAAATAAATTGTAAGCGATGCGAACAGTGAGTTGTTTTTGCTCATTGAGTTCGTTCACCACTTTATAATCATCAGGAAAATTTTGAAAACCACCCCCGGCATCAATCACACTGGTAATACCAAACCGGTTTAGCTCCCTCATAAAATGACGGGTAGAATTTACCTGGTGCTCATCAGAAAGTTTCGGCCCTTTTGCCAGAGTTGAATATAAAATCATGGCATTCGGACTGGCAATAATTAACCCGGTGGGTTCTCCATTGGCATCCCGCTGAATTTCCCCACCCGGAGGCGCAGGGGTATCTTTCGTATAACCCACCGCTTTCAGGGCGGCACGGTTCATGAAAGCGCGATCATACAGGTGAAGAATGAAAACAGGTGTTTCCGGCGCGATCGCATTTATTTCTTCCAACGTTGGCATCCTTCTTTCAGCAAATTGAAATTCAGACCAGCCCCCTACCACCCGCACCCATTGTGGCGCCGGCGTAAGATCTACCTGTTCTTTCAGCATGCGTAAGGCATCTGCAAGTGAGGGAACGCCATCCCAGCGCAATTCTAAATTGAAATTCAAGCCACCACGAATCAGGTGAATGTGCGAATCATTAATACCTGGAACAACGCGTCTTTTGTTTAAATCTATAATCTTAGTAGATGAACCTGAAAAGGCAAGTACATCACTATCGTTTCCTACGGCGATGAACTTTCCATCTTTAATGGCCACTGCGGTTATTTTCTCCTTATGGCTGGCAATGGTATGTATTTTACCATTGAACAAAATCATATCTGCAATCATCGTCTTTATATTGTTGTTCAACTGATATTAGTTTTTAATGGCACTGATCGCTTCCTGAATACCTTCCCCTGCGGTAGTAAAAAATGCCGGACCAGCCAGAAGAATTACTTTAGAGATAGGTTTTACCGTGGCAAGCTGCTTATCTTTTAACCAAAGTTGTGCACGGTAAGCTTCGAAAATGCCTTTAACAACGTTTCCAGCTACCAAGGCGGTTGGTGAGTCTATTCCGGCATCTTTTAAATCGCTGGCAAAAGCGAAATTGGTTACGCCAAGTTTTAATGCCTCCCGCATGGCCACACTGCCAATGCCAGTCATCAGGTCTGGTGCGAATTTATTGCGGTCACCGAGGCCAATCAGCAGTAAACGTTTGCCCCCAATGCTCCCTTTCGGTGGGGTAATTAATAAGGTTTCATTGGCATGGCCGAGAAACTTTCCACTCTTGCGGATCTCGGTAAGCAAGCCTTTCATGTCCTGATCCAGGTGAACCAAGCCATTTAAAGCCGCTGGAAGTGCTGGCGGAGTATTAAAAATATCGCCCTCTGTATATTCGAAAACACAGGCTACCTGCAGATCACTCACCTGTGCAGATGGCCCCTGCACTACGCCTTCTACCGCAATTCCATCTACAGTGCCCCAAACTTTGGTGGTGCCTATTGCGGTAGTTGCCTGTGCAAATGCTGCTGTTCCGGTAAGGAATACAGAAAACATTATCATGGCTATCTTAATCTTTTGGATGGCCAACCGGGATTGTGGAGTAAAGTTGTTTTTCATTTTCTTATGGATTAAAATTTATAGGATACCTGAGCGTTAAAAAACTTTGAATTATCCCAAACCGGAATAATGTCTTTGATAAACTCGCCGACCTTAAAGTATTGGCCGCCAAGACTAAAAGAAAGATTATTATTAAATTGATAATCTGCACTGAGTAGATAGGTGGTGCCGATAAAACGGTGATGGGAAAGCGAACCAGCTGTATTAAAGTTTCCACTCGGGCGATAGATCCCGTCATTTAAGGAGTATCGCCAGTTTAAAACCACATCAGCCTGGGCCGTTAACTTATTGGTAAGGGTAAGTGTTAAGTATGGATGCAAATCAATTAAATTTGATGGCCCAATCAGCGGGTTAAAACCGAAATACCCACCCTTTGGATACAATGGATTGAAAGTTTGTAAATTTCCATCTCCCGCTTTTTTATCTCCCGAGATGTAATCGTTTCGCAAATTAACTGAAGGCTTAAATTTTACTTTCTCGAACAGGTAACCTAATTCGATGGCCATTGTCCAGGCGTCTATATTTCCATTGCCGAATTTCCCAAATTGATAGGCAGCCTCCAGATTATAGGTAAAACCGCCACCACTTTTCCAATACCGTGTAGCAATGGTATGTCGGATTTCCTTCCCGATACCTTCTTCAAATTCTGCATTATCCCTTCTGATTCCCAAATAATAGAAATCGAAGTTGCCGCCCCTTTCGATATTCAGATTGGAATAAGCCCCCCAAAGATTTGCCTGATGGCTGGGACGATTATCAAAAACGCCAAAATTAACTTCATCAGCTGCTAAAACGAAGGCATCTAATGCAAACCGGGGGGTGGCATACATTAGTTTGGCACCTGTAAAATATTGTCGAACGGTGGTGCCTTCTCTCACTGAAATTAACCGGCCCGAGCCATAATTAATTTCCTGCCTTCCTAACCGAACAGCCAATTTATTGTCGGCATTAAGCAGTATTCTGTATTCGGCAAATAAATTTTGAACCGCAAGCTGATCTTCATCAACGGGTGCAGGTCCGTATTTACTGCCATTTTCCAGGGCACTGTTTACCTGCACGAACAAGCGTAGTCGCTGCCCGATATTTAAATCAGAGTATAAGGAATAACGCTGCAGAAACGAATCATTAAATCCCTGATCTTTGATCCAGTCTTCGTTAATTTTTCCACCGAATTCTGCTCTCGCCTCCCCACCAAAGGTGAAGTACACTTTTCTGTTGGCCGAAAGTGGCAGGAACTTTAGTTTATTGTAGAAGTTCCTCCCCGAATCTTTTAAATTACTGTAATCCTCATCGTAGCGCATTAATTTAATGCCCTGACTAAATGCCTGTGCTCCGAAGAAGCAAAGGAGAATAGCCGCTGTAATTGCCGGATAGGAATAAATAATTTTCATTTTAAATGCAAACGACGATTAATGTTTTACCATTTTATGCGCGTATTGGATGCCGATTCCATAACCTGCACCATATTTTTTCATGAGGTTGGTTACCGGAACATACGTTTCTGTTCTTGCCCAGTCTCTTTGTAATTCAAGGATATATTGAACAGCGGTAACGGGCTTCACACCTGCATGCACCATTCTCTGAACAGCTCTTTCATGTGCTTCATTACTTACGTCGCCACAGGCATCGGTAATTACGAAAACATCGAAGCCTTCAGATAGTGCTGATAATGCAGGGCCTACAATGCATACGCCTGTCCACAGTCCGGCTAATACAATTTTTTTCTTTCCTGTTCCGGTAATGGCTTTGTAAGCAGGCTCATCTTCCCAGGTATTCATGGAGGTTCTGTCGATATAGTTTGAAGTGGCCTGCGGATAGCATTCTTCGATCTCTGGAAACACAGGTCCGGCAAAAGATTCTTCAGCTACGGTGGTAACGATTGTAGGTACGTTGAAGATTTTAGATGCGCCGCAAACAATGGCAACATTTGTACGTAGCTCGGTAATGGAAATGCTTTTGGTAGCGAAAGCCATTTGTCCTTCAAAATCGATAAGTACTAAGGCATGATTTTCCGGGGATAATAAGTCTGGTGATGGTTTCATATTTAAGATAATTTTATTTACCCACCTTATTCCAAGAAACATACCACCCGGCAAAAAACTATCTATCAACGATTTAACGTATTATTGACGAATTTACGTTAACCATATATCGTTGATTTACGAATTTTATGGAGTCGCTGGATAGTGGTGCGCTGGTTTTTAATAAGTGTATTAAGTTTGCCATATAAAATTGAAGGCTATTGAAGCCATTACGTTCATATACTACACTAATACGAATTTGCGCTTGGAACTATACAGATCCATTTCAATCTGTGGGAACATCTTATTGAGCCCGTATTTAAAATTAATTGTGATAAAGAATTACCATCTAAGGAACTGAAGGCCATTTAAGCTTACATCTTCATAAATAGTGCGCTAGTAAGGGTCATGTGATTTTGACTATACAAATCCATTTCGACCTACGAAGCGAATAACTTACGCTTTTTAATATCCTCTTAAATCTGCGGGAATACCTTATTACGCGGGTATTAAATAAGTAGGAAAGAGAATTACCATCTAAGAAATTGAAAGACATTTAAGCCATTGCATTCATGTAGTACATTAACACGAACTTACGCTTGGAACTATAGAGATCCATTTCAATCTGCGGGAACACCTTCTTGAGCGGGATATTTAAACATAATTGTGATAGAATTAACATCTATGAAATTGAAAGACATCTTAGCCTTGCGTTCAGATAAAATGTACTACTTAAATTTGCAAAAAAACTGTCAACCTGATTATTTAACCATTTAAACAGCGAAATATTTTAGTATAAATAAATATAAAAAAAACTATATAATTAACTGTAATACAGTACATAAATAAGATTTATAACGAAATATCGTGATCTGTTTTTAACCATAAAAATTATTATTTTAAGTTTTAAACCTTACTTTAGCGGCATGGAAAGCAAAGGCAATTTAGTAACTACCAAAAACCTGACGAAATCCACCGATACATATATTGAAAACGATGCTGCAGTACTGTTAAAAAAGCTGGAACAAAAAGAAAGGGAAAATAAAGTCCTGCTCTCTTTAAGCAACGCCATCGCTTCCATCCGCAATAAGCTCAATCTATTTGATGTTATTGATCAGAAACTGAAACGATTATTTGAGTTTGACGATTTCGTCATTTGCTTAATTAACGACGACCTGGAAACACATAGCCCTTTCATTTACAACCGGAAAGAAGATTTCCTAAAAACCGCAGGGATTGCGCCCGAAGCTTCCAGGAAATACACACTGGATGATGGCATGTGCAGGGCAATGATTGCAAGCGAAAAACCCATTGTATTTAATGTTGAAGAGGTTTTAACCTCGGATGACGCACCTGCCTGGCTGGGCTTCTGGCATAACAAAGGCATCAGGGAAATGATCGGATTAAAAATGGTCGATCGATCCGGCTGCATTGGGTTCTTCTACCTGTACACTAAAAACACCCATTCAATATCGAACCTTTATTTCGATTTACTCCATGGCATCTCCTTACAAATATCTGTCGCGATATCAAATATTATAGCCAATGATAAAATAGCGCAACAGCTTGAAGAAATCAACATTTACAAACAAAAACTCGAAGATGAAAACAGCTACCTCCAGGAACAAATTCAACATCAATACAACCATTCCGAAATTATCGGGCAAAGCGATTCGTTAAAAGCTATTTTTCACTTAATCGATCATGTTGCCACATCTGATACTACAGTATTAGTTCTGGGAGAAACCGGAACAGGGAAAGAACTCATCGCTAGGGCAATCCACAGTGCTTCTCCCCGACATCATCAGCTAATGGTTAAAATCAATTGTGCTACACTACCGCCAAGTTTAGCCGAGAGTGAGTTATTTGGACATGAAAAGGGCAGCTTTACCGGTGCAACAGACCGAAGGATTGGAAAGTTTGAACTGGCACATAACGGGACACTATTTTTAGATGAAATTGGCGAACTTTCCCTTGCCCTGCAGGTGAAATTGCTGCGTGCCCTCCAGGAAAAGGAAATTGAGCGCATTGGTGGCAGCGAGGTCATCAAAACGAATGTGAGAATTGTAGCAGCTACCAATCGAAATTTATTAAAAGAAGTAGAAAAAGGAAACTTTAGAAGTGATCTTTATTACAGACTTAACGTTTTCCCGATTTCACTACCACCACTTCGGGAGCGTTTAGATGATATTCCACACCTGGCCTCCCATTTCATCGGGCGTATTTCAAAAAAAACAGGACGATTAGTCACTTCGATAGCTAAAAGTGCCTTAAATAAACTGATGGCTTATACCTGGCCGGGAAATATCCGCGAACTGGAACATTTAATTGAGCGAAGTATTTTACTGAATCAAGGGGAAATCCTGAAACAGGTTTCCTTACCAAAAATGGAACGTACCGCTTCGGTTAATAATGGCGGTGAGCAAAGAATTAAAACCATCCATGAAAATGAACGGGATCATATTTTATCGGTATTGGTACAATGCAAAGGTAAAATATCTGGTTTGGGCGGTGCAGCGGAGATGCTCAACCTTCCGGCTACAACACTCAATTCTAAGATCAAGAAGTTCAAAATCAGGCGTGAACACATCTTAAACAAATAAAAATTAAAATGCCCCAACATAACGTACTTCCAAAAACCTTAAACCGCAGTCGCGTTCAAAACACGATCACCGGCGTTTTATGGTCTGGAATTTTCTTTTTAATTCTCTTAAGCCACACCAGTTCGGCGCAAAGCCAACAGGTAGCTGGTGAAGATTCTTTGCAGCGTTTAAGTGTGTTGTTATATAAAGCAGCATCAGATACGAGCCGGGTGAAGTACCAGCTTAAAATTGCCAATCACTTTATCAATCAACAAGATAATCAGCCTGAAAATTTAACAAAGGCATTAGCTTATCTCAGTAAGGCACTTAACCTAAGCAGGCAGTTAAAATCACCTTACTGGGAGTTTCGAAGTCTCATGGTTTATGGCCGGTACTACAGCAAGAAAAAAATGCGGCCGCAACAAGTATCCATTTATGATCAGGCGATTTCCATTGCGCAGAAGATTAAAAATAAACACCTGGAGGCAAGCGCCTGGTATTCTTATTTCATGAACATTCCGGATACCGTTCAGGATTACCGAAACAAAACCTTTTATAATCGTGCAGCCAAATCACATGCTCTTTATAAAGAAGTCGGCCGCTCTTTTAACGAAAAACACCGGGAGGCCCTGCTCCTGAGAATCATGGCCGATTTCCATCTGGAAGAGGAGAAATTCGACCTGGCCACTGCCGAGCTTTTTGAAGTGATTGCCCTGGATAAAAAATATAAACTTCCGGATCTTCCGTCCGCCTATGATCTGCTATCTGCCGTTTATCAGCGAAAAGGAGAACTGAGTAAGGCCTTAAATGCGGCATTGCAAAGTGTAAAAATTGCACAATCCAGCGGTGAAGAAGTGCTTGATACTTATCTTAACCGTGTCGCCGCCGCCTATGAAGCAATGGGTAAACCCAAAGAAAGTATCGAATGGTATACCAAAACTTTGAATACCCCGGATAAGACCGATCCCTACCGGTTCATCCCGGCCTACATGCTCGCTACACAAATGATTAAGATTGGTCAGCCAGAAAAAGCATTGGCTTTACTGAAAAAAACCTGGAGTGAGGTACCTGATAAAGCAACCTTCGATTACTTTATTTATTTAGGTTATGGAGAATGCTATACCGCATTGAAAAATTACAAACTTGCAAACCTGTACTTTAACATGCTGCTCAAACAATCTGAAAAAGATATTTTATCCAATCCATTTCAAACCTCTCTTTTTTTCTCCATCAGCGAATGCTACTTCGCACAGCAAAACTATAGTCTTGCATTACAATACGCAGAAAAAGCGAGAGCAAATCAGATCAGCATGACTTTACCAAGGCAGATCAGGTTAAATGAAATTCTTTACAAAATAAAACTTGCCAGCAATCAACCTGCCGAAGCCATTACCCACTTACAGAATTTTCACCAGCTGAGAGATTCCATGCTTAGCCAGGAAAGCCTAAGTACGATTGACCGGTTGCAGATTGAGTTTGAGGCTTCGCAAAAGGAAAATGAAAATGAGCTACTTAGAAAGAAATCTCAGCTTCAAAGTCAGGAACTTAGCCGATCCAGGTTAATTAAAGACTTTACCATTGGTGGTTTGATTTTCCTTTGCCTGGTATTGATTTTACTTTATGGAAGATTCAGCTTAAAGAAGAAACTCCATAACACTTTGATCAAAAAGAAAGCAGATATTGATATTGCTTATGCAGCACTCGAAGTAAACATTCAGCAGAAAAATAAGCTGATTGAAGAAAAAGAAGGTCTGATCAAAGAAGTGCATCACCGGGTAAAAAACAACCTGCAATTAACAATGAGTCTGCTCAATAGCCAAAGTTATTACCTGGAAGATTTATCAGCAATAGAGGCCATCAAAGAAAGCCAGCATCGGCTGAAGAGCATTGCATTAATTCACCAGAAGCTCTACCAGAATGAAAATTTAGCCACGATTAATATCCAGCCTTATATTGTAGAATTGATAGAATACCTGAAAGACAGCATGAGCGGTGGAAAGAAAATCAGTTTTGATCTGGCGATCCTGAACCTGGAACTAGACATTTCAAAAGCGGTGCCGTTAGGACTGATCATCAATGAAGCCGTTACCAATGTCTATAAATATGCCTTTCCAGATCGGGCCGGTGGCAAAGTTGAAATTAGTTTGAAAGAGCAGCAGGAAGACCATTACGAACTGATAATAAAAGATAATGGTGTAGGGCTTCCGCCTGATTTTGATTACGAGCAAAGCAATACACTTGGTTTAATTTTAATGAAAGGCTTAAGCAGCCAGATTGATAGTGTATTGAAGATGAAAAGTGACCGAGGGGTTTCCGTAAGCCTGATATTTAGCAGTTCGAATGATGATTTGTTTCTATAATGAATGAGGTGATGAGAGAAAAAATTTTAATCGTTGAAGATGAATTTATTGTTGCGCACGATCTGCAAATGATTTTGCAACGCGGCGGTTATGAAGTAACTGGCATTGCCGACTCTGTAAAAAACGCATTAGCAATCCTCGAAAATAAATCTGCAGACCTGGTGCTTTTAGATATTTACCTCAAAGGCCGGCTTACCGGGATAGATTTGGCGCATCAACTGATGCAAAAGAAAATCCCATTCATTTACATCTCTGCAAATTCAAATGAGAAAGTACTTGAAGCAGCAAAGTCTACAAGTCCCTCCGGCTTTATTGTTAAACCTTACCGCGAGAGGGATGTACTGCTGAGCATCGATATTGCCCGCTACCGCCTGAAAAACAATAACGATATGAAGCTGAGCAGCGAACTGTTTATGCGGGATTTCATCGTTGATATTTCCATGAAGTCGCTAACCTGGCAGAAGAAAATTCTTGCTGTAGCGAGCGCGTTTCAACCTTATATTCCTTTTGATTTTATTGCACTTTCAGGCATCTCCAAAGAAGGAACACGCTATAGCGAGATTGGGATCACCAGAAAGAATTTTGACCAGTATGGTCTTTTTACCGCCGAAGAATTTCAGCAAAGCGCAGGAATTGCAAAAGCTGATTATGATAATCAGAATCTGCTTTTGGCAGAAACCACCGCAGATGCGATTTACATTGGTGATGATTTCGAGCAGGTTAAATTGACAGCCCCCATGAAGAAATTGATGGCAGAAACCTATCACCTTTCTGCAAACCTGGTTAAAACGTTTCATTTGGAAAACGGCGATAAAATTAGTTTCTCTTTTTACAGCAGAACTGAAAACATTTATCAGCAAGGCCACATGGAGTTGCTTAATTATTTATCGGCCACCTTAGAAGAGAAACTCACCCACATTATTGAAATGGAACATGCCACGGCAACGGTTCATAAAAAGCAGGCAAACAATGGTTATTTGACCGATAAGAATGTTTTCGGGAATATTATCGGGAAAAGCACGGCCTTGTTGAGTGTGCTGGATAAAGTAAAGATCGTGGCCCCTACCGATACATCTGTTTTAATTACCGGGGCAAGCGGAACCGGAAAAGAAGAAATTGCGAAAAGCCTGCACCGGTTATCTCATAGAAATACCAAACCGCTCGTGGCCGTTAATTGTGCAGCCTTACCAGCCGACCTGATCGAATCGATTCTGTTTGGCCATGAAAAAGGTTCATTCACCGGAGCCATCAACACCAGGATTGGAAAATT
This sequence comes from Pedobacter petrophilus, assembly GCF_009674725.1. Taxonomy (GTDB): domain Bacteria; phylum Bacteroidota; class Bacteroidia; order Sphingobacteriales; family Sphingobacteriaceae; genus Pedobacter; species Pedobacter petrophilus. The sequence goes on along the minus strand of NZ_WKKH01000011.1, from coordinate 69,328 downwards.
CGAGGAGGCCAATGGTGGCACTATCTTTCTTGATGAAATAGGTGAAATGCCTTTCGACCTGCAAGCAAAATTACTGCGGGTTTTACAAGAAAAAGAAATTGAACGCATTGGTGGCAGCCAGCCCATCGCTGTAGATTTACGAATTATTGCAGCAACCAATCTGCAGTTAGCGAAAGAAATTGCTAAAGGCAGGTTCCGGCTTGATCTATTTTACCGCCTCAATGTTTTTCCCCTACACATACCATCACTTTGTGAGCGCAAAGCTGATATCCCGTTATTAACAGCTTATTTTGTTCAGAAACACGCAGAAAACATTGGAAAGCCTATTGATGATATTCCTTTGGCGTTTACAGACCGGTTAATGCAATATGATTGGCCTGGAAATATCAGGGAACTGGAACATGTAATTTTAAGAAGTGTATTGCTTTCTTCAAATGGCAAACTTGATCCGGATCAGCTTGATATCGGTTCAAAAAATGAAACCCCTCTTGCTCAGGACGGCATTAAAACCATTAGTGACAATGAAAGAGACCACATCATCAGGGTATTAACACTTTGCAAAGGTCGCGTGGCGGGGAGCGGCGGCGCTGCAGAATTACTGGGCATCCCGGCAACAACATTAAACTCTAAAATTAAAAAGTTAAAGATAATCAGGTCATGATATTTAGTAAATCAACGATATATCATGAATTTAACAAAATAGATTAAAGATTATTACGTTGATAAACAATAACTTAACAAACGGTACTTAAATTGATTTCATAACAGTGCATAATCTGCCGATCGGTTTCGTGAACTTAATTAATGTTCTCAAAATCCTGCTTAAGCTGGTTTTCATATCAAGCCCGGTTAAATAAAATGAAACAGAAAATCTTAATTGTAGAAGATGAATTTATTGTTGCCAATGATCTCCGGATCATGCTTGAAAAAGCCGGCTACAAAGTATGCGGAATAGCGCCGTCGGTAGTGAAGGCGTTGGAGCTTATTACCACCAAAGAGCCTGACTGGATTTTACTGGATATATTTTTGCAGGGCGATAAAACAGGTATAGACCTGGCCGGGCAGCTCACCGGAATGGGGATTCCATTTATTTACATCTCCGCAAATACCAATCAGGGTATCCTGGAAGCAGCAAAAGCTACCTTGCCTTACGGCTTTTTGGTAAAACCGTTTAGGGAAAAAGACCTGATGGTCATGCTGGATATCGCCAGGTACCGTCATGAGCAAAACCTGAAATACAACCAACCGTCCCAACCCTCTTTACACACACAAATTGAACATATTGCAGAAAAGCAAGAGCCAGTTGCAGATCGGTTAAAACAGATTAGTGCCGCATTGCATCCGGTGGTGCCTTTTGATTTCCTCTGGATTACCAAATCAAATCCAAGAACAAGCACCAAAGACATTAACATGGTGCGTTTGGCCGATGGAAAATTTAGTTTGATCGACAATCAATCGTTACTAAAAGCCATGAACGTTTCCGTCCGTGATTTCAAAACCTGGAACAACAGTGCCATAAATGCCAACGGAAAATCAATTTTTAATGGTTATGACTTTAGGAAATTGAGAATGGAGAGTCCATGGACACAAGCCCTCTCCGATCATTATCAACTAGAATCTGCGCTGATTACCGAAGTGGAACGAGCCGGTGAATGGTTTCAGTTTGTATTTTTTAATCAGCTTTCAGATCTCTACACCAAAGTCCATACCGGCATCATCAATCAGTTTAGTAAAAGTTTGGAAATCATTGTAGATAAGGTTGTTTATGGGAAAGATCCTGTTTCCGGAACACCATTACCAGCATCGAACATTATTGAAAAGCCAGTCATTACAAGAGTTTCTGATCCCGAAAACACGCAAGACTTTAATGGAATTACAGGCAACAGCAAGCTGCTGCATGCGGCTTTCAAAAAGCTCGAACTCGTTGCTCCTGATGATACATCAGTGCTCATTTTAGGAGAAAGCGGTACAGGCAAGGAGAAAATTGCACAAACCATTCATAAGCTATCTCCGCGAAAAAACAAGCCACTGGTTACCGTTAATTGCGCAGCCTTGCCTTTAACGCTGATCGAATCAGAACTTTTCGGACATGAAAAAGGCTCATTTACCGGCGCGAACGATAAACGAATCGGGAAATTTGAGCAGGCTGACGGTGGTTCTATTTTCTTAGATGAGATTGGCGAACTTCCGCTGGAGGCACAGGTGAAATTATTAAGGGTGCTTCAGGAGAAAGAAATAGAACGCCTGGGTGGAAATTATACCAAAAAAATCAACGTCAGGATTATTACGGCAACCAATAGAAATTTAGAGAAAGAAGTAGCAGAAGGTCGGTTCAGGCTGGATTTATACTACCGGTTAAATGTCTTTCCGATTGAACTGCCAGCCTTGAGGGATCGGAAGGAAGACATCCCTCTCCTTGTTGATCACTTCATTGCTAAATATGGCAAGAAAGGATCATCTGGGGTTACCCAAATTTCTGATGCCGCATTAAATGAATTGCAGGATTACGACTGGCCCGGAAACATCAGGGAGCTGGAGCATTTGATTGAACGGACTATGTTGTTGACGGAAGGTGACACCATTACCCACATCGAATTGCCTGGTGCGGCTTCTGCTAACCACTTCAGCAGCGAAGACCATTTTAAAGTTAAAACCATGGAGGAAATGGAAAGAGACCACATTTTAAACGTTTTAAAAATGTGCAAAGGCAAAGTTTTCGGAGCGGGCGGCGCAGCAGAAATTCTGAATATCCCATCAACTACCTTAAACTCTAAAATCAAGAAACTGGGGATTAAATTCGAATTTGTGAAGTAACGGAAATCCTTTACATCAAATAATGGCTTGAAATTATCAGGGTGTCCCTTGCTTTTTATCCCGGGCTATTGCTATTGCATAAGCAAGCCATAACTAGTTAAAGATTCCATTGGTTATACCACAACGTAAATTAACGAAATATAGCGATATATTAATTGGCAAACAATCATTAAACACTTAATATATAGTAAGTTAATACAATGGCTCACAATTTGAAATAATATATCCATACAAAAACGAACAGCATAAGGTCATGTTAAATGATTACGATCAGATTTAACTTTAAGCTGCATCAAATAATTATAATTCATCTAATAAAAAAAGCTATGAGTACTATTAAAGTAAAAGACGGAACAGAAATTTATTACAAAGACTGGGGAACCGGACAACCAATTGTTTTTCATCATGGATGGCCACTTTCAGGCGATGACTGGGATACACAAATGATGTTTTTCCTACAACAAGGTTACCGGGTAATTGCGCATGATCGCCGCGGACATGGCCGTTCTGGTCAGAGTGCAAATGGAAACAATATGGACACTTATGTAGCAGACATTGCGGAGTTAACCGAAGCGCTTGATTTGAAAGATGCCATTCACATCGGCCATTCTACCGGTGGTGGTGAAGCCATCCGTTACGCTGCACAATATGGTAAAGACCGTGTTGCTAAGGTAGTTTTGATTAGTGCCGTTACACCAATTATGATTCAGACCGACAGTAATCCTGAAGGTGTACCATCGTCTATATTTGATGAGATCCGTCAGGGTACCGGTTTTACCAGAGCGCAGTATTTCTATGATTTTCCGGTAGCATTTTATGGCTGGAACCGCGAAGGGAAAGAAGTGCAGGAAGGTATTAAGCACAACTGGTGGCGTCAGGGCATGATGGGCTCAGTTTTAGCGCACTATGAAGGGATTAAAGCATTTTCAGAATCAGATTTTACAGAAGATTTGAAAAGCGTTAGCATTCCTGTACTGGTTTTACACGGCGAAGATGATCAGATTGTTCCTTACGGCCAGGCACCAAGAGCAGCTGAACTATTACCTAACGGAAAGTTAATTTCCTATCCTGGTTTTCCTCATGGAATGCCAACCACAGAAGCTGAAACCATTAATAAAGACATTTTAGCATTTATCAAGTCTTAATTTATAGCCTCCCAAGTACTAAAAGCGGCCAATGTAAATTGCCCGCTTTTAGTATTTAATAGCGTTTACATTATCTTTGATTTTCGAACACAGACAGCATCCCAGCCTGAGCTAAACCTGGCTAATTTATTTTAACACCTCCCAATAGCCTCTCGTACCGCCGCTCCGGTTGATAAATCCTTTATTTTTCAAAATTTCAATATGCTTCAATACAGCTGATTCATTTATATTGAGTTGTTGGGCAATCGCCCGATAACTTATTGTTGGATCAATTCTAATAATGGATAGTACTTCTGTCTGCCGATTAGTCAATTCAGCATCAGCTATTGCACCACCTATTGCACCACCTATTGCACCACCATCAACTTCATCATTGAGGATAACAGTATTGTGAATTGGAAAAGACATTCTAAAAAAACTCTTAGCAGAAGTCAGTTTTTTTCTGCTTTCTTTCCAGCAAAAAACAACTTTAGATTTTACATGTTATATTCCTCAATTCATTCTTTAACTTTATGAAAACCCAAAACATCATCCTATGATAAAAAAAATAGTATTCGGCCTGTTGCTTTTAGCATCTCTCGGGAGCACTGCTCAGGAGAATTTAAATTTCAATGCAAAGAAGGAGATCACTTCCCCGGAAATTAACACAGATAAAAGTGTTACGTTCAGGTTAATGGCACCAAACGCAACCAAAGTCGAAGTACAGGGCGATATTATTGGTGCAGCGGGTATGGCCACAATGAAAAAACAGGCAGATGGAGTTTGGACCTACACTACGGGGCCTTTAAAATCAGAACTTTATAGTTATTCTTTCCTGGTAGATGGATTAAAAACGGTAGATGCAAATAATGTATATCAAATCAGAGACGTTGCATCGGTTGTTAATGTCGTAATTATTGGTGGTGGCAAGGCCGATAATTATCTGGTGGCCGATGTGCCGCACGGAACGGTATCCAAAAGATGGTATAACTCACCCGGAAATGCAAAAACCAGGAGGATTACAATTTATACGCCACCAGGATATGAGGAAAATAAAGAAAAATATCCCGTTTTATACCTCCTGCACGGTATGGGCGGAGATGAAGAAGCCTGGGGCGCACTCGGACGGACGGCTCAGATTCTCGACAACTTAATTGCGCAGGGTAAAGCAAAAAAAATGATCGTGGTAATGCCCAACGGAAACGTAGCACAACAGGCAGCACCCGGAGAAGACATCAAAGGTTTGTATAAGCCAACCATGCAATTGCCGAACACCATGGATGGCAAAATGGAAGAGACTTTCACCGATATCATTAAATTTGTTGAAAATAATTACCGCGTAAATGCCAATAAAAGTCAGCGCGCCATAGCAGGATTATCTATGGGCGGTTTCCATTCCTTGCACACTTCCAGATTTTACCCGAAAACCTTCGACTATGTTGGCTTGTTCTCGCCGGCCATAATGCCGTTTGCTAAAACGTCATCACCCGTTTATGAAAATTTTGACACCACATTAAAAAAGCAGTTTGATAACGGCTTAAAGCTGTACTGGATCGGAATCGGTAAAACTGATTTCCTGTATAAAGCCGTTGCGGATTACAGAAAAACATTGGATGGGATCGGCGCAAAATATACATACGTGGAAAGTGAAGGCGGACATACCTGGTCGAATTGGCGCGATTACCTGGTGCTTTTTGCCCCACAGCTTTTCCAGTAGTTGCCAAACACCGCGCGTACATTTAATTTAGGCTTTTGTAGAATCTTATTCGCTTCACCCACGCTAAAGCGCTTTTGGCTGGTTAACTGATCAAAATAATGAAAGGCGCTGTTATAAATCAATATTCTGTCTCTTGTTTTTAGTGAGAATCATCCCTTTTCAGGGCTGTTATATCCGTACATTAGAACCGGAAAAAATAAACACTACCATAATAAACATGAAAAAATATAAAGTAGGAATTATCGGCTATGGAGGATTTGGAAAGTTCCTTCACCATTGGCTGGCTAAACTGGAGAACGTAGAAGTTGCCGCGATATCTGATTCCGGCAATCATTTCAAAGGTGATGCGCATTGTAAAGCCTATCAGGATTGGGAAGAATTGCTTAAAAATCCAGACATAGAAATTGTTTGTATTGTTACGCCACCGGGTCTGCATGCAAAAATGGCATGTGCTGCGATGAAAGCCGGAAAACATGTGTTGCTGGAAAAACCGGTGGCCATTACTGAAGAAAGTGCCCAACAGATTTTGGATGTACAAAAAGAAACCGGAAAGGTAATCACGGTCGACCACATGATCCGATATAATCCCATCATCCAGAGTTTAATGGAAATTGGTAAAAGCGGTGCATTAGGGAAGCTTAGACACGCAGTAGTAAACAATTATGCACAGGATGCCTCCCTGCCACCCCATCATTGGTTTTGGAATGAGGAAATGTCTGGCGGCATTTTGGTCGAACACGGAGTACATTTTTTCGATATCATTAAGGCCCTTGGCGGACAGCAATACAGTAAAGTATACGGCTGCTCTCATCACCGGAATGAAGCTCAACGCGATCGCATGGCTGCTATGGTGATGTACAATGATGGCTTAATTGCCAGTTACTACCATGCTTTTTCGGGCCCGGGTTTCTTTGAGCAAACCACCATCAATTTAGCTTATGATCTTGGCAGGGTGGTGATTGAAGGCTGGATGCCGATGAAAGGGACCATTAAGGCCATGCTGAACGCCCAAACCAGCGAACAGTTAAAAAGTATTCCGGGTTGGAAAGTTACAGAAACCGAAAAGCTTAACGAATCTAACGATGTTTCCCGGCCAGAAGGCTGGGGCGATTCAGAAACTGCTGATACCGATAATAGTCAACTGGTGTATTGCGGCGGGATTGGCTATGCGGTTGATGAACTGGTATCCGGCCATTTCGAAATCGGTCAGACTAAAGGTGAAGTATATGGCAAATGCGTCCAGGAAATTTTAGCTGATATGATTCAAAAAATAGAAAATAAAGACCACAAACTTAAGATCACCATTGAAGATGCTTTGGAAGCATTGAAGATCGCACTTCTCGCTTCTGCATAAGTTTAAGGCATTTTATTGAAAATAATTAGCGTGCAAATGCGATCCGGCTTATTAATAACAAAAATGGCCGGATCGCTTATTTTATCGTCGTTCAGCGGGTTTGAATTGTACCGATAACAGTATTTAGTTCGTTGATTTATGAATCAACCCCAAACATTTTGAACCTGGCGGGGTTAGATTTTTATCACCTGTAGAACAAGCCGCTCCATAAATCAATGAAAACTGTTGCTACCATTCTTTTTTTTATCCTCCTGCAAGCCTCTATGGCAGTACATGCACAATTAAATTTTGAAAATTTAATCAGGTCGGGTCCGGCAGATGCAGAAAAACTTGTTGAAGCATACGCCAATCCACTGCTTTATGGCTTTGGTTTGGGCATGAATAGCGGGTGGACCAACACCGCACAGGCACTGAAACCACTGCATTTTGATTTACGGGTAATCGGAACAGGATCGGTAGTCCCTTCATCAAAACAAACCTTTGATGTTTCGAACATAGGCCTTTCTCCTACCCTTCGTCCCTCCGATCCTTCAAAAGTATTATCTCCTACATTTACCGGAGATACCCGGAACAATGGCCCCTTGATGGATCTTTTTGATGCAAACAATAACAAACTGATTAGCTTCGAATTGCCACGCGCAGTGATCAAGAGCATAGTACCAACTCCACAGCTGCAACTTAATATGGGCCTGTTTGCCAATACAGAAGTAATGGTTAGGGCAGCGCCTAAAATCCGGCTGGGTGAACGTTTTGGATCGGTTTCGTTGCTCGGTTTCGGAATTAAACATAATTTTGCCCGAGACTTTTTCCCAAAGGATAGCGAAAAAATACCATTCGACTTTTCTGTGCTCGCAGGTTTTAACACCGTGAAATATGGGAGGGATTTAAACCTGCTTCCGCTGGATGGCATGATTCCGGAAAACGATGCTCAAATTGCAGACTTTTCTACCCAGCGCGTTTACGCAAAATTTGATAATTACCTCATTCAGGCCACACTCTCTAAGGAACTTTCTGTTTTTACACCCTTTGTTTCGCTGGGTTACAGTATTTCAAAAGCACAAATAGGCTTGAAAGGCAATTACCCAATTGCGAATAGCATCAAAGATGAAAAGATAGCCTACATCACCTATTCAGATCCATTTGCTTTGAAGCGGACCTATCTAAGAACGTTGCGCGGTGATGTTGGCTTTCAGATCAAGCTTCCGGTATTGAGACTTTATGGCTCCTATGGCTTTTCCGGAGGTTACGGAATGTTAAGTGGCGGAGTTGGAATAGGCTTCTAACCTTTTTACTAATCAAATTTGATCCTGCGACTTGCAATCACCATACCAACCAGTAAAATCAATGCATTCCAACGAAAGAAAAAAACGGCTAAATAGCAAAATTGAAGCGGCAAAGCATACATTGCCGACCGCCTCATTTTCATCCTGTTGTTTAATTCTCGCCCCAGAACTCATCATCAACCAACTGGTTATCTGGGAAGGTCCAGATTTCACCTGCATCTGTCCGGGCATTAATTATTTTACAAAAAAAGCTTTGTTAGCCCTCGCCCATTCTTCTAAAGATGTCATTTTCACTGGCAATTTTTTCAGCACTTCATTCATATCAGGATTAAATTTAGGAGGATATGCTGTAGCCTTTTGCAAGCCATCATAGAATGATGCAACAGCCGCAGCGGCCGCTTCGCCTACAAATGGAGCTAAAATGGCTTCAAATTCTTTGGCAGGTTGTGGATAATAAACGATTTCTTCACCAGCACCTTTAGAAAACTGCTCTGCCAATGCGTTACCCTTCAGGTTTTCTAAACCACTCACCTGAAAAGTATCAGCCTTCAGATCTGAATGGTAAATGGCCTCCACCACAAATGCGCTGACATCTCTGGAGGCAATCCAGCCGATTGGCATTGCTTCAGGAGTTGGATAGGCCAATTTCTTTTCGTTCGAAATAAAGGGCGCACAAAAACCACCCATCATATTTTCCATGTAAATGGTCGGTTCAATAATTACATATTCCAGTCCGCTATTAACCAGGTAATCTCTAACATCTAATTTAAGATCTTCGGTAGGAACACCAATTTTTTGATCAGGAAGCCAGCCACTTGTATTCCAAACTAACTTTTTAACCCCATTTACTTTAGCAGCATCAATTACATTTTTTGCAAATACAACACCATCAAAAGGATTGGGCAAAGAAACCGGAATCATAAAGGCAATCGCATCTATTCCCTTAGTAATGGCTAACATGCTGGCTGCGTCGCTCATATCCCCCAGAACAGGTGTTGCTCCGGCTTCCTTTAATTTTTCAAAACTAGTTTCAGTACTTGTTGCAGCAATTACTTCTGCCCCTTTTTTATTTGCTTCTGCGATTACATTAAATTGTTGTGAGCCCGTGGCTCCAAATACTAAGACTCTCATTTTATTACAATTTTAGATTTAAACTTGCACGAAGTTGAGCATTAACTTACCTTTACACAAGTACTTACCCGCCAGTAGGGTACTTACTTTTTGGTTAGATTAATTGAATATCAATGACAAAAAAAGTAAAAGAAATTATTCCTTGTGATGATAGTTGTCCGGTAAAAGCAACTTTGAAAATTCTTGGAGGCAAATGGACGCTATTGATTTTATTCCAGATTAATGATGATGTGATGAGATACGGCGAACTGAAAAGAGCCATTCCGGAAATTAGTGAGAAAATGCTGATCCAGGAGTTAAATATGCTGGTTGAAAAGAAACTGGTCAGTAAAAAGGCTTATCCGGAAATTCCGCCTAGGGTAGAATATAGACTGACTGATCTTGGACTGAAAACTTTGCCGATTATAGCAACGTTCGTCGAATTTGGTCAGGAAAACCTGGTCTGAGCCTGCTATCTTTTCCCCATTAAAATCACCCCGTTGAGTTGCTGGCACAACGGGATGATTTAATATTCAAAAGATTACAATGGTCCTTGATAAACTTAACCTGATTAATTTGGTTTATACCTTTTTTGCCCCCTCCTCTTCAACCGTAACAAGGCGCCGGTAACCGAGAGAAAACCCGGGGTGAGCCCGAAGATTACATAAATCCACTTTAAAAAATCACCGGCAAAAGCACCTGCATGAAGCTGATAAGCCATGTACTCCAATTTTTCTTCGAGCCCTTGCTCATCAATTACGGTATAACGTTTAATTGCTCCGGTACCCGCATCAAAAGCAATGCTACTGGCTTTTCCCTGAAGCAATATATTAGTGCTTTGCGGCATTTCCCCCCTCACCAGGATATCTGCATCCTTTGTTGTAGGAATGTTCACGGCCACCGGTACAAAACCCGGAACGCTTTTGCAGGCGCGGCTCACCAGGCTATCGATGTTTGCAGGTACTTCATAGTTGGCCTGCTGTTTCGGAAGCACCCACATGGCCGGATTAAAATATTCCCTCAACATCCAAAAGCCTGTAAAAAAGAGGATGACGTTAAAAAGCAGTGCCCAAACGCCAACAATGCGGTGGAGGGAAGAAAGCCCGGTACTCCAGCTTTTAAGATTAAGACCTGCCTTAAAACGAAGGGCCTGCCAGAAATGCTTCCGATAAATCACAATTCCGGTAATTAACGACAATAGCATCACCAACCCTAAAACAGCGGTAATAAACATGCCGGGTATTCCCAATTGTAAACTGTAGTGTAAGGTGTAAAGCCAGCGGAGAAAGGAGGGCGCCATTTCCTGATAGCCCCCTTCCCTTAAAACTTTACCAGAATAAGGATCTACAAAAACAAAGTATAAATAGTTATCCGCAAGGTGTTGCTGCCGTTTATAAAGCATAAACTCATAACTATCATATTTATCTTTTGGAAAATCATGCAACACCAGCTTTCTAAGATTGGGGTGTGTCCACAGGATCATCCGATAGATTTTATCTGCAGATATTTTCCGCTTTGCAGGGATAAGGTTATGCAATTCCGGGTTGAAATAATGGTCGAGATCGTGCCGGAAAACAAGCAGAGAACCACTCAAGCCATACAAGATAAAAAATAAACCGGCTGTTAATCCCAGCCACCCGTGATACTTGAAAGATAATTTGGTTAAACGCTTTTTCCACTTCATCACCTTTTCAAATTAAAATTTATAGCCCACGTTTAACCTAAATTCACGTGGCGGGTAAGGAACATACGCGTAAGTACCAACTGTTGCTGCCGATGGGGTAATCCAGGCACTGCCGTAATTAAACCGGTTTAAGATATTATTTACCATTCCGTTTACAGTGAACCGGGCATTAGACCAGCCAATTCCACCATCTACCCGAAAAACAGGCGCAAGCGCCAGTTGCTGCAACTCATAACGGCCGTTTCTTCCAACCTGGAGCTGATAGCCAGCTGATACCGAGATGCCCTTTATTCCGGCAAACGGGAAAATATAGTTCAGCCAGGCATTTTGAATATGTTTAACGCGGAAAGGTGTAGCCAATCCTACCCTCGCGGCATTTGCCTCTTCTGAAATATGGCTATCCGTATAAGCATAATTAATTAGCGTATTCAGGCCTTTTACAATTTCCCCTTTCAGATCAAACTCAATACCGCTGGAAAGCGTTTGCCCTAACTGCGTCTGGATATTGGTAGAGGGATCGCTTACCTTTACATGATCACGGATAATCCTGTAAACCGAAATGGTGGTATTCCATTTTCCTTCCATCCAGTCTTTCTTCAACCCGGCCTCCAGGTTTTCACCCCTTAGCGGCTTAAATGCCTCGCCATTGGTGGTATTGATTCCGCTTTGCGGGGTAAAGGTTTGATCGAAAAGCGTATAAACAGAAAGGTCGGGAGTAAGGGAATAACTTATGCCCACTTTTGGGGTCAGAGCGGTGTTTTTAGTACTGCCTAAACTGGTTTTGGTTGCGCTTTTTTGTACGCCAGTCTCACTAAAGGTTAACCGGGCCGCCAATGTAACGCGTAATTTATTGCTGAACAAGGCGAGTTCATCCTGCACATAAGCAGCCTGGTAACTGATGGATTGCTGATCGGTGGCAATAGTTGATAAGTCTCCGTTGCGCACATTCGCATCAAAATTAATACCATATACAGGATGATAGGCATCAAGCGGGTAAAGGGCCTGGTTAGCCGTGGGATCACTCGAGCCTGAATAAGAAAGAAATTTCTTACGGTTGAGATCTATTCCACCTAAAAACTGGTGATGAACAGCTCCTGTATTAAATTCGCCGTTGATGTAGGGCTGAATAGCCAGGGCATCTGTATTTAAACGTTCGTATGTTGCCCTGCGCATGATCAAATCGGGCTGGGCCGCATTGTACCTGGAAACAAAGAAATAAGTCCCTTCTAAATGATCCCGGGCATAAGCCGCATTTACGGTGAGGTGCCAGTTCTGATTAAAAGCGTTATGGTAACTTAAAAAGCCATTGTGCTCAATGGATTTAAATGGAGCCTTATTGGGATCATTTATCGTAAAATCTGCCGGCAGACTGGCAAACCCACCGGGCGCAAATACCGTAGAAAAATACTGCTGAAAGCGTTGCGTCTGGTAAAGGTATTCTGCAGAGATATCGGAATGATCATTGATATTGTATTTAATTACCGGATCTACCACAAGCTTATCATTAAAGTTATACTGCTGGAAGGATTTGCTCTTTTGCCCGGCGGCATTGATCCGGTATTGCCATTTACCATGCTGATCGAGGTTGCCATCTAAATCTGCCGTAACCCGGTATAGGTTAAAGCTGCCTGTGGTAAAACTGATCTGATTGGTATTGCTTCCCATCGGCTGTTTGGTGAGGATATTATAAGAACCAGCCGGATCAAAAAGACCGTTAATGTAACTGGATGGACCTTTAATAAATTCTACGCGGCTGATGATGGCGGCATCTTCCGGACTAGGCCCGGCATAAATCATCGAAAGATCCAGTCCGTTTCGCATGGGCGTAATCTGTGCGCCACGCATAAAAACCGAAGAATTATACAAGTCTGCATTGTTGTTTCGAATGGTTCCACTCACGTTGCGGGTTACACTCTCATTTACGTTTATCGCCTGCTGATCTGCAATCAGGCTTTGATCAATCTCCTGAATGTTTTGCGGCAACTGAAGCAACGGCGTATTTAATTTTAAAGTGGCAGAAGACTTGTTCAGATTATACCTGCGGTAATAGCGGGAATTAATTTTTACCTCGTTCAGTATTTTGGCCGAAGTATCTCTTGGTGTTTTAACCGAATCCTGATCTTTCTTCACCCGCTTCTGGGCAGAAACTGCCGCAACAATGGTGAGTAAGAAAAGCACTGTTAATAATATATTTTTCATTTAAATTCTTTTTTATGGCGGAAGAGTATAGATTTAAAAAAGCAGCATCTTTCCGTTCTGAGCGGATAGCTGCCAACTCATTTCCTGATGTTTTTAATTATTTTGTTTAAGGCAAAGAACTGCCTGCCCTTAGTGTTTATGGTGATCTTGTTTAGTGGTGTCTGCTAACGCTTTTACATTAAACTTTTTAAGGAAGACACCAGATTCTTTCAAAGCTTCCTGATATTGGGCATCGAGCTTTTTTATCTTAATCATCTCATCCTTAAAATACTTAACGGCTTCAGAGTTACTTTTGCCTTCAATGTCTGGCTGGAAACGCTGCATCCAATCCAGCATGTTTTGATCTGCTTTGGTGAGTTTGCCAATCAGTACGGAAATCTCATTCCGGCGACTTAAGGTATCGTTCAGGATTGGCTGATCAAGCTGAATCTTCGAAAGATCCTTCAGCATCATGCGGTACTTTTCCGCCTGCTCACCATCTGCCATTACCTTGTTATGGATATCGATTACTTCCTGACGCACCTCTTTATAATTCCGTTCGCTTTTACAGCTCAAAAAAACTGACGCACCGATCAGGATCATTAAAAAAGTCCTGAAATATTTTATGATGAAATTCATCCTGTTTATAAAGCTTAAATTCAATAAAAAAATTCTGTAATAGATCTATATGCCCGCCTGGATAGCTTATAACAAAGTCACATCCAGCAAAATACCTGCCTTGTTAATTTTATTAATTAACCACAGCTATACAGGATGAACACAGATAAAAACGATGTTAATATCGGTTACTCAATATCTCGGGTCGCTTAACACCTCGTTATCAGATCAAATTAAAATAGCAGGCAAAAACGCAACAATTGAGGTTAAAGAAATAGCGATATGGCATTGAAAAATATTCCATACCATTACAATACGCTCAAATCAATAGCGCATTAATTGTAAGTTAAGCCTGTAGAAACGATGGCTTAGGCGGTTGAAAAATGGTGAAGGCACGATGAACGGTGTGTAGTACGGGCCGTTGCGGATAGATGGTTTTGAGCACTGGTCTGCGAAAAGTGAAGGATGATGCGGCAGATGGGATTGCTTCCATGTGATGCATCCGTTGGTTTTCTCGCTCTTGTTTTTTCTCCTTCTCTTCTGCCAGTTTTAATTTCTTCATCAGGAAACATTTGCCATTGCAATGCATCCACGGACGGCTTTTGTTCTCGCAAAGTTTTTCAGAGATATACTTCTGGTTAAGTTCGAAACCAGCGTAAATGAAAAAACGCGAAAAATTCGAGCCGATTAGTGCAAACAATAAAGATATGGCAATTAACCTGTTCAACATTTCGCATCAAAGCTAAGCATTCCAAGTTTTAAAAAAATTATATCTGCAAATATTTAATTATTTAGACCATAATGAAAAAACAGATATGATTATACAAAAGAAAACCCCCAGTTAAGGGGGTTTAATGAGACTGACCAGAATTTTATCCTGCCCTTTGCAAGGCTGTCCAGATTATTATCCTGTCTCAAATGCTGATACAAATATAAATATTATTTATATACATTATTACAAAAATGTGCACAAAATGTTTTACATTTTTTTTTTCAAACCATCATAAATATTAATAATAATCTATTAAAAGTTAACGTGTACATTCACTGACTAATAACAACTTAGTCTTTTCTAAACGCATCAATGTAGAAGTTTCATCAGGATGAAGTATCAGTTGGTACTGCCCGTCACTCAATTTGAAACCACTAATTTTCATAGCAGTTTTTAGCGTAACTTCGAACTTGTTTAGCCCAAGGTAATGGTATTCAACAACAATATTTAATGGTAATTCGCCCTCAACTTCTTTGGTCAAAACAATTCTCTCTGGTCTTGGCACAACGTCAAAATTAACGAAAGAAAAAGTTTTGTTTTTTATCGAATAATAAAATAAATGTTTTCCTGCTTCAACAAGCAATGCTTTAACAGTATCACTATCAATTCCATCACGTTTACCTTCTTGATCACCGTGTTGTTGCCTGTCAAAATAATGTTTATCGAAATAAATATCAATTTCAATATGTTCGGCAGTAGTAGAAATTTTCTTTGCGTTTTCTGAACTTTTGTTTTTTACGAATGCTTCAACATCTACTACCACTTCTCCGACCTTGGCGGAATAGTCAATTCTTTTACGTTTGTTTTTACTTTGCACGCTATCATTTAGTCTATAACAAAGATAAGTATAACTTTTAAAACCTTTAATCGTATAAACTTAAAGTTAACAGGAAGTTACTGACATTATTGACGGAAATATTAAGTTTTCTTTCAGTACATAAATGCTTACTTGTGAAATATTCATTTAGCTTTTTTTATTGTAAATTCGCTAATGCTTCCTCAAAAAGGTTTACCGGTAATTGGCATACTTTATATCTGCAATAAAATATTCCACTAACCAATACCGGATGGTTACCTTACTTTTCTAAAGCTTTTTGAAAAAGCACTATTGATGGATGAGATAGATCTCTGATTTATATAAATAAGGAAGCAATCACGAGCAGTAATGGAATGATCATCACTGCGGCACCCAGCTTCAAAAAAGTCCACCCGCTTACGGTCAGGTTCTCCCTTCGGAGTGCAACCAGCCAGAGAATGGATGCTAAAGATCCGGTGAGGGAAAGGTTGGGACCAAGATCAATACCAATAAGAATGGCACGCCTGATCATTTCCGGTGGATTCGAAATTAAGATGATATTACCTGCGGTGAGTCCAGCTGGCAGGTTATTCATCAGATTACAGGCAAATGCTGTTAAAATTCCACTTACCCATGTTGTTCCTGTCAAATTCCCCTGTGCAGCGCTGGTTAAAGCCGTTGCAATAGTGGCCGTAAGTCCGGTTTTACCAATTGCTTCTACAATGATAAATAAACTTGCTACCAGGGGCAGCACCTGCCAGGAAACACCCCTTGCCATATTCACAGGGTTGCTCTTCGTTCCTAAAAAGACCACCAATACGGTGGCTAAACCCGCCAGAAAAGTGGGCATGCCCAGTGAAATGTGCCACGCGGAAGCAACAAGCAATATAACCGCAGATAATAAAATACCCAGGAAAGCGAATCTCCCACCCTTAGACAGCAAAGGAATACGGATTTCCGTTTGAATTTGCTGAACCAGTGCTTTGCGCTGCATGATAAAAAGTACGATGAATGTAGCCACGATAGAGACCAGAGCAGGAATTAAAAAACTGGCCAGCCATCCTGATAAGTCTGGCAAATGATCACCGTATATCACCAGGTTTGCAGGGTTGGAGATCGGAAGTACAAAAGAAGCGGCATTGGCAATAAATGCGCAGATAAACAGGTAAGGCATCGGGTTTTTAACTTTCCCTACCTTCATTGCAGCAATAACCGCGGGCGTAAGTACAACGGCGGTGGCATCGTTCGATAAAAATATCGTAACAACCGTACCCACCAGGTAAATGAGAAAAAACAGCCTGATTGCAGATCCCTGAGCCAGTCGGGTGGCATGTGCGGCCAGCCAGTCGAACATTCACTCTATCCTCGCTGTTTCTGCCAGTAACATCATCCCAATTAGAAAGAGATACACATCAATACCCCTGGTAACGCCGGCAAATCCTTCAGAAAGTTTCAACAAGCCTGTAAACAGGAGAATAACTGCACCTGCACCAGCCCAGAAATGTTCCGAAATGTTAAAAGGTCTGAAAATAACGCCTGCAATTGCAAGAATGGAAATGGACAGGATCAGGGCTGTAGTCATTGATTTAATTATATTTTAATCCCGTTAAAGAGTATCTTAACTAGGCATTGGGCAGGGCAACTTTTTCTTTTTCAGCGAAATGTCCTGACTGTTTGATGGTTTCGGGCATTAACCTCCAAAAAACAACAAATGCCACTAATGCTATCGCCGAAAGGATGAGCATGCCAAAGTTAAAACCTGCATTTTTCACTATAAACCCGCTGGTTACATTGCTTAACGAGGCACCAATTCCAACAGAGGTGGCCATCATCCCCTGTGCAAAGTTTTCCTTGCCCGATCCCCTGAAGATATCGGCAACCATCAATATGGCCACTATGCTAAATATCCCTCCGGCAATTCCATCAAGCACCTGGATACTCACCAGGTATGGTGCACCTTTGGCCAGGGTATATAATATCCCGCGGATTGGCAACATTAAAAATGCAATAATCATGAGCTTTCTTCTGCCGTTTCTTGCCCACTTATCACTCATAAAAGCAATCGGAACCATTACAGCCTGGGCAAGTACAATACAAGCCGACATATATAACGACGCATTGCTGCCCTCATCTTTGCCCAGCTCCTGGCCTACCAAAGGCAGCATGGCCGCATTTGCAAAATGAAAAAGAATGGCAGAAACCAGCAACACCACATAGCCTTTATTCTTTAACATTTCTCCAATGCTGGTCTGGCTTCTATTTTCATCGGGTTGCTCATCGGTACTAACGTGAGAAATATCCTTTTCTTTTATCGACAGGGTAAATATAATGCTCATGAAGCAGAAAATGGCCAGTCCGTAAAAGATTCCCTCATTGTGTGTAAACTTGCCTAAAAGACCAATGATAATGGCCGAAGCCACATTCCCGGCATGGTTAAAGGTTTGGTTACGGCTAATGGTCTGATCAAATTGTTTCGAGCCGCCAATTCCCATAGCCAGTGCAATTAATACCGGGCCAAAAAATGCTGCAGCCACGCCAATGGCAATCTGACAGGCAATGACTGCATAAAAATTGGGGAAGAATAACATGCAAAACCCAGCCAGGCAGATGGTGATTGTAACCACTATAATGCCCAGTCTTTTCTTATCACTTACATCACATAGCCAACCTGCCGGAGATTGGGCAATTACCGTGGCAAGACTCATTGCGCCTATAGCAATCCCGATCTGTGAAGGATTCCATTTTAAGTTGGCCGCAAGGTATACTGCCAAAAACGGACCCAGCCCCGTCGCCACATCAGCTGCTGAAAAATTAAGCCAGTTCAGAAAATTCAGGCTTCTTTTTTTTGTCGCACTTTTTCTTTCCATATGTCATAGCAGTGATTGATTTGCCAGATGCTAAACCAAACAAGGGTTGAAATGTTTATGATGGTCTGCTGATATGAAGAAAAATTAATTTCCTGTTCATTCCGGCATATTTGGCGATGGTACTTTTGACGTATAAAAAACAAAGACATGAAAAAACGCAATAAAAAAGCCTGGTTAACGGCCATATTGTTAACAGGAGCTATCGTCATCCAGGCACAGGAATTACCAAAACCAGAGCCAGCTATCGGCGGGCCGGAAAAACAATTAAAAGAGGAACCACGTCCGCCACGCGGAGAAGCGCCAGGGCCAGATATAGGAAGACCGGAAGAGCAACAGCTGATTAAACTTGCTGATATTAATGGAACGGTCATCCGGCCCGTTGCAAACGATCGTTTTGAATATAATGGTCTTTTAATCAAAACTGCTACAGGTGAGGTAACGGTGATGTTCCCGCCGCATTCGGGCGAACAAATTCTGTCTATAGCAAAAAACGGCAAAATGGTTTCCATCAGGGGCGAAGCATTTACTGATCCAAAAGGGATGAAGGCTTTCCGAATGGCAAGCCTATCAACTAGCGGGAAGACAACGATTTCTGATCGCCCGCCATTGGCCCCTCCGCTTGCCGAAAACCCTTTAGAAAAAAGCTTCAGCGCTGGCATTAAAGCGTTAAATTACGGACCAGAAAATAACGTTATTGGTTTTACCCTTACATCTGGTGAACGCGTGAGTATTGCGCCGCATATCGCACAGCAGCTCTCCAGCCAGTTAAAGGCAAATGAAAAAGTGACCGTAACCGGAATAGAAGAGCCGAAAAGGGCTGGCGTTGTGTACAGCCAAAATACAACATTTATTAAAGCGAGAACGTTAAGACTAAACGGTCAAACCTATTTAATAAGATAACCTGCTGATGCCACATGAGGTAAAAACATGTGGCATTGTTTAAATTATAGCAAATGAAAATACTGCTCATTGAAGACGAAATTAAGCTGGCTGGTTATATTAAACTGGCCCTGGATCAGGCTGGATACATTATCGATCATGAATCTGATGGTGTCCTTGGTCTTCAAACGGCTATGGTTAACCAATATGATTTGATTTTACTGGATCTGATGCTTCCTTCTCAAAATGGTTTAGATATCCTGACTAATTTAAGGGCATTTGATAATCATGTTCCGGTAATGATCATCAGCGCACTCGGAAGTACCGCCCAGGTGATTAAAAGTTTAGATGCAGGCGCTAACGATTACCTGAAGAAACCTTTTGAAATAGAAGAACTTTTGGCCAGGGTACGGGTACTGCAACGCCAGCACACGCCTAAAAATCTGTCAAAAGTTAAGGTTGCAGATTTGGAAATCGACTTATTGAGCAGAACGGTAAAGCGGGGCGACAAATCTATTTCCCTGAGCAACCGTGAATTTTTACTACTCGAAATGCTGATGCTTAATCCCGATCAGGTCATTACCAAAGTACAAATTTTGGATAAGGTGTGGAATATGAGTTTTGATCCGGGTAGCAATGTGATCGAAGTACACCTTTACCAGGTGAGAAAGAAAATTAATGATGGCTTTACCCATCAGCATATTCAAACAGTGATTAACCGGGGCTACATCCTTAAAACCATAAACTAAACCGCATGAACAGTTATTTCTACAGGGGCCTGCGGTTTAGAATGACGGCATTATTCAGTCTGATTTTTATGGTCATTAACCTCGCATTCGGAAGGATTATCTATCAATATTTTAAAAATAACTATGTAGAAAATTACAATAAATACTTGTACAGCCGCGGACAATCCATTTTAGATAAAACCGAAATTAATCCTGATATCATCGCCCTGCCTGATTCGGGTGAATCTATCCGGGTGTTTTACCACAATAATGAAGACCAGCCGGTAAAGGTATTTCAATCTCCCGGAACCATTTCCAGGTTAGCCGTCCCCTATCGAACCAGCCTTGTAGATAGCCTGGGAGAATATGGCGTGTATTTGAAAAAAGAAGATTATGATGGCCGGCCGGTTGAACTTCTGCTTACTGTTTCTGATGCTCCCCTGAAGCATAAGCTAAACCAATTTTCGCATTTGATGATTGGCATTACCGCCGTGAGTTTGGTGCTTAGTGCCCTGTTTGCTTTTCTGGCTTCGATCTGGCTGATGAACCCTATTCGCTTTATCGCCCGCCAGGCAGAAGGCATCAATACAGACCGCCTGGGAGAAAGGATTAAATATGTTAAAACCCACGATGAACTGCAGCAGCTGGCACAAACCATAAATGATATGATTGGCAGGATAGAACAGGAGCAACAGGCACGCAACGTTTTTTTCGCCGCTGCCTCTCATGAATTGCAGACACCACTGGCCAATTTGCGTGCGGAAACGGAGCTGGAACTGATGGGTAGAACATCGAAGGCAGACCAGGAACTGTTAAGTAGCCAGCTTGCAGAAATCAGCCGCTTGCAGGCCATTGTGGAACAGTTTTTATTAATCAGTGAATTTAATAACAGCGGCATCGCCTTGCGTAAAAGCACGGTAGATCTTTCTGATCAGCTCCTCAGGGTTTTCTCCAGAAACATCAGACAAATTCAATCCAGGAACATTAAACACCATATTCAGTTTAGCGAGCAGCTAAACTCTTTTGACTGCCATGTTGATGGCGATAAAATGGAGATGGTATGGCAAAATTTATTGCAAAATGCCTTAAAATATTCGCCTGCAGGAGGTTCATTATTTTGCTCGGTTACAACAGCCGAAAACAGGATAACCATTTCATTTGAAAATAGTATTTCCCAGGATCAGATACCACTTACCGGATTGGGAATCCCTTTTAAAAAGGGTGCAACGGTAACTTCCGGTTCAGGCCTCGGCCTCTGGCTTTGTACCATCATAGTACAGGCACATCAAGGAGAGATTCAACTGGAAAGTAAAAATCATTTTTTTAAGGTGAGCGTATCATTACCCCATTAATCAAAAGTATTTATAGCAATTTTTCTTCACTATCGCCATTCAAATCATGATATTTGGCTGCTCATCAGATCCGGCAGACTTCTGGATCCGGAAAAGTAGTTGCAGCTGCAATTTTGTAGTTTCAGAAATAATCTATTATTTAGACGAATCATTCACGTAAGGATTTGACCCTTTCCTGGCGTGGTCTATTTCCTTCAGCTTTGATCACTATTTAAAATTTAAGAACAGATGCGTAATGGCATCGACTAATTAATATCCTTTATGACCGACCTAGATCCGACCGACATTGAGATTTTAAAAATCTTACAGAAAGATGCCAGTTTAACGCATAAGCAGATTTCTGATCAGATTTATAAATCGGTAGCTACCATTCATGAACGAATAAGAAAACTGAAAAAGCTTGGGTATATTAAACGAACGGTGGCTATTCTGGACCGGAAAAAAATCGACCGGAACCTGATTGCTTTTAGCCAGGTATTGCTGAATGATCATACAGCAGAAACCCTAAAAACATTTGAAGATGAAGTGATTAGATTCCCTGAAGTAATGGAATGCTTTCAAATGACAGGCTCCTTCGATTTTGTGCTTCGCATCGCCACAAAAGACATTGATGCCTACCACGATTTTTACCGCAATAAACTGGCTACTCTCCCTAATATTACCACCGTACAAAGTTTCTTCGTGTTATCAGAAACCAAAAGCGATACCGCCTATCCATTGTAAAACATTCAATTGATTAGCAGCAGGCGTTCGAGGTCATCGAATTCGGCAGCATCTACGCCTAACCCTCCGTAAATTTCCCTAAAGATCATCGCTTCCTAAATAATAGCTACTAAAATCACTCAGTTTTTAGACGATTATTGTTTTTTGGAACAGAAAAAACAGGTATTTCCGAATATTTTATGGAATTCTGCGCCACGCTTGCATGCGTGAGCAATTGCGACAGATATTTGAAGAGATTTTTTTAAATATACATGCAAAACATTACCTATCTTGATAATGCAGCCACTACTGCTGTAGACCCGGCCGTTGTAGACGCCATGATTCCCTACCTTACCGGATATTTTGGGAATCCATCGTCAAATTATTCCATCGGTAGGTTAACCAAAACGGCCATAGAATCAGCGCGTAAAAATGTTGCCGGTTTACTCGGTGTTAAAGCCACCAGCATTTATTTTACCAGTGGCGGTACCGAGAGCAACAACACCGCTATTGCCACGGCAGTTACGGCAATGGGCTGTAAGCATATGATCACTTCGCCCATTGAGCACCATGCGGTTTTAAATACAGTAGCCTACCATTGCAGGCAAAACGGTGTCACTTCTTCGTACGTTGCCTTGGGCGAATATGGCAAAGTTGATCTGCAAGACCTGGAGCGCCAACTCAAAGAAAAAGCAGCACAGGGCATAAAGTGCCTGGTGAGCCTGATGCATGCCAATAATGAAATCGGCACTTTGCTTGATTTAAAATCCGTGGGTGAGTTATGCAAAACTTATGGTGCCATTTTCCATTCTGATGGAGTACAAACCATCGGCCATTACCCGGTTAACCTGAGCGATTATCACCTTCATTTCGCTTCGGCTTCCGGCCATAAATTCCACGGACCGAAAGGAACGGGCATTCTTTACGTTGCAGAAGGAACAAAAGCCACTCCTTTGATTCATGGTGGCGGACAAGAAAGAAGGCTGCGCGCAGGAACAGAAAACGTTCATGGCATTGTTGGTTTTGCTAAAGCACTGGAACTGGCGATGGATACTTTTGCCACAGACCAGCCTTATATCCAATCCCTTAACAGGCGTTTGCGCGCCGGGTTACTAAAACACTCACCAGCATTTACCTTTAATAATGCAGAAGACGGGCTATACACGGTGCTTAGCGTCAACTTTCCGGAGGGTATTCATCCAGATTTTCTGCTGTCCTATTTAGATCAGGCCGGTATTTGCGTTTCGGGCGGCAGTGCCTGTAGCAGTGGCGACGATCTGGGGAGCCATGTTATTCAGGCCATTGGCAAGAAAGGATCTGGTGCCACCGTCAGGTTTTCCTTCAGCAAGCTCACTACAGAAAAAGACATAGATTTCGCATTGGAAACCATTGGCCGGTTCCTTCAATCGCACTATAAACGCTGATGAACAGCTGTTGAACGCATTTAGGTTCAGCCCATAAAAAACCGGCGTAATAAACGCCGTTAAAGTTTTAGTTTAGTTAATGAAGACCTGGGCAAGCTGGATGGCTTGCCCTACTTTTTGAAGTCTTAAATCCATCACAACTCCATTATTTTTTGAAGTTTAATGGTCGTTACGCCAGGTGGCAACATTTTAGGGGCTTTAGCGAGTTTTTCAGCAAGCAGTTGAGTAGGTAATGGCTTAAATTTATTAAAAAGCCCGATCGCATTAAACCAACCAATTACCCTTACCCCTATTTTTTCGGCCAGCCGATCAGAACCCTCACGAAGCAAAAGTCCAGGTTTAAAGATTACATATTGCTTAAAGTGAAGTGCGTGGATCAATTCTTCCAATTGTCCTTTCATTCTGGAATAAAACAGCTTACTCGTGGCGGCCGCATCAGCAGAAGAGACCAGCACAAAAGCATTTACCCCATTTGCTTTGGCTATCCTGGCAAATGCTGCGGGGATATCAAAATCTATTTTCCATTGGTTTTCCTTCGATCCGGCAGCTTTTAAGGTGGTACCCAAACAAGAAAAGGCAACATCGCCCGCAATCAGGTGTTTATGCTGCGCTAAATTGGAAAGGTCAATCACATGCTCAGTGAGTTTTGCATCTTTCAGCCCGGTAGGCTTGCGGACAAAAACCACCACCGCCGTATATTCAGAATCTGTTAAGAGCTGCTGCACCAGGTGTTTTCCTGTTGAGCCTGTAGCGCCGATTATTAATGCTTTCATGTTAACGGGTGTAAAAGGAACGTTTATCTGTTAGTTGAACAAATAGATTCATTTTTTGATTAGCATCAGCACCTTTTCTTTTTTAGCAGCGGATTTAGCGGGTTTAAAATACCCGAAAAGATTGTCCTTTTCTTTTTTTTCGCGCTGTCCATGTGAACCAATAACCAGAAACTTCTACCGCATCAAATGCCTGCGAATTTAACCTCGTTGATGAATAATGATTACGGGCAATTGAAAATGCAGGGAAACTTCCGATTCTCGGAAACATTCTGATTGATAAATACGTTACTTCAGGAGGTCATCACCGCATATGGGATAGTAGGTTAAATATGCCGGCAATTGGCGAAATTTCAAATCAATCAACGTCTGCTCAAAAAAACATGTACAAAATCAGCGATCAACCTCAGGGTATTACGGAAATCGGCAACATCAACCTGGTGTTAAATCTTAAAACGAAGCAAATTATAGAGATCGATGAACGCTTGTTGCGCTTCCTTGGAAACCCGCAAACTTTGGATTTTGCTACTTTTCAACCGCTGATCCATGAACAGGATCTGGACATTGTACTGCTGGCTTATCAAAGGTTGCAAAAAGGAGAAATCATTGGAACGGTTAAGTTTCGCATCTTAGTAGCATCTGAAGTGGCCTGGATTGGATTAACACCTTTTTTATACCAGAAAGGGGAAGATTCGCTCTTGCTGGCGAACGCGATCATGATCACTGCTGAAGTGGAAAACCTGCAAACGGCCCTAAAATTTGCCAATAAAAAGAATTCCATCCTGCAAATGATCTCCCACGATCTCCGCGGACCACTCGGAATCGCGAATTCTATTATTTCCGTGCTCAATAAAGATGACCTTAGTCCGGAGAGCCTTCAGAAAACACAGGCCATTTCTGATATTATTGCACAAACAATCAAGCTGATTGAAGATCTGACCGCTAAAGAATTCCTCGAAACAGTAGATGCACCGCTGGTGATGCAAAGGCTGGATCTGGTGAAGAAAGTTAGCGAATATATAGAACAGTGTAAACGTTTTGAAGAGGTAAACGAGCGAACTTTTACCCTTACTTCTTCGGTTGAACAAATGATGATTTCGCTGGATGAAGGCAAGTTTATGCAGGTGATGAATAACCTGCTTACCAATGCGCTTAAATTTACACGCACCGACGGAAATATATCCATCTCCCTCGAAGAACGCGATGATGAGGTGATCATGGTTTTTAAAGACGACGGCATCGGCATTCCGGGGCAAATGCTCCCCTATATTTTCGACCGCTATACCATAGCCAAAAGAACGGGTTTACACGGTGAATCTACCACGGGACTGGGTTTGTTTATTGTAAAAGAAATTGTAAGCTGGCACAATGGTGAAATTGCCTGCGAAAGCCAGGAAGGCGTGGGAACTACTTTTACCATTAAACTAGCTAAATACGCACCAGATCATTAGCATTTTATCCTGCAAATCAAATTGATAGCGGCTTATCGTGTTTGGGGTAATGGTGTAAGATAGATTTATGAATTTAAAAGATCATAACTAAATCGTAGTTATCACCGCTCCGTCATGCTAAATTTATTTAATAACCTATTTCAGGGCGTAAAGATTTTAGATTTAAACAGCAGGAAACGTTGCTTTAGTTACCAGTTGGTTAGATGGTTTGTGCCCCGGTATAATAACGCAGGCGATAAAGATTGCTTCAGCCAATGAAAAACTGGCTTCGCAAAGGAAGAATTCACTAGTAGAAGGCCAAACGATTGTCACCCTGATTAAGGATCGAAGAAAAGGATAGTTTATCTACGTCTTAGTTACGAACGTTTCATCGTCATTTCGACCGAAGCGGAGAAATCTTTGAACGATACCAATACATTTACCAAACATTTACCCGTTACGCCGTGCTTCAATCTAAATGACAAATTCAGCGACATATATTAATTACGCATCACCGTGCCCGCTTTATCTGTATCAAAGTTTTAAAACGAAAAAGAGGCTGCACGAAATGGATTCAGATTGAAAGACATTACCAAACAGGCGGTGCGTAAAAATTCTGCAGGTTTTCACAGTCGTATCCAAACTTTGTTAATAGTGAAACCGCGTCACTGATTTTATCAAGACTTGAATCGATTCTCAGGATTTTATCCGAATCAGAAAGATCGACACTCCAGGTAGCTCCTGAAAGTAGTGTATTCAAATGCTGTGAAATATTATTCAATTCAACTCCTGATTGAATATTGGTTTTAAAGATCGAGATCATAATTGGGATGATTACAAATAAGTATTTTTTAAAATTTTCATTAATACCTAAAGAAGTAGACGACCTGAGTTTAAAATTACTTTAAAAAAACTAAAATAATTCATTAAACACTGATTAATAAGCAATTAAATTTAATATCTAAGCCTGTGTAGCGTTAAGAATGAAAAAACCGTTTAAGCAAAAAATTTAAACGATGAAATTTAATTTAACCTCAACTAAAGCATTTATCGGTCCGGTAGTCGTAATTACACTGATATTATTCCTCTTCTCCTGTAAAAAAGACCAGTTAATTGTAGACCAGGACAAAAATTACGTACAGGTAGATTTCAAATCCGATCAAAATAACCCGTTTCTAGGTGGCTGGGGATTGAAACTTAGTCCAGATGGAACCGCAGACGTCGTTCCCTCAGGCGATATCTATTATAGGGGAACCTACAAAATTAATGGGGAAACCATCACAGTGAAGACCGATCAGGAGACCTTCAAATTTGAAATCCTTTCAGAAACAGATATTAAAGAGAAGAAATACGGTACGCTGATGCGGTTATCTAAATAACAATCAATTTTTCACGAAGCATCTGCAAGAGATTAGACCTACTCCTACTATAACATCCAGGTATTATTAAATTATAATTATTCTTAACCCAGCGGGGACGGATTTTTTTACAGGTCTGCATCAATCGCTACTCCCCTTTATTTTAGGAAAGGTGCATGAAATGGCTTGCCAGTTTTATTACAGTGGCTTTAAACCTATTTTTATCCGGCACCATTGCTGCTATATTATTACCAATAATCCAGTTTTAAATAAGCCTGACGGATTCCACCAGAAATCAAACCGTTTCTCTACAGTAAAAATATTTTCAATAAAGATTAATTCTCGATTTAAAATTACATTTTTGCAAAAAATATTAATAAGTAAATGCAGAGTTATTCAGAATTTCTCGATCTAAGCGTTGGCTTTCCACAAGAAGGCTTTGATGTTATAGATGATGAATTATATTTTCAGGATTTAAACCTGATGGAAATGATCGAAACCTACGGTACTCCCCTACGTTTCACGTACTTACCAATGGTGAGTAAGAAGATTCAACAGGCGAAGATTCTTTTCCAGACTGCCATTTTAAAAAACAATTATCGTGGCGATTATAAATATTGCTACTGTACAAAAAGCTCGCACTTTCGCCATATCGTAGAAGAAGCGTTGAAGAATAACATCCACTTGGAAACTTCTTCTGCATTCGATATGCCAATGGTTGATGCCTTAGAGAAAAAAGGACATTTAACCAAGGACACCACCATCATTTGTAATGGCTTTAAAACTTACCAATACAAGCAATACATCATTGATATGTTGCATGATGGCTATAAAAACATCATTCCGGTTTTGGATAACAAAGAGGAATTTAACCTTTTTGATGATGAAGTTGATATTGATACGCCTTGCAATTTAGGAATCCGGATTGCAGCTGAAGAGCAGCCAGATTCACAATTCTATACTTCACGTTTAGGTGTGCGGATGGAAGATATCATCGATTTTTACAACAATAAAATTGTTCACAATCCGAATTTCCGCGTAAAATTATTACACTTTTTTATTAACTCCGGTATCACCGATTCACCATATTACTGGAATGAGTTAGAGAAATATGTAACGCTTTATTGCAAGTTCAAAAAAATAAATCCCGATTTAGATACCCTTGATATTGGTGGTGGAATGCCATTTAAAGACTCATTGGTTTTCGATTTTGATTACGAATACATGGTGAACGAAATTGTGAAAAGGATCAAAGAAATTTGCGCCATTCACGACGTAATGGAACCAGATATTATTACTGAATTTGGTAAATACACAGTAGCGGAGGCTTCGGGTATTCTTTATAAAGTTTTAGGCCGTAAACAACAAAATGACCGTGAGCGTTGGTTAATGCTAGATGGATCTTTCATCACAAACTTACCAGACGTTTGGGCTTTAAACCAGAAATACATCTTGTTACCAATCAACAATTGGGATGCTGAATACGAGCGTGTTAACTTAGGCGGTATAACCTGCGATGGTCAGGATTATTACAACCAGGAAGCGCATATGAATAGTGTATTTATGCCGAAAACGCGTAAAGTGCAGTATCTCGGGTTCTTTCATACAGGAGCTTATCAGGAAGTTTTGAGCGGTTATGGCGGTATTCACCATTGTCTGTTGCCTAGCCCGAAACATGTTTTAATTCGCAGAAACCGGGATGAAAGCTTCAATTTCGAAGTTTTTGGAGAAGAGCAGAATAGTAAGCAGGTACTGAAGATACTGGGATACTAATTTTTTACCGCAAAGGACACCAAGTTTTTCGCAAAGTGCGCCAGGTATATACCCTGGCGCTTTTTTTATGCCTTCCTAGCAGAATTAAGCTTTAGAATTTAGCGCAAAATTAAATCATCGGTAACTAAAACCAGAATACTCCCCAGCTTATATTTAATTATATTCCTAATATGGTTAAATAATTTGCCTGGCTTTTTCGTATATTTAATTTATGAAAGAACAGGAAAGTAACTTATTAAAGAGAATTACAATCATCCCTGGACTAATGGGCGGTAAACCAACAATTAGAGGTAATCGATTCACCGTAATTGATATCTTGGAATTATTGTCATCTGGAATGACGAAAGAAGAAATTTTGGAGGAGCATCCCATCCTCGAAAATGAAGATATAACAGCAGCATTGCTCTTCAGTGCTAAACAACTCAGGGATGATTACATATTTGAATGATTGGGAATTTTGGTTAGATGAAAACATATCACCAATAATAGCGAAGTGGCTAATGGATGAAGTCAAAATTAAATCCGTTTCCTTCCATACTTTAAAGTTAAATGCCACGCCTGATGAACTTATTTACAGCATTGCGCGAAAAAAAGATCATATTATTATTATTTCAAAAGATATTGATTTCCGCGAGCTAATAGCGTGGAAAGGAACTCCTCCAAAATTAATAGCCATTGAGTTTGGAAATTCCTCAAATAAGATATTTTGGGAAAGACTAAAATCCAAAATTCACGAAGCTATTTCACAATTAATTTATGGAGATTTAGATATATTTGACATAAAAAAATAATTATGCAATTTGGTAAAGTAGACGACCCATCCATTATAGATTACACCCTCCCCGCTGATGCTCCTGAAACGGCAGCGATTTTAGCAGCCAATAAATCCAAACAAGATTTTAAAGCTTATGTAGGTTGCGCGAAGTGGAACAAAGCCGATTTAAAAGGCTTCTATCCCAAAGGGACAAAGGACGAATTAACCTACTATTCTACCCAATTTAATTCTATAGAGCTTAATGCAACCTTTTATGGCATGCCATCAAGCGAACAAGTCATCACCTGGACGGAAAAAACACCTGCAGATTTTAAGTTTTTTCCGAAGCTGACCAATACGGTAAGTCATTTTAAGAGACTCATTAATGTAAAAGAACCTGTTGAGCAGTTTTGCGACGCCATCAGTAATTTTGAAGATAAATTGGGTATGGCTTTTCTTCAGTTGCATGATAACTTTAAGCCAAAAGATTTCGAAAGATTAAAAATTGTTGCCAACGAATTTCCTAAAGTAATTCCCCTAGGCGTTGAAGTAAGAAACCAGGAATGGTTCTCAAACTCGGCAATAGCAAGCGAATTTGCTACGCTATTTGAAGATAATGGCATCGCGAACATCATTGTAGATACTGCCGGCCGGAGAGACATGTTGCACATGCGCTTAACCACACCAACAGCTTTTGTAAGATTTGTGGGTGCAAACGTAGATGAAATTGATAAAAAACGTTTAGATGACTGGGTAAAAAGAATCGCAGAATGGAAAAAGCAAGGCCTCGAAAATCTCTACTTTTTTATTCATCAAAATGTAGAGCTATCATCGCCATTGTTCTCTGCTTACTTTACCGAAAAACTGAATAAAGCGCTTGGAACTGACTTAAAGATTCCGTTAATGGCAAATCAGGCATCTCCTTCTTTATTTTAAGAAATAATTAATCCTTGCAGGCTTCCAAAACCTGTAAGGAGTACTCATACCTACTTTCTCCCATAAACCGTTTCAGTTGCTTTGGCTTCTTCCCCTTCAGGCGATATATTGTAGGCGGTTAGTACAATTTCATTTTCATTAATGATTGCTAACGTCGTTCTCCACCCCCAAGGTTGATCGCCATATTCCGGACTTCCATAAGATCCTAAAATAGAAAACCCATTTGCGGTTGCTTCTCCACTCGAAAGCATAATCTGAGTACCCATGTGGAAGCTATCAACCCAGCTTGAAGTAAATTTTTGATAAGGGATATCGAAACCAATGATCATCTTTCCTTCAAAAGGCTTACCATCCAGACTCCCATGATAATCAAAGGAAATAAATCGATTGCCGAGAATAGATGAAATGACTGCTTTTGAAGGAGATTCGTCTGCAAGAACGTCTTTCTCAAACCACGTTTTTGTGATTCCTGACCAATTGCCAACTAAACTGTGAAGTTGATGATGAGCACCATCTGCTAAAGATTGCTCGAATTTGTGCTGTGCCATTCTCAAATTTAAATAATATTTCCTGATTTATTAAATGATAATTGTAAATTGTATTGGGCGAAGAACCGACCTGCTGTCAAGATTCGATTATTCAATATTAAAATCTATGCTAAAAACACTCGATTTAAGTCAGGTGATCGTACTTGATATCGAAACCGTTCCGCAATACCAATCTTTTAATGAAGTTCCGCCAAACATGCAGGAACTCTGGGAACATAAAACCAGTCACCAGCGGAAGCCAGATCAAAGCCCGGAAGAATTTTATGAACGGGCTGGAATATTAGCGGAGTTTGGAAAAATCATCTGCATTAGCCTGGGGATTTTTAGTTATCAGAATAAGTCATATTCCTTGCGGCTTAAATCTTTTGCCGGTGATGACGAAAGGCAAATCCTGCAGCAATTTTCATCACTGATCGAAAAGCAAGCTCCAACATTGATGTTCTGTGCCCATAACGGAAAGGAATTTGATTATCCCTACCTCTGCAGGCGGCTATTGGTAAATGGCTTGGAAATCCCTGCACCTTTAGACATTTCAGGTAAAAAACCCTGGGAAGTGAACCATTTAGATACCATGGAAATGTGGAAGTTTGGAGATTATAAACATTATACTTCCTTGAATCTTCTGGCCGCAATCTTAAATATCCCAACACCAAAAGATGATATCGATGGTAGCCAGGTGAGGCAGGTTTATTATGAAGAGCAAAATCTGGAACGAATTGTGACTTACTGCCAAAAAGATGTAATTACTACCGCCCAGGTGCTATTAAAGTTTAAGGGAATGGAAATAATTTCCCCGGAAAACATTACCATTGTATCTTAATGCTAAACGTTGAAAACTTAAATATCGATTTCTACAATCAGGAAGATAAAACCTGGTTTAAAGCTGTAAAAACCATTAGTTTCCAAGTTAAAGAAGGAACTGTTTTAGGCATTGTTGGTGAATCGGGATCTGGCAAATCGGTTACGTCATTTTCCATTATGCGCCTGCACGACGAGCGTTCTGCTAAAATCACCGGGGAAATAGACTTCGAAAACATCAGCTTACTTAATTTAAGCGCAAACGAGATCCGTCAAATCAGAGGCAATCAAATCTCTATGATTTTTCAGGAGCCGATGACATCGCTAAACCCGGTATTTACCTGTGGCGAACAAGTAGCAGAGGCCATAATTTTGCATCAAAAGGTTGATAAACAAACAGCCAGATTAAAAACAATTGATCTCTTTAACGAAGTTCAGCTTCCAAGACCCGAAAAAATATTCGATAGCTATCCACATCAAATTTCCGGCGGACAAAAACAACGGGTAATGATTGCCATGGCACTCAGCTGTAATCCAAAACTCTTAATTGCCGACGAGCCGACAACTGCCCTGGATGTTACCGTGCAAAAAACAATTCTTCAACTGCTGCTTAAATTGAAAAAAGAACGCAATATGGCCATGATATTCATTTCACATGATTTGGGTGTGGTGAACGAGATTGCCGATGAAGTTGCCGTGATGTATAAGGGTGAAATTGTGGAACAGAATACAGCAAAATCTATATTTGAAAATCCTCAGCATCCTTATACCAAGGGCTTGCTCGCCTGTCGCCCGTCGCCGGCATTACAGTTGAAAAAACTCCCTGTTGTTACCGATTTTCTAACAGGAAAAATTGATGATGCCAATGCACATCTGCAACCGTCTAATCAATTAACGGAAGAAGAAATCTCCGCCCGCAGGGAATTCCTGTACACGCAAAAACCAATTCTTCAAATTAAAGAGATATGCACCTGGTATCCAATTCGTAATGGCCTTTTTGGTAAAACCACAGATTATGTAAAAGCGGTTGATCAGATTAGTTTTGAGGTATTCCCCGGTGAAACCCTCGGCCTGGTTGGTGAATCCGGCTGTGGCAAAACAACGCTTGGAAGAACTATTCTCAGGTTAATTCAGCCAACATCCGGCAGCATTGTTTTTAATGGTCAAGACATCACCCATATCAATAGTGCGGCATTAAGAAAACTCAGAAAAGACATGCAAATTGTTTTTCAGGACCCTTATGCCTCACTAAATCCGAAATTAAGCATCGGCCAATCTATTTTGGAACCGTTGCAAGTTCATCAGTTGCTAAAAAATGATTCGGAAAGAAAACTAAAAGTAATTGATTTATTGAACAAGGTTGGCTTGAAAGAAGAACACTTTAACCGTTATCCACATGAATTTAGTGGTGGCCAACGGCAACGGGTAGTAATTGCTAGGGCACTCGCTTTGGAGCCAAAGTTTATCATTTGTGATGAATCAGTATCTGCTTTAGACGTTTCTGTACAGGCTCAGGTATTAAATTTAATTAAGGATCTTCAACGCGAATTTGGCCTTACCTATATTTTTATCTCTCACGATCTCGCGGTGGTTAAACACATTTCTGATCGCATCCTGGTAATGAACAAGGGTAAAATCGAAGAAGAAGGTTTTCCCGAACAGATTTTCTATGCACCAAAAGCTGCTTACACCAGAAAGTTAATCGAAGCCATCCCGGGAGTTAAATAAACGAAATGCTACGTTACATTTTTATTCTGCTGTGCCTAAGTACAACATCATCCGAGGCGCAAAGCGTCAAAATTATTCAATCTACCTATCTTTTCGAAAAAGCACCCTTCGCCGCCTGCCATGCCTCTACCCTCGTAGATCTGGGTAAAGGAAAAATAATGGCTGCCTGGTTCGGTGGAAAACAGGAAGGTAATAAAGGGGTAACCATCTGGACAGCCGTGAAAAATAGAAATAAATGGACTGCACCAAAAGCTGTAGCTGATGGAATTGTGAACGACACCACCAGATTTGCCTGCTGGAATCCTGTTCTCTTTAAATCTTCTAACGGAACGTTAACCCTGCATTATAAAATAGGTCCGAATCCACGAGAATGGTGGGCAGCGTATAAAACCTCAGCCGATGATGGAAGAACCTGGTCTGAGGCTGTAAAGCTGCCAGATGGTTTCCTCGGACCAATCAAAAACAAGCCCGTTCAGCTTGATAGAAATACCATTCTTTATCCATCAAGCACAGAAAGTCTGGATGAAAAAGTCTGGAGCATCCACCTGGAAAAATCAGACAACAGAAACAACAATTGGAAAAAAATAAAGATCAATTGTGATACATTTGGTGTCATCCAACCTTCCATTCTCAGCTATTCAAATGGAAAATTACAACTACTTTGCAGAAGCAGACAGAACGTTATTGTAGAAAGCTGGTCGGCTGATGGTGGGAAAAACTGGTCTAAGCTGACCGCTACCGGTTTACCAAATCCCAATTCCGGCAGCGATGCTGTAACGTTAAAAGATGGCCGCCAGTTACTCATCTACAATCCGCTAACAGCTGGGAAAAATTGGTGGGAAGGCCGATCCATACTCAAACTGGCAATCTCCAAAGACGGCAAAACCTGGAAGGATATTTACACCTTAGAAAACCACCTGAAGGGTGAATATAGCTACCCGGCAATCATTCAGGATAAAAACGGACACGTACATTTAAGTTATACCGCAGAGCGAAAGAAAATAAAATATGTGATGCTCGATTTGATAAACTGATTTTTTGTCACTGAACAACCTCACGCAGTAAGCCCCGATCCGTACTTTTTACGTCTCAAAAATGGCCGCTTAAGCTTCTTTTCTGTATCTTCGATAAATTCAGTTTTTTAATTATGGCAAAGAAAAAATCAGCAAATATAAAATTGGTTCTGAATCAATTGGTTAGCGATGTTTTTGAAAAAAATAATAATCAGTTACTTAACTATAAACAGGTTTCCGCCAAGTTGAACCTTACCGACCAGGAATCAAGAGAGACAATCTTAGAGATTTTAAAGGAAGGTAAAGGCGCTGGCAGCTATCTGGAGCCTGAAAAAGGCAAATACAAGCTCAAAGAGCTTCAAAACTTTATCATTGGCACTGTTGATATGACTGCTGATGGTTCTGCATATATTGTTCCACAGGATGAATTTGAAAAAGACATTTTTGTAGCACCGAAAAAGCTTAAAAATGCCTTACATGGCGATACAGTGAAAGCCTATGTTTTCGCCAAAAAGAGTGGTCGAAAAAATGATGGCGAAGTAATTGAAATTATCAAACGTGCTAAATCAGACTTTACCGGCGTAATCAAAATCTCTGATCGTTTTGCTTTTGTAATTGCAGACGACAAGAAGATGATGCATGATATCTTTGTTCCGTTGGCAGATACGCTGGATGCTAAAAATGGCCAGCGCGTGCTGGTTACTTTGGCAGATTGGCCGGAAAGTGCTAAAAACCCAATCGGTATTGTAAAGCATGTACTTGGAAATCAAGGCGAGAATAATACGGAAATGAACGCCATTTTAGCACAATATGGCTTTCCGCTTGAATTTCCTGCGCAGGTAGAAAAGGAGGCTAATGCCATTCCTGAAGAAATTCCAGAGGCTGAAATTGCAAGACGTAAAGACTTCAGAAACGTATTAACTTTTACCATCGATCCTGCTGATGCAAAGGATTTTGATGATGCGATATCTTACCAAAAATTACCAAACGGCAACCATGAAATTGGTGTGCACATTGCTGATGTTTCACATTACGTAATTCAGGGAACCGACCTGGATAAAGAAGCGTATAGTCGCGCAACATCTGTTTACCTTGTTGATCGGGTAATTCCAATGTTGCCCGAACGTTTAAGTAATGGTGTGTGTTCATTGCGTCCGAATGAAGATAAATTGTGCTTTGCTGCAGTGTTTGAATTGGATGAACAAGCGAACATTCAGAATGAATGGTATGGCAGAACAGTGATTCACTCTGACAGGCGATTCAGCTATGAAGAAGCACAGGAAGTGATTGAAAACAAAGCCGGCGATCACGCAGCAGAGATTTTAAAACTAAATGAACTTGCTTACATCTTACGCGATCGTAAATTTAAAAACGGCGCCATCAGTTTCGAAACTACTGAAGTTAAATTTAAGCTGGATGAGGCTGGCAAACCTATTGGCGTTTACGTTAAAGAACGTAAAGATGCGCATAAACTGATCGAAGATTACATGCTTTTAGCCAACAGAAAGGTGGCTGAATACGTGGCAAAGAAACAAAAAGGAGAGAAAAAACTCACTTTTGTTTATCGTGTGCATGATTCTCCGAATATGGAAACCCTGACTACATTTGCAACATTTGCCTCTCGTTTTGGATATAAAATCAATACCAAATCGGATAAGGAAATTGCAAAATCGCTTAATAACTTAATGGCTGATGTAGAAGGTAAAAAAGAACAAAACATCTTAACGTCTCTGGCCATCCGCTCAATGGCGAAAGCGATTTATTCCACAAAAAAGACTAGCCACTACGGTTTAGCATTTGAATATTATACGCACTTTACTTCTCCTATCCGCCGTTACCCCGATGTGATGGCCCATCGGTTACTTCAAACTTATCTTGATGGTGGAAAATCTGCAGACGCAGAGTTTTATGAGGTAGCCTCTGTGCATTCTTCTGCCATGGAAAAACGCGCTGCCGATGCTGAACGCGCATCTATTAAATACAAACAAGCAGAATATCTGGAAAACAATATTGGCACCGAATACAAAGGCATTATTTCCGGCGTTACCGAATGGGGAATGTATGTGGAAATTGAAGAAAATAAATGTGAAGGCATGATTCGGCTTCGTGATATTTCTGATGATTTTTATGTTCTGGATGAGAAAAATTACTGCATTGTAGGCCAGAGGAAAAAGAAAAAATATCAGCTTGGAGATGAGGTGATGATTCGGGTGAAAAAAGTAGATTTAGCTAAACGTCAGATTGATTTTACGCTCATTGCTGATTAGTCAAATATGAAAATAGAGCTTCCTTCTTTAGGATTATTTAAGTGCTATGAGCGCTTACGGTTTGGATGATTATTTTACATAAACAACTAAATAACCTCCTAAAAATGATTGATAATAAAGCCATGACGTAAAAACAACACAAAATGTGGTTTATAATGTCGATTTTTGAAAGTCTGATCTCGTTAAAAAGAACAGCCAAAAATAAGAGGCCATAAAAATTTTAGGCGACCTCCCTAATAAGACAGTGCAATGCATACAACTGAAGAACTACAAAAAATTTTAAATACTGCAATACAAAATTTAAGGTTTCCGGATCAGCCGAAACAGCTTTACGATCCGATTACTTATATCATCAACCTTGGTGGCAAACGCATCAGACCACTATTGGTTTTAATGGGTACCGAATTATTTGGCAAAGATGCACATGATGCTATCCATGCAGCCATGGCGATTGAAGTTTTCCATAATTTTACGCTGGTACATGATGATATTATGGATAACGCCCCTTTGCGGAGAGGAAAACCAACCGTACATGAGAAATGGAGCACCAACACGGCTATTTTAAGTGGTGATGTAATGATGGTTGAAGCCAATAAAAACTTAGCTAAGGTTAATCCGGTTTTCTTAAAAGATGTTCTCGATACTTTTAATGCAACGGCTCAGGGTGTTTGCGAAGGGCAGCAACTAGATATGGAATTTGAAAGCCGTGATGATGTAAGTATTGAAGAATACATCAATATGATCCGGCTAAAAACAGCGGTTTTATTGGGTGGAGCCTTAAAGTTAGGTGCCATTATTGCCGGCGCATCCAAAAAAGATGCTAATCTGATTTATCAGTTTGGTGAAAATATCGGAATTGCTTTTCAGTTGCAGGATGATATTCTGGATGTATACGCAGACCCGGAAAAATTCGGGAAGCAAGTTGGTGGTGACATTATTGCCAATAAGAAAACGTTTTTACTTTTAAAAGCATTTGAATTAGCAAATGGCGAAATCAGGGAGTCTCTAAATACCTGGACAGGTTACAAAGACTTCGATATTAAAGAGAAGGTAGCAACAGTGAGGTCAGTTTACGATACACTGGATATTCAGAACATTGCTAAGGATAGCATGGACCAATACTTAGATAAGGCCTTAACTGTATTCGATCAAATCAATGTTACTGATGAGCAAAAATCTAATCTGCTCACCTTAACCAGGCAATTAATGGCAAGGGAATACTAATATTTTACTATAAATTAAGAAGCTGATGATTTAAATATGATCAGCTTTTTTTTTTGCGTGCTAAAAATTCAAGCATAAAAAAAATCCTTCAGTTTTAATTGAAGGATTTTTTTAAATATGTGTGAGTACTAATTATTCTGCAACTGCAGCTTCTTCAGTAGCTTCGTCTGTTTTAACAGCTTTTGCTTTTTTAACTGGTGCTTCAGCAACAACTTCTTTAGCTTCAGCTTCTTCTTTCACAGCTGGTTTTTTAACTAATGCTGCTTCGATTTCAGCATCAGTGATAGGAAGAATAGATACATAAGATTTGTTATCTTGTTTCTTTCTGAAAACTACTGTACCGTCAATCAAAGCAAATAATGTATGGTCTTTTCCTAAACCAACATTTTTATCTGGATGGTGTTTTGTACCACGTTGACGTACTATAATATTTCCGGCGATAGCTAACTGACCACCGAAAATTTTAATACCTAAACGCTTACTATGCGATTCACGTCCGTTTCTCGAACTACCGGCTCCTTTTTTGTGTGCCATTATTTTATATTTTGTAACTCGCTAAAAGCGAATTATTGGGTTAACAATTAATTATAACGTGATGTCAGAGATCTGAATCTTAGTGAAAAACTGGCGGTGACCATTTTTCTTTTTGTAACCTTTTCTACGTTTTTTGTGGAAAATGATTACTTTATCACCTTTCAAATGAGATACGATCTTAGCTGAAACTTTAGCACCATTAACTGCAGGAGTTCCTACAGTGATTGCACCACCATTATCAACCAACAATACATTATCAAATTCAATACTAGCGCCTTCATCTCCTTGCAATCTGTGTACAAAAAGGTGCTGGTCTTTAGCAACTTTAAATTGCTGCCCTGCTATATTTACTATTGCGTACATTGTTTAAATATTAGTTTTTTAATTTTTATTTAACGAGGTGCAAATATAGAATAAATTCGATTAACACACAAACACATATCAAAAATATTTTTCATTAAAATTCATCGTAATCAGTTTTTTGAGGATTTTGAGATTTAAAGATCAATTTATAGCAATGTTTATATTTGTTTTTGGAAAGCAATTGCGGTAATGCTTCGGTTGCTCCTGCCCTGCTGTACATTACAAGTCCTCGTTACACTCCGGGCTTTTCATTTCCATCAGGTTTAATTAACGGAGGGCAGCATGTCAAACCAGTGTTAGCGCCCCTCCAATTTAACCTTATTGTTTGCGGAAGTGATTAGCCATAGAGTACCAGCTGTTGTTCTTAAACCCGATTGCAGTGGAAGCCTCCGCTCCTTTAGCGGTGCTTATAACGGAAAGCGGGACGGAAGACCGCCACAAGTACTTCCTTTCATTTCCAAATCCTTAGGCAATTTAAAATAAAAAAGCCTTTAACAAGACTAATGTTAAAGGCTTCCATGATAAATATCTATTGCTATTTACCTGAGCGTTTTTCCGCCTGCAAGAGTGTCTCCTGAATAATCTTTCTCATTTGAACAGCTGCATCCAATAGTTTCGGATTGCCATCAAAATCGCCATAAACGGTTACGTGTTTCGATTTTTCTTTATAATTAAAAGTAATATCATATCGGGGAACCCGCTTTGATTTATCACTTTTTCTACCAATAGTGTCCGGAAAATTCCACAAACCTATTTCATTTGCTTTTCTATGCATGTATAAAACGTCGTCACTCTTCAAAAAGAACTTTTTAGTAATCACAGAATCTTTGTTATTTACATAATGGTATACACCGGTTTTAGAATCATACGTATTTTCTAAAGTATCTTTTAGACCGTAGCTAAACTGCATCGACACAAAATCATTTTTGCGGAAAGGCGCATTCTGAATAATTGGCTTATAATAGATGTAACAGTAAATAATCATCGGCACGATGATGGTAATGGCTAAGAATATTTTTTTTCCTTTACTTGACACGATTTATAATGATTGAATGTTTAAATTTTGATTTTATGAAACGATATTTTTAAGATACGGATGCAAAGCTGATGAAATTTAATGAATTTCGTATGAATGATCCAGACTGATGACTAAAACTCCAGACTCATGACTTCAGACTTCAGACTCTTTTAACTCTCCCTCCCATTTACTCACCACTGCGGTGGCAATTGAGTTACCTACTACATTAGTTGCAGAACGACCCATATCCAATAACGGATCGATACCAATTAACAATGCCAGGCCAGCTTCGGGAATGTTAAAACTTGCTATTGTGCCAGCAATTACCACCAGTGAAGCCCGAGGTACTCCAGCAATTCCCTTACTGGTTAACATTAAGATCAGTAACATGGAAATTTGTTGTTCAAAACCCAGATGGATCCCATAAGCCTGCGCAATAAACAATGAAGCAAATGTCATGTACATCATGGAGCCATCAAGATTAAAGGAGTAACCCAATGGCAATACGAAACTTACAATCTTATCTTTACAGCCAAAACGCTCCAGCAGCATCATCGTTTTAGGATAGGCTGCCTCACTACTTGCCGTACTGAAAGCCAGAATTGCAGGCTCCTTCATATCGTTCACCAAACGGAACACACGCTTTTTCAAGATTAGAAAACCCAAAAAGATTAATACACACCACAGTATAGCGAGGCCCAGATAAAACTCTCCGATAAATATGGCATAAGTATTTAAAACGTTCAGACCCTGTTTGGCTACAATAGCCGTCATGGCGCCGAACACCGCTAAAGGCGCAAAGTTCATTACATAGCCTGTCATTTTTAAAATTACGTGGGCAATGGCATCGAAAGCTTTGATTACCACCTTACCCAAATCTCCAATAGCAGCAGTAGCTACACCGAAGAACAGGGAAAACACCACAATCTGCAAAATCTCATTGTTTGCCATAGATTCGGCAATACTTTTCGGAAATACGTGCGCAATAAAATCCTTAACGCTCATAGAAGCTTTCTGAATCCCGGTATTGACCAATTGATCTGGCAAGGTTAATTGCATGTGTTTTCCTGGCTCAAATAAATTAACCAGAATTAACCCCAGCACCAGTGACATTAAAGACATAGCCATAAACCAACCCAGGGTTTTACCACCAATCCGGCCTACAGCCTTAATATCACCAACTTTTGCAACACCAACCACCAGGGTGGTAAATACGAGCGGTGCTACAATCATCTTAATCAGGCGAAGAAAAATATCGCTTAACAGCGTAAAATACTCTAGTTTCTTTTCGCGGATTTCTTCGTTTTCTTTTTTGATAGCGGCATTAACCTTCCGCTCTGCTTTGAGTTGAGTAAAGGTAGCAGAGCTGGTATCGGTAGTTTTAGTGATACTTACTTCTATACTTTTTACTTTTGCATCTGCATTGAGAATATTTTGGTTATAAACATCAATAGAATTGACATTTAAAATGTAGCCCAATGCAATACCGGCAATCAGCGCTAAGAAAATGAAAAGCGTGAGTTTGTTTTTCTTCATGAATAAAAAAGTTTGTGGCTTTATTAATTTGGTAAAACTACGATATTTACGTGGTGTAACAAATTTTGATTTATTACACGGAGAAAGATCACTTAAATTTTTACTTTAGCTGTAACATTAACACCCCATTCCTATCTAAATATCAACTACACGCCCTTAAAT
Organism: Pedobacter petrophilus; assembly: GCF_009674725.1. GTDB lineage: Bacteria > Bacteroidota > Bacteroidia > Sphingobacteriales > Sphingobacteriaceae > Pedobacter > Pedobacter petrophilus. The sequence goes on along the minus strand of NZ_WKKH01000011.1, from coordinate 27,714 downwards.
GGAACAAAAAGACAAACTATTTAAAGAAATCTTTGATTCTAATTCCAAAAAGATATTCCATTTATGTTATGGTTATACAGGAGATACCGATGCAGCAAACGACCTTTTACAAGAAACTTTTTTAAAGGTCTGGCAAAATCTGGATAAATTTAGAAACAAATCTTTAATCTCTACCTGGATCTATAGAATTGCCGTAAATACCTGTTTAACTTATTTAAGATCAGAAAAAAGACAGGCTAAAGATGAATTAACGGAGAATATCATTGAAAATAAAATTGAAGAGTTTTCTGAGAAAAATGAACAGGTAGCCTTATTATATCAATGTATATCTAAACTCGAAGAAAATGATCGTTTGATCATTACCATGGTACTAGATGAATTGCCTTACCACGAAATTGCCGACATTTCCGGTATCAGTGAAGGCAACCTCAGAGTAAAAATTCACCGCATTAAACAAAAATTAACAGAACTATACAACCAATATGCAAGCGTTTGATCAAATACAAGAGTTGTGGCAAAAGCACGAGGTAGAAGTTAAGTTTTCTGCTGATGAAATGCTGCAACAGGCTAAAAAAGAAGTAAACGGTTTGAAGTTCAAATCTGCCCTTAATATTATAGGCATGGCCGCTTCCTTTATTGCCATTGCAGCTTTATGGATATTTTTTCATTTTGATTCGTGGACTACCCACGTAGGGATAAGCATTACCATTATTACCATTGGTATTTACACGCTCATTCTTTACAGAGACTACAGGCTAATTGCCAAAACAGATTTTACAGCTCATCCTCAGGAATACTTAAACAACTTAAAAACGTATCAGTTAAATCGTTATAAGCTTTATAATTCATTATACTGGTTCTATACAGTAGCGCTTTCAACCGGTATATTTTTTTACTTTATTGAAATTCTAAGTCACTTTAACCTCGTTCAGAAAATAATTGCGATAGGCTTAACCTTTCTCTGGATTTTGTTTTGCTCAACTATCTTACGTAGAGCCGTAATTAAGAGGGAAAAAGAAAGAATTGCTTTACTAATTGAGAAATTTGAACGGATAAGCGGACAAATTTCGGCTCCTGAAAAATTTTAGGCACGGTTTTTTCAATGAGAAATTGAAATGAAAAAACTGCTTATTCCCTTTCTTGTTTTGCTGGCTTTGCCTTGTACATTTGCGTTTAAACAAGATATTACTGAACCTGTTCAGCTAAACTGGGAAACGCATTTTAAAGGCAATGCCGATATGAATTCTCCTTTCTTTGCGCTAACTGCCATGACATGGCAGTATAGTTATGAATCTGCTGTTTCCAGAAACCGGGTAACAATCAGACTAAAAAATGAAATCAGAATAGACAAAGATCGATCATGGGTGAAATGGGACAGGATAAAAAACCCACAGGTAAGCGCAGATTTGCTTCATCATGAGCAAGGTCATGTAAACATTCAATATATTCTACTTTCTGAAGCTGAAAGGGTTTTAAAAAACAGAACTTATTCGGTAACGAATTATAAGACACAAATTTCGCAACTGGCAAATGAAATAAGTACGTACTTCGACACCATGCAGCGTAATTACGATGAAGAAACACAGCATGGCAGCAATCACAAAATACAGGCCCGTTGGGATCAGATTATCCAGGATAAAGCGGAAGAATCTAAGGCGGCTGCCTTAGCTGATGCAGGCAAATAATTTAGGTATAAAAATCAGTGCGCCTACAGCTAACGCTAAAAAAGTGGTCATCAGTACTGCACCAGCTGCTAAATCTTTTACAATTTTAATTTTTGGATGATAACCTGGAGAGACGACATCAGCTAATTTTTCAATAGCAGCATTAATGATCTCGGTTACCATCACCGCAGCAATTACCATAAGAACAGCAATCCATTCCAGCGCTGAGATATGGAGTAACCAGGATAACCCAATGGCAATAACTGCAGCAAATAAGTGCACACGACCATTGTGATCATTTTGAAAAAATAACTTTAAACCGTTAAAGGCATATTTAAAGCTTTTTAAACGGTTTATGACAGAAAATCTCTGGCTTTTTTCCATGGGGTTAAAGGTACTAAAGCTAATGGTTAGAAAGATAATGTATTTGCTTCTGCTTGAAAGGTTATGCTTAAATCATGTTTGCTAATTTTTTAAACATCTTATCGACGCAAAGGTCCTGAATCAAGTTCAGGAGGACGATCAAAACAAAACAGCATCCCTATTATTAACAAGAGATGCTGTAAAGTATATTTCTGTAAAACAATGCTATCTGGGGTTCATTTTGGTCTCCCCAAATTAATCAATTAGCTTTTCAAAATAATACTGTTTTATTTCTTTGCTTCTGCTTTTACCTCCGGTGCTCCGTTATTTAAAATCGTCTCGGTAGTTACACTTCTTTTGCCACTCGGTGCAATTACAATCGTTCTAAGCGCCCTCTTCTCTCCTTTCGGAACAGTAACTTTTATTGGTGAAGTGTATAAGAATGCATTTTCTGATGGTCTTGAAGAATCTAATGAATAATAGATTTTTCCGCCAGTAACAGGAACCTTAAGATCAATAGTAAAATCACCACCATTTAGCACTTTTTCACTTTGTCCGATGGGTGTTGGCACCCAAAAGTTAACGCCCATTTTATCCAGGCGGGCAAGATGTACCGGTAAACGGTCTTCCGCAAAATTCTTCAGATCTTTACGATCAACCGGGCTCCAGGCAATTTCTGATAAGGCCATTAATCGTGGGAAAGCATGATTCTCAACCTTATTTGTTGTTTTAATATATTCAGTCCACATGTTAGCCTGAACACCTTTAATGTATTTTCTTTGATCAGCTGTTAAAACTTTTGGAATCGGATCATAAGCATAAATCTTTTGGTAAGGTGCTAAACCACCGATAGTAACCGGCTCATCAGGTGAATCAGACTGCTGGTGATCGATGTATAACCCCATAGAACCCGGAGTCATAATCACATCGTGGTTTTGTTGTGCTGCAGCGATTCCTCCATCTTCTCCTCTCCAGCTCATTACCGTTGCGTTTGGTGCTAAACCACCTTCCAAAATCTCATCCCAGCCAATAATGGAGCGTCCTTTTCCATTCACATGTTTTTCTATCCTCTGGATAAAATAACTTTGCAATTCATGCTCATCTTTTAAACCTTTTTCTTTCATTAAAGCCTGGCAAAATGGCGATTCTTTCCAATAGGTTTTTGGTGCTTCATCTCCGCCAATGTGAATATATTTAGATGGAAAAATAGCAATAACCTCATCTAAAATATCATTTAAAACCGTAAAGGTGTTTTCAGAAGGAACAAAAATATCATCAAAAACGCCCCATGTTTGCTGCACTTGTTTACCTTTTCTCGATCCTGCCCAAGCGGTTTTCTCATTTACAAAAGTATCGCGATCCGGGAAAGCACTCAGCGCCGGATAAGCTGCAATAGCTGCAGAAGCATGGCCTGGCAATTCAATTTCAGGAATTACTGTGATGTAACGTTCCGCTGCATATTTAACAATTTCTTTAGCTTCATCCTGAGTGTAAAAACCTTTTACCTCTGTTAAATAGTTTCCGGTTCCAGGATAATGTCCAATGATCGAACCATTTCTAACAGCCCCAACAGTTGTCAATTTCGGATATTTTTTAATTTCCAATCTCCATCCCTGGTCATCAGTTAAATGCCAGTGGAAAGTATTAATTTTATAGTAAGCCAGCTGATCTATATACTTTTTGATAAATGAAATTGGAAAGAAATGACGAGAAACATCGAGCATCGTTCCACGATAGCTGAAACGAGGATAATCATTAATTGTAACAGCCGGAATAGGAATCTTATCAGCCACTTTCGCTGGCATCATTTGCATTACAGACTGAACAGCATAAAATAATCCTGCACCACTGCCTGTAATCACTACCTGATTTGGAGTTACTTTAATCGTATATCCTTCAGCAGGTAATTTATCTGCGCCACTTGAAGTTAAAAGGATACTTTTTTGGTTTGGCTGTGCAACTTTAGCTTCTCTAAGGGCGAAACCCGCTTTAGTTACTATAAATGCATTTAAAAGATCATTTATTTTAGCACCGTCTATGCTTTGATTAATTAAAATAGTCGTTTTATCTAAGACGAAATTTCCATTGGCCCTGGTGATGGAAACCGGCGCTGGAATAATGCCCAGGTTTGGATCACTTTGTGCAAATGCAGTTGTACTCATTAATACTCCTATAAAAATGGATAATGCTTTGTTCATAATCAGGTTTGTTTTAGGTCGAATTTTATTAAAAACAATCTAAGATATAAATTACGGGAAGATTCTTATTCACACTTTTTTGTTACGAACAAAAAAAGAGAAACCTGATTGGGTTTCTCTCTTCAAAATAGGGGTAATAATAATGTTATGCTTCAACAGGATGTTCTTTCGCCGCTAAATACCTTTCGGCATCTAAAGCAGCCATACAGCCAGAACCTGCGGCAGTAACCGCTTGCCTGTAATACATATCCTGTACATCACCGCAAGCAAAAACACCTTCAATATTGGTTAACGTAGAACCTGGTTTAGTATTTAAATATCCGGTTTCATCCATATCTAACTGACCTTTGAAAATATCAGTATTTGGCTTATGCCCTATCGCTACGAAGAAACCTTCAACAGCAATTTCTGATACTTCATTAGACTGGTTATTGATCACTTTTACAGCGGTAACGTTTTTACCATTCCCAAGAATTTCCTGCGTTTCAGTATTGTAATGAACCACGATGTTTGGGGTAGCTAAAACACGGGCAACCATCGTTTTAGATGCTCTGAATTCATCTCTACGCACCAATAAATGAACAGTTTTACAAAGTTTAGCCAAATAAGTTGCTTCTTCAGCGGCGGTATCTCCGGCACCAACAATGGCCACATCTTGCCCTTTAAAGAAGAAACCATCGCAAACTGCACAAGCAGATACACCAAAACCATTATATTGCTGTTCACTTGGCAAGCCTAACCACTTTGCTGTTGCTCCGGTGGCAATAATTACGGTATCAGCAGTAATGGTTTTAATTTCATCTACAACGATCTTGTGCGGCGTAGAAGAGAAATCTACTGAACTGATGTAACCGAAACGGATATCTGTACCAAAACGTTCTGCCTGCTTACGGAAATCTTCCATCATTTCAGGCCCCATGATTCCCTGCGGATAACCAGGAAAATTTTCTACATCTGTAGTTTGTGTCAACTGACCACCGGCTTGCATGCCAGTATACATAATTGGTTTTAAATCGGCTCTGGCAGCATAAATTGCAGCAGTATAACCTGCAGGACCTGATCCAATGATTAAACACTGAACGTGTTCGTTTTCTTGTGACATTATAGCGTGTATTTGAATTCTTTATTTGTAGCGCAAATTTAATGCTTTAAACAATTGTTGACAAGTATTCATTGTCAACATAGTTTACTTATTAACAGTTATAAAACAGCTCTGATATTTTCACGAGATAAAAAAGTTCTTTGTAAAACTTACATAGATTGTTCGTTTAGACCTGCGTTTAAAATCCAATCTGCTTGCGACCTTGCTGAGCCACTGATTATGGTTTTTAAAGCTATTTTTTTCTGCGCACTTTGAATAGCGCTGCTTATCATATCATTTTCAATCATTTCGTCTTCCTTCAAACCCATCTTTTTAAGCAAATCAACCATGCGTTCTCCACTGAACAATTTAAAAATAGGTTCGGATAATGATGAGAAGACCGTTATTTCATCTTTTCCTAATTCCTCGGCCTTTCGCTGTTCTTCGGTTTGCAAAGGATGATGTTCTACAAAAATTAACATTTTGTTTGCTTGTGTTATGTTCAAATAATTTGCGAGGTAAATATGTTCCTCGAGCTGATTTTCATGAAAATAAGCTTGAAGTTTGTTTTTTGTTTCTTCGAACCACGCAACAAATAAGACATCAGGACTGGATTTTTTCAGTTCGAGACAAGCTTTAAATTTAGCTTTATCTCACATCCAAATTTTATCAAAAACTTTTAGTCCTCTTTTTTTATTACTGAATAATCCAAACATAGTTAATTATCTAAACTAAATTTTAAAATTTATTTAGCAGCTTTGCGCTTTTATAAACTAAAAAGCATTCCAGAAGCTGGATCTATCCCGAATGCTTAACCTGATAAGTTAGGGTTTAATTTTAGTGACGTAACTAGCCGCTCCTGAAACACTTGAAATAGCTTTTCCATTTTTATTTGGGCTGGAAGTATAGGTAACCCCAGAATCAGCGCCTTGAATGCGAATATTTCTCACACCTTGAGCTTTCACCCGGATGGCTGCTCCGACTACCTTGATGCTGTTGCAGTTTCCTGTGATTACCACATTAATGCTGCTCCCCTCGATATTAATATTTTCGTTTCCGGTGGCTTCGATCGTTTTGTCGATACCACTTCCCGTAACATTAATAGTTTCTCCGGTTTCCTGCATTCCTGGCTTTACATTTTGAGCTTTGGTAACTAACGTTGTCGTAAATAAGATTGCCATTAACGTCAATGTTCTTCTTAGGTTTTTCATATCAGGTTAGTTTAGGGGGGTAATTATACAAAGATTATACTACTGGGTATTTATCATCAGGTTTGAATAATTCCGACGTTAAATTTCCTGGTTATTGGAGATTGATTTGCAGCCTCAATTCCCATTGAAATAACTTTTCTGGTTTCCAGGGGATCAATTATTCCATCTACCCAAAGTCTTGATGCTGCGTAGTATGGAGTAGTCTGACTATCATATTTATCGGTGATTTCCTTTAAAAGTTCTGCTTCTTTTTCTGGTGTGATCACTTCTCCCTTTGCTTTCAAGGATGCTTGTTGAATTTGCAACAAGGTTTTAGCCGCCTGGGCACCGCCCATTACCGCAATTTTAGCGGTTGGCCAGGCATAGATTAGCCTCGGATCATAAGCTTTACCACACATGGCATAATTACCGGCACCATAGGAGTTTCCCATCACGATCGTGAATTTTGGCACCACAGAATTAGCCACGGCATTCACCATTTTTGCGCCATCCTTGATAATGCCCCCATGCTCTGACCGACTACCTACCATAAACCCGGTTACATCCTGTAAAAAAACCAGCGGAATTTTCTTTTGGTTGCAGTTCATAATGAATCGGGTAGCTTTATCTGCACTGTCTGAGTAAATTACCCCCCCAAATTGCATTTCACCTTTTTTCGACTTCACCACCTTCCGTTGGTTGGCTACAATTCCCACAGCCCATCCGTCTATACGGCCTAAACCACAAACAATGCTTTGTCCATAGCCCTTTTTATATTCTTCAAATTCAGAATTATCAACCAAACGGCTGATGATATCCATTATTTCGTATTGCTTATCCCGGTTTTCAGGGATAATTCCATAGAGCTCCGTTTCAATTTCCTTTGGCTTGACAGGTTTGATTCGATCGAAGCCGGCATTTTGCGGAGCGCCTAACATGCTCATGATATTCCGAATGCTGTCTAAACAAGCCTGTTCATTTGGATGCTTATAATCGGTAACACCAGAAATTTCACAATGCGTGGTTGCCCCGCCCAGGGTTTCGTTGTCAACATCCTCTCCTATTGCAGATTTCACGAGATAGGAGCCCGCTAAAAATACGGAACCGGTTTTATCCACAATCATGGCCTCATCACTCATAATAGGAAGGTATGCACCGCCCGCTACACAAGCCCCCATAATTGCAGAAATTTGTACAATACCCTCTGCCGACATCATCGCATTGTTCCGAAACATCCTTCCGAAGTGTTCTTTATCTGGAAAAATTTCATCCTGCATAGGTAAATAGACGCCGGCGCTATCTACCAGGTAGATAACCGGCAGGCGATTTTCCATGGCGATTTCCTGTGCCCGAAGGTTTTTCTTGGCAGTCATTGGAAACCATGCGCCAGCCTTTACTGTTGCATCATTGGCAACGATCATGCACTGTCTACCGCTTACATATCCGATACCACAAACCACACCGGCAGACGGACAACCGCCTTGTTCAGCATACATTCCATCAGCGGTGAAAGCACCAACCTCCAGAAATTCTGAATTTTTATCAATCAGGTAAGCAATTCGTTCACGGGCCAGTAACTTACCTTTTTCTTTTTGTTTAGCAGCGTTTTTTTCGCCGCCACCAAGGTAAATCTTTTTCAGTTTGGTTTTCAGCTCGTAAACCAGTTGTTTGTTTACATCTTCGTTCTTATTGAATTCGATATCCATGATGGCAATTTAAATCTTATTTCGGAATTAAGCATGGCGACCAAATTGGTTTCTGGTCTAAGGTGTGTTTTACCGCAAATAACAAAAAGAAAAACCGCAAAGAAATAAAGAAAAAACCATAGAGAATAAGTTTAAACTATTGATTTCAGTATTCTATGTGCTCTCGGTGGTTAACTTGCTCTTAGCATTTTGATCAGAAAATAATAACCACAGAGGAAACAGAGAAAAAATCACAGAGAATAAGTTTCAAATAATTGATCTTAATATTAACTGTACCAACTCCGTGTGCTTAGTGGTTAAACCTACACACCCAGCTTTGCATTATTTGCGAGAAGTCTTCTTTGCTTTGCGTTTAACCATATCATTTCAAAAGCACATCTTAATCTCATTATACTTTTAAACTCAATGTTCTCGGTGGTTAACTTACTCCTTAGCATTTTGTTGAGAAAAAATAATAACCACAGAGGAAACAGAGAAAAAACCACAGAGAAATTGCAGAGGTTACATTACCTACAACTAAATTCATCATTCAACCTCATAAAATATCTGTACTCCCGGCTTTGCGTTCTTCGCGAAAAACTTCCCTTCTCTTTGCGGTTAACTGATAGCAAATATTAACCACAGAGAAATCGCAAAGATTATATTACATACAATTAATCTCATCATTCAAGCTCATAATCCGGCTTTGCGTTCTTCGCGAAAAACTTCCTTCCCTTTGCGTTTACACACACAAAATCATTTTAAAATAATACTTTTGAAAAAACCTCATTAATGGAGCTAACCATCAATATTCCTGCTTTACTGTTTCCTGCCATCAGCCTGATCATGCTGGCTTATACTAATCGTTTTTTGGCTTTAGCAACATTAGTCAGGAGTTTGAAAGCTAAGTATGAGGAAGGCGAGAAAAATATTGGTTTGCAGAATCAGATTAAAAACCTTCGCTATCGGTTAAAACTGATTAAGAACATGCAGGCATTTGGTGTGTTAAGTTTCGCCAGTTGCCTGTTCTGCATGTTTTTTATTTATTTGGAATGGAATATAGTTGCTGAATTACTTTTTGCACTCAGTTTAATATTCTTCATGATTTCATTAATTATCTCTTTGATCGAAATACAGATCAGCACGAAAGCACTGGAATTGGAGTTGAGCACTTTAGAAGGTCTGGACGATGAATCATTAGGTGGATTCATCAAAAAGAAATTTAAGAAATAACAATCAAGAACTTTAGCTAAAGTAGCATGATGCAAATCATTACACCATGCGACATTAGCTTAAGATAAAATATTTTGAAGTTAGCTAATGAAGTGATATAAAAAAACCACTTCGCCTGAAAACGCAGGTTTTTTCTGACCTTCTATTTCCATTTCTATTGCCATATGAACTTTCGTTACGCCACGTAAGTTAACAATAGAGGCTAATTTGGCTTTTAGCCTGATTTTAGCATTTACGAGGACCGGCTGCGCAAATCTCAGGCTTTCAATCCCATAGTTGATCTCCATTTTTAGCTTCTGAATATCAACAATTTCTTTCCAGAGATACGGAATGAGCGAAAGTGTTAAGTATCCATGGGCGATTGTGGAGCCAAAGGGGCCTTCATTTTTTGCTTTTTCTTCGTCTGTATGAATCCACTGATAGTCTAACGTGGCATCTGCAAACTTGTTAATTTGTTCCTGCGTGATGGTATGCCACGAAGAAACACCAAGCGCTTTACCTAAATGTTGTTCAAATTCTGCGTGAGATGTAATAATTTGCATTTTATGAATCTTTATAGTGATAGTAACCCTAAAATTGTAGTTGTTTAACAGTTACTTAGATTAAATTTCTTTCCTTAAACCAGACTTCATCCGGCACGGCCGAAAAATGATCCATTTTGTCAATCAGTATTTCTGCATCAGTTTCATTAAAAACCAAATCCCGATTGGCTGGTTTCAAAAACTTGCTTCTTACCATCATTTCCATCTGTGCAAATAGCGGATCGTAAAATCCATCTACGTTTAAAACACCTATAGGTTTATGATGGAGGCCTAATTGCAGCCAGGTTAGTACTTCAAAAAACTCTTCGAGGGTTCCGAAACCGCCTGGCAAAATCACAAAGCCATCGCTCAGATCTGCCATTTTTTGCTTGCGCTGATGCATATTTTCAGTCAGGATCATTTCCGTAAGTCCTTTATGACCTACTTCTTTATCCATCAGAAATTGCGGAATCACACCTGTAACCAGGCCGCCGGCATTTAAAATGTCATTTGCAAGAATGCCCATCACACCTACACTTCCTCCGCCGTATACCAATTTGATTTCTTCTCTGACAAGAACATCTGCCAACTGTTTAATGGCTTTACGTAACTGTAGATCGCCGTTAAAGTTTGAACCACAATAAACACAAACCGCTTTAAGCTTATTCATCTGATTAAAAAATTTAGCGAAGTTAAGATTTTATCCGTGTGCTATAAATTTTAATTCTGCACAAAGCTGTTACTTTGATGCGATTATGATCTAAAACACTTTTTTAGCAGCTGTTTCAATGTTTAATTAACCTCCATTCAAAATATATGATGGTGACAATCATTATATATTCCTATAACATAGAAGCTTAAAACAAAAAACGCCGGGTACCCGACGCTTTTAATCAAAAATTAAGAGAACATTATATGAACCCTGCGGCTCTGATCTTCCGCAAGGTTCTTAAAAATTAAAAACTGTAACGGAAGGTAGCGCCGTAGGTTCTTGGATCTCCAAGTACACCTGCATATAAACCGGAATTACCTGCAGCTGCCTGTAGCTGCTCATAATAGTTTTTATTGGTTAAGTTCCTGCTCCATACAAATACGGAAAACTTATCAGATTTAAATCCAAGTCTGGCATTTAACAGCGAATAACCCTGAACATTTAATACACTTGATGGTGTAGGATTCGAAGAATAAGTAGAACGGTAACTGGCATCCCCCGCTATAAAATACCGGCCTGGCTTAGTGGCCAAATTACCTGGAGTGCTAAACTCTGCCCCCCCGGAAACATTCCATTTCGAGATACCGGGCAACCTGCCTCCAGAAGCATCTTTAAATGCTACTTGGGTAGCCACGCCATTTACCAATTCAGTATGGCCGGTTTCTTCCAGCGGAAGTGGTGCATTGGTAAATTTTACATATTTCCCATCAAGATAGGCCAGTGCTGCATTTAGGGTTAAAAAACGTTCTAATTGATATGTTCCATCAATCTCTAATCCTTTTACTTTTACCTTTTCGGCATTGGCCAGATAACCCCTGTTTACACCCAATTGAGGTGATTGTACATTGGTTTGATAATCTTTGATATCGGTATTAAACGCCGTTACATTTAATATCGCACCTTTAAAAGGTTTTGTTTTAACACCCAATTCGTAATGTTCTACATATTCTGGTTTTACTACGGCTAATGTCAAATCAGCCTGACCATTTGCCGTGGTCGGCAAGCCACCCACGTTAACTCCAACTGGTTTATAAGCAGTAGAAAAAGTACCATAAAGGTTTAATTTCGGATTAGGCCGGTATGATAGCGTAATGTTGCCGGATAAATTGTTATTTTCTGTACTGGTATTAAATTGCTGATTGCTGTACACCGCCGCTTTTAGTGCCAGCAATGCCGCGTCTGTAGTTTGCAGTCCGCCATAAGTATTGCGGTCATAGTCTACATCTTTTTTGTCGTATGTAAACCTTAAGCCAGGTAAAACGTGTAAATGTTCAATCACTTCCCAATCTACCTGACCAAAAACTGCGGCGCTTAAAGATTTAATGGTAGAGTTGGTTTTAATGCCGAAGCCATCCAATAAACCTGGTGTGGAATACAATGCCTGTGTACCTGTATTTCCTGTTTGTACAAACCTCCATTGATCTTTACCTACTTCTTCCGTCTGCCCTAAACCCTGGAGGTTTTGCCCTAACACAAATACACCGATTACACCGCTTAACTTTTCTGTAATGTTTCCGGCATACCGAATTTCCTGCGAATATTGATCGTGACGTGAATTTCCCTGCGATTTAGTGAGCGCAGCTAATTCAGAGAAATCCCTGTCATTTGTTGGATCCCAATTCCAGAATCTCCAGGCTGTGGTGGAGGTTAATGTTCCGTTTCCAATTTTATAATCAACATTTAAAGAAATTCCACCAATAGATTGGTTATGCCTCCAAGGTGTATTGGTATTAATTTCTCTGGAGAAAGGATCTATTTTTGGTTGCTGATAACCTAAATCTGATACGATTCTAGCGTATTGGCGATATGCGCTTCGTTCTGTTGTAGTTACCCCGGCTATTACCAACGGATAACCTGCCGGATGCTGAACGCTTACATCGCCACTTAATAAAATTTTTAATTTGTCAGACGGGGTAAAGTATAACTGGCCCTTAAAACCCAGATTGTTTTGTCCGCTATATCTACGCTCCTCTCTGGTATTGTAAATGGTACCATCACGTTGTGTTCCTGAAATGGAAATTTTAGCAGCCAGATTTTTTGCCACGCCTCCAGAAACGGAGGTTTTAGCCTGAATAAAGTTGTAATTCCCGACACTCATTTCAACTTTCGCCGTCGGTGTTTGAGTGGGTTTGGTGGTGGTGATGTTGAATGCACCAGCCGTTGTATTTTTTCCAAATAAAGTTCCCTGGGGTCCGCGGATGACTTCGATTTGTTCAATATCAAGGAAATCTGTAGAGGTTGCCGCCGGACGGGCATGATAAACGCCATCTACATAAAAACCTACCCCTGGATCAATCCCGTCATTCGTTAAACCAAAAGTTGATCCCAACCCTCGAATATTTAATGTTGTATTCCTGGCGTTTGAAGCGTAAAGCTGAACTGAAGGAACCAATTCTTTCAAACGATTAACGTTAAAAGCACCGGCATTTTCAGCAGCTTGTCCGCCGATCACGGTAATGGGAATGGGTACATCCTGCAAAACTTCCGATCGTCTTCTAGAGGTTACCACGATCTCATCAAGCTGTGTGTCTTCTATTAAAACAAGTTCTATCGGCGTATCCTGAAATTTTAAAATTTGAAAATCCTGAGGTTTATAACCCACCGAGCTGATTTGGATATAAAACGGAGGTTGTTGTTTTGCATCGATGGTAAAGGCACCATTTACATCTGCAATTGCAGAAATATTGGTTCCTCTTATTTTCACCGTTGCATTAGGAATCGTAATCCCATTTGCGCCTTTAACAATACCAGTGATGGCATTTTGAGCGAAAAGTGCCCCGGTTGAAAGTATTAAAGAGAACAGTAAGAGTAAACTTTTTTTCATGATTAATTTAGTAATGTTCGGTTTATTTTTATGGATTAGGGTGCTGTTCAGGGTGTTTTTTCTTAGCATGCAGCGCGACAACAACAATGCTTCAATGGATTTTGGATATATTTTTCATATTATTTATATAAAATCTATAGATTTAGTAGGCAAATATATTAAAAAAACCTTCTTCCCAAATTTTATTTTGAAATAGTTCTTCAGAATTGAGTTCATGTCAATGCCTTTTTAAATTTATTTATGATGAAAGATTGCTCTGCCACAGTCGAAATGACGACGGAAGAAGTGACCCTCATTATTCTGGAAGAATTTCCGGACTATAATATCTGTGGATTTTTAATCCACCTTTAATTACCAGCTATGCATTGATGCATGTAACCTGAACTTAAATATTGTTTGGAAATAAAAAAACGGGGCTATCGTTACCGACTCCCCGTTTTTTATTTATTTAATTAGAAGATTTCTCCACCATGGCCGAAAGGACGACGTAAGATGGGAACTTTAGGCTCAACAACCTTTCAACCTTATCTAGTATAATTTGGTGCTTCTTTGGTGATGGTGATATCATGTGGATGACTTTCACGCATTCCCGCAGCTGTAATTTGAACAAATTGCGCTTCTTGTAAAGCCTCGATCGTTGCTGCACCACAGTAACCCATACTTGCACGAAGTCCGCCGATGTACTGATACATTACTTCGGCTAATGTTCCTTTGAATGGCACACGACCTACAATTCCTTCGGGAACTAATTTTTTAATATCATCTTCTACATCCTGGAAATAACGGTCTTTAGAGCCTTGTTCCATAGCTTCGATAGAACCCATTCCACGGTAAGATTTAAATTTACGTCCTTCGTAAATGATGGTTTCACCTGGTGATTCTTCCACTCCGGCGAATAACGAACCAGCCATTACGGTATCTGCACCGGATGCGATTGCTTTCGCTATATCGCCGGTATGTTTAATTCCACCATCAGCGATAACCGGAACGCCTGTACCTTTTAATGCCTTTGCACATTCATAAACTGCATATAATTGTGGAACACCAACACCAGCAATAATTCTGGTGGTACAGATAGAACCCGGACCAATACCAACTTTAACGGCATCAGCGCCGGCATCTGCTAAAAATTTAGCTGCTGCTCCAGTTGCAATGTTTCCAACAATCACCTGTAAATCAGGATACTTTGCTTTTACTTCTTTTAACTTATCAACTACACCTTTTGAATGCCCGTGAGCGGTATCAATGGTAATCACATCAACCCCGGCATTTACAAGGGCATCAACACGCTGCAAGGTATCGGCAGTTACGCCAACAGCAGCACCAACACGTAAACGTCCGCGTTCATCTTTACAGGCAGCAGGATAATTTTTAACTTTAGAGATATCCTTAAAAGTAATTAAGCCGCTTAAATAACCGTCTTTACTTACCACCGGAAGTTTTTCAATTTTATAATTCTGAAGAATTTCTTCTGCCTGTACCAGGTTTGTTCCTTCTGGTGCAGTAATAAGGTTTTCTTTCGTCATGACTTCGGCAATTGGCCTTGCCATATTTTTTTGGAAACGTAAATCGCGGTTGGTAATAATTCCAACTAATTTATTGTCGCTGCTTACCACCGGGATGCCACCGATCTTATGTTCTTTCATAATTTTGAAAGCATCGGCAACCACTGCTGTTTCCAATAAAGTAACCGGATCCTGAATCATTCCGCTTTCAGAACGTTTAACTTTACGAACTTCTTCAGCTTGTCTTTCAATCGTCATGTTTTTATGTAACATCCCAATACCACCATTTTGCGCAATGGCTATGGCAAGTTCAGCTTCTGTTACGGTATCCATTGCTGCAGAAATCAACGGAACGTTAAGCTTGATTTTTTTGGTTAAGAAAGTGGCTGTATTTACATCGCGGGGCAGAATTTCTGAATAAGCGGGTACTAAAAGTACGTCGTCATATGTTAAACCTGTTGCAATAAATTTTGTGGAGTCGAGTTGCATAGCAAATAAATTACGATTTATTATTTGCCAGGCAAAGATAAGAAAACTTACTTGAATTTTAAAAGATATTGTGGTTTGGATGTAAATAGTCTAGAATGCTATTTATGGTTAGGTTTTCAAATAATAGATAAGTCAACTCTGGATGAAAAGGATAACTACAAATGGTAAACATAATTTTGCCTAACTGACTTTTTTAACAACCCAGCTGCTTGTCCTATTTTTAAAGATGCCTTAAAATGCGACTATCATGCCTTAGGACTCCAATGGAACCCCAATAGAACCCGGGGATAACCTGATATTCTTTGCATTGAAAATTAAGGGGTGAAACCGACCTTATTTCTCTTCTGCCTACTAGAAACGAAAATCAGAACATTCATCTATGCTTTTGCTGATTTTATCAGTACCTGAGTTTTTGTCCTATTTTTAATGATGCCTTAAAATGCCACTATCATGCCTTAAGGCTCAAATGCCCCCCAGTAGTACCTCAAGTAAACTAGCTTGTTTATTGTCTGACTTTTTAATTGCTTGAAATAGTGTTAAATGAATAAGAATACAAGTTTTTGGTTTGGATTAAATAGTTTGGAAATAAAAAAAGGCGAGTTGCCCCGCCTTAAATGTTTTCACAACGGAATAATCCTTATTGTGATTTGCTTTCAAGTCAAAGGTATAATTAATTTTTTAATTCGGGATACGGGAAACCGTAAACGATGTAAATTTTTATTTTCTATTTTTAGGAAAATCTAAATTGCGATGAAAAAAATATTAGGACTTGATTTAGGGACAAATAGTATTGGTTGGGCGTTAGTGCAACAAAATTTCGAAAATAAAACTGGAAATATTCTTGGAATGGGAAGTCGAGTGATACCTATGGGAGCTGAATTAAGCAAGTTTGAACAAGGTCTGGCACAAACTAAAAATGCTAATAGAAGAATAGCAAGAGGAACAAGAAAACTTAATAAGAGATATAAGCAACGTAGAAATAAACTCATTTATATTTTACAAAGGCTTGAAATGCTTCCTAATCAAATTAAGTTGGTGGCTGAATTTTCTGATCCAAATAAAATAGATAAAATTTCTATTCTGCCAATTTCTAAAAATCAAAAACAACTGACAGCTTTTGATTTGGTAGAACTTCGAGTAAAAGCTTTATCTGAAAAGATTGAATTGGATGAGTTCGGTAAAATCATCTATAAATTTAATCAATTAAGAGGTTATTCTGGAGGAAATGCTGAACCAGAAAAAGAAGATAACAATGACGAAGAAAATGATGAAAAAGAGAAAACAAATGAAAGCTATATTACTTTTTCAAAGATTCTGAGTATTGGTTTACCAGAAGAAATTGTATTTAAAGGTAAAAAACTTAATAAAAGAAAAATTAGCATCGAGACAGAAGAAGGAATTATTGAAGGAGAAACTTTTTTAGAAAGTTTAAAAGAAAATGATTCTTTGGAATTACAAATCAATATTCGCCGAGCAAAATCAGGAGACACTATTACTTTCAAGCTTCCTAACAAAACCAGTTGGAGGAAAGAAATGGAAAATATTGAAAAACAGCTCACTGAAAATCCAAAAGAAATCGGAAAGGAGTATTTTATTTCTGAATTCTTATTAGATATTTTAAAAGAAAATAAATGGGCAAAAATCCGTAATAACGTGATCCTGCGTTCACGATATGAGGCTGAATTTGAAGCTATTTGGAAAGAACAATCGAAGCATTATCCGTTTCTTGATAATTTAGATGAAAATAAGCTACTGAAGATTTTGAATTTTATTTTTCCAGGAAAGAAGGAAAGTCAGGAAAAATTAAGGCAAACTGGTTTGGAAAAAGGATTGAAATATATCATCAAGAATCAAGTTGTTTTTTACCAAAGGGAATTAAAGGATCAGTCAGATTTAATTTCTAACTGTCGTTATGAACCCAATGAGAAAGTAGTTGCGAAAAGTCATCCTGTTTTTCAGGAATTTAAAATTTGGGAGCAAATCAATAAACTGGCCATCAATACAAAAACCGAAAATGGAGTTAACAGAAAAGGCGAGATAAGATATAAATATATTGATCGACCTATTCCTATTCAGCTCAAAGAATGGCTTTATGAAGAATTACAAAATAAAAAAGAAGTTTCTTTTGGTCCCATTCTCACAAAACTTAAAAAAGAATTTAATTTAAGGGATAATGTGGATTTCCTGAACGGAATGAATGCAAAAGACAAATTAAAGGGAAATGATACAAAGAATATTTTGCAGAAATCTTTAGGCAGTTTATGGAATGAATTTGATTTGGACAATAGAGAAAAGCAAATTCATTTATGGGATATTCTTTACAATGGAAAAGGAAATGAATATGAACTTACAAGCGACAGAACTTCTAAAATATTAGATTTTCTAAATAAGTATTCTCCTCATTTAGAAAATAAAGAAACAACCGCAGTAAAAATTTCTAAAATTAAATTCGGAAGAAACTACTCAAAGCTAAGCTTAAAAGCCATTGAAAAGATTTTGCCTTTAGTAAGAGCTGGGAAATTTTTTGATAATCAATTTTCAGAAACTCTAAATCAGAAAATTATTAAACTTTTAAATGAGAATGTTGATGACCCTTTTGAAAAATCAGCGCAAGAGTTTTTGGATAAAAATCAGGATATTTTATCAGAAGGAGGGATTGTAAATGCAATTGCTACTATTCTTGTGTACGATAAGCATACCTCAAAAGAATACTCCAAAGATGAATTATTAAAAGAATATACTCAGGTTTCAAGGTTAAAGCAAGGCGAACTAAGAAATCCTTTAGCTGAGCAAATAATTAATGAAGCATTAATTATAGTAAGAGATATTTGGCGAAAATATGGTTTTAAACCGGATGAAATAAGAGTGGAACTAGCAAGGGAACTGAAAAATAATGCTATTGAAAGAGGGAAAATGTATTCTGCCAATCTGAAAAGCCAAAAACTAAATTCAGAGATAAGAAGCCGGCTAATAGAACTTAAACAGGAAATCTCAATTGCAAATATTGAAAAATATAAAATTTGGATTTCGCAAGAAAACCTACAGGAAACTTATATCAAAAATTACAGTGATCCTTCCAAATCAGAAGTAGAAAAAATAAAGCTTTGGGAATCTCAAGGGCATATTTCGCCTTATACTGGTCAGCCCATTCCTTTGTCTGAATTATTTAATCGTGAGAGATACGATATTGACCATATCATTCCTCAATCAAGATATTTTGATGATTCATTTTCTAATAAAGTAATTTGTGAAAAATCTATAAATAATGAAAAAGGAAACAGAACCGCAATGGAATATTTTGAATCGGGTTCTGTCAATTATACTATTTTCACAAAAGATCAATTCATAGATCACACAAATAAGTATTTTTTCAACAAAAAACGAAAGAACTTATTAGCAACATCCATACCAGAAGATCCTATCCAAAGGCAGATAAAAGATACTCAATATATTTCAATTAGAATTCGCGAAGAACTTCACAAAATTGTAGGAAATGAAAACGTAAAAACGACAACAGGCGGTGTTACAGATTATTTGAGAAATCATTGGGGTTTAACTGATAAATTTAAAGTTCTGTTAAAAGAAAGGTATGAAACGATAATGCCCAAATTGGCGAACATAGAATACGAATCTTACAAGAAAGATATTGAAGCTAAGATAAAAGAATATGAAAAAGCAGGAACAAATTTTAATGAACCTATTTTAGATGAACAAACTTTTATTCAAAAATTCAAAAATGAATTTATCCGAAAGAAAAACAATAAATTAATTATTAAAGGTTGGAGCAAACGAATCGATCACAGACATCACGCAATCGATGCTTTAATTATTGCCTGTACACAACCAGCACACATTAAACGACTGAACGATTTAAATCAAGTCCTGAAAGAATGGTTAGAAAAACATAAAGAAGAATTTTTGCCGGGATTCAAAGGTAGTAATGCTGAATTATTAGATGAAGTATTAAACTTGGATGAAGAAAAAAGAAAAAAAATATTTAATCAATTAGAAAAATTCAGAACGATTGAAATGCCTTGGAACGGCTTCCCAGAAGACGCAGAACAAAAAATCAAAGAAATTGTAGTTTCTCATAAACCGAAAGATAAACTTCTTTTGCAATATGACAAAACAGGAAATAGACAAATAAAATTGAGAGGACAATTGCACGAAGCAAAAAATTATGGATTAAGTAATGGTAAAGAAACTAAACGTATTCAGTTATCTGAATTATTTGACAAAGAAAAATCAGCCACATTAGGAAATTTAAATAAAATTACACATGATTTTTTAAAAACAATTGTCTTGAGACATTATCAAGATGATTATCAATTTAATAATAAGGAAGCCTTTTCTGCAGAAGGAATTCTTTACTTAAACAAAAAATTATCAGAAAGGGTAGATGAAAAAGGTAATCTAAAACCTCATCCCCCTATTTCAACAATAAAGATTTATTATAAAGATCCATCAAAATCAAAAAAGAAAACCGAAAGCGAGGATGATGATATTTCCTTACAGAAATTAGACAGAAAAAAATCTTTCAACGATTCGCTATATGTGAAAACAGGGGACAATTATCTCTTTGCAATAATGGAAAAAGAAGTTGTAAATAAAAAGACAAAAGAAGACGAGAAGAAACGTCACTACGATTTGATTACTTTTTTTGATGCAGCCAACCATTTAAAAACAGAATTTAATATTTCTGAAGACAAGAAAAGTTTTGATAAAGAAGCTTTGTTTAAAAAATATTTTAGAGAAAGAAACAACGCAAAATTGCTGTTCACATTAAAACAAGGAGATTTGGTTTATCTTCCAAATGTTGACGAGGAAGTTATTTTTGACGAATCCAGTCCTTTTTATGAGTCTTATTGGAAAAATATTGAAGAACGTAGTAAAAATATCTTTGTTGTTCAAAAATTTAGCGGAAAAGAAATATACTTTTTAAAGCATACGGTTGCAGATGTAATTTCAAAAAAGAACGAATTTGGAACACAAGATTGTTATCAGAATCTTGATGGGCGTTCAATCAAAGAATTTTGTTTTAAAATTAACTTTGATCGTTTAGGAAATATTTCAAAATATTAAATTTATGTCAAAACCATCCCTTAAAAAAGAACTTTCAAAATTAACTAAAGGCCAATTGATAGAACATATCATTGATCTGTATGACAAAAATAGCTCAGTAAAAGAATTTTACAAGTTCTATCTTAACCCAAAAAATGAGAAAGAATTAGTAGATAAATACAAAAAATTAATCCGTAAAGAATTCAACGTAGAAAATCCGATGCGAAGTACAGAAAAGTTTTCGGTTGCAAAACGGGCTATTTCTGATTTTAAAAACCTGCAACCCTCACCAGAATCTTTGACAGATGTGATGCTATATCTACCAGAAAGCGCTTGCGAACTCACCCATCGCTATGGTGATTTTTCTGAGCAGTTTTATAATTCTACCTACAATAATTATAAAGCAGCTTTAGATTTTATTGCCCGCCACGATTTGTTAGATGGCCTCTCCTTGTGGCTACGGTTTTGCAGAGGATATCGCTGATGCATTTTATGAATATTATTAAGTTTATATTCCGATAATTATGATTAAAAGAACGCTCCACTTTTCTAATCCAGCTTACCTCAGTTTACAACAAGATCAATTGGTGATCGATCTCCCCCATCTAAAAATTTTGGGCGAAAAGGAATCTAAAAAGAAAGTACCCATTGAGGATATTGGCATCATATTATTAGATCATCAACAAATCACCATTACTCATGGATGTATTGCGGCATTGCTGGACAATAATGCCGCTTTAATTACCTGTAACAGCGGCCATTTACCTACGGGTATGATGCTGCCCATTGATGGACATGATATTCAAAGTGAAAGATTTCGACATCAAATCAATGCATCTCAGCCTTTAAAAAAGCAATTGTGGCAACAAACTACTCAGGCTAAAATATTAAATCAGGCAGCTATATTGTCTGATCGTGGAATTCCTTGTGAGAATATGGTTCATTGGGCTAAATCGGTTAAATCTGGCGACCCGGATAATTACGAAGGCAGGGCA
Organism: Pedobacter petrophilus; assembly: GCF_009674725.1. Classification (GTDB taxonomy): domain Bacteria; phylum Bacteroidota; class Bacteroidia; order Sphingobacteriales; family Sphingobacteriaceae; genus Pedobacter; species Pedobacter petrophilus. The sequence continues at coordinate 6,193 of NZ_WKKH01000011.1, read as the reverse complement.
GCAGCATATTACTGGAAAAATGTTTTCCCGAAGAAGATTGAGTTTTTCCGCGGTCGAGAAGGCGATCCACCAAATAACTTACTGAATTATGGTTATGCCATTTTAAGGGCTATTGTAGCCCGTGGATTGGTTTGTTCTGGTTTACTCCCAACTTTGGGGATCCATCATCGAAATAAATATAATGCGTATTGCCTGGCAGATGATATTATGGAGCCTTACAGACCTTATGTAGATCAAATTGTATTGGGCATTATCGATAGAGGAGAAAATTTTCTGGAGCTTGGAACATCGATAAAAATGCAATTGCTCGGCATAGCAACTGTTGATGTTCAATTCGAACGCGGAACAAGTCCGCTGATGGTTGGCCTGCAAAGTACCACCTCCTCTTTAGCGAGGTGTTATGAAGGAATTACCAGAAAAATAAACTACCCGCTGATGAAAAACTTTGATACCAGGCGTCCGTTCAATTATAACTTTTCCAGTGAGATTCAGAATTTCGATACTGAAGACATAGAAGTTCAGGATAAAGACATTGGTGAGGAAAAACTGCCATTTTAATTCATGCGCTTAAATGAATATCGAATTTTGTGGGTATTAGTATTTTTCGATCTCCCTACGGAGACAAAAAAGGAACGAAGTATTGCAAGCCGGTTTCGTAAAGAAATTATGCGGGATGGCTTTGCGATGTTTCAATTTTCCATCTACTTAAGACATTGCAGCAGCCGGGAAAATGCCGATGTTCACATTAAAAGAGTTAAGAAATTACTTCCAGAAAAAGGTCATATCGGCATCATGACGGTTACCGATAAACAATTCGGTATGATGGAATTATTTTATGGCAAAAAAGAAAAAGAACTTCCTGATACGCCTCAACAGCTCGAGTTATTCTGAAATAGAAATAAAATAAAGATTAGAATAAAAATCTGGCTGTTAATACAACCAGATTTTTTTAATTCTAATTTTTGAACTAACCTACTGACAGATAGTTAATTGAACTAGGGTATGTTGTTGTAAATATCAGTAGTTCAAAGAAAGAAAGCAAATCACAACACTTTCTTCACTGAATGGACAACAGGTGATGTTGTTGTAAATATCAGTAGTTCAAAGAAAGAAAGCAAATCACAACACATGTCGCATTTCAACAGGCACTTTGTGAGTTGTTGTAAATATCAGTAGTTCAAAGAAAGAAAGCAAATCACAACGGAATGGGATGAATACATTAAGTCACTCCAGTTGTTGTAAATATCAGTAGTTCAAAGAAAGAAAGCAAATCACAACCGCCGCTTCCACCTTAGCCCATAGCCCCGTGTTGTTGTAAATATCAGTAGTTCAAAGAAAGAAAGCAAATCACAACTATTCGTACTTACGTCGTCGTCTTCAAAAAGTTGTTGTAAATATCAGTAGTTCAAAGAAAGAAAGCAAATCACAACGCGAAGTTAGCGCGTCAAGCTAAGTAATTAGTTGTTGTAAATATCAGTAGTTCAAAGAAAGAAAGCAAATCACAACGACGAATTAGAAGACGCTACGCTTACGCTTGTTGTTGTAAATATCAGTAGTTCAAAGAAAGAAAGCAAATCACAACGGAATGCATCCTCAAAAATTACGCTTCCATGTTGTTGTAAATATCAGTAGTTCAAAGAAAGAAAGCAAATCACAACACCAGGTCTGCTTTAAATTTAGTTAAAAATGTTGTTGTAAATATCAGTAGTTCAAAGAAAGAAAGCAAATCACAACGTAATAAGGGAAATATATTACCGAAGGTCCGTTGTTGTAAATATCAGTAGTTCAAAGAAAGAAAGCAAATCACAACCGAACGAAGGGGCGCCACTATCATTGATAGGTTGTTGTAAATATCAGTAGTTCAAAGAAAGAAAGCAAATCACAACCGGTATTGCTTTCAGGCTTAGCGAATTCTTGTTGTTGTAAATATCAGTAGTTCAAAGAAAGAAAGCAAATCACAACTTGAAGCGATAAACTGTTCCCTTCGGGTTGGTTGTTGTAAATATCAGTAGTTCAAAGAAAGAAAGCAAATCACAACAAGCAACTTGCGCTTCTTGGTCGGCACGAGGTTGTTGTAAATATCAGTAGTTCAAAGAAAGAAAGCAAATCACAACCAGTAAACCCAAACTTTGCCCGGCCTTTTGGTTGTTGTAAATATCAGTAGTTCAAAGAAAGAAAGCAAATCACAACGTAATAAGGGAAATATATTACCGAAGGTCCGTTGTTGTAAATATCAGTAGTTCAAAGAAAGAAAGCAAATCACAACACAAGGCTGTCTGTTACAACAATGATACCTGTTGTTGTAAATATCAGTAGTTCAAAGAAAGAAAGCAAATCACAACGCTTAAATGGTGATCCTGCGTTTACAAATGGTTGTTGTAAATATCAGTAGTTCAAAGAAAGAAAGCAAATCACAACAGAAAGAAAGTTGAACAACCCCAAAATTAAGTTGTTGTAAATATCAGTAGTTCAAAGAAAGAAAGCAAATCACAACACGCAGCAACATCAACACCTGCTGCTTTCAGTTGTTGTAAATATCAGTAGTTCAAAGAAAGAAAGCAAATCACAACGGGACTACACAACAACGCTAGGTTTGATTTGTTGTTGTAAATATCAGTAGTTCAAAGAAAGAAAGCAAATCACAACGATAGATGGCGCACACTTTCAATGTTTTAAGTTGTTGTAAATATCAGTAGTTCAAAGAAAGAAAGCAAATCACAACGTAGCGCATCTACTTTAGCGATGTTGGCGTGTTGTTGTAAATATCAGTAGTTCAAAGAAAGAAAGCAAATCACAACACCTGTAGATGCCATTATATTTTGCGTATTGTTGTTGTAAATATCAGTAGTTCAAAGAAAGAAAGCAAATCACAACTGCTGCGAAATGAACATCATGCAGCGGTGTGTTGTTGTAAATATCAGTAGTTCAAAGAAAGAAAGCAAATCACAACTCACGCTAACAGATAAGTTAGAGCGTTTAAGTTGTTGTAAATATCAGTAGTTCAAAGAAAGAAAGCAAATCACAACTCGGATATTGGTTAGCATACCCTCGAATAGTTGTTGTAAATATCAGTAGTTCAAAGAAAGAAAGCAAATCACAACCCATTATACCGTTGATATCGCAGGAAAGGGGTTGTTGTAAATATCAGTAGTTCAAAGAAAGAAAGCAAATCACAACCGGTATTGCTTTCAGGCTTAGCGAATTCTTGTTGTTGTAAATATCAGTAGTTCAAAGAAAGAAAGCAAATCACAACGGTCGAATATTTTAGTTTTAATCCAATGTTGTTGTTGTAAATATCAGTAGTTCAAAGAAAGAAAGCAAATCACAACTCATGCCAGATAAATCTTGTTTAATTGTTTCGTTGTTGTAAATATCAGTAGTTCAAAGAAAGAAAGCAAATCACAACTTATACATGATTGATAAAGCATCTTTAGTGTTGTTGTAAATATCAGTAGTTCAAAGAAAGAAAGCAAATCACAACATATAGGAAGCAGCTCCTTAGCTTTAATCCGTTGTTGTAAATATCAGTAGTTCAAAGAAAGAAAGCAAATCACAACCTTTCGTAATGACTGAAATAATTTTTCATAGTTGTTGTAAATATCAGTAGTTCAAAGAAAGAAAGCAAATCACAACTCGCTAGCGATTCACATTCGATATCTGATGGTTGTTGTAAATATCAGTAGTTCAAAGAAAGAAAGCAAATCACAACTTCGCTTGGATTGCTTGGCATTTCCACCACGTTGTTGTAAATATCAGTAGTTCAAAGAAAGAAAGCAAATCACAACTGGCCGACAACGACGCAATACTGGACGGAGGTTGTTGTAAATATCAGTAGTTCAAAGAAAGAAAGCAAATCACAACATAATTGAAAAGACAAAAAACGCGCCAATAGTTGTTGTAAATATCAGTAGTTCAAAGAAAGAAAGCAAATCACAACTAAAGCAATAACCATTGGTAATAACCAGGAGTTGTTGTAAATATCAGTAGTTCAAAGAAAGAAAGCAAATCACAACATATTGAGTGCCGTAAATTTGTTTTAGTCGTTGTTGTAAATATCAGTAGTTCAAAGAAAGAAAGCAAATCACAACCTGTGACTCTCTCTCAATACCAGAAGCCTCGTTGTTGTAAATATCAGTAGTTCAAAGAAAGAAAGCAAATCACAACTAAAATGTATGCGATACTTTTCAAAGTAGTGTTGTTGTAAATATCAGTAGTTCAAAGAAAGAAAGCAAATCACAACAAGGAACGCTAAAGCCGATCTATCAGGGCGGTTGTTGTAAATATCAGTAGTTCAAAGAAAGAAAGCAAATCACAACTAGTATGCTCTTTAACAAAATCTCTTAAATGTTGTTGTAAATATCAGTAGTTCAAAGAAAGAAAGCAAATCACAACACGAAGGATCTAATGTTGCAAAACTCTCTAGTTGTTGTAAATATCAGTAGTTCAAAGAAAGAAAGCAAATCACAACTTATTCATGATTGATAAAGCATCTTTAGTTGTTGTTGTAAATATCAGTAGTTCAAAGAAAGAAAGCAAATCACAACTCGTGCGCTATCGCTTTTGCTACGAGCTCGGTTGTTGTAAATATCAGTAGTTCAAAGAAAGAAAGCAAATCACAACAAGCCAGTTTATTGATGTTTCTGGCGGTGGGTTGTTGTAAATATCAGTAGTTCAAAGAAAGAAAGCAAATCACAACAGTGCCAACTGGCTTTGATATTGTTTATGAGTTGTTGTAAATATCAGTAGTTCAAAGAAAGAAAGCAAATCACAACCTTTGCCAAGCGTTTTTCTTCGCGGTCGGCGTTGTTGTAAATATCAGTAGTTCAAAGAAAGAAAGCAAATCACAACGTAGTTACCCACACTATCGCGGAAGTTACCGTTGTTGTAAATATCAGTAGTTCAAAGAAAGAAAGCAAATCACAACTGTTCGACCACGTTTTCTTCCGTAACGCCCGTTGTTGTAAATATCAGTAGTTCAAAGAAAGAAAGCAAATCACAACTATGAATGCGCTTGCGCACTTTTTCGTCGCGTTGTTGTAAATATCAGTAGTTCAAAGAAAGAAAGCAAATCACAACAATCCTTGGTTTGAATAAGGCCCAAAGTTTGTTGTTGTAAATATCAGTAGTTCAAAGAAAGAAAGCAAATCACAACTGTAGCCTGTTATTGTTCTGAATGGCAAAGGTTGTTGTAAATATCAGTAGTTCAAAGAAAGAAAGCAAATCACAACTGGAAATGGTGTTATCGCGTATATCAATTTGTTGTTGTAAATATCAGTAGTTCAAAGAAAGAAAGCAAATCACAACTTTTTCGACTTATCGACGCTATCTTTTTTTGTTGTTGTAAATATCAGTAGTTCAAAGAAAGAAAGCAAATCACAACTAAGTGACATATCTTTAATGCCCTCCTTTAGTTGTTGTAAATATCAGTAGTTCAAAGAAAGAAAGCAAATCACAACGATGGACTAAAACTAACAGCATAATGAAAAGTTGTTGTAAATATCAGTAGTTCAAAGAAAGAAAGCAAATCACAACGGATTTGGACAAAATAAGTTTCGTGTTTTAGTTGTTGTAAATATCAGTAGTTCAAAGAAAGAAAGCAAATCACAACACTTCCAACCTTTGGGATCATTTCCCTGATGTTGTTGTAAATATCAGTAGTTCAAAGAAAGAAAGCAAATCACAACCAAGAACACCTCATAATCTTCATCCCAAAGGTTGTTGTAAATATCAGTAGTTCAAAGAAAGAAAGCAAATCACAACTATCTTAAAGCAAATAATGTTAATATTTGGGTTGTTGTAAATATCAGTAGTTCAAAGAAAGAAAGCAAATCACAACAATCAATTACATATAAAATACCGTCAGCAAGTTGTTGTAAATATCAGTAGTTCAAAGAAAGAAAGCAAATCACAACAAGCGTTTGCGGTTCGTCCGTTACGGTATCGTTGTTGTAAATATCAGTAGTTCAAAGAAAGAAAGCAAATCACAACGTATCGAGAAATTACTTCAATCCTTTTTGAGTTGTTGTAAATATCAGTAGTTCAAAGAAAGAAAGCAAATCACAACAACTTATCAGGGGTTTCTTTAATTGGGGCTGTTGTTGTAAATATCAGTAGTTTGGATATTCTGGAGCATGTTGACCCCCCAATTATGTTTTCCAATTCCGGTTTACGGTAAAACCATTTAAAGCTTTTA
>NZ_WKKH01000010.1 GCF_009674725.1 Pedobacter petrophilus | reverse complement strand
GTTACAACCTTCCTAAAACAAAATATTATTTGGAAAAATTTTAATTATTATTTGGATTTAAACACAGTTCATCCTGAGCTTGTCGAAGGACTTACAAAAATGCCTTTTAGGGCGTTTCGACAAGCTCAACATGACAAGTTCCAAAAACAAATTGATTTATGATACAGCCTCTTTAAATCAAAAATATATTTTCTTACTTAAGGTCGTTGAAGTTAATGATTTTAACTTCCGGATTTTTAGCCAGAATTTCTTCCATCCATTTACGGTGTGAAGCACCAACGCCTACAACAACCCGCTTCGCTTTTTTGGCTTTGGCCTGATCGATGATGTTTTTACACATGCCTTCATTTCTGAGTTCCCATTGTTTCATCATCGCTTTAACCGATTCGGTGGGAAAACCAGCGTATCCATAGAAATGGCTTCCACCGTAAAAGTTCCAGGACTCGTCTAATACGCTATATTTCTGGCTATTCATCCCCGCATAAGCATCTTCATTATAAGCTTTCGCCTCTTCTGGTGTGAATGATGAATAAGCGTCTATGGCTTTTACCGTTGCTGCCTCTGCTGAAGTCGTATCGGCCTTTGCTTTTGTCAGCATCACTTTATACAAAGAATCTGTTTTTGCCCAGGCAATGCCCCAGGGTTTGTCATATGTCTGGCAATCCATATTGTAAATCTGATCTTGTTTCAATTGATAAACTAATGGAAAATAGATTTTACTGTATTCGCTGCCTGGTCTGAAAAATTTAATGGCTTTTAAGGAGTCAGAACTGCCAAGTGTTTTCACGTAGGCCGCTTGTTCTTCTTTACCGAAACTATTTTTCATTTCTGTTTCTAAAACGAAAATTTGATAATCTGCATTTCCACGATCCCATTTTTTAGCATAGTTCACTGCCAAATCCATGCGGGTTTTGTGATAGAATGGAAAAGAGTTAAGTGCTTTTAACTCTTTTTTAATTTTAGTATCTATGTTTTTTACCGTTTCCGGATTTCGTTTTTGCACATAGTCGTACTTGTTTTGAAAAGCCTTTTTAGCCCAATGGTCATTTTCCAGTTTTGCATAATCTTCCGCTGGCAAATATTCTCCAAAAACCATATCAGGCTGGAAGTTTTTCAATTTGTTTATAACTGCCTGAAAATTCTGTGTTGATTTCGAGTTATCATGAGCAGAGCCCACGATTACAATTTCGATTTGATTTTGGGCATTTGCTTCTATTGCAATGCCAAGTAAAAGTAATAAGGTAAGGCCAAGGTTAGTTATTGTTTTCATCATGAATCTTATTTTGGTTTTGTTGATTCAAAGATGAAAAACTGCCTGCAACTGGAATATTTAATTATCCCAACGGCTCGAAATATTATCCGAAATCTGATCGTTGAGGTTTTCTGGTTTGGAGAGCGAATCAGCTGATTTGAGATCAGCTTTTGGATCACCCGGATAAACGTTATTAGATCGTTTTATAGAAATTAACAATCAGCTTAAATAAATCTTTATACTCGGTAAGTGGTAAAGTTTCGGCTTGATCAAATACATCGTGATAGGCCGTTGGGCCGCCTTGGGTGTATATAAAGAAAGCTGGAACGCCTTTCTCGGTAAAAAAGTAATGATCGCTGTTTGCGGCTTTTCCGCGGGCATTAATTTTTGAAATTAATTTCTCCTCATCATTAATTTTATTCATTAAAGAAAATGCTTTCGGATAAACACTTGCGTTCACAACGGTCATTCCGCTTTCGCCGGTTCCAACCAGGTCGAGGTTAATCAGAAATTTAATCTTACTTAAAGGCATCAATGGGTTTTCAACAAAATACCTCGAACCCATTAGGCCGGCTTCTTCGCCTGCGAAACAAATAAAGCCAATTGAGTATGGTTGTGGATTGGCTTTGTAATATTTCGCCAGACTTAACAAGGTAGCCACTCCGGCAGCGTTATCATTGGCACCCGGGAAATAAGTGTCTTTTCCCATTCCGCCTAAATGATCGTAATGGGCAGTAATCACCAGCATAGAGTCCGGATATTTTGTGCCCTTTACCAAACCGCAAACATTTGATGCTTGAAAATTTTGAATAAACTGATTTTCTATTTCAACCTTTAGCTGCTTTGGAACGCCTGTGAAATTCTTACGGCTAATTTCAATTGTTGTTTCCGTTGAAACTTCTGTGGCTACAGACCAGGTAAGCTTGTCTTTCAACTCAACTTTTAAATTTGGATTGACCGCAAAATGTGTACTATCGATTGCCTGCAAACTTCCGTTTTGTTTTACCGATGGGCTGGCATTGCTGATGATAAAGTCTTTTCCAGGTCGAAGTGCCTTCCCGTTAATTTCTACCAGCATTTTACCTGGAAACGTATTTACAGGAAAAGAAAACCCTTGCTTAAAATCATTACCCATCGGGGATAATCCGATCTTTCTATATTCTGCTGATAAGAAATCAGCCGCTTTTTTCATGCCATCTTTGGTATAGCCTCTTCCCCAAAATAGAGGAGCCGTAAGTGTATTAATGGTTTTGCGTACGTAAAGAGCATCCTGAGCAAAACCATTGGCAGAGGAAAGGATAAATAACAAAATGACGATCTTTTTCATAAAGGTGATCCAGGAGGGGTAAGTTAAATGAATTTCCCTTTTTAAACGATAAAATCGTTTGGATATTTGTGCACTCGTTATAAACGAGCGCACACCAAAGAACGAAAGTTAAATTATTTATTTTCCTAAATACGGCTGTAATGCGGCTTTAACTTTCTCTTTATTTTGAGCTGAAGTCCAATTGTCTTTAATAGATTGATCACCTAAAGAGAACAGGGTTTCGTAAAGTAATTTATCATTTACTTTTGTCTGAACTTTGAAGTCTGCTGACGATGTTTTAGCTAAATCAGCCCAAACCTCACGAACATCTGCCCAATAGTTTTTCTGTGTATTCCACCATTTCTGAGCGTATTCAAACTTCTTCGGGTCTGTTTTTGTAAATTCTTCATAACCTTTTTCTACCGCTACTAACTGATCACCTTGTGGTGTACGAAGCACTTTTTTATTATCCTGCTCAAACATCCAGCCATCTGTGGTAATCGTAATTCTGCTGCCTCGGTTTAACACGTTATAATCTTTACGTACAGTAGATTCTCTTCTTGGAAGTGGAGAATCGGTTTCGCTCGACCAGGCATCATGGCCACCTACATGGCTCCACGTTCCATAGCCCTGGTACCGCGGACTATCATCTACCTGATAAATTTTTTGTGTCCATTTGCCTTTTACTTCTGTTGGAGTTAATGTTTTTTTCGTCCACGCATTATCCTGAGTGTAAAGCATAATTTCAGGATCTTCATACGTCCAATCTTGGCGCCAGTGTTTTATAACCGTAGAATCGTTTATGGCCAATAAGTGTTGAATGACGATTCGTTTAGGTTCATCGACAATTATTTCAGCCCATTCATTTCCATGGCTGCGGTAGGGCTTGCTGAATTGGTAACCTGGATTAGGGGAAGTTACTTCGCCATAATTGAAGGTAACTTTATAGAAGCCAGCTAAAGATTTAATTGCTTTTCGATCTTGCTCCAGCTTGTCTTGAGCATGCAAGTTGACCGTTAAAAATACTGTTAGCGCGAAGAGAAGGTTAAAAATTTTCATTTTATTTTAGGATTTAGGTTGTGTTTACACATCTGCAACTGCAGGATTTTTCTTCTTTTTCTTTTTGCCCCACCAGATAATGAAACCAGTGATGGGTAAACTGGCTGCGATGAAACTGCCAAAAAATGCCAGGATTTTTCCAGGTAAGCCGAGGATGGCACCCACGTGAATATCATAATTCATCCCAATTAAAGCTTCACCTGCATTTTTATCAGATTGATTTTTACGGTGGAGTAATTTCCCCGTATACTGATCGAATTGTAACACGTCAAAATTCCAGTAGGTTTCATCGCCATGATAACCTGTTGCGTAGATTGTTCCTGTACCACCCGCTGCCGGTGACATGCCAATTCTATCAAAGTTTTTAAACGTTAATTTGGCAGTATGGAAAGCCACATCAAATGGATTTGCAGAAACAGTTTTGGTAGAATCTGATTGCACATTGGCTTGTACAGGTGGCGTAGTACTTCTGGATGCAACAACATAAACTGTAGTCTGGAACCATTGAAACGTCCAAACCATTCCGGTGAGCGCCAGCATTAAGCAAATGATCATCACATAGAAACCCAATACATTGTGTAAGTCGTAATTGACCCGCTTAAATTTCGCACGCCATTTAACTTTAAAACTTTTATCAAAGTTTGATTTTTTCAGGTTCTTCGGCCACCACATAACCATCCCTGAAATCAATAAGAATACAAAAATAAAGGTAGCCCAGCCAATAATTTGCTGGCCGATGGGATGGTTAATCAGAAAGCTCCAGTGAAGCATTTTAATAACGGCAAAGAATTCATATTTATGATCTGCAACCAGCGTTACTTTACCCGTATATGGATTAATCAACACTAAATCATAGTAATCTATGGAGTCGAAATACCAGAAAGCTTTTGGATCTGCTGCTTTATAAGTGCCAAATTCCCAGGCGCGATCCGGAGCTTGATAAGTAGAGATAAAACTGATATCTTTCTTGCCGCCCAGTGCCGTTTCGGCCGTTCGTTTGAGTACACTAAGTGGAACGGTTTGTGGATTGGCAGGTACTTCCACAAAAATTTCTTTTTGATGAATAAATTCTGTGATCTCTTTTTGAAAAGCAAAGATACAGCCGGTGATCCCCAGGTGAAAAACCACTAAACCTGATGCAATGCCAAGCCATAGGTGTAGCCAATCGCTGATTCTTCGAATCCTCGATTTTCTGGGTTTCTTTTGTACGGGTTGCTTTTCTGCCATCAATCTCAAGAATAAAAATCACCAATTACCAGTTTTAGCTGCCAATTGGTGATCAATAGTTTTATGTTTTATTAGTTAATCTGGGTAGTATAAGTAACCAGGTGCCAAACTTTTTCATAGTCTTTTCCATTCAGCTTTCCGGCAGTTTTATCTTCCGTAAAAGCCTCTACAAAATAATTGCCCTTTGCTTCTGGCTTGAATGTGAATTTTCCTTCTGCATCAGTCTCGGTGGGGATTGCCTTTCTTTCAGGGTTCACCAGCGTTAATTTTTGCTTTGCGAAAGGCGCTTTGTTGTAAATTACCCGGTGCATTGATGATTCGCCAACTTTTGAAACATGCTTTTCTGGCCTGATGGTTAGTGCGGCTTCTGCAGGGAACGCATCATTTATTTTTGAACTGCCAACGGCCACATCAGCAAAGGCATAATATTCAATTTTAGCTTTATCATAGATATCCGCAACCACATGTACTACTGATAATTTGTAAGTCCCATTTTGATCTGGTGTAAAATTGGCTTTGTAGAATCTTACATCCGGCGAAGCCGATAAAAAGGTGGTTTTGCCATTTGGAGCAGTTAACATGAGTTTAAATGACTTTAAGTTACTGAACCATTTTGCTGCAGAATCTGGTTCATTAGCTTCATATTCTCCGAAGAAAATCTTCACTTCCTGTGCTTGCCCTTTCTTGCCATTTGTAGCCGTTTCAATCCATAAGGCATGTGCAAAAGCACTCGTTACGCTAAATGCTAAAAAGAAAAATAATAATGATAATTTAGTTTTCATGATGTTTTTGGTTAAGGATGAACCGGTAAAAACTATCTGACCAATTTTTACCGGACAATGATGTTAGAATTTATAAGCTACCGTTACCCGGTAATTTCTTGGTGCTTCAGCTTGCCAGGAATATGCGGGTTGGTTATAGTCTGGAGCGTTCCAGTAAGTAGTGTAGTAAGAGCCGCTATACAGGTATTTATCTAACAGGTTAAATACATTCGCATTAATTCTTAATTTTTTATTTGCCCAGAATAAGCCGCCATCCAGTTTAAAATAATCTGGTAGATTTTGTTCAGGATTGGAAGGACTAAAGTTTGCCGTTGCGCGGTCTACCAGATAAGTGAAACCACCTGAAATGCCAAAACCTTTTAATGTACCGTTCTGTAAGCTGTAGGTTAACCATGCATTGGAAGTATGCTTGGCAAAACCCGGAATTACCTGACCAACAAATAATGTGGATTGTTGTAAGCCATCTGCAACCTTTGTTACTTTACCGTCTGTATAAGCGTAATTTGCAATTAGGTTTAAACCTTTTACAATTTCGCCACGTAAATCGAATTCTATTCCCTGTGCTCTTTTTTCGCTTACAACAACGCTGAAATTTTCACCAGCTGCATTAGAAGGATCGGCAGCCAGTTCATTTTGTTTCATGATTCTGTAAACCGATAATGTGGTATTCCAGCGGCCATCAAACCAATCTTTCTTAATCCCAATTTCCTTATTGTTTCCAGTGATGGGTTCAGCAGTAGAACCATCACGTAAGAAGCCAGATTGAGGGGTGAATGCTTCATCATATAATGCGTAAACCGAAGTGTTTTTATCAACAGATACACTTAAGCCCACTCTAGGCGTAACATGTTTTGCCTTATCTGGCGGGCTGCCATAGGCAGACTGACTTACATAGGTGTATCGGCCTGCAAGGGTTAACCTGATTTTGTTTTCCCAGAAACCCAATTCATCCTGAACGTAACCACTTAAGTATTTTGAGTTTATTAATCCACCCGCAGCAATAGCCCTTTGTTCTAAACTGGTGGTACGATCGAAGTTCGGATAACCATTTGATGGGAAACCGTAGTACGGATTTGCTAAATTGAATGGAGATGATGGTAAATCTAAATCATGAGATTGACCCCAATCAGCCATGTAGTTTTTCTCACCCCCATCAAAACCCGCCAGAATCCGGTGTACAATACCACCAGTTTCTACCGTGCCATTGATAAACAACTGTGCTAATTTCATGGTGCTTTCAGCATCCCATATGCCTACATTTCTGATAATGGTTCCATTATCGTAAACAGCAGATGGCCATGAACTGGAACCAGTTTGCAAGTACTTGTAATAAGCCGCCTGAGCTGTTAATTTCCAGTTTGCGCCCAATTGCTGCTGAAGGTTTAACGTTAAGCTGTGGTCGTTAATTCTGGTTGGTTGTACTCCAGGCTGGGTATTGGTAAAATCCCTTGGTAAGCTGGCATAGCCTTTTGTGCTGAACAGATAATAAGAGCCAACCTCAGTCATTTTAGCATTTTGCAAAGTGTACTCTGCAGTAAGTTTAGTGCTTGGCGTAATTTGATAGCTTAACACAGGGGCAAAGCTATACCGGTCATTATGCTCGAAAGGCCTGAAAGAGGCTTTGTTTTGTGCAGCTGCATTTAAGCGGAATAAGAACTTTCCATCAGCAGTTAATTTATGATCAAGATCTATGGTTGTTCTGTATAAATCGTAACTTCCGGCGGTGAATGAAACTTCACCCTGATTTAAGCCAGTAGGTTTTTTGGTTACCACATTGTACATTCCACTTGGATCGCCATTGCCGAGCATAAAACCAGCCGGGCCTTTTACAAATTCGATATGGTCTACAAAGCTCAGGTCTTCTGTTAATGGCCCCCAATAAGAGGAAACTACATTAAATCCGTTGCGCATGGCTTGAATTTGTGAACCCCTCATTAAAATATTGGTATACATATCACCCCAATGTTCTAAACGCACCGCACCACTGACATTTCTGATTAGGCCGTCGCTCATGCTTATAATTTGCTGATCCTTAATGGCCTGACTACTTACCACCTGGATGTTTTGCGGGGCTTCTAAAAGCGGTTCATTTAATCTAAGGGTAGCAGAAGGTAAACTCACTTTGTATTTTTCATTAATCCCGGCGATGGTTACATCCTCTAAAGCCTGGTCATTTTCCTGAAGTACAAAATCGACAACAATGTTTTGACCAGCTGAAACCGTAATGCTTTTTTCTGAAGTATTTATTCCCACGGCTGATACCCTGAGTGTATAAGTTCCTGGTTTTACACGGTTGATGGTATATTTACCGTCATCATCAGTGGTAGCACCCTGGCCTTTCCCTTTTAATCCAACAGTGATGTAAGCCGCGGGTTTTCCATCTGAAGTGGTCACTTTGCCCTTTATGGTTGATACCTGTTGGGCAAAGGCACCCAAAGTGCATAATAGTAAGAAGAATGTGAAACTAAAAAGTCTGATTTTAAGCATGCTAAATTTATTTGGATTAATTCTAAACAACCGCAAAATAACGGCAGAAAAAATTATAATCCAAATAATTTGTAACAATTCTAAATAAGGCAGCCGATTAAAAGCAGTCGTAATCTAATTAATGACTGATTATCAAGTGTTAATGATAAATTTTATAGGTGCGGGTTAAAAGATAATCCGGAACTAAATGGCTTTAGTAAATAATGTGAGCATATTAAAAACAGGTACTTTCTTTGTCTGCAGAGACAGCGAAAACACCTGCTCAATGCCTAATTATTTAATTTGTAATACGCGCAAACTCAATGGTCTTTCGGTATCATTGGCTGGTGTTATTAATCCTCCGGCAATCACATCATAATGGTAGCCTGCCGTAAATGTTGTGCTTTCAGAAACAGCTTTTACTGTTCCACCAGCGGTTTCTTTCAAATCAAGAGTAAATGTTCCCGGGTCTATTGCAATAAATCCGCTTGTGGTTTTAAAAGTTTTATTAGTGGTTAAGCTGGTTGTTGCGTTTGTTTTGGCCAGATCAAAAGCAGACGCATCCGGAGAAAGGTTAATCAACCTCACATAAGCCTTATCTGTAGAAGGAACACCTAAATCGTCTGTAATAGCCAGAACATCCAGGGCACCCGGCTTGTTAATTAAATAAAAAGATTGGTAAACACTTGCACTTAGTGTAACCGTTTTGGTGAGCAGGCTTTCAGCCGAGTTCCCGCTGGTAAACTTTAAAGCATAAGAGCCTGCATTTTGAGTGCTGTAAGCTGTAGAACCAACATATGGCAGGGCAGCAGTAGTAAGTGCCGATCCATTTAAATAAACATTATAGGTGCCCAGCGTTGGCGCCATGTTAATTACCCTAAAATTTGATAGGGTAGAATCTACTGCTTCTTGTTTTTTACAAGCGTTAAGGCCGATTAGTAGAGATAGGGCAAGGAAGGAATAGCATTTAAACTTCTTTAGGGTAAACATCATCATGAGTTTTGGTTTTAATTTTAAAGTATGATCTAACCGTAAACGACTACGAGCTGGTAATCGCTACAGCGCTACAAATATTGATTTTACGATGATGAAGAGGTGTTAAATGGTGTTAAGCTATGTTAAAGTTCAGTTTAATTTTTTAACAATGTTAAATTATGGGTAGTGTTCAGTTTTTAATAAGATTGCCGTAATTGATATACAGAAGGCATTGTAGCTAATTATTAGAAAAATAATGGTCAGGCTAGTTTAAAAAATCGTTACTATTTAATAAAAAAAACAGTTTATTATTGTGTAACTCAATTTTTATTTAAACCTTTGCACCTCAATAGAGTTAAAGCCGTTTTTATACGCAAGAAATGATTAAACAAATTTTACATAAACTTTCTGTTTTTACAGCGCAATTAGTGTCTGGGAAGAGTTTGTTTATTAATCGTTTTCAGCCCGTATTTTACTATCCCACAAGCCGGCAAAATTTTACTCCACGTATTTAGTACTCCACTAAACGTAATGAGGAATTGATCCTCTCTAAAAACCCAATTAACAAGAATACTTATAATTTTTCGTTAGAAAACGAATGGATATTAACGAATTTATAGTGCAGGTTGCACTTCCTGAACATCGTGTATTTGCAGAAGAAATTGTAACCGAGATGGCCGAATCTGCGAAAGCACGGGGTACTGGTATTGCAAAGCGTTCTCCAGATTATGTTGCTGGTAAAATGAT
The DNA here is from genome assembly GCF_009674725.1 of Pedobacter petrophilus. GTDB lineage: Bacteria > Bacteroidota > Bacteroidia > Sphingobacteriales > Sphingobacteriaceae > Pedobacter > Pedobacter petrophilus. Next base: position 137,868 of record NZ_WKKH01000010.1, on the reverse strand, counting down.
CGAAGGTAAAGCAGTTATTGCTTTCCATAAAGATGGCACTTGGGCCGGCTTTTGCTATATCGAAACGTGGAGTCATGGTCAGTTTGTAGCCAACTCCGGATTAATTGTTTCTCCGAAATTCAGGAAAGCCGGTTTGGCGCATGCCATTAAGGAACGTGTTTTCGAGCTTTCCAGAAGTCTGTATCCTAAAGCCAAAATTTTCGGTTTAACTACTGGTTTAGCTGTAATGAAGATCAATTCTGACTTAGGTTACGAACCTGTTACCTACTCTGAATTAACCCAGGATGAAGAATTTTGGAAAGGCTGCCAAAGCTGCGTAAACTTTGAAATTTTGAAAATGAAGGAACGTAAAAACTGCATGTGCACCGCTATGCTTTACGATCCGGCAACGCAAAAGCACGATGCGGCAAAGAAATTTGCAGAAGAATTACAAAGGAAACCGAAATTATATGAGCGCTTTATGCGTATTAAGCAACAATTAGTTGTTAAACCTAAGCCGAAGAGTGGCTTGAAATCCATTTTATTTTTATTTACCTTATTATTTAAATAATGAAGAAGAAAGTTGTTTTAGCCTTTAGCGGAGGTCTTGATACCTCATTTTGTTGTATTTACTTAGCGCAAGATCGCGGATTAGAAGTTCATTCTGTAATTGTAAATACAGGTGGTTTTTCTGAAGAAGAATTACAAGAGATTGAGAAAAGAGCTTATGCTTTAGGTGTTGCCTCTCACGCTGTGGTAGATGAAACTGAAAGTTATTATAATGAATGTATCAAATATCTAATTTTTGGTAATGTATTAAAAAACGCCACTTATCCGCTTTCTGTTAGTGCAGAGCGTGTAAGTCAGGCAACGGCTATTGCCAACTACGTTAAAAAAGTAGGTGCAGATTATGTAGCCCACGGAAGTACAGGTGCAGGAAACGACCAGGTGCGTTTCGATATGATTTTCAATATCCTGATTCCCGGAGTTGAAATTATCACACCAATCAGAGATCTGAAATTATCCCGCGAAGCGGAAATAGAATATTTAGCCGAGCACGGCGTAGAATACAGTGCTGAAAAAGCAAGATATTCGATTAACAAAGGCTTATGGGGAACATCTGTAGGTGGAAAGGAAACCTTAACTTCTAACGAAACTTTACCAGAAAGTGCATGGCCAACTCAGGTTTCGGAAACAGCATCTCGTAAAATCGAACTGACTTTCGAAAAAGGGGAGTTGGTAGCCGTTGATGGTGAAACGCTGGAGCCAGTAAGGGCGATTCAAAAGTTACAGGCCATCGCGCAGCCATATGGTATCGGTCGCGATATCCATGTAGGCGATACCATTATTGGGATTAAAGGTCGCGTGGGTTTCGAAGCTGCTGCACCAGTATTGATCATCAAAGCACACCATACTTTGGAAAAACATACCTTAACGAAGTGGCAGTTGAGCTGGAAAGAACAATTATCTTCTTTTTACGGGAACTGGTTGCATGAAGGTCAGTTTCATGATCCGATTATGCGGAATATAGAAGCTTTCTTAGCGGATACCCAAAAAATGGTGAGCGGTAAAGTGTTCATCGAATTGTTGCCATATCGTTTCCAAATCATTGGAATTGAGTCGAACCACGATTTAATGAGCAATAAATTTGGAAGCTACGGTGAAATGAATAATGCCTGGAGTGGTGAAGATGTTAAGGGTTTCTCTAAAATTTTCGGCAATCAGGTGATGATTTGGCATAAAGTAAACAGCGAGGCGTAGCTTCAGAGGTTTAAGTTTAGAGGTTTAAGGCGTAAGGTTAAAGCGCCTAAACCCTAAGCATTAGACCTTAAACCCAAAACCTTTTAAATATGAAAATTAAAGCAGGAATAATTGGTGGCGCAGGATACACAGGTGGCGAAATGCTTCGTATTCTGGTGAACCATCCAAATGTGGAAATTGCTTTTGTAAACAGTACCAGTAATGCCGGGAATTTAGTTTCTGATGTACATACAGATTTAATTGGCGATACAGATCTTAAATTCGTAAGTGATATTCCTCAAAACATTGACGTATTGTTTCTTTGTGTTGGCCATGGTGACGCGAAGAAGTTTTTAGCGGCCAATCCAGTCAGTGATAACATTAAAATCATCGATTTATCACAGGATTTCAGGTTGGCTGCAAACGCTAGTTTTTCAACTCCAGACTCAGGACTTCAGACTAAAGTCTTTGTTTATGGTTTACCCGAGTTGAATCGTGATGCCATAAAATCAGCTAAAAATATTGCAAATCCAGGCTGTTTTGCAACTTGTATTCAGTTAGGTTTATTGCCATTGGCGGCTAAAGGATTGATCAACGAAGAAGTTCACATCAATGCAACTACCGGTTCAACCGGCGCAGGACAAAGCCTTTCCGGCACTTCTCATTTCAGCTGGAGAAACAATAACCTTTCGATTTATAAGGCTTTCGATCATCAGCATTTGAATGAGATTGGAGAGAGTTTGTTGCAGTTACAACCATCGCTTTCGGAAGCATTAAACTTTATCCCGCAACGCGGTGCTTTCCCTCGTGGAATCTTAGCGTCTCTGTACTTAGAAAGCGATTTAACTTTAGAAGAAGCCCAAACGATTTACGAAGAGTATTATAGCTCGCATCCTTTTACACATGTAAGCCGGAAAAACATTGATTTGAAACAGGTGGTAAATACCAACAAGGCACTGGTTCATGTAGAAAAGCATGGAAACAAATTATTGATCATCAGCATCATCGATAATCTGCTCAAAGGCGCCAGCGGACAAGCGGTTCAAAATATGAACCTGATGTTTGGTCTGGAAGAAACGGCAGGGTTGAGGTTGAAGGCTATGGGGTTTTAAGTTTTAAGTAATACGTTTTAAGTGTATGCAGAATTTTAAAGATTTGAAAGTTTGGGAGAAAGCCCATCACCTTACGCTAAGTATTTATAAAGTAAGTGCGAAATTCCCAAAAGAAGAAGTCTATAGTTTAACAAATCAGCTTCGGCGGGCATCGGCATCAATACCAGCTAATATTGCCGAAGGATGTGGGAAAAACTCACAAGCAGATTTGGCGAATTTTTTAAATATTTCTTTAGGTTCAGCAAATGAAACTGAATACTTTTTGATTCTATCAAAAGATTTGAATTATCTGACCGAGGAACAGTTTACAATTTTATCAAATAAAATTAATGAAGTTAAGGCAATGCTGATCAGCTTAATTGGAAAAGTCAGAACAACTAAGCATCCAAACCTATAACTTAAAACGTACAACTTATAACCTAATAACCATGCAACTATTCGACGTTTACCCACTTAACGATATAGAAATTACCAAAGCATCAGGCAGCAATGTTTGGGATGCGAATGATCAAAAATATTTAGACTTATACGGTGGTCATGCAGTGATTTCCATCGGACACACCAATCCACATTATGTAAGTCGCTTAACAGACCAGTTAAACAAGGTTGGCTTTTACTCCAACTCTGTTAAAATTCCTTTGCAAACTCAACTTGCTGAAAAATTAGGTCAGGTTTCCGGGAAGAAAGATTACCAGTTATTTCTGGTTAACTCTGGTGCTGAAGCCAATGAAAATGCTTTGAAACTGGCCTCTTTTTACAACGGAAGAAAGAAAATAATTGCTTTTAGCGGCGCTTTCCACGGACGTACCTCTTTAGCCGTTGCGGTAACCGATAACCCAAAAATTGTTGCACCGGTTAACCAGACTGAAAATGTAATTTTCCTGCCTTTTAATAACGAGGTAGCATTAGAAGAAACTTTTAAAGCACAGGGAAATGAGATTTCTGCAGTTATTATAGAAGGTATTCAAGGCGTTGGCGGAATTAAAGAAGCCTCGAAAAGTTTCTTACAAAAAATCCGTTCACTTTGTGATGAATACAATGCTGTATACATTGCCGATTCTGTGCAATGTGGTTATGGCAGAACAGGTTTGTTTTACTCGCATGATTATGCTGGTGTAGAAGCCGATGTTTATACCATGGCAAAAGGAATGGGCAACGGGTTTCCTATCGCAGGAATTTCAATTGCTCCAAAATTTAAACCCTGGCATGGTGAATTAGGGACCACTTTTGGCGGCAATCATTTAGCGTGCGCTGCGGCTCTTGCAGTTTTGGAAGTGATTGAAAAAGAAAACCTGTTAAAAAATGCTGAAGAAATTGGTAATTATTTGATTGCTGAACTGAAGAAATTTGAGCAAGTTGTGGAAGTTCGTGGTCGTGGTTTGATGATTGGCATTGAGTTACCTGCAGAACTTGCTCATGTTAAAAAAGAATTACTATTTACACACCATATTTTCACCGGCGAAGCGAAGCCAAACGTGATCCGTTTGCTGCCTGCTTTGAATTTAACGAAAGCACACGCTGATGAATTTTTGGGGGCTTTTAAGAAAGCGGTTAAGGGTGTAGGGCATAAGGCGTAAGGTTATGCGAGACTACAAAAAACTTGACGTTTGGAAAAAAGCACATGAACTAAATATGTTCATTAAGAAAGATATTGCCACAAAATTTCCGAAGGAAGAAAGATTTGAACTTACGTCTCAATTAACCAGAGCCTCTTTATCAATTCCTTTAAATATTGTTGAAGGATGTGGTAGATTTACAGATAAGGATTTTGCACATTTCCTAGATACAGCTTTAGGGTCGACAAATGAGATTGATTATTGTTGCTTATGTGCTTCAGAATTGAATTACATAAGCGAAGAAGAGTATAAAAAAGTAAACCAGTCAATTAATGAAGTTAGAGCGATGCTAATTTCTTTTTTGAAATTTTTAAGAGCTGGTGCAGGAAAACCTTAAACCCTACACCTCAAACCTTATACCGTAGTAAAAATGAAACTTTTCACTTCCGTACATGATGTTCCAAGCATCAAACAATTTGTAAAAGATGCGCTTGAATTAAAGGCGAATCCTTATGCACATCAAGATTTAGGTAAAAACAAAACCCTAGGTTTGGTTTTTATGAATCCAAGTTTACGCACCCGGTTAAGTACGCAAAAGGCGGCCTTAAACCTGGGTATGAATGTAATGGTGATGAATCTGGATAAAGAAGGTTGGGCCTTAGAAACGCAAGACGGAGTAGTAATGAATGGTTCAACAGTTGAGCACATTCGCGAAGCTGCTGCAGTGATGGGCCAATACTGTGATATTCTCGGATTGCGTTCTTTTCCAAAACTAATCGACCGTGAAGAAGACTACAGTGAAGATTTCTTTAACAAATTTGTAAAATACTGCGCGGTTCCTGTGGTGAGTCTGGAGAGTGCTACGCGTCATCCGCTCCAGAGTTTTGCAGATATTATTACCATTCATGAAACATGGATGAAAAAACCTGATGGTGCAAAACCAAAAGTTGTTCTGGCCTGGGCTCCTCATGTAAAAGCTTTGCCGCAAGCGGTTCCAAATTCTTTTGCCGAATGGATGTGTAAAGCACAGGCAGAAGGAATGATCGATTTTACCATCGCTCAGCCAGAAGGATACGAGCTCTCAGAAGATTTTACGCCAGGTGCTGATATTCAGTATAACATTGAAGAAGCTTTAGCTGGCGCTGATTATGTATATGTGAAAAACTGGAGCAGTTACGAAGAATACGGAAAGGTTTTATCTTATCCGGGTGGATGGATGATGGACAACGAAAAACTCAAGTTTACCAATGATGCTAAAGTAATGCACTGTTTACCCGTTCGCCGTGATTTGGAATTATCTTCTGAAATTCTCGACGGACCAAATTCATTAGTTATCCATGAAGCAGGTAACCGATTATGGGCTGCACAGGCGGTAATTAAAGCAATGTTGGAAACGTTATAAAAACAAATACAACAGATTAACAGGATGAACACAGATGTTGCGATTATTAATCTGTGGTTAATTAATAATTTAAAATTGCATTACATCGTGGGATAGAATGAACCATTAAATAATATGGGTAAATCAGTAGCAAATCTGGATTTTGATAACATCCTTTCGCTAATTACGGAAGCACGAAACCGTGTATATGTAAAAGCGAATGCCGAGCTGATTATGCTTTATTTTAATGTAGGTAAAATTGTTTCTGAGAAAGTGGTCCAGGGAAATTGGGGTGAAGCTACAGTAAATGATTTAGCTTCATACATCGCCGAAAAACAACCACTTTTAAAGGGTTTTAATCGCCGCGGACTTTATAGAATGAAACAATTTTATGAAGTTTACAGCCAGCCGGAATTATTAGAATTAATTGATGTTGATCATAAAAATCCAATTGCGTCAGCACTGCTGACACAATTGGAAAATTCAGATAATCAACAGGTTATATTTGTGTCAGCACTGCTGACACAAATCAGCTGGACAAATCATTTGTTAATCCTGTCCAAAACAAAATCTGGAGAAGAAAAGATTTTTTATATCTATCAAAGCATAAAAGAAAAGTTATCTACACGAGAACTCGAACGCCAGTTAAATACGGCTACCTTCGAGCGCACCATGCTCAGTAATAAATTAGGCTCACAAATAACAACCCAACTGCCCAAGGGCATTTTTAAAGACCCTTATATTTTTGAGTTTTTGTCTCTGCCTGAACTCCATTCGGAAAACGATTTGCAGCAGGCCTTAATTAAAAACCTTCAAAATTTTATTCTGGAGATGGGAAAAGGCTTTACCTATATGGGAAGTGAATACCGTTTGCAGGTTGGAAACAAAGACTATTATACAGATTTATTATTTTACCACCGCGATTTGCAATGCATGGTATTATTTGAGCTAAAAATCGAAGAATTTCAGCCTGAATTTTTAGGTAAATTGAATTTCTATCTTGAAGCACTTGACCGCGATGTTAAACGAAATCATGAAAATCCAAGCATCGGGATTCTATTGTGTAAAGGAAAAGATGTAGAAGTGGTCGAATATGCTTTAGCCAGAAATGTATCTCCGGCATTAATTGCCGATTATGAGACCAAATTGATCGACAAAAAACTGCTTGCCAATAAATTGAATGAATTAACCGAACAATTTTTTAAAAATGAATAATAATTTACTCACTATCATAAAAATAGGTGGAAACGTAATTGATAATTCTGAGAAATTACATCACTTTCTGTTAGATTTTACCGCACTTCCGGGCGATAAGATTTTGGTTCATGGCGGTGGGAAAATCGCAACTGAACTTGGTGAGAGCTTAGGCGTCGAGGCCAAAATGATAGAGGGTCGTAGAATCACTGATATTGAAACCCTCCGCATTGTAACCATGGTTTACGCCGGGTTAATTAATAAAAATATGGTTGCCCAACTTCAGGCTAAAGGCAGTAACGCAATAGGCTTAAGTGGTGCAGATGGAAATGTAATTAAAGCAAAAAAGCGTCCTGTAGCAGAGAAAACGTACGGAGAAGATGCGGGTCCGCAAGCCGGTGCGGTAATAGATTATGGTTTTGTTGGCGATCTAGACGAAAATTCAGTCTCTTCCAAAACGTTGGATAGCTTGCTTAAGGCCGGCTTCGTACCGGTATTATGTGCCATTACGCACGATGGAGATACGCAGCTGTTAAATACAAATGCCGATACCATTGCCTCTTCGGTGGCCGTGGCCATGTCATCTCTTTACCAAACCCGTCTAATCTATTGCTTCGAGAAAAAAGGAGTATTGAAAGACGTTAATGATGATGCATCTTTAGTAAGAGAGATCAGAGCCGATGAGTTTGAAGGCTTAAAAGCCGATGGAACGGTTCAAGGGGGAATGATTCCGAAATTGCATAATGCATTTGAAGCGATTAACAAAGGTGTGTCTGCTGTTTATATCGGCAAAGCCGATGAACTGAATGAACTGGCTGATGGAACTTTCGGCACTAAAATGCTGAAATAAGGTAGAGGATGAAGGTTAAAATGATCAATACAAACCTCGTAGGTTTTTAAAACCTACGAGGTTTAATATACACAACCAACAGAAAATAATAAACGAACCACATGAAAAAAATAGCCATTATCGGTAGCGGAAATATTGGATTATCTTTAGCAAAAGGATTGGTAAAAGCTGATTTCGCTCAGGCAGCCAACATCACGCTAACCCGTAGAAATATCGATCATCTGAAATCTTTTGCTGATGCTGGGTTTGTAGTAAGTAACCAAAATAAAGAAGCGGTTGTCAGTGCAGATGTGGTTATTTTAGCCGTTTTGCCACAACAGTTAAATACCGTTTTAGATGAGATTCATTCCTTCATAGATCCAGCCAAACACCTGGTAATTTCTGTTATTTCTGGCGTAAGTTGCGCTGCCGTTCGAGAGAAATTAGGGGAAAGTGTAGAAGTAATTCGGGTGATGCCAAATACGGCAATTGCCATCGGACAATCAATGACTTGTATCGCCAGCGACAATGCCTCTGCAGAAAACATTGCAGACGTGACTAAAATGTTTGAAACCGTTGGCTCTGTAGTAAAAATAAACGAAGATTTAATGACATCTGCAACGGCATTATGTGCTTGCGGTATTGCCTTCTTTTTAAGAGCCATCCGAGCAGCGTCGCAAGGTGGGGTTGAAATTGGTTTCCATGCAGATGAGGCTTTGAAAATGGCAGTTCAAACCGCAAAGGGTGCTGCAGATTTACTTTTATTACATGGCACACACCCGGAATCAGAAATAGATAAGGTAACTTCGCCGAAAGGCTGTACCATTGCGGGTTTAAACGAAATGGAACATAATGGTTTTAGTTCCTCCTTAATAAAAGGCATTAAACTTTCCGCTTTAAAAGCCGGGAACCTGTACACTAAAGAGAGCTAAAAGACAAAAGCTTAAAGCAAGTATAAAAGTGGCAATTTTAGGGCTGAATCTGTCTTGATACTAAATACTCGATACTATGTTATTAAAAAATATACAAAAAGAAAGTCTGGATTTATTGCGACAGTTAATTCGCATTCAGTCTTTTAGTAAAGAAGAAGATCGAACGGCGAACTTAATCGCTCAGTTTTTGGAGGAGCGAGGGGTAAAAACTCAACGTAAAATGAACAACGTTTGGGCATATAACAAGCATTTTGATGGCAGTAAACCTACGTTGTTATTAAACTCACATCACGATACGGTTAAACCAAACTCTGGCTATACCCGCGATCCATACGATGCGGCGATTGAAGATGATAAGCTTTTCGGCTTGGGCAGTAACGATGCCGGTGGTTGCTTAGTTTCATTAATAGGTGCATTTTTATATTACTACGAGCATGAAAATTTAAAATATAACATCTGCCTGGCCGCAACAGCGGAAGAAGAAATTTCTGGCAACAATGGTCTGGAACTGGTATTGCCAGATTTAGGAGAACTTGAGTTTGGAATTGTAGGCGAGCCTACAGAAATGAATTTAGCCATCGCAGAAAGGGGATTATTAGTAATTGATTGTGTTTCGCACGGTAAGGCTGGCCATGCGGCAAGAGAGGAAGGTGAAAATGCCATTTATAAAGCATTAAAAGACATCGAATGGTTTAGAAATTACCAGTTTCCTAAAGTTTCAGAAGTCTTTGGTCCGCTGAAAATGACGGTGACGATTATCAATGCCGGTTCTCAACATAATGTTGTACCCGCTAACTGTACTTTTACGGTAGATGTTCGTGTTACGGATGCTTATACCAATGAAGAAGTTTTAGAAATTATCCGTGCCAATGTAGATTGTGATGTTACCCCACGTTCCATCCGTTTGAAGCCTTCATCAATAGATAAAAATCATCCTGTCGTTCAGGCCGGAGTGGCATTGGGTAAAACCACTTATGGTTCACCAACTACTTCCGATCAGGCTTTATTAGATATCCCATCAGTAAAATGCGGTCCGGGCTTTTCCGGTCGCTCACACATGGCTGATGAATTTTTATATGTGAAGGAAGTTGCTGAAGGTGTAGAAGGCTATGTAAATATGTTAAAACCTGTGATTCAAGGTTAAAGGTAGGGTTTTAAGGTGGAGGGTTTTTGTGGGAAGCTCAGCAAACTCTATGGTAAAACAAAAGCTTTGTGTGCTTTGCGAAAAACTTAGCGCCCTTTGCAATTAAATAAAATTAAAATGAAGATTTGGCAGAAAAATATAGATGTAAATCAGTTTGTAGAGCATTTTACTGTTGGAAAAGACCGTGAACTGGATTTACAAATGGCAAAATTTGATGTGTTAGGTTCTCTGGCACATACGCAAATGCTGGAAACGATCAATTTACTGACGGAAGATGAATTGAGAGCAGTTCAACTGGAACTGAAAAATATCTATGCTGAAATCGAAGCAGGAAATTTCACAATCGATAATTCTGTAGAAGACGTGCATTCGCAGGTGGAATGGCTACTAACCCAACGGATTGGCGAAGCGGGAAAAAAAATACATAGCGGGCGATCGCGTAATGATCAGGTTCTGGTTGATTTGAAACTGTTTTTCCGTGCCTGTATCGAAGATATGGTGCAACAAACATCAACATTATTTAACCAGCTGATTGAATTAAGCAATACGCATAAAGATAGGTTGATGCCCGGTTACACGCATTTGCAAATTGCGATGCCTTCATCTTTTGGTTTATGGTTTGGTGCTTATGCCGAAAGCCTTGCCGATGATCTGGAATTGATGCTTGCGGCCTGGAAAATTACCAATAAAAATCCATTGGGTTCTGCTGCGGGTTATGGTTCTTCCTTTCCATTAAACAGAACATTAACAACTGAATTGTTGGGTTTTGAAAGTTTAAACTATAATGTGGTTTATGCGCAAATGGGCCGTGGAAAAACCGAGCGAATTTTAGCGCAGGCCATGAGTGCAGTAGCAGCAACACTGGCAAAGATGGCAATGGATGTTTGCTTATTCATCAATCAGAATTTCAGTTTTATTAGCTTTCCGCCAGAGTTAACCACTGGATCCAGCATCATGCCGCACAAGAAAAATCCGGATGTTTTTGAATTAATCAGGTCTAGATGCAATAAAATTCAGGCTTTGCCGAATGAAATTGCCATGATGATTACTAATCTTCCTTCAGGCTATCACAGAGATTTACAGCTCCTGAAAGAAAATCTTTTTCCTGCAATTACTTCGTTAAATGAATGTTTGGAGATCGCCACTTTTATGTTCCAGAACATCACCATTAAAGATGATATTTTGAAGGATAAAAAATATGATTATCTGTTTAGTGTCGAGGTAGTTAATGATTTAGCTTTGCAAGGTGTTCCGTTTAGGGAAGCTTATAAAATTGTTGGGGAACAGATAGAAAATGGTACTTTTGCACCATCGGGCCAAATACATCATACACACGAGGGAAGCATTGGCAACCTTTGCAATGAGCAGATTGCTGCATCAATGCAGGCTGTTTTGTCTCAATTTGGTTTCGAAAAAGTGAATAAAGCAATAGCAGATTTAATAGCATAGATATGAAAGTTTCAGTATTAGCCAGTGCATTAATTGGCTCAGAGATTATAAAAATTGGGAACGAAGTTAATGAGATGAAGCGTAAAGGTGCATCTATTGCTAATTTGACCATCGGAGATTTTGATGCGAATATCTATCCAATTCCAACCGAATTAAAAGCTGGAATTGTAGAGGCATACAACGCTAATCAAACCAATTATCCCCCGGCTGACGGTGTTTTAGCGTTGAGGGAAACTGTTTCCGAATTATTGAAAGATAGATTCGGATTGGAATATAATACCAATAGTATTTTAGTTTCGGGCGGTTCACGCCCCTTAATTTATGCAACTTATTTGGCGTTGATAGATCCGGGAGATACGGTTGTGTTTCCAGCACCATCGTGGAATAACAACCACTATTGCCATTTAACTTCAGCCAAAGCAATTGCTGTAGAAACCGATGCAGCGCATAACTTTATGCCAACAGCTGCACAGTTGAAACCGCATTTAAAAGGCGCTACCTTACTGGCACTTTGTTCTCCGTTAAACCCAACGGGAACCATGTTCGATGCAGATTCTTTAGCAGAAATTTGCGATGTGGTTTTAGCAGAAAATGCATCCCGCGGAGCGGATGAAAAACCACTTTATTTAATGTACGATCAGATTTATTCATTGTTAACCTTTGGAAAAGAGCACGTAAATCCGGTTTCATTACGTCCGGCGATGCGTGAGTTTACCGTTTTTGTAGATGGAAGTTCGAAATGTTTAGCGGCAACAGGCGTAAGGGTAGGCTGGGGCTTTGGTCCGGAAGATATCTTAAACCGTATGAAGGCCTTAGTGGGCCACATGGGTGCCTGGGCACCGAAAGCCGAGCAGGTAGCGATGTCAAATTACTTCAATGATAAAGTACAGGTTGACCGCTTTTTAACTGGTTTCAAGGGCCAGATTCAAGATAGCTTAAACGCTTTATATCACGGTTTTAATGAATTAAAAAGCGAAGGTTTTAATGTAGATGCTGTGGAGCCAATGGGTGCCATTTATTTAACAATTAAAATCGATTACATCGGTAAAACAACTGAAGACGGTCAATTGCTAAAAGATAGTACTGATGTGAATTTTTACCTGATTAAAGAGGCAGGCGCTGCACTTGTGCCATTTTCAGCTTTCGGAAACGAAGAACGCATGCCTTGGTTTAGGGCATCAGTTGGTGCATGTACGTTGCAAGACATTAAAGATATGTTACCACGGATTAAACTGGCTTTAAGTAAGTTGAAATAGTTAAAGTTTGAGCACTCATCCAAACAATTTGATAGGTTGAGTGTTCAAATTAAATCTCAACGCTTTTATGGAAAATAAATATACGCCTCAAGGCTATGCTTCGCCATCAGCTATTTTGACTACTGCTGCCATTGGCATCTTTGCTTCATTGGTTTTACCCATATTCTATATTATTCTAGGTAGATTAATCCCTAACATTTGGTTTATAGCCATAATTGCATTTTTCTTGGGTGTAGGATTAGGTTTTTTTATTGATCTCGGTGTTAAGATTGGAAAACTTAGAAACAAGAGAATAGTTATCATTATCGCTATCTTTTGCGGACTATTTGCCTTTTATATACAATGGGTATTTTTTGATACGTTAATCTATAGCAATAAAGGTTTTACTTTTAACCTTAATGCAACAGATTTTAAAGTATTAGCGGATGATTTCTTTTTTCTTTTCACGCACCCAAATGTACTTTTTCAGGAAATTATTAATCTTAATGAAATCGGAACTTTCCAAATAGAAAAAACAGGTACTATTAGCGGAATTTTATTGTGGATTATTTGGGCTGGAGAATTTGTCGTAATTATTGGAGGAATAATATTTGCCGTGTTGAATGGTCAGGTTTCCAAGCCCTATTCTGAAATAAATGACCGATGGATGAATAGGCGCAAATTCCACAATCGCATACCAGTAATAGAAAATAAGGAGATGATTTTAAGTGAACTTAACAAGCGAAATTTTGATGTTTTAAAAGATAATCCTGCACTAATTCAGGAACAAAATTATGCAGAAGTCATCGTTTTCGAATCAACAGGCGACCCAGTTAAATATATCAGTATATTGAATTTTACCAACTTGACCGGTAAGGCTAAAGACAAAAAAGTGAAAAATGTGATTACGTTTTATCCACTTGAAAATGCTAATATTTAATCACTTTAAAGATAGCTAAGTTCGAAGCAATCAACGAAAAATAGATGATCCCTCACTTCATCATCATTGTGAACCGAAGCCTTGGGTTGAGTGGGAGCGTGAAGCAACCTGTAGCGGTTAGAGCAAAACAGATTGCTTCATTTAATGAAGAATTGAATCTCGCAATAACGATCGTTTTAAGAGGTATCAAAACGGTCAATGAATGAACAACAAGAACTTAATCCTCTCTACTTCCATCATCAGCCATTCTAACCATTTTAGGTTCGAACGTTGCGATCACATCAACTAAAGCTGTTTGTGCAGCCATCACTTTATGGATATCTTTATAAGCCATTGGCGCCTCATCCAAACCTGCACCAATTAAAGTAACATTGTGGTCTTTCAAAATCGCTTTCATATCTGATTTAGTAATCGATTGGAGGGCTTTTGTTCTACTCATTTGCCTTCCTGCACCATGTGAAGCCGAGTTAATCGAACTCATCTCTCCTTTGCCACGAACCAGAAAACCTGGGGCGGTCATGCTTCCCGGAATAATCCCCATTACACCTTTACCAGCTGGCGTGGCACCTTTTCGGTGAACAATTACTTCCTCGCCATCAAGCATTTCTTTCCAGGCGAAGTTATGGTGGTTTTCTACCCTTGCTAATACTTTTGCCCCAATGGCTTTGGTTAATCTTTTATGAATTACCTCATGGCAGGCAGAAGCATAATCGCCTGCTAAATTCATGGCGATCCAGTATTCCTGACCTTCAGCCGAGTTTAGATCCAGATAAGCGAGATTTGCAGCTTCTTTGGGCAGTTTACAGATTTCTTTTGCCAGTTTGGTGTAATGGCCGGCAATGGTAGCGCCGAAACCACGAGAGCCCGAATGCGTCAGCAAAGCCAAATAACGTCCCTTGTCGATGTTTAATACCTCATCACGCGCTGCGAAATCTATAATTCCCCATTCTACAAAGTGATTTCCACCACCCGAAGTACCCAACTGCGCCCAGGCTTTGCCATGTAAATTTTTTAAAAAGTGTGTACTGTTGAAAGCTTCGTTTTCTAAAACTTCATGGTCTGCCTTTTCATTTCCGTTAAAATTCTGACCGGCGCCAAATTTTGTAAAAGCAATCAGTTCGCGTTTGTACATCGCATCCTTACCGAAATAGTGCTTCTCCGGGATGTCAAAAATACTTAGCGCCATCCGGCAGCCAATGTCCACACCGACCCCGTAGGGGATTATGGCATTTCTTGTTGCCAGTACGCCACCAATAGGCAATCCATATCCCTGATGGGCATCTGGCATCAGCGCACCGCCTGCCGTTACCGGTAACTTCATGGCGATATCCATTTGGCTCCTCGCACCTTCTTCAATATAGTCAGCGCCAAAAATGGAATAAGGTTTAGCATCATTTAACAATGCAATGGTTTCATCTTTTGGGGCATTAGACGCTTCGATAATCTCGGTTGCTAAGGTGTGCAGTATTTCGTCATCCAAAAAGCTTTCCGGGTAGTCTTTTATTTTTTTAAATAAGGCCAATAATTCCTTTTCTTCGGTATCGGCGAAGTTGGCTTTCATAATATCCAAAGCCAGTCCTAATATTTTTCCGTCGGTATAACCTATTTCTATTAAGGTTTTTCCTGTTATTGTTGTGTTCATTGTTTTCCTTAACTAATCCCGGTAGGCAACATTCACCTAACCGAGGGATTTCTAAATTTAATTTATTTTACGAAAATTTGTTTCAATTGGTCAACAATTTGACCACTGCCTGATAAGCTGATGGTATTAATTTTTTCCGCGATTTTCTCTACGTATTCCATCTCTTTCAACTTATACAACATGGCGTTGTCTTCCATCAATTTGGCAGTGTTTAACAAACTTCTTGTCGAAGCCGTTTCTTCTCTTCGGGTAATGATATTGGCTTGCGCCCTTTTTTCGGCAATTAAAACCTGATTCATAATCTCTTTCACATCACCAGGCAAAATAATGTCCTTAACACCGCAGTTGATTAATTTAACGCCTAAATTTTCTGCTTTTGCAATGGTTAAATCCATTACTTGTGCTGCAATTTTTTCCTTACTCTCCATCAATTCATCAAAAGTCATTAAGCCGATGGATGCTCTAAGTGCCAATTGCATCGTGACATACAATTGTTTCTCAAACTCCTTGTTCTCTAATAGTGATTTAATTATATCAACCACTTTATATTGAATGCTGAAATTGATTCTCAATTGTGCTTTATCTTTTGTCAAGATTTCTTGTCCTGTAACCTCCATGTTCAATTGCCTCATATCTGTTTTTAGGACACTGATAGTGGTTGCATTTTTCCAATATAAATAGTTGCCTGCGTTCAACACTTTCTCAAATTTTCCATCAATAAATAATAATGCCTTTTCGTAAGATTCGACTTTTGAAGCTCGTATATAGTTCATTAATGGTGTTTTTTCTAATAAGTTTCTATCAATATTAGCATCAATTTCGATATTGCTGATATTCACTTTTTCGAAAGTATAAGTCGATAAACCTTTCCAAATGGCATGTTTACCTGCAATTAGTACGTTTTTGAAATTGCCATTTCGGTAAACCAAAGCCAGTTCATGATCAGCTACATCTACGATGTGTACTATGTTTACAAAGTCGCTGTTGGTTAATAAAATTTCCAATTCTGAAACCGAGAAATTGTATTCCTTTCCCATGTCGTAAATCGAAATTTCATCGCCGAAACCCAACCAGTAAGTTCCTGCTGTTAATACATTTTTAAATTTCCCTTTTTTGAACACCAATCCAACATCATTGGTGTTAATGGTTACTCTTTTCATTTTTTTTGATGTTAAGATTTATAATTATATAATTTTTTGTTTTACAAAGCATTGCAAAAGCGCATTCATTTGTTTCTTGCGGAAGTAAATAGAATCCTGGTGTTTTTAAAGATGAAATCAAGTTATTCAATTAGATAAATCCAAAGATTTATACTTTATGTTTTCTCAAGATTTGATTTTTAAATCAACGCTTTCATCGTTTTACTTACAAGGCAAAAGACAAATTGCTTGAAGATTTTATAAAAAATCTCTCAGCCAAATGCGGTTTTACACTGCTAATCATTGAGAAATTTGAAGTATCTCTTCTTTCTAAGATGGAACCTTAATCCATTGCATTACCATTTTGCTATTCCAAGTGACAGTTGGAAGCAGGATTCGAACCTGCATATTTGGTTGTTACTCTAACCCCTGAGCTATTCCGGTTACCCGGAAGTGGGATTCGAACCCACGACACACAACGTGTTTAGACAATCTATTACAACTCGTACCAGAATATAAAATTTATACTTTGGGGCTATACAGAAACCCACAACCATGGGTATTCATTGTTTAGTGTTGCCATCCTGATTTTCATCAGAATTTCTTTATATGATGATTATATTTTATCAAAGAACTGATCCTCAGCAGGTATTACTCGCCTACCGAGGGGTTTAATATTTGTTAAGCGAACATTTAAATCTAATGCCATAACCAACATTACAAAGATGCCTCCACCACTGCGCGACAGATTTGCGCAATTAAAATTATTTTAAATATTTATTTTAAAATTCTGACTTACAGGTAAATAAAATTAAAATATTCGCTAAAAGAACCTTTACTGCGCGATTGTATTGCGTAGTAAGGCAAGACTTTGCTATATTTAATCATGCTGAAATGCCAACCTTAAAATAGAAATTTAAATTCGTTACAAAATGGCTGTAAATAAATTAGCCCTGATCAGATATAAAACCATTGATGATTGCTTAAAAAATCGTTTTCGTAAATGGAGCCTGGACGACATTATTGAAAAGGTTGCAGAAACGCTTTATGAATTGGAAGGAATTACAAGTGGGGTAAGTAAAAGAACCATTCAGGCAGACATTCAGTTGATGCGTAGTGATAAGCTCGGTTATAATGCGCCAATCATTGTGAAAGATAAGCGGTTTTATGCTTACGAAGACCCCAATTTCAGCATTACAAAAGCACCTATTAATCAGGCTGATGTTGATAAAATGAAAGAAATTGTAGGTGTGTTAAAGGAATTTAACGCCTTTAATTATTTCGATGAAATGAGCGATATGATTGCACGTTTAGAAAATAATCTCTACAAATCAACCAGGCAAAGTGGCAATAATATTCAGTTAGAAAGCAATAAGTTGGTTAAGGGACTAGAATGTATTCCGCCTTTATATCAGGCCGTTTTGAATAAGCGGTCGCTGTTAATAGAGTATAAATCATTTAAGGCTCAGCAGTCTCAGCAAGGTATTTATTTTCCATACCTGTTAAAGGAGTATCGGAACCGGTGGTTCTTGATTTGCAAGGCCAAAAAACGCAACGGAATCTTAAATCTGGCATTGGATAGGATTGAAGCCTTTCAGGAGTTGCCGAATGAAGAATTTATCAGTTACCAGGGCGTAGATTTCGAATGGTATTACGATGATTTAATCGGGGTAACTAAAAGTGAACGGGATCGTGCACATAAAGTTATTCTGGAATTTAATAACGAGAATGCCCCTTATGTTGTAACCAAGCCTTTGCATTCATCGCAAGTACTTGTAAGTAAAAATGATAAAACAACCATTTTTAGAATTGATGTGGTATTAAATTATGAACTGGAACGAGAAATACTAGGTTTTGGGGAATGCGTTAAGGTGCTTGAGCCAAGATTGCTGATTTCAAAAATCAAAAGACGTTTAGAGCAGGTTTATCATAAATATGTGCCTGAAAATGTTATTTAAGATTCTGATGGAACTGCTATTCTAATTAAAAAACTTCGCAGGTTTCAAAAACGTGCGAGGTTTGTATCGTGATTTAATTCATCTAACAGTCTCATATAATAGTATTAAGGGACTTATTATGAAAAAATATTATTTTTAGGATATAAATTCTATATAATCACATTAAGTGTAATACTTTGGTTAAACATAACAAAATCTTTTACAGAGCGAAGTGAATAGGAGATGGGATATGAAGTAGCTGCGTTATTAAATGCTTCAAAATCTGGTAGGATAGACTTTACTTCATCTAAAGTATTAGCTATTTTAATGAACGACTCTTTGCCTCCGGCTCTCGCATAAAAAGTTACCTTGGCATTGCTCATCGCCTGCGCTTGAACTTCAGTTAAAACTCTTTTCTCAAGTACAGCTTTTAAGGCATTTTTCAAAGTTGCAAAATCGGCATCAGCTTCCGCTAAAATTAAACTGTTATTACCGTAGCCCACACCATCAATGTAATACACGTTTTTGCCCGTATTTATCGCCTCTACATCAGCTATTGATAACAATTCTGTTTTTTTCGGGAGGTTCATATCAAGTGAAAACTTTTCGTTGTTCGAGTAGAAGTAAACAGCATGTTTTTTTGTAATGCGTGTAGAGGTTTTAATTCCAATATTCTCGAAAATAGATTTTACATCGTTATTATTTGATAAGAAATATTTTATTAAATTATAGTCCTTAAATTCATCTTCTGTATAAGCATAGCTAAAAGATTGATTTTTGATGCTTAAGCTTTTAATATAATTATATATTTTATCAGAAGAAGGAATATCCTTAAAGCTTGGGTTTCCCAAACCAGTAATTGATGTTGATGCTGTAATAGGTAATGCAGTATATTGATTTTGTAAAGAAATCATTTCAAGGTTGTTGCCATTTTGCTTGATGCTTAATATTGCTCCAGGATAAATCTGTGATACATTCTGCCCATCTGCTATGAAAGAATTAAATTTCCAAGTTACTGATGTTATTTTGTCTTTTTCTGAAGGGGGGATTGTAACAACATCTGGTGTCGTCTTTTTACAGGCCGTTGAAAATAGAAATAGGCTTAAGGCTAGATAATAAAGATTTATTTTTTTCATAGATACTCAAATCTACAGTTTTAATGCTTATAGCTGTTTATGAAAAACGACAAACCCCTCAGGTTTTAAAACCTGAGAGGTTTGCATCGCGATTGACTCTTGACTAATAACTTATGACTTTAGACTCCTTCTAACTCTTAAACTCGCTCGTTTTATGGAATTCTATATCTGGGTAATCTTGTTTTGTTAGGTTGATCATGTATTCGCTATCGGCTAAATACACGGGGTTTGCCTCTTTATCGAAGCCAATATGCTGTTGTTTACGCTTTACAAACTCTTCCAGTTTTTTCCTGTCGGATGATGTTACCCAGCTAGAGCGCGTATAACTTAATGTTCTGAAACGACATTTAGCACCGTATTCATGTTCTAAACGGAAATTAATCACTTCGAACTGAAGTTCACCAACTGCGCCAATTACTTTTCTATTTCCAGGTTGCATCACAAATAATTGCGCCACTCCTTCATCAGTGAGCTGCTCAATTCCTTTTTCCAATTGCTTGGTGCGCATCGGATCCATATTTTCTACCTCTTTAAAGATAGACGGAGAGAAACTTGGGATTCCTTTAAACTGTAATTTCTCGCCCTCAGTTAGCGTATCGCCGATTTTGAAGTTTCCGCTATCATATAAACCAACAACATCACCTGGCCAGGCTTCTTCCACAATGCTTTTCTCATTGGCCATAAAATCCATCGGATTAGAGAACTTTAATTTCTTATCCTGCCGGGTGTGGTAATAAAATTTGTTTCTTTCAAATTTACCAGAACAGATCCTCAGGAAGGCAATTCTGTCGCGGTGTTTAGGGTCTAAGTTTGCGTGGATTTTAAATACAAATCCGCTGAAATTTTTCTCATCCACCAATACATCACGTTCCTCGGCCTCACGTTGACGTGGACTTGGAGCGATATCAATAAAAGTGTCCAAAAGTTCTTTGATTCCGAAGTTGTTGATTGCACTTCCAAAAAATACAGGTGCAACTAAACCCTCCGTATATAAATCTTTATCGATTTTACCATAAATACCGTCAACCAGCTCAACATCGTCTTTTAAGTTGTTGATTTCGTTTTCTTTAAGGTAATTTAACAATGATGGATCATTCAGGTCGTTTGCCGCTACAACCGAATCAGTTACTTTAGTTTTATCTGAATTGAATAAATTTAAATGCTTGTTATAAATGCTGTAAACACCTTTAAATGTATGTCCCTGACCGATAGGCCATGAAAGCGGACACAAGCTAATGTTTAGTTTTTCCTCAATCTCATCTAATAAATCGTAAGCGTCCTTACCTTCTCTATCCATTTTATTGATGAAAATAATTACCGGTGTGTTCCGCATTCTGCAAACAGACATTAGTTTTTCCGTTTGCTCCTCAACACCCTTCACACAATCTACCACTAAAATAACACTATCTACCGCCGATAAAGTTCGGTAAGTATCTTCAGCGAAATCCTTGTGACCTGGTGTATCAAGAATATTGATGCGTTTGCCGCTATATTCAAAACCCATTACCGAGGTTGCAACCGAAATCCCACGTTGTTTCTCAATCTCCATAAAATCAGAAGTATTGCTCTGATTTGCCTTGTTACGTTTTACTGCACCAGCCGTGTTGATGGCACCACCAAAAAGAAGGAATTTTTCCGTCAAAGTGGTCTTGCCCGCATCGGGGTGACTAATAATGGCAAAGGTTTTACGTTTTTCTATTTCAGGGTGAAGCATAATAAAATTTTGGGTAAAAAAGGGCGATGAAACCTGGTTAAAGGAATTTAACTGCGATATTATTTGAATAATTTTGTTTCATCAGGCTGCAAAGATAAGAAAAACTGGTTAATTGTTTAATTAAGGGCAAGTTATAATTGTGCTGCCAGTCTGGGTGTAAATATATTTCCAGCCCTGGGTTTCAACCCATGACGACATTTGAATTAAAATTGGATCATTAACCTTGGGTTGAAACCTAAGGTTATATTGTCGAGGATGAAATTGAATACCTGCAATGGGTTTGAATTCATATTGCCATGGGTTTTAACCCATGGCAAAAAATGGACTAAATTAATTATTAAGCTGTGGGTTGAACCTAAGGCTACACTCAAAAACTCAAATAATCCTGAAATTCTATAAATCATGCTTATTTTTGTGCTAAAATTGTTAGCTTTAATTATCCCTTCAAAATTAAGCAACCGAAACTTTTTTAATAATGCCAGAATTAGAAGAAACATCTATGCCAGCAGAAATTGCGGCGAAATTTGTAAATTATACATCAAAGCACGTTTTCTTGACAGGAAAAGCAGGTACAGGTAAAACGACCTTTCTGCGAAAATTAATCCAGCTTACGCACAAAAAAGCAGTGATTTGCGCGCCAACTGGGATTGCTGCAATTAATGCATCAGGGGTCACCATCCATTCGCTTTTTCAGTTGCCTTTTGGTGCATTCTTTCCAGATGCTGCAACAAATATTATTAACCAGAATATCACTTTTAACTTTAATACACCTAGAACAATTGTGAAGCATTTAAATATGCAAGGCAATAAAAGGCGTATGATTCAGGAGTTGGAATTGCTGGTAATTGATGAGGTAAGTATGCTGCGTGCGGATATGCTTGATGCCATTGATTTTACTTTGCGCTACATTCGCAGAAATAGAAATGTTCCTTTTGGAGGGGTTCAGCTGCTTTTTATTGGCGATTTACATCAGTTACCGCCCGTAGTTAAAAATGATGAATGGCGGGTGATGGCTGGTTTTTATAAAAGCATTTATTTTTTTGATGCCCATGCGTTGAAGGATAGCCCACCAGTGTATATTGAGTTGGATAAAATCTATCGCCAGGATGATTCGGTATTTATTGACTTGTTAAATAATCTTCGCAATAACCAGATTACGGCAGAAGATACTGCTTTATTGAGGCAACATTTTAAGCAGGATTTTAAACCTCAGGCTGATGATAACTACATTACCCTAACCACACATAACAATAAAGCTGATACCATTAACCGGGAACGGCTAACGCAACTAAAGACAAAATCTTATTTCTTCGATGCTAAAATTACCGGTGATTTTAATGAGTATGCGTATCCAAACGATAAAAGCCTGGAGCTTAAAGTAGGGGCTCAGATTATGTTCATTAAAAATGATATGACAGCTGAAAAGCGTTATTACAACGGCAAAATAGGAGTAGTGCATCATATTGAAAAGGATGTAATCGAAATAGAACTTCCGGAGGAAAAAACAGTCATAACCGTTTCTCCATATACCTGGGAGAATGTAAAATATAAATTGAACGAAGCAACTAATGAAATTGCTGAAAATGTTGCCGGCTCTTTCGTGCAATATCCGATTAAACTGGCTTGGGCAATCACGGTACATAAAAGTCAGGGTCTGACTTTTGATAAAGCGATTATTGATATTGGTGATGCTTTTGCACCGGGCCAGGCTTATGTTGCACTTTCGCGCTTGCGTTCACTAAATGGTTTGGTTTTAACTTCGCATTTAAGGGAAACAGGTCTGCAGCAGGATCAGAATATCCATTACTTCTCTAAAACCAAGCAGACTAACGATGTGCTCAATCAGCAGATCAGTTTTGAGAGCTACGATTTTATCAGGACTTATTTATTAGGGGCCTTTGATTTAAATCTGGTTCGCTATTACATGAAAGAGCATGTTCAGACTTTTGATAAAGGAGAAAAATCAACCAAGCAGCATTATGATGATTGGACAATGGAACTTTATCGAGATTTCCAAAAAATTGCTGCTACTGGAGATACATTTATTAATCAGTTAAAGGGGCTGTTCGTAGCGCAGACAGAGCATACGTTATTTAATGTTTCAAAAAGGGTAGGAGCTGCATTGAAATACTTTAGTCCGTTAATTAAAGGGGTTTCAGATCGGCTATTGAACCATATTGAAACTATAAAGCAAGAAAAACAAGTTAAGACTTATTTAACTGAATTACTGGAATTGGAGATTCTGGTATATGAACAGCTTAAAAAAATTCATAAAAGTAAAGCGCTGTTGCAGGCCATTATTGATGGGAAGGAATTTAGTAAAGCAGATACCGATGCGTTATTGAATATTTCCGAACGGAATCAACAATTACAAAAGGCCATTCAGCTGAAAGGCGAAACGCTTAAAGTAAAATCAGCAGTTGAGAAGAAAAAGAAGGAGCCGAAAATTGATACGAAGCTCGTCAGTTTTGAACTTTATGAACAGGGAAAAACACTGGAAGAAATAGCAAAGGAACGCGGTTTTTCAGTCGGAACTATTGAGGGGCATTTAGCTTACTATGTTTCTACGCAGCAAGTGGATGTTTCTAAATTGGTTAAGTCAAATAAAATTAAGAATATCAGTGATGCGGTAGAGAGCCAGAAAACGAAATCTATGGCAACGATCCGGGAGTTTTTAGGGAAGGATTATTCTTTTGGAGAAATTAAAATGGTACTGGCTTCGTTGTTTCCATCGGAAGAATAAGCATTTGGGTTAACCGCAAAGAATGCAGAGAAAAAAGCGCAAAGAACGCAAAGCTAATTTCAGTCTAGGGGTTAACCGCAAAGAATGCAGAGAAAAAAGCGCAAAGAACGCAAAGCTAATTTCAGTCTAGGGGTTAACCGCAGAGAATGCAGAGAAAAAAGCGCAAAGAACGCAAAGCTAATTTCAGTCGAGGGGGTTAACCGCAGAGAATGCAGAGAAAAAAGCGCAAAGAACGCAAAGCTAATTTCAGTCGAGGGGGTTAACCGCAAAGAATAAAAAGAAAAAGCGCACAGAACATAAAGCTAATTAGAATATGGATGAGAATGAATTATCAAAAATAGTGATTGGTTTAGGAATTGAAGTTCATAATGCTTTAGGTCCGGGTTTATTAGAGCGTGCATACCAAGAGTGTTTATTTTACAAAATTGCCAAATCCGGTCTGTTTGTCGAAAAAGAAAAGGCTATGCCTCTGATTTTTGAGGATGTTAGGTTAAATTGTGGATATAGAATTGATATATTAGTTGAGAACAGATTAGTTTTGGAATTAAAAAGTGTTGAGGCTTTAAACGATATTCACCTGGCTCAAACTTTGACTTATATGAAGTTGGGAAATTATAAATTGGGGCTACTCATGAATTTTAATGTTAATCGTTTGAAGGATGGATTGAAACGAGTTGTAAATGGACTATAACTTTTCTTCTTCTCTTTGCGAAAAACTTTGCGAACTTTGCGGTTAAAATGGAGAAAGTTAACGTTTTAGCACAGTACATGCCTGGAGAAGCTGCCTCGCTAATTGCAAAATGGATAGATTATTTTCAATGTGAATTTAAAATCGCTAAAACACGTTCAACGAAATTAGGTGATTATCGCCATCCTTACCGTGATAAGGGCCATCGGATTTCTGTAAATTATAATCTTAACCATTACGCTTTTTTAGTTACCACAGTGCATGAATTTGCACATTTACTCACCTGGAACGATTTTAAAAACAAAGTGAAACCCCATGGTTTGGAGTGGAAGAAGAATTTTCAAAGAATGATGGTTCCGTTTTTTGAAATGAATATTTTTCCTGAAGATATTCATCGGGCAATTGATAATTATATGTCCAATCCGGCAGCCTCCAGTTGTTCCGATTTGCATTTATCAAGAGCCTTAAAAAAATACGATTCAAAAAAGGTAGAAACTTTGCATCTCGAGCAACTACCAGTTGATACCAACTTCAAAATTAAAGATGGCAGAAGGTTTACCAAAGGTGAAAGAATTAGAAAGCGATATCGATGTGTGTGCCTGGATGATAAACGGATTTATCTTTTTAATCCACTGGCTGAGGTTTTTATGATGGAATAATTTTTTTTTTGCGATCGTCCTGCTGAACTTGTTTCAGCATCTTTTAGCTAAATAATACCTTGAAATAAATTCAAGGTGACGAATGCTTTAGATTACACAAACCTAAATTCGTCCCCATCAAATAAACCCTTATCGCTAAGTTTAAGACGAGGAATAACCAGTAAAGCCATAAAAGAAAGGGTCATAAAAGGGGCCTGAAGGGTCGATCCGACATCCTTTGCAAACTGATCAATAGAAGTATAACAATCTGCAACCTGATACCCATTTTGGTTGCTCATTAAGCCTGCAACAGGTAAAGCTAAAACCTCTTCCTTTCCATTTCCTAAAGCCACTACGCCACCTTTTTCTTTAATAATGAGGTTTACTGCTTCGCAAATACTTTTGTCATCTGCACCGACTGCAATGATGTTATGGCTATCGTGTGCTACGCTTGAGGCAATAGCGCCATATTTTAATCCGAAATTTTTAACAAAAGAGACGGCAACCGGCGCATCATGATAACGGTTAACCACCACCATTTTCAAAACATCATTTTCGATATCACTAACAATATTTTGATTTAAAATTTTAGGTTTTACAGAAAGCCTGTTGGTAATCAGCTGGCCATCCAAAGCCTCAATTGCCAAAATCTCATCCTGACCTGAGAAAGGAAAAACAAAATCACTTTCTATCTTAAAGCTGCAATCGAACTGGTTAACCGCTTCCTGATCCTCAACCTGCTTTACCCAATCGCCCTGAATTTTTCCATTCTCAGCAAGGAGAATACCATCGATATAGGTTTGATGAATCTTGAAATCTATTAAATCTTCAGCGAGGATAAAATCTGCTGCGTCGCCAATTTTCAATGCGCCCACATCCAGTTTGTAGTGAAGGATGGGATTGATACAGGCTGCTTGAAGCACATTAAAAAGATCAATTCCCTTGGCAACCGCTCTTGCACAAAGCGCATTAATATGGCTTTCTACTAAACTATCAGGGTGTTTATCGTCACTGCAAAACATCATCATTTCAGGCCAGTCATTCAATAAATCAATTAGGGCTTCGAAGTTTTTCGCAGCACTTCCCTCACGAATCAGTATTTTCATTCCCCTTTGCAGCTTATCCAAAGCTTCCTCGGCGGTAAAACATTCATGATCGGTAGAAATCCCTGCATCAATATATTGCTGAACGGCATCACCACGTAATCCCGGCGCGTGACCATCTACAGGCTTACCCAATTCATGTGCCGATGCAATTTTCTTTAGTACCTCTTCATCCTGATGAAGTACGCCAGGAAAATTCATCATTTCACTCAGGTATTTTATTTCAGGCCGTTCCAATAGTGCTTTAACATCATTATGATTCAATTCCGCACCAGCGGTTTCAAAAATCGTGGCTGGTACACAACTTGGTGCCCCAAAATTAAATTTGAAAGGAACGGTCTTTCCATTCTCAATCATAAATTCCACGCCAGCCATTCCGCAAACATTGGCAATTTCATGTGGATCACTGATGGTTGCAACGGTTCCGTGTGTTACGGCCAGGCGGGCAAATTCGCTCGGAATCAACATGCTGCTTTCTATATGAACGTGACTATCAATAAATCCTGGTAAGATAAAATGCATTTCATCTTTTGCTTCAGAAATGTTATTAATGGATTTTATTTTTCCATTTTCTACTTCAACTTCACCAAAAAATATATTTTTATGGGCGATATCAACTATATTTCCTTTGACTTTAAAATTGCTCATTGATGTTTGTATGAATTAGCCACGGAAACACGGATTGATACGGAATTAATATTCTCCATGATTTCTGTGTCTCCTTGGCAAAACTATTTAATATTTTAATAATATATCTATCGTTTCTGCTAATCTGGCTTTAGCCAGAAAATCATCTTCTAATGCCTTGTTCATCGGAATTGCGGTATCTAAACTGGCGCAGCGCATTACCGGAGCATCTAAAAATTTGAAGCAATGTTCACCGATCCATGCAGATATTTCTGCGCCGAAACCATTGGTTAACGTGTCTTCATGCAAAATGATAACTCTGCCCGTTGCTTCTACCGCATCATGAACCGTTTGTTTATCCCAGGGCTGAAGCGTCCTTAAATCAATCAAAGTTGCATCGCTTTCAGGATTGTTTTCGAGGTAATCTAAAGCCCAGTGAACCCCCAGTCCATAAGTGACGATGGCAAACTTACTGCCGGTTTTTAAGGTTGCCGCTTTACCGATTTCGGTAGTGTAGTAACCTTCAGGAACAGGGGCAGTTAAACTTCTGTATAGATATTTATGTTCGAAATAGAGTACCGGATTCGGGTCTTCAATGGCAGCAAGCAACAAACCTTTTGCATCTCCGGGAAAAGCCGGATAAACAATTTTTAACCCTGGTGTTTTGGTAAACCACGCTTCGTTGCTTTGTGAGTGGAAAGGACCGGCACCCGTTCCCGCACCTGTCGGCATCCTTACCACAACATCTGCCTTTTCT
Organism: Pedobacter petrophilus; assembly: GCF_009674725.1. GTDB lineage: Bacteria > Bacteroidota > Bacteroidia > Sphingobacteriales > Sphingobacteriaceae > Pedobacter > Pedobacter petrophilus. The sequence goes on along the minus strand of NZ_WKKH01000010.1, from coordinate 110,253 downwards.
CCCCAACGGTAATGTGTTTTGGCCAGGTTATTCACAATTTGGTTAAACCCAACGGTTACGAAATCAGCAAACTGCATTTCAATTACCGCTTTATATCCATTGATTGATAACCCTAAACCAGCCCCCACAATCGCAGATTCGCAAATGGGCGTATTCCGAACCCTCTCTTTACCGTATTTATCGGTAAAGCCATCGGTAATTTTGAAAGCGCCACCATATTCAGCAATGTCCTGACCCATTAGAACGAGATTTGGGTATTTTTGCATGGCTAAATCCAAGCCATCACTAATGGCGTCTAAATATCTTTTTTCTGATAAAGATTCTCCAGGCTCAACTACTTTTTGTTCGTGAGGAAAATACATATCACTTTCCTCTTTGGCAGAATCCACTATGGGCTCAGGCTCGTCAAATGCTTCTTCCACATCCAGTTCAATATCTTTTTTAAATTGAATTTTAATATCAATAACTGAATCAGTTGTGAGAATACCTTGCTCAATTAGATAGCACTCATAATTACTTAACGGATCTTTTTTCTCCCATTCTTCAAATAATTCTTGCGGAACATACTTCGTGCCTGAAGCCTCTTCGTGTCCACGCATTCTGAAAGTCATGCATTCTATTAATACCGGACGCGGATCTTTTCTAATTTCAGCAGCCAGTTGGTTAATGGTGTCATACACTTCCAGAATATTATTTCCATCAATTTGAACACCTTCTATGCCGTAGCCAATCGCTTTATCAATCAGGTTTTTACACCTGAATTGCTCAGACTTTGGGGTTGATAATCCATATCCGTTATTCTCGATCAGAAAAATTACAGGTAAATTCCAGACAGCGGCAACGTTTACCGCTTCATGAAAATCGCCTTCGCTCGTTGCGCCTTCGCCTGTATAAACTAAAGTTGCTTTTTGTTTATTATCCAGAATATCCGCGAGTGCAATGCCATCTGCCAAGGCCATCTGCGGACCAAGGTGAGAAATCATCCCGATAATTTTGAAGTCCTGAGTTCCGAAATGGAATGATCTGTCGCGGCCTTTGGTAAAACCTGTAGCTTTGCCTTGCCACTGCGCCATTAATTTTTTTAAGGAAATATCCCGTGAGGTGAATACCCCCAAATTTCGGTGCATGGGCAAAATGTATTCATCGCTTTGCATAGCCAAAGTAGAGCCTACTGCAATTGCTTCCTGGCCAATGCCTGAAAACCATTTGCCAATTCTACCCTGACGCAGAAGTTTAAGCATTTTTTCTTCAACCATTCGCGGATAAAGCAATCTTTTGTATAAATTCAATAAGAATTTGTCGTCTTTATCTTTTCGGTTAAATTGCATATGGAATTTGGCTGGGGAACTATTTTTTCTCTAAAACAGGAGGTTGATGCGTATAGGTAAAGAAGCCCTCATAGCTTAAATCTTCATCAAGTTCTTCCCAGTGAATTCCAAACGGAGATAAACTAAAGTTTTCTAAAAGTTCCTTTGGTGCATTAGAAAGCCGCGGAAACCAGCTTAAAGGATGGCTTTTTGTTTCTCCTGTTTTTGTTTCTATGTGGATGCTATCATTTTCTATCCACACTTTAGTGATGTTATTTTCCATGATATTCATTCCATTTGTTAATTATGATCTCCTTATTTTCCTCAATTAATGCTATTGCAAGGCTAATATCTTTATTTTTTAAACCTTTATTGGATGTCAGTTTTACTTCTTCTACTTCAAACTTTGCCTCCCCATCAGCATTTCTAACATGAACATGGATAGGTAAGTGCTCATTTGAGTAAAAGAAAAACCGCAATCCAAAAACGATAAAGAGTGTTGGCATAAGATTAATTTATCTCTAATTTACTTATTGAAATTCTAAATATGCAGCAAAGAGGTATTATTCTTAAGACTCCCGGCTTTTCTTCATCTCTTCATACTGCTTTGCAAAAGATTTATCTGCCACTTTGGGCATTTCACGATACTTGCCCCAGCTTTTTTTGAAGAAAGTTTTCAGCATGAAGTTTTTAACCTTTCCGCCAAATAAATCCATCCATTTACGTTTTTGCATCATCCGGTTAAACATTCCCCAGCCCATTTCTTCTACCTTACCGTTTTCGTGAGTTGCAGCCGCGTCTCTGCGGTTAAGCAATAACATTTTATGGATATCAATCTTAACGGGGCAAACTTCAGAACATTTTCCACAAAGGCTAGAGGCATAGCTTAAGTGTTTAAACTCTTCCATGCCTTTTAAATGTGGGGTGATGACAGCGCCTATTGGTCCGCTGTAGGTAGTGTTATAGGTATGACCACCAATATTTTTATAAACCGGACAGGCATTTAAACACGCGCCGCAACGGATGCAATATAAACCCTGGCGTTGATCTTTTTGAGCTAATAAATTGGTTCTGCCATTGTCTAAAAGGATCACATACATTTCTTCCGGGCCATCCGTTTCATTTGGCTGTCGTGGTCCGCTTAAAATAGTGTTATAGACTGTTAAATTCTGGCCAGTTCCATGGGAAGCCAATAGGGGCCATAGCAAATCCAGATCAGCCATGGATGGGATAATCTTTTCAATACCAACAATTGCAATATGGATTTTAGGAAAGGTTGTACTTAAGCGCGCATTCCCTTCGTTTTCTGTTAGTGCAATGCTACCGGTATCTGCGACCAGAAAATTTCCTCCGCTGATACCTATATCTGCTTTCAAATATTTGTCGCGAAGCAGTTCGCGGGCTTTTTGTACGAGTTGTGGTGGCGTTGCATCTATAGGCGTGCCAAACTTATCATGAAATAGTTTTGCAATGTCTGTTGCACTGAGGTGCATAGCCGGCGTAACAATATGATAAGGTGCCTGGCCAAGCAGCTGAACAATGTATTCGCCTAAATCACTCTCTAGAGATTCGATTTGATTGCTTTCCAGAAAATCATTTAAATGAATTTCTTCGGTGGTCATCGATTTGGATTTGATAACCGTTTTGCCGTTATTTCTTTTGATGATGTTTAAGATTTCTTTCTGCGCTTCTTCTGCATCATTAGCCCAAATTACTTTGCCCCCGCGGCGCTGAAAATTCGATTCGAACTCCGGTAAGAACTTATCAAGATTCTCCATTACCCGCCATTTCAGCACATGCGCTTTTTTCTTAGATGCTTCGAGGTTTTCGAATTTTGATAAGCCACGTTCAACAGCCGTATTGTATTTTCCAATGTTAAAATTTATGGTTTTACGATGCGGTAAATCGAAAGCTTTCTCATCAGATTTCTCTAAAAATTCCTCGGCAGTTTTCATCATAAATCAAAGATAAGAATTTAAGCAGGCACGGAAAGTAATGTGCATAAAAAAGCCTCCCGAATATCAGGAGGCTTAATTTTATGACTTTATTATTTCTTTAAATTACCTTTTCCATCTGAATCTACAGCAGGTCTTTTCGCTCTGTTGGCTAATTCCCAGGCTGTATAGTATGTTAATTGTGTTCTTTTAGCCAATAATGGGAAGTTGATTTTACTTACCTCATCACCCGGCTTGTGGTAATCCTGCTCTAACATTCCATCATAATAGAAGATAATCGGAATGCCTAACTTAGCGAAGTTGTAATGATCTGAACGATAATAAATGCGTTGGGTATCTTTCGGATCATCATATTTATAATCCAGTTTCATTTTGGTATAGGTTGCATTTACCTGCTCACTCAGCAGACCAAGCTCAGTACTCAGCATTTTCGAGCCTACAGAATAGATGTAATTCGCCGAATCTGGTTTGCCAAGATATTCTTCGCCAATACGGCCAATCATATCCGTATTTAGATCTGCAATTGTATTTTCAACCGGGAATACAGGATGTTCAGAATACCAGTCAGAACCCCAAAGTCCTTTTTCTTCACCTACTACAGTCATGAATAAAATACTCCGTTTAGGACCTCTTCCTGCTTTCTTTGCATCAGTAAACGCTTTAGCCATTAGCAATACGCCGGTGGTGCCAGAGCCATCATCATCAGCACCATTGTTGATTTTATCCGCACCTGGTGCATCCGGCGTAATGCCGATATGATCGTAATGACCAGTCAAAACCAAAACTTCTTGCTTTAGTTTTTGATCAGAACCTTCTAAAAAGCCTAATACATTTTCGCAACGAAGTGGTGTTTCATTCTTCATTGCACTTGCAGAAAGTGCAATATTGATGGTTTGTGAAGCTGGTTTTTTAGTCTCTGTAATTTTTTTCTGAATGTCTGCTACTGAAGTATTGGCTACTTTCAAGATTTCGTCTGCGGTAGCGGTGGATATGGAAATGGTAGTAAAAGGATTCATTTTTTCCATCCTTTCTACTGTTTCCTTAGATTTCATCACCATTTGGCCCGATTGTAAAGCTACCTTACGTTCTTCAGAAAGATTATCCAATGTTGGATCAATCAGAATTACTGCTTTTGCTTTATTTTGTGCCAGGTAATTTATTTTTCTTGATTTGGCCATCATTGCGGCACGGCGGTCATTTGGTTCCGTAGTTTTTGCCGGGTCTCCATTTAAAAAAATCACCACAATTTTACCTGCTACATCTATTCCTTCATAATCATTATAATTATCACCAGATACACCATAACCTGCAAAAATTAAATCATCGCTGCTGAATGTAAAACCCTTAGTGCCTACAGCATTGCTGGCAATTATAAAGTCTTTATATGCAACTTTTGGCTGGCCATTAATGGTTAACATGCTTTCGCTTAAGGCATAGCTTACCAAATCAATTTTCTGAAAATAGCTTCCGTCAACAGGGCCTTTTAAACCTAATGATTTAAAATAATCACGGATATAATCTGCGGCCATCCAGGCACCTTTTTTTCCGGTTTCACGTCCTTCATACGCATCAGAAGCGAGTACCGAAAGATGTTTGTAAGCGTTATCCTTATTAATGGCCTTGCTGAAACGCATGGCATCTTTGTTGGGTACAAGTGGCTTAACCTGCGCATAGCAGCCAAGCGCAAAGAATGACGCTAAGCCAAGGGTTAGAAATTTTTTGTTCATTATTGAATAGTTAGATTAGTTTTTAATTAACAAGAAATTTTATCAACTCTGTTTTGATGGCGACCACCTTCAAATTCAGTATTTAAAAACGTTGTTGTAATTTCTTTTGCCAGCTCTTCTGAGACAAACCTGGAAGGGATACATAAAATATTTGCATCGTTATGTTTACGAACTAAAGCGGCCACTTCATTTTCCCAGCATAACCCAGCCCTTATTCCACTGTGTTTATTAGCGGTAATGGCTACACCATTGGCCGAGCCACAAAGCAAAATGCCGTAATCAAATTCGCCATTTTCTACAGCGGAGGCCAAAGGATGAGCAAAATCCGGGTAATCAACCGAAGCTGATGAGGATGGGCCGAAATCTTTAATTTCGTATTCTTTTAAAAAATCCTTTAATATTTCTTTGTATTCAAAGCCTGCATGATCTCCGCCAATTGCGATTTTAACTTTTGTCTCAGACATGTGCAAATTTATACAGAAATTATAAAATCTGTTCGTAATGTTTTTGTTAGTTAGCGTAGAATGCTTTTTCGGCTTTTTTCTTTTGTCTTTCGATATAGGCAGAAACGAAAATACTTAACTCATACAATAAGAATAGCGGTGTTGCTACAATTAACATCGTCATAATATCTGGAGTTGGCGTAACAATCGCTGCAATAATTAAAATAATAACGGCTGCATATCTTCTGCTTGATCTCATCAGTTTCGGCGTCATTAATCCTAATTTTGAAAGGATGAAAATAATGACAGGAAGTTCGAAAATAATTCCGGTACCCAGCGTTAAAGTAGATACCGATGAAAGATAGGAATCAACGGTGAACGTATTTTTAATCTCAGCACTTACGGTGTAACCTGTTAAGAAGTTAACCGAAAGCGGACAAACAATGAAATATCCAAAGAGAATACCTACAATAAAAAGAACGGATGCGAAGAATACGAAACCGCTGGCAGATTTTCTTTCATTTTCGTGCAGAGCAGGTTTAATGAAGCGCCAGATTTCCCAGAGCAGATATGGAAAGCCGGCAATAATACCGCACATTACGCACACATTAAGCTGCAGATTGAACTGACCAGCCATTTCTGTGTTAATGATCTCACCATTAATTTTGGTAATACACATGTCTTTACCTAATGATGGAAAACGGTCTACCAGGTTACACATCATCCGGTAGGTCCAGAAATCAGGTTTCTTTGGACCAAAAATTACTTTATCTAAAATATCTTCATTAAAATAAAAGGCGATACCTGTAAATACGCCGATGGCAATTACGGCTCTGATTAAATGTTTGCGGAGTACATCAAGGTGATCGAAAAAAGACATTTCTGCCTCTAAGGTTGTACCTTTTTGTCCAATTGCTTTTTTAAGGGATGTTTTTTCTGTAGTGTCGCTCATGTTGAAAACAAAAATACCATTCTAAACGAATAGAATGGTATGTACGTGTTAAATATAGAAATAGTTTAAACTTTTATTAGAAATATTTTAATGGCTGATTTGAATATTAATTATAATGGCCTTTTAATGAATGTATTTTGATAAGCTGTTCATCCTCTAAAACTTCATAAATAATTCTATGTTCAGAATTTATCCTTCTTGACCACTTTCCTCCCAGATTATATTTTAGCGGCTCTGGCTTACCGATTCCGTGGAATGGAGATAATGCAATTGATTGTATTAATTCCTGAATTTTATTTTGAATAGCCTTATTACCTGATTTTTTCCAAAAAAGAAGATCTTTTTCGGCAACTTCATCAAAGGCTATTTCCATAAATCTTCAACTTTAATAATTTTAAATTTGCCAGCCTTGTAATTTTGATCAGATTCCTGAATTTTTGCCACAAACTCAGGATTATATGGTTTCTCTTTCCTTTCAAAAGAAATTTTCATCGCCTTCAAAACTTGTTTCACAGCATTCAACTGAGCTTTATTTTCGGGATGTACAATTAATGTTTCCATAATCAAATTTAATAAAATAATTCTAAAATTTAAATCGCGAAAAATCCCATTTTGTTTTTATACAAAATGGGATTCTATTATCTTTTAATATGGTTTTTATTCTGTGAACTCAAACGTTTCCATAAACTTTGTTGTGAAATTACCGGCTCTAAAGTTCGGGTCTTTCATCAATTGTAAATGAAAAGGGATAGTTGTTTTAACACCTTCAATAACAAATTCTCCTAAGGCACGTTCCATGGTACAAATCGCTTCTTCGCGGGTTTGTGCCACGCAAATTAACTTTGCAATCATCGAATCGTAGTTAGACGGAATAGAATAACCGGCATATACATGCGTATCTACACGAACCCCATGTCCACCAGGAGAGTGGAAATTGGAAATTCTTCCTGGAGAAGGACGGAAATTATTAGCCGGATCTTCTGCATTAATGCGACACTCGATTGCGTGCATATCCGGGAAATAGTTTTTACCTGAAATCGGAATTCCGGCAGCAACTTTTATCTGCTCTTTAATTAAATCGAAGTTAATTACCTCTTCCGTAACCGGATGCTCCACCTGAATCCGGGTGTTCATTTCCATAAAGTAGAAGTTACGGTGTTTATCAACCAAAAATTCGATTGTACCGGCACCTTCATAATTTACAGCCGTTGCGCCTTTAATGGCAGCTTCACCCATTCTTACACGAAGTTCCTCTGTCATAAACGGAGAAGGAGATTCTTCTACTAATTTCTGATGGCGGCGTTGAATAGAACAGTCACGCTCAGATAAGTGACAGGCTTTACCATACTGATCACCAATAATCTGAATTTCAATATGGCGTGGATCTTCAATATATTTCTCCAGATATAAGCCATCATTACCAAATGCAGCACCAGATTCCTGACGGGCACTATCCCAGGCATTTTCAAAATCTTCATCTTTCCAAACTACCCGCATCCCACGGCCACCACCACCAGCGGTTGCTTTAAGAATAATCGGATAACCCATTTCATTGGCAATTGCAATTCCTTCTTTCACGCTCGTAAGTAAGCCTTCCGAACCTGGAATAGTTGGCACACCAGCAATTTTCATGGTTTCTTTAGCCGAAGCTTTATCGCCCATGCCATTGATTTGTTCTGGTGTAGCACCAATAAACTTGATGTTATATTCACGGCAGATATTAGAAAACTTAGCATTTTCTGATAAAAAACCGTAACCTGGATGTATCGCATCGGCATTGGTTAATTCTGCCGCTGAAATGATATTTGGAATATTTAAATAAGAATCTTTACTCGGAGGCGGGCCAATACAAACAGCCTCATCAGCAAAACGTACATGTAAACTTTCGCGATCTGCGGTAGAGTACACAGCAACTGTTTTGATGCCCATTTCCTTACAGGTACGGATAATACGCAAGGCGATTTCTCCTCTGTTGGCAATTAGTATTTTTTTAAACATAATTTTTTAATTGATGATTACACCGATGGATAGGATTACACCGATTTTTCGATCTTATAATTAATATTAATCAGTGCAATTATCTTAAATCTGTGAAATCAATTTCTAAATAGGTTCTACTAAAAATAAAGGTTGGTCGTACTCAACTGGTGATGCATTATCAACCAAAATTTTAACGATACGGCCTGAAACTTCACTTTCAATTTCGTTGAAAAGTTTCATTGCTTCAATAATACAAACCACTTTGCCAATACCAACTTCATCACCAACATTTACAAACATCGGTTTCTCCGGACTTGCTGAACGGTAGAATGTACCAATCATTGGAGATTTAATTGTAATGTATTTTGAGGTATCTTCCTCAGCAGGAATAGCCGCAATCGGAGCAGTAGGAGCTGTAGCAACAGGTGCTGCAGCCTGTACAAGCGGCGCTTGTGGTACGGTAGCCTGCACAACAGTTGGTGCCTGGTTTGTTTTAATCGTGATCTTGAAGTTTTCTTGCTCAATAGCAACTTCGTTTACTCCAGAACGAGAAACAAATTTAATCAGTTCCTGTATTTGTTTGATATCCATTTTTTAATCCTTGTTATGTAAAAAATAGTGTTAATGAATTAACTAAGTTATACTTTTTTTGTTTTTAATTATGTGGGAAATTGAGAAGGGGGATAAGAAATAGACCAGGCGTATTAAATACTCGCTTTATCTATTTACCATTCCCAAATTCCTATTCAGTATCGTAAGCCCATTTAAGGTAAATTGAACCCCATGTAAATCCGCCACCAAAAGCAGCCAATACAATGTTGTCGCCTTTTTTTAACTGGCCTTCCCATTCCCATAAACATAAAGGAATGGTTCCGTTTGTCGTATTACCATAACGCTCAATGTTGATCATTACTTTATCGGTAGTTACGCCCATGCGGTTTGCAGTGGCATCAATAATGCGTTTGTTTGCCTGGTGTGGAACTAACCATGCCACATCATCCGGGGTAAGGTTATTGCGTTCCATAATTTCTGCAGCAACATCTGCCATATTGGTAACGGCAAATTTAAATACAGTGCGGCCTTCCTGATGTGCGTAATGTAACTTAGCGTCAATGCTTTCATGCGTAGCTGGCTGAACGGAACCACCACCTTTCATGCCCAGAAAATCTCTTCCTGCGCCATCAGTTCTTAAAATAGAATCCTGAATCCCTAAGCCCTCTTCGTTTGGCTCCAATAAAGCACAACCGCAACCATCACCAAAAATGATACAGGTGGTACGGTCTTCATAGTTAATAATTGACGACATTTTATCACCCCCAACTACCAATACTTTTTTATGCCTGCCAGATTCTACGAAAGAAGCACCGGTTGCCAGGCCAAAGATAAAACCTGAACATGCCGCCTGAAGATCGTAACCCCAGGCATTTTTAGCGCCGATTTTATCAGCCAATACGTTAGCCGTTGCAGGGAATGTAAAATCGGGAGTAGTAGTGCAAAAAATAATAAGTTCGATTTCTGATGCATCAATTCCTCTCTTTTTAAGTAAACCATTAACGGCATGAACTGCCATATCTGAAGTGCCTAAACCCTCACCCTTTAAAATTCTACGCTCTTTAATGCCGGTTCTGCTCGTAATCCACTCATCAGAAGTATCAACCATGGTTTCTAACTCTGTGTTGGTGAGTACATAGTCGGGAACGTAACCATTTACTGCCGTAATAGCAGCATGAATTTTACTCATTTTAAGAATTTTTATTTAAATGCCATTCTAATTTTTTCTACCAATCCCGTAGTAATCATTTCTCTGGATTGCAGAACCATATTTTTAACCGCTAGCGGACTAGAAATTCCATGTCCGATAACCACAGGAGCGTTAACACCTAAAACCGGACTTCCACCGTACTGTTCGTAATTAAACCGATCGAAAAACTCATCTTTCAATCCTTTTTTGATGGTAATTACGTAAAAAGATTCAGCTAATTTAAGCATTACATTTCCAGTAAAGCCATCGCAAACGATTACATCTGATTTATCGTTAAAAAGATCTCTTCCTTCTACGTTACCTACAAAATTAAAAAGATTGGTTTCTTTCATTAAGGGGAAGGTGGCCATGCTTAACATGTTACCTTTTTCATCTTCTTCGCCGATATTCATTAAAGCAACCCTTGGATTATCTATCTTGAATAAGTTTTCGGCGTACAAACTGCCTAAAACGCCGAATTGGAGGAGGATATCTGGTTTGCAATCTGCATTGGCACCTACATCTAATAATAAACCGGTACCACCTTTAAGCTTGGGAAGAATAGAACATAAACAAGGCCGAATAATGCCTGGAATAGTTTTAACGCTGAATACAGCGCCAACTAGCATTGCGCCAGAGTTACCCGCGCTTGCAAAAGAATCGATTTTACCTTCTTTTAAAAGGTTAAAACCAACAGCAATGCTCGAATTCGGTTTCTGAACGATTGCTTTTGTGGGATGTTCGCCCATACCAATAACTTCATCAGTATGAACGTATTCAAAATGATCCGGATTAAATCCCTCTTCTGTAAGAATGGGTTTAATCTGTTCGGTATCGCCGATAAGAACTAAATGTTCTCCAGCGTTTAGCGATTGATGAGCTGCTATTGCTCCCAAAACAATTGCTTTGGGAGCATAGTCTCCGCCCATTATGTCGAGGCCTATTTTCATAGAAAAAATCTGTTTGTGTTAAGTTAGGTTAAATCCTAAATTTTCAGTGGACTAAGGTATAACTAAAGCCGCTGAAAACACAAACAATTTCTTAAGAAAATTACCCGATTTGAGTATTTTCGATAACCAATTTACCGTTATAGTATAGGTTACCATCAACGTTGTATGCACGGTGAGGTACGTGGATAGCACCTGTTGCTGCGCAAGTTGCTAAAGAAGGCGTCACTGCTTTATAGTGTGTTCTTCTTTTATTCTTTCTCTGTTTCGAGATTTTCCGTTTTGGATGTGCCATTGGTGTATAATCTAATTATTTTTTTAACTTATTAAGGGCTTCCCAACGTGGGTCGCTTGTTTGTTCGTTTTCTTCTGCCTGCTTGTCGATAGAGAGTTGCGTTAAGCGATCAATCATTTCCTGATCACACTCTTTATTTGCCTGCTCACAGTTTTTGATATAAGGTACGGCCACATTTATCATTTCATATAAAGGCCTGGATATATCAATTTCAGAATCTTTACGGCTTAACGAGATAATCTCCTCATCGTCACTTTCTAATTCATCTTCTGCAAACTTTACTATCTGTCTTTCGTATAAGTTAACAGGATAAGAGAACTCCGATAAACATTTATCGCAATCCAAATTTAAAGTTCCAATAACTTTAAATTTTAAGAGTAACATGGTCTCTTGTCGATCAAGTTCCAGGTTAACTTTTAAATTACCACTTTTTATTAACGAATACTCGAAAGCATTAAAGAAGGTGTCATCCAGCTCATAATCAAACTGATGGGCTCCCAATTTTAGTCCGGTAAACGGTATAGAAAATTGCTTTAATGGGTTCAAAGTACTGTAAAATTTTAGCCTGCAAATGTAGGGATAAAATTGTTAGATTAAAAATGTTTTTTAAAAATTGTTCATCTTAAAATATCGAAATCCTGGAGTGTTGGCTCAAATCTTTAATTTTTTGAAATTGGTTTCGTTGGGTTTTGGATGGAAATTATTGCTCATGTGCTCTTCTCGATTGTAGCATGGGGGAACGAAGAGATCTTTATAATCGGCTTAAAGTTTAATGATTTCTTCACTTCGGTCGAAATGACGATATGCCTACTCTGCCAAAACCATCTCTTTATTATTTCGGCTCCACTCACTCCATGAACCCACGTAAAGCTTAGGAATCGGCAGGCCTGCATAATCCATTGCTAAAAGCGTATGGCAGGCTGTAATGCCCGATCCGCAGTGAACAATCACATTTTCTGGTTCTATACCCGCTAATGCAGCAGCGTATTTTTGATTTAGATCCTTGGGAGATAAAAAGTGACCATCTGGATCTAAATTTTCTGTGAAGGGAATATTAGTTGCGCCCGGAATATGGCCGGCAATGGTATCTATAGGCTCCATGAATCCGGCATATCGATTGGCATCTCTCACATCAATCACCAAGTGATCTTCAGTTTTTGCCACTTTTTCTACTTCATCAAGATTTGATAGCGGAAGATTCCATGATTTAACCGTATAGTTGCCAACGGATTTCGGACTTTCTACTTTGCTTGTAGTGGGAAATCCAGCCTTAACCGCAGCCTGGAATCCTCCATCAATTACCTGTACCTTTTCATGGCCGATGGCTCTGAGCATCCACCATAATCTGGCTGCAGCATTGCCACCATTTTTATCATCGTAAACAATAACATGTGTATGCTCAGTAATGCCTGATTTTTGTAAAACCCGGGAAAATTGCTCGAATGTTGGTAGCGGATGACGGCCGCCTTTGGCAAAATCACCAATGTTAGCCAAATCCTCGTTTACATCCACAAATAATGCACCCGCGAGGTGTTGCTCCTCATAGCGTGCTTTGGAACCCGCACTGGCGTCTATTAGAACGATTTCATCATCTTGATTTAACCAGGTTAATTCTTCTGGTTTTATGATTGGGGATAATTTTAACATACCTTTTTATTTTTGTCTTTTAATAAAGCTAAAAGCCCTAAGGCCGGGCCAATAGCCAAAACCATATAAATATAAGGAGAATTGAACGCTTTAGCTAAATAATTGATGACTTGAATGCTGATAATAGTAATGGTAAAACCAATACAATTGACTAACGTAAGGGAGGTTCCCCTTAGCCTTTCTGGTGCATTTTTGGCCACTAATGATGAAAATAACGGAGAATCTGCCGTGGCACTTAATCCCCAGATCAATAGAAAGCTTACGAAGAGGTAAACCGAATCGATAAAGAGGAAGAGAGAGGATAGCAAACAGCATAATCCTGACACCGCAAGTGCAATGGTGGCGATTCTCTTTGCGCCGAATTTTTGGGAAAGTAGCCCGCCGGCGATGCAGGAAAGCGCTCCAGAGGCAATAATGAGAAAAGAAAATAAGGAAACATTTAGTGAAGATGCCGGATGTTTGCTGTTGTAAAATAAAAGCATCCCCGGGAGGAAAGCCCAAAACGTGTAAAGTTCCCACATGTGGCCAAAGTATCCAAATGCTACTGATCGGAAATTGCTGTTTTTGAAACCGCTAAAACTGGCACTTAAATCGAATTTTTGTCCCGCCATTCTGAATGGCCCGTTAGGCACGAAAATAAAAACGCTGCCTGCACCAATTAAGGATAATGCTGAAGTAGCATAAATCAAAGACTTCCAGGGAAATGCAGTGGTTAATGTTCTTAATAAATGTGGGAAAGCGGTGCCCAGAACCAATGCGCCAACCAAAAAGCCCAGGGATTTGCCTAATCCATCCTTAAAATAATCTGAAGCTATTTTCATCCCGACCGGATAAATCCCAGCCAGCATAAATCCGGTTAAAAACCGAAATAAAAGTAAAAGTCTGACATCTGATAATTCGAGGCAAATGGCCAGGTTAAATAACGCTGCAGTTATGCCGCAAATAAAGAAAACTTTTGATGGTGGGAAAATATCAGAAATAGAAAAAACGGCAAATACTAAGGTGCCGCTGATAAATCCAAACTGGACCATGCTGGTTAAATTTGCCAGCAGGTTCATCTCAAGTGGAAAATTCTTAATAATATCTGGCAATACCGCGTTACCAGCAAACCAAAGTGAGGTGCAAAGAAACTGCGAAATCACAATTACAGGTAGTAGTATGCCTGATGGTTTTGCCCCCTTTCATTTTAATTGTAAAAAGTCTGAAGTCGGATGTCCGGGGTCTGAGGTCAGGATTTTAAGGCGCAATTGTGAAAAGTCTGAAGTCGGGAGCCGGAAGTTAAAGTGTCAAAACACATTGTCTTTGATCTTTGTTCCTTGCTCTTTAATCCTTGTTCTTTTCTCTTTAATCCTTATTCTTCCCTAAGAAGCATCATCCTTAATATCAAACTGGGTCTCTACTATTTTACCACCAGAACGCAATTGTCCGCTTAGCATTTCCTCTTGTTCCCTGCGGTTTTTGACGATGTGAATGGCTGAAAACAAAGCTTCAGTAAACGAAGTAGAATCTGCCAGGTCTTTCCCTGCAATATCATAACCTGTTCCATGATCCGGAGAGGTACGAACGAAATTTAAGCCTGCTGTATAGTTAACGCCATTGTGGAATGCTAAGGTTTTGAAAGGGATTAAGCCCTGATCATGATACATGGCCAAAACAGCATCAAATTTTTTATAACTGCTATTTCCGAAGAAACCATCTGCCGGGTAAGGCCCGAAAACCATCATGCCTTTATCATAAGCCTCCTGAATGGCAGGCGTAATGATTTCGGCTTCTTCCGCCCCTAATAAACCATTATCACTGGCGTGAGGATTTAAACCCAATACTGCGATTTTAGGTTTTTCGATCCAGAAATCTTTTTTCAGGCTTTCATTGATCAATTTTAATTTCCCTAAAATCTTTTCTTTTGTAATCGAAGTTGGAACATCTTTAACCGGAATGTGGCCGGTAACCACGCCCACGCGTAAATTCTCGCTGATTAAAAACATCAACACATCTTTACTGCCACTTTTTTCCTGCAAATATTCTGTATGCCCGGGGAAAGAAAACGTTTCTGACTGGATGTTGTGTTTATTGATTGGAGCAGTTACTAGGGCATCAATTTCTCCGGCTACTAAATCTGCAGTTGCTCTTTCGAGCGATATAAGCGCATATTTACCGCCTGTAGGCGTAACTTGTCCGAGTTCGATTTTTACATCTTCCTCCCAGCAATTAATCATGTTTGCCTTTTTAACCTGGGCCTGATTGGCTTGATTAATCACGTTAAAACTGAAATCGCCCAGGTTATTTGCCTTCCTGTGGAAAGACGAAACTTTAGTATGGCCATAAACAATTGGTGTGCAGTAATTTAAGATTGCCGGATTGGATAATGTTTTGATGATTACCTCTAAACCTATACCGTTCACGTCGCCTATACTGATGCCTATTTTAAGTTTATCGCTCATAATTACTGGAATATTTTAGCGCAAAATACTGATTTTCGATTAAACAGGTGCTTACCGGATAAAAATTAGTTATTTTGTAGAAAATATCCGGGTCACGGAAACACGGCTTCACGGAAGGAAGAATAAAATGTTTTTAATTATTCCGTGCTTTCTGTGTTTCCGTGGCATTAAGTTTTAAACATGAGTTTAGTAAAAGCGAAAAAACATTTAGGTCAGCATTTTTTAACTGATAAGGGCATTGCGAACCGGATTGTAGAAAGTTTGGTAAACACCGAAAAATACAATCAGGTTTTGGAAGTTGGTCCGGGGATGGGAATTTTGTCTGATTTTTTGTTGAAACGTGAAGATTTACAAACTTATTTAATTGATATCGATACAGAATCTTATCATTTCCTGAACGAAAAGTATCCTCAATTGGGCGATCGTTTAATTAATGGTGATTTTCTGAAATTAGATTTTGATGCCAATTTTCCTGGTCAGTTCGCTATTATCGGCAACTTCCCTTATAATATTTCCTCCCAGATTTTATTTAAGATTTTAGATAATCGCCATAAAGTGGTGGAAATGGTGGGCATGTTCCAGAAAGAAGTTGCGCAACGATGCGCTTCGCCTGCAGGTACAAAAGAGTATGGAATATTAAGTGTTTTTCTCCAGGCATATTATAAAATTGAATACCTCTTTACTGTTAAACCCGGAACTTTCAATCCCCCACCAAAAGTAAACTCTGCCGTTATTCGCTTAACCCGAAATGAGGTGGAGACGCTAGATTGTGATGAAAAATTGTTCTGGCGTGTGGTTAAAGCTGGTTTTAATCAACGGAGAAAAACTTTGCGTAATGCCGTTTCTGCGGTAATGCCGAAAGATAAAATGGATGATCACATCTACTTTGAGAAAAGGGCAGAGCAATTAACGGTTGACGATTTTGTGGCCTTAACGCAACATTTGAGTAAATTGATGGAGGCTTAACCAGCAAGTTTTTTAATGTCTGAAAAATTATATGAGAAATCGAATGATAGCCGTTAATGGCATTCTTTTAATAATAGCAATGACTGGTTGTGTTTTATCCAGAGATCAACAGTCGTTATAGATTAAGAAAACCTTTGCGCCACTTACAAAATTATCAATACACCTGGAAGACAAATCAGCGTTTGATCTGGATGTTACAAACTCTTCCAGGGATACTTTAATACTTAGAATACCCAACGCAACCGATCAGATTATAATCAAAAGAAAGATTTCAACAGCGGTTCCTCCAAACACCAATATTGAACTATTAAATATCTCTAATAGAAATATTAAACCAGAATTGCGGATCTATAACCATAAATCTAAGGTGATGGATGAGTTTGATAGTATCAGGTAGATGCTAATGTTTTTTTGTTTAATAGTGTTGATATGAAATTGCAAATACATGATGATTGGCACTTAATTTCTCCTTTCCTTTGCGTCATATTTTTAATAAATCATGGTTAATTACAGCGAAATTTTTAACGGGCAAGGAATGGATTATCTGACTTACCGTGCAATGGTTGATCAACTGTTATTAGAAGGTAAAACCACCGGTCCGGATAATTCTGAAGCGATGTTACACTACAGTAAAATGAATGTGCAACGGATGAACAGGGTAGACAAGACAGCTAACCTGACCGAAGAATTAACGGCTGTTATCAACGGATTGAAAGAAAATTATAAGTTTTTAGTCATTACCGAAGGCTGGTGTGGCGATGCGGCACAAATCATTCCTGTATTCAACAAAATCGCTACAGCCTCACTTGGAAAAATAGATTTAAAGTTTGTTCTCCGGGATAAAAATCTTCCTTTAATTGATGCACATTTAACCAACGGCGGGAGAGCCATTCCTGTTTTAATCGTATTGAATGAAGCGGAAGATCAGGTGTTAGCCACCTGGGCACCAAGGCCACAGGTTTTACAGGAGCTTTTAAAAGAGTGGAAAAAGGCAACAACCGAAATGCTGGTTATTGCAGAGAAACTTCATGGCTGGTATGCAAAGGATAAAACGCAAAGTACACAGGCGGAATTAGTTGATTTATTAAAGCCGTTGTGCGCTAGTTGCTGAGGCCCTTTAATATAGCGTCAAGCTCCTGATTTGTAATTGAGCTTTGTTCAGATTTATCGTAAATGGATAATAGATAAATAGTTTGATTTACAATTCTTATTCTGGTGATTAGTCTCACTCCCGATGATTTCCCTTTTCCTTTACTTGAAATGGCTATTCGGATTTTATAACAGTCTTTTCCTAATGGAGTACCTTGGCTGGGATGCTCTTGAAGAAGCGCTACAAAAGCAACGATATCATCTTTTGCATATTTATATTTTTTACACAGTTTTTTAAATTCTTTATTGAAGAGGGATGATGTGAGTACATCATATTTCATCCACTAAATCCTCAAAACGCTTTAATTTTATTTGTCCTTTTTCAGATAATTCAGTCTCCTTATAAGCCCCCGATAGTTCCATCAAATAGGTTTCTTTAACCTGATCAATGTTTTTAATTCTAATGCCTTTTATACGTTTTAATGTTTCTAATATCGAAAACACTTCATCGTTTGGTATCTCCAGCGTGATTTCCATAATTTCTTATTTTATTAAAGATACGATTTTAAAAATCATTTGATCATTAATCAACAGAAACCGTTAAGCCTTCCTGTTGTAAAATTTTACGGTAAACTTCCATCTCTGTAAAAGAACCTTCCAGAACCGGGCATTTTCCATCATTATGCACTTTCCATGCAATTTTTTCAGATTGAGACTCGTTATAATCCAGGTATTTCATCATGCAATAGCTCACATGATCGAAAGTATTAATGTCATCATTCCACAAAATAAGGCGATGTACGGTTTTTATGGAAGTTAAAATTTCTTCGAGCGTAAAGGTCTCTTCTTTGGTTTCTGTAGACATGGTGCAAAAATAATCATTAGTATCAAGTATTTAGTATCAAGTATCAAGATTTGTGCTTTTTAACGAATACAATCCTGCAATTCTTTCCTATATCTTCCATTATCTGCTTACATTTATTTAATACATTTGTTAACCAAATCATAATATGAGCATGCACCAATCGAGAATAGCAGGAATAGGTTATTACGTTCCTAAAAATGTTTACACCAACACCGATTTGAGTCGTTTTATGGACACCAATGATGAGTGGATTCAGGAGCGTACCGGTATTCGGGAGCGTCGTTTTGCAGACCGCTATGAAGAAACCACTACCACTATGGGCATAGAAGCTGCAAAAATTGCAATTGAACGCGCAGGGATAACGGCTAAAGATGTTGATTTTATTGTTTTTGCTACGCTAAGCCCAGATTACTATTTCCCCGGTTGCGGTGTTTTGTTGCAGCGTGAAATGGGAATGGGTGAAATTGGTGCCTTAGATATCCGCAACCAATGCTCGGGCTTTGTTTATGCTTTATCTGTGGCTGATCAGTTTGTTAAAACCGGGATGTATAAAAATGTTTTGGTAGTAGGAAGTGAAAAGCATTCTTTCGCGATGGATTTTGAAACCCGGAGTAGAAATGTATCGGTAATTTTTGGTGATGGGGCAGGAGCAGTGGTACTGCAGCCTACAGATGAAAAAGGGAAAGGGATTTTAAGTACACATTTACATAGCGATGGAGCAGATGCAGAAATTTTAGCGATGCATTATCCAGGTTCTCATGCCAATAAATGGATGAAGGATAAGCCAGATTTCCCAGATCAGGAATTGGGTGGATTATTTATGACACCAGAAATCCTGGCTAGTGGAGCCGTTTTACCTTATATGGATGGTCCGGCGGTTTTCAAAAAAGCAGTGGTTAAATTTCCTGAAGTGATTCGTGAAGCGTTAGCTGCTAATAACCTTACCGAAAAAGATATTAATCTGCTGGTTCCACATCAGGCGAACCTTCGCATCAGTCAGTATGTTCAAAATCTATTAGGCTTAAGTGATGATCAGGTTTTTAACAACATTC
This sequence comes from Pedobacter petrophilus, assembly GCF_009674725.1. GTDB lineage: Bacteria > Bacteroidota > Bacteroidia > Sphingobacteriales > Sphingobacteriaceae > Pedobacter > Pedobacter petrophilus. The sequence continues at coordinate 90,846 of NZ_WKKH01000010.1, read as the reverse complement.
AAAAATACGGAAATACCACAGCTGCATCGGTTCCGATTGCCCTATGCGAAGCCTGGGAAGCCGGGAAAATTAAAGATGGCGATTTAGTCTGCCTTGCCGCTTTCGGTTCGGGTTTTGCCTGGGCCAGTGCGTTGATTAGGTGGTAGGGAGGAAAATAGTTTATCGTTAATCGTTTTTCGTCCATTGTTCATCGTTTTTTGTCAATGTTTGTTAGCCGGATTTTATGCGACAGTTTTTCCGCCTTAAGCGCTAACCCTTACTTCCCGGCAATAAAATCTCCAAGATAACTACATTCTCCGGCGGCAACCTGATAAAAAGGCGTTTTACTGTACTTCAACTTCAATTCTTTAAAGTACGGGTTATTGTAATTCGCATTGATGAAGTTTTTGTACTTCACATCTTTTTTGTCCCAATAACTGAAAGAGTTTAGACCGGAATTTAAGATAATTTGTTTTTGTGCGCATTTGGCCAGCATGAAAGTACATTTCGCCTTAAAATCTGCATTTGTACTTAAAGCTCTGGCTTTTAAATACCAGGCTTTAGCGGTTTGTGCTTTTTTATAATCCACATCGTAGCCAAACTTTGCAGCACTGCTATTATCGTATGATGACCAATCATAACTGATCAAAAACCAGCTATTGCCAAAATAACCCGTTTGATAAACCGCATTGGCCATTTTATAATAGTAAAGCGCAGCATTCTTTTTATCACTGATGGTCAGTTTTTGTAACCGGAGCATTTCTACAGCAAAGGCTTTTTTAGTGACTGAAGCTTTTGCAACCACATATTTTTTCGGATAGTCGTTAAGGGTTTGAATAAACGGATTTGAATATAATTTGCCATTCGCATCATCGGCATACCAATTGGTCGGGCTTGAATAATTATAACCAGGCGATAATTTCGCAAACATTTGAACCGCTTTGCCGTATTGATGGGTTCTTAAATAGGTGGTTCCCCAGAGCTCATAAAATTCATCATCGCTCAGTTTATTTAAGGCTTTCGCCAATAAGGCAACCACATCATTGCCGTTTGCTTTGGTTTTATAGTTTGCAAGGGCCTGCATACTTTTCGGACTCAAATATTGTCGCCAAAATGAAGTGCTCGGATAACTCATGTTATCGAAAAGTGAATTATTCTTCATAAGGTTATAGGATAGATCTCCCTTAACCATCGCTAAAGCTGCCTTTGCGGTATCGCCCATTTTCAAATAAGCAGGGGCTAATATTTGCTGATAAAAATTTCTGGTGGTTTTGGTAAAGCGTTTATCCTCACTTCCCCAGTCGTCATATTGTCCGTTTCTTACGGTTTTATTTTCTGCAAATCGTTTTTCATCCAGCCATTTCAAAGCAGGTAACAGGTCATTCTCATTGAATAGATTGCCTTTTTTAATGTTTTTGGCTTTGATCAATAGATCAGTTATCCGGTATTGATCGCGTAACTTTTCCGGAAGTTTATTTGGGTTCAGCTTTGCAAGATAATCTGCTGCTTCTAGATCTTTATTTTCCATCCAGGATAAGTATGCGGCTGTTAAAGTGCCAAGTTCTGGTTGTGGATATTTATTTTCGGAAGCCAGTTTTAGGGCGAAATCCTTTACCTGGTGAAGCTGTTTTAAGTTGAGGTTTTTAACACTATCCCTGTATTTTGAGTTCTCACTATTATCAAAATAATATTGATAGGAGATTTTGGCAAGGTCGCTATCTTTAATTAAAGCTTGTTCCAATTTATTTACTTCCCGAACAAGCAAAGCACCATTTAGCTGACTTTTCGGTTCGTACTGATAAACTTTGGTTAAGCTTTCGATATTAAAATCTGGATTTCCGAAACCATTGATGGCCCAGATGCTTGCTTTTTCATCATTTGTTTTGGCATATTTTAAAGCGCCATTTACGGGAGCACTATTATAATAATAGTTTTTATAAGCCTGGATTCTTCGCTCGGGATTAGTGGTGAAAACTTTCGAAAAGAGAAAAGCAGATTCTTCCGGATTTCCTAATCTCCTTATCGATCCCGCATAAAGCGCCAACGCCCATCCTTTTACCGCACTTTTGGTCTTATTCGTTTTGATAAATTGATCATAAACGTTTTTGCTTTCGGTATGTAAGCCAGCATAATGAAACATTCTTTCGGCCTGGTAAGCATAACGGATCTTTAAAAAGTTATCCTTTTCCGCTGCAGTTAGTTTCAAGGCTACTGTTGCTAAGTCACTCATCGCAGTGGTATCCCTTGGTTTGGGATCCCATAGATCAAAATTAACATTGGCAAATGGTTCAGTACTTTTAGCGAAATCATAATATTTCAGTGCATTTTTATTTTTTCCTAAAGCCTGGATAAAAGTATTTTTTTGTAAGCTATCGGGTAGGGATGAAACCTCACCGTCGAAATGATTCAGTTTAATATTTGTAGCGCTATCTACATTGTACATGATTTTCTGAACGTCTTCTGGTTTAACGTCCAGGTGTTTAGCCCATTCGGCACTGTTAATTTCCGGCTCACTTACAATATTTTCCTCACTATTTAAATACGCCATTTGATTGAATGCAAAAGGTGTGTATTCATCTCCCTGTACATTATTATGGAAGTAAGAAATATAGTAATCATAAGGATCAACTTCTCCGCCGCAGGCAATGTTAACAGCGATTTCGCCAAAGAATGTAAGTAAGAAAACGCTAAAAATTAGCGATAACTTTTTGAAGGTCTTCATGGGTAAAATGTTTTAAAAGATCGGTTTCAAGGTGATAGAAAACTAGATTTCGTTCTGCTGGTTTCAAATATCGCGATAAAAAAGTGGATGTAGAAAGTAAATCTTTAGCAGAAATTTCCTCCCATCTCACCACATCGCCTTGTTTTAATCCCGCAGCAGGATCATCCATCAACAGGTCGTACAAAATTGAGTTTCCCCGCTGCCTGAATAATCTTTTATCCTGAAGTCGGGTTTTATTAATCCGTTTGGAAATTCCGGCATATTCTCTATTTCTGAATACTACGGCCCACTCAAAAAGCGGTAGCGCCACATCCAGTTTTAATGGATAGTTTTTAAGAAAATCTTTCAGGTAAAGATTCATTTCATGTTGATCGAGAATAGAATTCTGATCACCATATTTACGCAGGTTTCCCATATTGTAACACATCAGCATTGCTTTTGCTACGGGTGGAATCCCACTGGTTACCACATTTTTTACCTGGTGCAGGCGGAGCGTAACTGAAATGATTTTCCCTTTCAGCAAGGGCTGATTTTTCAGCTGTTTAAGAAATTCAAAATACTGATCGCGGGTAGTTTTTGTCCAGTCGCAATCGATTTGAAGTTCTGCATAATCCTGTTTTCCCGCCTGCTTTACTTTGGCATCTACAAAACTGGCAATCCGTTTAGCGAGGATTTTAGTTTTGTTCGGGTCCGTATCATAAAATATTCGGTTAACCAGAAAAACCACTGGAATAATCTCTACTTGCGGAGGCAATTGGTCTGAAAATCTTATTGGAGAAACAGGAACAGCCTGCTGTCGGTCTGGATCGAAGTCCACATCCATGATCCGAACATAGAGCGCTTTTGATTTGAACTGATTAAGATATTGGGTTTCAGATTTAGTATTATGGTAATCCGTTTTCCAAAAATAAAAGGTAGGATGAACTATCGATTTCTGCTTACAGCCGAATAACAGAAACACAGCAATCACTAAAATACTTATCTTGCGCATACCAAAGTTATGGGGCAAAGGTAAGATAAAATGCGGGCAGTTTTACAAAGAGTTACACAAGCAAGTTGCACGGTTGATGGAATAGTTACCGGCCAGATTGAAATGGGTTTCCTGGTGCTTTTAGGTATTGAGGCTGTGGACACGAATGAAGATTTAGACTGGTTAGCACAAAAGATTGTAGGCATGCGCATTTTTAACGATGAAAACGAGATGATGAATAGAGCCCTGGCAGATGTAGATGGAAATATCTTGTTAATTAGCCAGTTTACCTTATTTGCAGCCACAAAAAAAGGCAACCGACCAGGTTTTACAAGGGCGGCAAGGCCGGATTTCGCCATTCCGCTTTACGAAAAAATGATTGAGAAACTGGCGGCTTTAACGGGGAAGAAAATCCAGACCGGAATTTTCGGTGCGGATATGAAGATTGCTTTGTTAAATGATGGGCCAGTTACAATTGTAATTGATACAAAAAGCAAGGAATAAATTAATTAAACACAAGAGCCGTAACTATTTAAACAAAAGACTATCAAAACGCATAATTAATTATTTCCAAGACTTTTGAGTTTAAATGAATATGGAAGGCACAAATCCGGACCGGTTGAAAGAGTATAGTTATCTTGTATTTTTTATAGTTTTAAAGTTAGTTTTATCTTTTGTACTGGTAAATTCAGTTTACGATTTTCACCGCGATGAATTCTTGTATCTGGATCAGGCCCATCACCCCGACTTTGGATTTACTTCAGTACCGCCGTTAATTTCTGTTTTTTCGATATTCATTAAGTTATTTGGAGGTGGGTTTTACCTTGTACGTTTTGTTCCGGCATTTTTCGGAGCATTGACAATGGTGTATTGCTGGAAAATTGTCGGCGCCATTAACGGCAATTTGATGTCAAAATGTTTGGTCTGCGTTGCGATGATCTGCTCAGTCTTTTTAAGGTTAAATACACTTTATCAACCAAATTCATTCGATGTTTTGGCCTGGACAGCAGTTTTCTATTATCTGATCCGTTATTTTGATAATGAGCAGCCACAATATCTGTATTTTGTCGCCATTACCATTGCCATTGGTTTTTTGAATAAATACAATATCCTGTTTCTGGTTATTGGCCTATTGCCCGCCATTTTAATCGGCAGGCAAAGGAAAATATTTACGCAAAAACATTTTTATTTTGCACTTCTGGCCGGGGTTTTAGTTGCACTTCCCAATATCATCTGGCAGATCAACCATGGCTTCCCGGTATTACACCATATGAAACTGTTGCAGAAATATCAGCTGGTAAACGTTTCTTTAAAAAATTTCCTGATCGGCCAATTTTTGTTTTTCATCAATTCCATCTTTTTCCTCCTTGCAGGTATTTTCGTTTTAATCTGGCATCAGTCATTCGTAAAATATCGTTGGGTAATATTTACCTATCTTTTTACCATGTTGGTATTTGTCTATTTCAAAGGAAAAGACTATTATACTTTAGGGCTTTATCCGGTACTGCTGTGTTTTGGTGCCCTGTTTTTCGGCCGGGTATTATCAAAACGGTATATCTTGCAGGGCATAGTGGTGTTTTTTACTATAGCGTCATTTGTATATGTGCTCCCCTTGCTTATGCCAGTATATTCACCTGCTCAGATTATTAAAAGCCATCAGCGATTTGAAAGGGTGGGGGTCTTGCGATGGGAAGATGGAAAAAACCATCAGCTTCCTCAGGATTATGCCGATATGCAAGGTTGGAAGGAAATTGCACATTTGACAGATATGGCATATAGCAGAGTTAAGGATAAAAGCGTGGTTCTGGTACGTGCCGATAATTACGGACAGGCAGGTGCGATAAATTATTATTCTAAATATCCCAATATCGGAGCAGTAGCCTATAGTGATGATTATTTGCATTGGTTCGAGATGAAAAAGCCGATAAAGGATTTGATCCTGATTCGTCCGGTAGATGAGGAAGACCCCAGGCGCGAAAAGGAAAAACCTATTTTTAACAGAATTACCCAAATTGGCGAAGTGAAAAATCCATATTCGAGAGAATTTGGTACCAGAGTATTTTTATTGGAAGGTGCCAAAATTAATATTAATCCAATCATTGAAGCCGAAATAATAGAAGAGCAACAATAGCAATTTAAGGATTATAAAAAGGGTCTGCAAGATTTAGGCGCTGTTTACTGGCGAAGGGATTGAATTATACAGCTTTAATTCTATATTTGATTATCTTCAAAAAACTTATGATGAATATACGCTCCAATTTCTTCGTTAAAAAATTCTCTGTTTTTATAGTATTACTTGCCATATGTTTTTGTGGATGCAAACGAATTGTAAAATCGGATGATAGTGAAGATTCTACAGTTGATGATATTGAAGAGGTTTCTAAAGTTGAATATCAAAGAATCATGAGTTTAAAACTGCCTTTAAAAACAGTTTTAATAGATAAAATTTATTCATTAACCATCCCTGAGGGTTGTGATTTTGAAGTGGAAAAAGTTACTCCCGAAGAAGTTGTATTAGGAAATATAGATCTTGCAAAGATCGACACCAGTTTTCTAAGTATAAATTTAGGTGATTTTTTTAGTAAAAATGAAGGGCTCTATTCAGAGCAGGTTTACTTCATCCCGGCAAATGATTCGAAACGCTTTTCTATAGCTGATTTGAAAAAAGGTGATGAAAGAATAGATGCAGTTTACTATGAAGATGAAAATAGTATTATTTACGATCAGGGCGAAACGTTCTTTACCTATAACATCCAATATGATGAGGCAAAAAAATGTTTTCTCTTTTATAAAGCTGAAATCAGCTGGACTCAAAAATACCCTAAAAAGCAAAAGCTCGAACTTGCTGTACATTTGTTAAAACATGCAAAAAGCTTAACGGCTACAAATTATCCGCCGGCTAAATTTACATCCTGGAATGAGTATGTTCAAAATATGCCTGTTTTAGAAGTGAATTGGGTAAATAACATGTTCAGGAAAATTGAAAAGGAGCTTAAATTTTTTCTTGATCCAAATGACCAGGTTTCTCCACGAACACCGGGTAACTATACTTTTGTAGAGTTGTTTAGTCCTTCTCAGGAAGCTTTACTTAGTTTCTATAAAAGCATCGATCAGATTAAAAATAATCAGGTTATTGAGCCAGACTATAATTCTTCTCAGTTAATTTTAAACTTAAACAGCCAATATGCTTATCAATTAAAAGAAGAAACAGGCTGTTATGTAGTTACAAATAGTTCAAAAGTTAATGATGGATATTCAGCCCATACTTTCACAACTGTTTTTTGTCCGGTTGATTACAAGGGAAGAAATTTTATGCTCAAAACGGATAAAGAGCTAACGCCATCTAACGCTGATTTTTTTGTTAAAATGTTCAGCCATTTTAGCAAGCACTATACTTTAAATACAACTGTTAACCCATAACGATTCCGCCCTGATATGTCTAAAAATTATTTATTTCCGGTTCTATTTATTTTAGGTTTTAGTTCTTGTAACCCTGTTGGCAAAGAATTAACAGTACTAGAACTGGCAAACGGCGAAATTGTATCGGCAGAGAACGTGAGTTTAAAAAAGGGTGATGTAGTAACCATTTGGACTAAAGTTTCTACAAGTAGCAAAGATGAGGGTGGTGCATTCCAGGTCAAGTTCAATATAGAAAGTAAGGGGAAATCCCTCCTTCTGGATAGCTTAAATTTAAATGCTGAAGATCATGTGATCAATTCGAAAAAAACGGAGGAATCTTATAATCAAAGCAGTTCGACAGGCGACAGTACTGTTCATTACACTGTGCACGAGTATGAAACGGAAAGTAAGAAATTTACTGCACCAGCTGATGGAAAATATGCTTTCGATTTTAAACTCATTGACCGTTCCAATAACAGAAGTCTTTTCGGAGGTAAGATGGCCATTATACTACGAAAATCGTAGACAATTATTTAAATTTATCAATATAGATTTCAAACTCATCTCGGTTTTGCTTTCCAAAATATGGTGTGTAAAAGCACTTATGAAGAATATAATCTATAATATAATAGGTAATCATCATAGCCACGGTTCCAATCCACACAAACGAGATTAATTTTTTCTGAACAAAAGGCCAGAGGCCATCTGCAAAGTCGAAAAAGTCTTTAAGGTCAGCGTAGTATAAAATGATCACGGCTAAAAATGGGATAACTTTTGTGCTCCATTTAAATCTTGCCAGCAGTATAACCGATAGGCCAAACACCAGCAATTTGTAAAGCGGCTCAAAAGTTCTGTAATCTGCATTTAGCGAGAAATAATTATAGGTGTAATACAAAGTGAGTAATGCACAATAAATAATTAGGTGCACATTTCTATTCTGTTTTAATTTATCGATATAGGTGCTGGTTGCTTCCGGGTTTTGCTTAAAGAAAAGTAAAGAGAAGAAGGTAGCCAGATTAATTACCGGTAAAATAGACAATGTATTCACCACACCAAAGTAACGTTTTAGCGTAAAGTTTCGATATTGAATCAACGTGGCAAAAAACCTTCCGCAGAGGAAAAGCACAACCAAATTAGCTGTGATATAAAATAATGTGGAGAAGCCGATAGATGAAAAGGAGAAAGAAACTGAAAAGGCTGAAGAACCCATATCTAAAACCGAAAGCAGTAAAATAGGGTAACTAATCAGAAAACCCCATTTAAAGAAATTGGAGGTAACGGCCTGTTCATCTAAAGGATGTAAAATTTGTTTTGTACTATAAATTCTATTGGACAGATAAAAGAATCCGACTAAAACCGAGATCATTTTTAATGAGATGATGATAAATATAGTAGACACTAAAGCATCTTTCAAATAGAGATTACTGGTGCTGAAACTTCCGATAATATTATACAACGAATCTGGATCGGAAGAAAAGGTTGTACAAAAAATTAGAGTGAAGATAAGTTGAATTATGGTTGCCTTAATTTTAGAGATATGAGGAGGTTTTGCTTCTGCTTTAAAGTAGAAAACAGCAAATATCGCAATTGGCAACAGGAAAGAAAGCGTATTAATAACCTGATAAAGTAAAGCGCTATTGGTGAAATTGAAATGATAATCAATAAAACTCGGCCAATCTTCTTTGAAAATATAATAAGGAGAGAATAATAATTGAATGATGATGGCTTTAGAGAACATTTTATTCTTGTAAAAATACCAGGCAAAAATCAAACTTTCCAGAAACCAGGTTAGCACCCTCCATAAGTAATCATATGTAACAGTCTCAGGTCCGTAGCTATTGATGAAGTAGCAGCTGATTTGCAGCAAGGCTACAATTACACCTAAAACCCAAATAGATTCGATTGCTTTTTGTTGTTTTTCACTGAAGAGCGTAGTCATAAGATCAATTTTGATTAGCGTACTATTTTAAGAAATAAAAATTTTTATATCAGCCTAAATTATGAAATTTAACCCAGTAAAAATTAAAAGAAAAACATGACCATTAACGAGGCGCAAGAAACAGTAGATCAATGGATCAATACCACAGGAATCAGGTATTTTAATGAACTCACAAATACGGCAATTTTAATGGAAGAGGTTGGCGAGGTGGCCCGGATTATGGCCCGGAAATATGGTGAACAATCATTCAAAAAAAGCGATGAAGAGGTAAACCTTGCCGATGAAATGGCCGATGTAATGTTTGTGCTGATTTGTCTGGCGAACCAAACCGGAATCAATTTAACAGATGCCTTTGAAAAAAACCTGGAAAAGAAAAGCATCCGCGATGCAGACCGGCACAAGAATAACGAGAAGCTGAAATAGGTAGTTCGGTTTAATCGGGGTTCGGAGTTTAGCCTACAAACTCCATCAACGTTCTATAAGCTACAAAACGGTTTTTAAACTTTTCGTTTAAATCCTCTTGTAAGGCGGGAGCATAAACCTGTTGATATTGGTCGTAATTTTCCTGATTTTCGGCCACATATTGTGTGCAATAAGTAACGCCTTCGTTCGGAGAATCCAAAACTTTTAACAAGCGGTTAGATACGAACATTCCGGTAGCCATTACCGCTGGAATATGAGTTTCCTCCATCCATTGCAACCATTCATCAGCTGCTGATTCTTCTAAAATTAGCGTAACATTATATAAAAGCATGTTGCAAAGATAGCTAAGTAAAATTTAAGAAAAAACTGACCGCCTATATTCTGTGCGCTATAATTATTTAAAAATCATTATGCTGAGTTTGGCTCAGCAACTCTATTGTGATAGTACCGAAATGGAATCACGGTAACGGCTTTACTTAGACGCCATCACCGCGTAGGTTCCTGAATCTTTTTCTGGCTTCAGCGCTAAACATACTGCCTGGATAATCCGTAACCAGCTTCTGAAAGTAGTGCTTCGCCTGCTCCATATCATTAAGTTTCTTTTCGTACAAATCGCCAAGCGTAAACAGAGCATCATCAGTCCAGATGCCATCTTTAAACCCGTCTGCTACCTTTTTCAGCATTTCTGTAGCCTTTATAAAATCGCCAGATTTAATAAAAATCTTCGCCTTACTCATTAAAATGGCATCAGCTAAACCATTCTGGGGATAAGCAATTGCGATGCTGTCTAATTTTTTTACAGCTTGCACAGGCAAATTTCTAAACAACAGCATCTCCGCATCAGCATACATTTTCAATGCATTGCTGTCTATTGGGGTTTGAATATTATCAGAAATCAGTAAGCTTAAATTAAGTGCATCATTAGCAATAAGTTGTGAGGTTGCTGCCTTAAGCACCTGACATTGACTATTACTATACTCAAAATTACCCTGATAGAACGAAAGTTTGGCGCTTCTAAACCTGGCTTCGTTGCCAATCGGCTGTCCTTCAAACTGCTTGCTTACCTGTTCATAAACTAAAAATGCTTCCCAGGGTTGATTGGTTAGAATGTAAACATCGCCTAAATCCAGTTTCAACTGACCAATTTCAGTCGAATTCATTCCAGGTAACTGTAAAGCTTCTTCGAGGCTTTTTTCTGCGTTACCCGGCTGATTTAGGTAGTAAGCCTGCAGATTCGCCAATTTTTTAATGGCGAATAATGTGTTTCTGTTCTTGCCGTTTTCTTCCAGCAAAACCTGATAATCTTTAGCTAAAGCTGCCAGTTCAGCTGCAGTGTATTTGCCAGAAGTTTGAAGGTTGTATTTGGTGCTTAACATTTCAATCTTTGCTGGCAGGTAATATTGGCTTTCCTTCCCTTTGGTTAGCAGGTATTCGTAAGCCTTAATTGCGGTTTCATAAGCACCATTATCTACAAAGGTATAAACCGCGTTAAATAAGGTTGCGCCATCTGCTTTGGTACGTTTATCAAAGGCGATTAACTGACGCAAGGCCATATCGAACTCTTGTTGCTGGATGTAATTCCAGGTTAAAAGCTTGATGTAAACTTCTGCATCTGGCTCTTTTTGGATTTTTCTCAATATGGCAGTCTGGAAAACCTGATAATCATTTTTATCTTCGAAGATCATCGCCAGCGTGCTTTCTGCTTGTGGCAGCAGCTGTGGGATTGATTTCAAAATATCCAGATATTCCTGCATCAGCATGGGCTTATCCTTTTTAAAACGGTAGATATTCAGCAGTTCAGGAGCAAAGAGCTGATCATCGCCCAACAATTTTCTTCCCTGTTTAAAAGTTTGTACCGCTAAATCATAGTTTTCAAACCGATAAAAGTTATTGGCCAGATTTCTGATTTTGAATTCGTCTTTTGGAAGTTTGGCAATGATTTCATTAAAAATTTTATTCGCTGCTCCAACATCACCTTTTTCCTGATAGAGTTTGCCGAGTGCAATCGGATAAGCATCATCTCCCGGGTTTTGCTTTAAAATTTTTTTCACCAGTTTTTCGGCCACCTCATAACGGTTAAGCTTAATCAGTGTATTAAAATAAACATCGAAATATCCCTGATTATTGGGATTGACCAGGATTTTTTCTAACAAAACTGCGGCCTTTTCATAATCACCATCCCGATAATATTGTATAGCTAAAGCCGTTTCATCGTTGTTGAAAGATTGATTGTTGCGTGAAATCTGTGCCTTTACACTAAAGCTCAATAGAAAAAAAGCGAAGACGATTAAACGAGTCATAATCCTGGTTTGTGAATTTTAAATGTAGCAAAAAGCCCTCAAAGGTAAAAGCTTTACTACTAAAGATTGGCTAAATGGATTTAGTTTGTAGTGTGCAGCATGTCCGAAAATTCTAATAAGAATGTTACCTGTATTTTGGTTTGTCTGTTTCTGATAAATACTAAATTGACCACCATGCCTGCATTCACAATCAAAGTAACATTGTTAGTGTAAAGCATAGTTAAGTGGTTGGGATGCCTATTTTTGTTGTCCCGGTGAGGAATTATTTATGCTAAAACAAATTATTCTATTGATTTTTATTGCTGTACTCTGTGCTTGTAAAAGTTCGGATAATGTGAATATTATTCCGGTGGATGATTTCTTTAAAACGCAGGATAAGGCTTATTACCGCATTTCTCCTGATGGAAAAAGCCTTTCTTATTTAAAGCTTCAAGATAAAAAATTAGATCTTTTCGTAGAAAATCTGGCCACGGGAAAGAGTGTTCAGCTCACTCACCTCACAGAAAAATCAATCAGTTTTCATTTCTGGACCAGCAATAATGAATTGATTTACTATACGGAAGATGATACTAAAGAGCGTAAATCAGATCTTTTTGTGATCAATAAAAATGGTAGTAAACAAGTTCAGCTTAGCTCGAATGAGAAAACCCGCGTGCGCGTTATTGAAGATCAATTGATTGATGATAAGTATATTATCGTTGCTTCCAACAGGAGAGATTCTACCGTTTTTGATGTTTACCGCTTAAATGTACGTGATGGAAAAATGGAAATCGCGGCAAAAAATCCTGGTAATATTACCGAATGGATGACCGATAATAAAGGGATTCTCAAGATCGCTGTAGCAAGTGATGGCGTAAATGAAACCTTGCTGTACCGTGAAAATGAAAGTAAACCATTCGCGCCTGTAATTACCAATAATTTCGAAACAACATTTCAACCTGTGGCATTCCCGGAGAATGAACCCAATGTATTATATGCTATCTCTAATGCCAACAGAGATAAAAATGCATTAGTGGCACTGGATTTAAAAACGGGTAAAGAGAAAAAAGTATTGTTTGCCAATGATACGCTCAATGTGGTAGAAACCAGTTATTCCAGAACGCAAAATAAGATTATGTTCGTAACCTGCGAAACCTGGAAAAAGCAGAAATACTACCTTGATGACAGTTCAAAATTCACCTATAGCAAAATAGATAAACTTTTGCCGGGTACAGAATGGCGGATCATGGATAAGGATAAAATGGATAATGTTTTTGTGGTGAGAACGTTTACAGATAAAAATCCAGGTTCTTATTATCTCTATACCGCCAGCGAAAATAAGCTTAAGAAACTTACAGATATTAATTCATCTATTAAGGAAGAAACGATGAGCGCTATGAAACCGATAAGTTTCAAAAGCTCAGATAGTTTAACCATTAACGGTTATTTAACGTTTCCAAAAGGTAAAAAGCAAACAAATCTCCCAGTAGTTGTTTTGCCACATAATGGTCCGGGTGGGCGAAATTCCTGGGGTTACAATGCAGAGGTGCAGTTTTTAGCCAACCGGGGTTACGCCGTGTTACAGGTAAATTATCGTGGCTCAACCGGATATGGAAAATCCTTTTATGCAGCAGGATTTAAACAATGGAGCGATAAAATTCAGGAGGATGTAAATGATGGTGCGCGCTGGCTCATTAAGCAGAAGATCGCAAACCCTAAAAAAATTGCCATTTATGGAAACGGTTTTGGGGGTTATATTGCATTGAATTGTTTGTATAAAAATTCCGATATTTATAGTTGTGGAGGATCCAATTCTGGAGTAATTAACTTGTTTAGTTACCTGAAAGGAATTCCGCCATTCTTAAAGTCGAACTTACAGATGTACTATGAAATTATTGGCAACCCGGTAACCGATACAGATTACCTGCGTTTTGCATCTCCCGTTTTCCATGCAGACCGGTTTAAATCGCCGATTTTTATTGCACAGAACCCTAAAGATCCAAGGGTAAATGTGGCCGAGGGCGTTCAATTTATTAAAGAGCTTAAAAAAAGGAATGTACCCGTAACTTATATTGAAAAGGAAGAAGGTCCGAATCCAGTTAAAAGACAGCAAGGGCGAACCGCCTTGTACAAAGCGTTAGAAGAATTTTTAAAAACTAATATCAGTAAAAAATAAGCTATGGCGCTCGATAAGAAAAGCGGCTATCGCAAAAATTTCTCGCTTGGTGTTACTTTCATTGTATTAATCTCGATCTTATTTATACTCTCTCTCTTTTTGGCTTTCAACTTCAGTAAGAAATCTATAGAAAATGAGTTTGTATCAGAAAAAGTAAATGTTCTGGAGCAAAGCATAAAGCCCTATAACGATTTCTTTCAGAATAAAATGCCTGAGATTTCCTACTATAACGGGTTCTTGGATTCTGCCACAGCTGCAAAATTTGTAGATACCATTATTGTAAAATATCCATTTGTTTCCAGGGTTACATTTTATGATACAGAAGTAAAAAATGTTGCCGTAAAAGATGGAATGAATGTAGGAAACCTATCCATTGGTCCGAAATCTATTTTCCAATTTGGCCGAGGTATTTCACCAGATTCTATCAGGCTATTTTCTGAAGCCGATACACGTTCTTTTAACGTAGGCGATGACTTTAATGCCATGGCTTATAAACTGGTCACCTTCGTTGATCAGCTAGATACTACTGCTGTTCCGACGCAGGAAGCACTTTTTACTAATTTCTCCGTCGTAAATTCAAATAAGATTACTTATCTGAATATTCCAAGAATAGAAGACTTAAAAATCTATAAAGACATGATGCGGCGCAAACTTAATTTGTTGCCGGTGTATCAACAAGATATGTTGGTGTTTCAACTTGATCCAAATAAGATCAAAGTAGAAAACACCCGGCCCTTGTTGTATCAGAAGATTCAGGTAGAACCTTTAACTTACGATCCAATAGATACTTCAGAGGAAAATATGACGACTGAGATTGCCCTGCCAGGTGCCTTCTCTGATTTTAAATTGTATTTTACCAGTTCTAAATCTTACATTAAAAAGGAGATATTCATCTATTTTATGCCGATTGCACTCGTTTTGCTTTTGGTTTATGGTGTACTGCTTTTGGTTGCTTTTTTGATCTACCGGAACCTGAATATCAATAGTAAAATGTTCAAGCTCCAGTACGATTTTGTAAATAACCTTACGCATGAGTTTAAAACGCCGGTTAGTGTGATTAAGATCGCAGGTAATAACATCAAAAGTGCAACAGCTTTGAGCCAGAAAGAGCAGCAGCTTTATGGTAAAATATTAGATGAAGAAGCCGATAAGCTGAATGGCTTGATGAATAAACTATTGGCCTTTACGCAGATTGAAAATAAGGCCATCAAACTAAATCAGGAAACGGTTAACATTCGTGATTTTATCGAAAGCACCATCGAATCGCATACCTTGAAACACCCTGATTTTAAGATGAGTTATGAAGTGGTTGGATTTAAAACCTTCATTACCGATCCGGTGTTGTTAGGTAGTCTGTTTGATAACCTTGCTGAAAATGCTTACAAATATTCCAAGCCAGAAAATAAGAAGCTTCACATCAGTGCCAAGCTCATTAAAGGTGTACTGGTATTTCGTTTTGCAGATAAGGGGATCGGAATTGCTTCAAGTGAATTGAATAACATTTTTAAGAAGTTTTTCAGAATCCAGAATGAATATAACCAGATGGGAAGCGTAGGCCTTGGTTTGGCTTTTTGCAAAGAACTGGTTAACTTTATGGATGGAGAAATCTCCGTTAAAAGTAAAGTGGGCATGGGTACTGAGTTTAAGATCGTGCTGCCGTATAATAGTTAAATTTAAGGAGTTGAAAAGTTAAAGGTTGGAAGGTTGTAAAGTTGAGTTTAACCCTTTAAACATTACAACGTTTCAACATTACAACCGCATATAAAACACACATAAATGTCTAAAGAAGTAAAAATATTAATTGTAGAAGATGATGAAAATCTTCGCTTTTTAGTTGCACATCGTTTAAAAACTGAAGGCTATCACGTCCTGGAAGCAAATGATGGTGAATCGGGCGAGCGGATGATTATTGCTGATCAACCTGATATCGTTTTGTTGGATTGGATGATGCCCGGTAAACAAGGTGCCGAAGTATGCGAGAGTGTTCGTAAACAGGGATTTGAAAACCTGGTAATTATGATGACGGCTAAAGCTCAGGATGTTGATAAAATTGATGCTTACAACTTTGGTGCATCTGATTACATCACCAAGCCATTTAACATGGATGTATTGGTGGCTATGCTGGAGAGTAAGGTGAAGTTCATCGTAAATAAAGATACTGCCGAAATTCACCGTTTTGGTAATATGGAGCATCACCCAAACATCCATACGTTATTCAGAGATGGGAAGAAAATTGAATTGACGATTTTAGAGAACAGAATCTTGCTTTATTTCTTGAGAAACCCAGGCAAAGTAATTAACCGTGATGAACTGATGTTGGTGGTTTGGGGTTATAACTCTGATGTAAATACCCGTACGTTAGATATGCATATTGTGCGCTTACGTAAGAAAATAGAATTGAATCCTGATAATCCGCAATTGCTGCAAACCGTTCGTGGTGTTGGCTATCGTTTTAATGCGGGATAATATAAATGATTGAGTTTTGAATGAGTGAATGAGTGAATGAGGAGTGTTTTCGTGCAATACCTTTCATTCTCTCATTCATTTATTCATTCCTTAACCTCTCTTCAATGTAAAAATCGTTATCTCCGGCAATACACCAACTCTGCCAGGATAACCTAAAAACCCATAGCCAACATTCACATAAAGCTGCTGTTTTTGCTCCTGGTATAGACCAGCCCATTCTTTGTAAATGTATTGAACGGGGCTCCATTGATATTCTTTCAGGCGCACGCCGAATTGCATGCCATGGGTATGGCCGCTAAACATGGCATCAATCTGGGGATATTTCTGCAATACTTCGCCACGCCAGTGTGATGGATCGTGGCTTAATAATAATTTAACTGGTAAATCATCTGTGTTCTGAACCGCCAGTTCCATCTTGCCGTATTTAGGAAAGCGGCCCATTCCCCAGTTTTCGATTCCTAAAATGCCAAGTTCTTCACCATCAACCTTTAACCTGCGGTGTTCATTCATTAACAGGTCATAACCCATTACCTTATGTACATCTACCATGTCTTTCAGATTTTTTACCTTGGCAGGAGAAGTTTCCTTTCCAAAATAGTAATCACCATAATCATGGTTTCCGAGGGAAGAATATACCCCAAGCGGTGCTTTTACTTTTGAAAATATATCCTGATAGTCTCTTACTTCATTGGTGAGGTTGTTTACCAAATCTCCGGTAAAGAAAACGAAATCTGGTTTTTGGGCCATCAGGAGTTCAACTCCTCCTTTAACAGCAGTTTTGTTATAGAAGCTGCCAGAGTGGATGTCTGAAATTTGCGCCATGGTAATCCCATCAAATGCTTTGGGAAGATTAGGCAGAATTAAATTTACTTTTCTAACCTGATAATCATAAGCGCCGGAAATGATTCCACAACTCAAAGAAGTTAAAGGAACTGCAGCGGCGACTAAACCTGCTTTAACTAAAAATTCTGAACGCGAAATCTGGTCTGTTTCGGCTATCGGTGCTATTGGTGTAACCTCTTTTTTCCTAAATAACTTGATAAAAAGTCTTCTCAGATCATCCAGAATTAAAAACGGCAGCATGGCCATTTTACAGGCAACCGTTAAAAAGAATGCTACTAAAATTATTGCCCTTAATGTTAAAAAAAGATTGAGGTAAATTCCGGCAAAAACGCCTATAATCAGCAGGATGCTATAACTCCAGTATAAAATGGTAAATATTTTTTTTGTTGATGGTTTCCACTTTTTGAAAACTGAAATAATTGCCTTGAAGCAATAAATATCGAAAGCAAGAATAAAAATACAGGCGGCAATGATAAAAGGTAATCTTCCCATTTGGAATATGGTTTATAAATAAAAAAAGCTTCGACGGCTTTCTGTCTTATTTGATAGAAAGCTGTCAAAGCTAGTCATTTGTATAATTTAAATGTTATCTAAAATCGTCTTCGTCCTCTTCTTCATCAAACTCAGCATTAAATAAACTGCCGAACATATCGCTGAAACTAAAACCGCCGTTTAAGAAGTTTTTGCTCAGTTGAGAATATTCAGCCAGTCCATGTAATACGAATTCCATTAATAGCAAAGTTTGGTTTTCGCTTAATTTTGGGTGAAACTTTTTAACGGTATCGTATAAGTTTGGTACCAGCATCAATGCTTTTTTATATTGGGCATTGGTTAAACTATCGGTTACATCAACATTGTTTCCTTCAGTAAACCATTCTGTAATTGCGGTATAAGGATTTGCTTCTTTTGTTTTCTTAGCTTTTTCAGGATCAGGGAAATAGCGTGCAAATAAGGTTTTTACCGCTTTCCCAATTAGCGTGGTCGCTACATGTGCAGGTCCTTCCAGCTCGCCTTCATAAACCAGTTCAATTTTCCCGGTGATGGCAGGGATAATTCCGGCCAGATCAGACAGGCGAACAGCGGTATTTTTTTCACCGGAGATCAGCATTCTTCGTTCAGCTGTGCTGATTAAATTTTCGTAAGCCGAAATGGTCAACCTTGCCGAAACACCGGATTTTTGATCAATATATTCGCTTTTACGCGCTTCAAAGGCAATTTGCTCAACTAAATCTTTCACTAAGCCATCTGCCTCGATATTTGCACGTTGCGACTCCGTTAACTTTGCTTCCTGGAAAGTAATTTTACGGGAAATTTCAATGCTTTTTGGATAGTGGGTTAAAATCTGACTTTCAATCCGATCTTTCAAAGGGGTTACGATACTTCCACGATTGGTATAATCTTCCGGGTTTGCGGTAAATACAAATTGAATATCTAAAGGCAAACGCAGTTTGAAACCACGAATCTGGATGTCTTTCTCTTGCAACATGTTGAATAATGCCACCTGAATCCGCGCCTGCAAATCCGGCAATTCGTTAATCACGAAAATACTACGGTGTGCACGTGGAATTAATCCGAAGTGAATTACGCGTTCATCGTTATAGGTTAACTTTAAAGTAGCCGCTTTGATCGGATCAACATCACCAATTAAATCGGCAACAGTAACATCAGGCGTGGCTAGTTTTTCAGTATAGCGGTCGCTGCGGTGCAACCAGGCAATCTCTGTATCATCACCTTTGGTTGCAATTTCATTTCTTGCAAACCAGGAAATTGGATTCAGTGGATCATCAAAAATTTCACTTCCGGCAACATAAGGCACATACTCATCCAGCAGGTTAACCATTAAACGGGCAATCCGCGTTTTCGCTTGTCCGCGTAAACCTAAAAGTAAAATATTATGGCGGGAAAGAATGGCCGTTTGCAACTCTGGAATTACGGTTTCATCATAACCGATAATACCTTCAAACTCTGTTTTTTTATCGCGGAGAACGGTAATTAGATTTTCTCTAAGCTCTTCTTTAACCGATCTTGATTTATATCCTGTTGTTTTTAATTGACCTAATGTGGTGTTTTGCATCTTTTTAAAAAGGGGTTTAGGGTGTAAGGTTTAGGGTTTAAGGCCTGTATTGTGCACCAAAATCTCTCTAAATCTTCCCATGTTTTAAATATTTTTCTAAAGTTGTATGCTGGCTGTGGTGATTACCTTAAACCTTCGGCCTTTCTACCTTCAACCTTATTTTACTGTTTTTCTTCTGTTTTTAATGTAATCTTCAAAAATGTATTCGCCCAAGCCGTTTAAAGAACTATAAAATGCTCTTCCACCATTAATTTCGGTAAACTGGCGGACAAATTGTTGCAGATATGGATCTTTGGCAATCATGAATGTGGTGATTGGAATTTTTAAGCGCTTACATTGCGCCGCCATATTCAAGGTTTTGTTAATCACCTTCCTGTCTAAACCCATGCTGTTTTTATAATACTTGCCATTTTCTTTCAAACAGGTTGGTTTCCCATCTGTGATCATAAAAATTTGTTTATTATGCGTTTTCCTCCTGCGAAGCAGATCGGTTGCCAGTTCCAATCCGGCGAAAGTATTCGTGTGGTAAGGACCAACCTGAAGGTAAGGCAAATCTTTTACCGTAATTGGCCAGGCATCATTTCCGAAAACTACAATATCCAAGGTGTCTTTCGGGTATTTGGTTTTGATTAATTCGGCCAGTGCCATTGCTACTTTCTTTGCAGGGGTAATCCGATCCTCCCCATACAAAATCATGGAATGTGAAATATCGATCATCAACACCGTTGAGGTTAAGGTTTTAAAATCCTTTTCTTCAACTTCTAAGTCTCTGTCCGTTAGGGTAAAATCGCCAATACCATGATTAATCTGCGCATTTTGAATCGAGGCAGTCATGTCAATCTGGTCTAAACTATCGCCAAAACTATATTCCCTTCTATCGGCATTCTTCTCTTCGCCAATACCGGATTGATTGCTGTTGTGATTTCCACGGCCAGATTTTTTTAGTTTTCCAAAAATTTCATCAAGGGCAGATTTGCGAATCGTTTGTTCAGTTTTGGCGGTAATTTTAAATTCTCCCGACTTATTATCTTCGGTCAGGTAGCCTTTATCCTTCAATTCATCAATAAAATTGCCGATGCCATAATCATTATTAGTTAATTTATATTGCTTGTCGAGTTCATTCAGCCAGCTTAAAGCCTCTGCCGCATCTCCTGCTGTATAATTTAGCAATTCGCTAAATAATTTCAGCAACTCATCGAACCCACCTTTTGGCGTATCGCCAGGCTTGTAATCAGAAAAACGAAAACCTCTCATGTGTTTTTAATAACGGATATCCGAAGGTAAAAGTTTCAATTTGGATTAATTTAAGCGTGATGTCATATTTAGGTGGTAGGGAAGACGTTAATGGTTTTTCGTTTACCGTTTTTAATTGATCGTTGTTTAGCGGTAGTCTGACTTGTTTATTATTCGCTTGCGCTCTTTTTAACTTGTGCTGCTTGCGTTCGTTTTTGGCGAGTGCATAATATCAGCACGACTGCGCCGTACTCACAAAGAATAAAACCACATAAGCCCGTTTTTTAGAAAAGAGGTAATAATTCCAATGTAATTATAATGGCATTATTACTAAGTGCTTCCAGTTCAATTTGCCCCAGCTCCCAAAGCGCTAAACCATCTCTGGCATGTAGCAATCTGCCTTCCACTTCAAATGCCCCATCAATAACAAAGGTGTAGAATTTATGCCGGCTGTTTTTTAACTGATAAATCACCTCTTCCCGCCCTGCGAAAAGGCCAGCTGTTAATCGAAAAGGAAGTTTCGGATGAGAGATAATGTCGATGAGTTGATGCTGATTCTTTTCGAAATCAAAATGAAATAACATTTCACTTGCTTTGAGCAAAAACAGATCAGTCTTAATTCCGAGTTGGATATAATTAACCGTATCGGTTGGATAAGGATTGCTGATTTCCAAAACCTCACCCTTACCTAAGTTTAAAACCTGAATTTGTCCGGCTTCTATTGTAAATTCCTTATTGCCCTGCACCACATCAATCCCGCCGGTAACAGGCATAAATATTTGATAGGAATCTTCCTTAGATAAGAAAAAAGCCATTTTACCTGCAGCCACATATTCATCATTGCATATAAATAAATCGCCAAAAGGTTCTTTATGCTCACTATAATACTGATCGAAATTAAAGGTACTGTATCTTCTGATAATAGAAGTTTCGGTTAAGCCTCTTTGATCAGCGAGATATATTTTTCCTGGTGAAATGCCCATAAATTAATCGATGTTTTTTATAGAATGGATGCTTACAAAAGGTTGAATTTGAAACAAGTTTGTAAACGTTTCTTCTGCTGCGATAGCTGTATATTGAGATACCAAAAGCATGTTGTTTATGGTATTATGCCACACAAGCGGCTTTGAAAAAAAATTAATGGCAACTTTGTGTTTTGATATATCGTTGATGTCAGAGTTGATGATTTCGAATTTGAAATGCTCAAAAGTCAGAAAGCGTCTGCCTAGTTGATCCAAAATATCTGGGATAATTCCATTCAACTGCCTTAAATAGCCTGTTATTGCGGCACTAACCAGAAAGTGAAGTTTCTCTGCACCTTCTGCGTTCAGCAATAATTCGGCAAAGGTTTGGTATTTCTGTTCAGTGTTGTAAAGTTGCGACTGCATCCTGAACTCGGTAAAGCTATCTTCATGCACAAATTTATCCCAATGGTTGATGCTGGTGGTATCAATAATTTTTCGGTAACAAAGCGTAATCACATTCTTCGGCATGGCGTAAAAGTAAAAAAGACGTTAAGAAATCCCTAACGTCTGGTAAATTAAACAGAAAGAAATGTTAGGCGCTAACGTTTAATTTGAAAGTAAGGTCGAAACCCGGGGTTAAAGATCCATTTACGGCTGCAATTTCCAGGCCCGTTTTATCATCACTAAAAATATTATCGGCATTATTATAGGTATAGCCGTTCATTCCCTTGCTGTAACCATTTACCAATGCTACTCCTGTGCCTGCTCCCTCCGGGAAAGCAATTTGCGTTACTTTTAGTGAAGTACCTGCTGCGTTGTAAACGTGAACATGAATATGTGTGGCGCGTCCGCTATACCAGCCTGGAAAAATTGAGGTAAAAGTAACCAGTCCATTGGCATCTGTAGTTTGGCGGCCGCGAAGAAAGTGGACCGATTGGTAGTTGGTAGATTGTAGGCTGGTTCCGCCATATTCAGAATAATTTCCTTCAGCATCGCAATGCCAGATATCTACAATGGCACCGGCAAGCCCCGCGCAACTGTTATTTAAGTTACCAATAGTAATTTTTGCGGTGAGTTTGTAGCCTGTTTTGCCATCGGTAATGTCGCTGCGCACGTAAGATGTGGGAACTTTTGTTGGAAAAGGACCTTCGGTTTCGGTTGGCGCAATGGAGCAGGTGCCGTTAGTGCTGGTGTTGGTTCCAGCCGTACCAGATGTGTTGCTATCTGCAACGCTGTTGTTTTTGCAAGCTTCGATAATTACTGGAGCAGAGATTGCACCAATCATTAAACTCCTGATAAAATTTTTTCTTTCCATGTTTTGATTCGTTTGGCTTAATGTTCCCCAAGGTTGATATAATTTCGGAACCTGGCAAGCAGGTCTCGATGGAAAAAGCTTTTCTATCGGTGAAATTAATTTTGTTAAAAAGTGTTAAGTGTTTGTTATTAAGGGTTTTTCCATTCGTTAATTACCTCGGCATAAGTATCGCTAATTGGCAATATCTCGCCGTTGATTAATTCTGCTTTCCTTTTATGGATCGATTTTATTTTTTGTGTAGAAACGACAAAACTTCTATGGATTCTTTTAAAATTATTTGCCGGCAATTTTTCCAGCATCTTTTTTAATGGCATTAATGTTAATACCATTTTGCTGCTTTGCAGGTGGATTTTTACATAATCTTCCTGGCTCTCGATATATAAAATATCTGATAAATCTATTTTAACAAGTTTGTATTCAGCGTGTACAAAAATACTTTCTTCAGCAGCGGGCATTTGCTTGTCGTTTTGGTAACGATAAAACTCTTTGGCTTTGTTAACTGCTTTTTTAAAACGAACATAATCGATTGGTTTTAAAAGATAATCAATGGCTTCCAACTCAAAACCCTCGAAGGCAAAGTTTTTGTATGCAGTGGTAAAGATTACCATTGGTTTGTGAGCGAGTGATTTGAAAAGGTCTATTCCGCTAATATCCGGCATGTTTATGTCAGAGAAAAGCAAATCAATATGGTGATGATTTAAAAATTCTGATGCCGCAATTGCATCTTCAAAAACTCCTGCAATCTCCAGTTCTTCAGATGCATCCACATAACTTTTAATCAGTGCTGCGGCTAGCGGTTCATCATCAACAATTACGCATTTTAAACTCTTGCTCATAATAGTTGAATGGTTAAGTTTACGGTAAACAGTTGGTTTTTTGTATCAATATATAAAATATGATGGTCTTTATAAAGATAGTTCAATCGTCTTTTCGTGTTTTCCATCCCGATACCACTTCTTTCTGCGGTTACCTTCTCAGGATAAATTGTATTCTGGCAAAACAATATCAAAGAATTTTGCTTGCTGAATAATTTAATGATCAGGGTATTTTCATTGTGGTTGCTCACGCCGTATTTAAATACGTTTTCCACGAAAGCCATCAGTAATAAAGGTGCAATCGTTTTGTTTTTAAAATCTCCTTCCAATTCAAAAATAAGCAATGTCTTTTTAGTAAGCCTCAGTTTTTGTAGATCTATAAAATCAGTAATACAATCAATTTCCTGTTGCAAATCAACAAAATCATGCCCGGCCTCATCGGTAATGTAACGCATCATGTTTGATAACTTCATGATTGATGGGCCGGTATTGTCTTCTTTAATAATGGCAAGCGTATAAATATTATTTAGCGTATTAAACAGGAAATGTGGATTTACCTGTGCTTTTAAGAATGATAATTCGGCTTGTACCTTTTCTGCTTCGGCAAGTAGTGCCCGTTGCGTGGTGAGGTTTAACTGTATATTGGTTTGTTTTGTAAAGCCGATGATGAAGGTGAGAAAGAATAGAAATACACTTGCAATATCTAATCTGGGCCCTTCTCCTAATCTCCTGCCTGAGGGCGGCCGAAAATCTGTTGGATTAAATTGCGGTTGTTGTCGACTGTCTGGTGGCAATGAGCGTTCAAAATCACGGCTTTCATTTCTGAAATTCCGGTAAGAAAATACAAATCTATCAAATGGCCGTAGCCACAATATTAAAACTAAAGCCAATCCAATACTTGTAAAGTAGAAGACATTCGATTTTTCATAAAATTTGGGGAAGAGATAATAGGTATGCGCCAGATAAAGAAATAAGAAAACTATGCAGAATATCAGGTATTTGATGATACCTGTAGTGCTGGTCATGTAGTTAAGATTCTGATCGGAAATCATAAATAGCGGTAAGCTGAGCAAGAACAGCGCTGTAACGACTTGAATAGAATTCTTAATCATTAATTTTCTTGACATAAACAAATTAAGCGATTCGCTTGCAATTTATCTTCGAAGTACCGATAATTTAGGCTTTTGTGTAGGTGATTTCATTTATCCTCAATCAAGATGGGTGATAATTTAGAATATATCCTTAATTTTAGCCGCTGGCAACTGCCAAACTGACTTAAGCAAGACAATGGCTTGGTTGTTGTAACACAACGGTTTTTATTAATAAATACGATTAAAATATAATGTTAGGATTTTTAGCGAAAGTTTTCGGAAGTAAATCAGATAGAGATATAAAAGCGATACAGCCGCTGGTTGTTAAGATAAACGATGAGTACGCTAAGTTATCTTCGATCAGTAATGATGAACTGCGTGCAAAAACGATAGAGTTTAAAGGTAGAATTTCTGTTTTTTTAACTGATATTGATGGTAAAATTTCTGCATTGAAAGCTGAGGCTGAAAGCAATGACTTAGATCTTCATCAAAAAACTGCTATTTACGATCAGGTTGATGCTTTAGGCAAGGACCGTGATACGGAATTAGAGAAAGTATTGTTAGAAATTCTTCCTGAGGCTTTCGCCGTAGTGAAAGAAACTTCCCGCCGTTTAAGTGAAAACGAATTTCTGGAAGTTACCGCAACACAACATGACAGGGATTATGCAGCACGCAAAAGCAATGTTAAAATTGTGGGTGATAAAGCAATTTGGGCAAACCGTTGGGACGCTGCCGGAACTGAAGTGGTATGGAACATGGTTCACTACGATGTGCAGTTAATTGGCGGTATCGTTTTACACAGCGGTAAAATTGCCGAGATGGCTACCGGTGAGGGAAAAACCCTGGTGAGTACATTGCCAGCTTATTTAAATGCATTAGCAGAACAAGGTGTACACATCGTTACCGTGAATGATTACCTGGCACGCAGGGATAGTGAGTGGAATGGCCCATTGTTCGAATTCCATGGAATTAGTGTTGATTGTATTGATAAACATGAGCCAAATTCTGAAGAAAGAAGAAAAGCTTATGCTGCAGGGATTACTTACGGTACCAATAACGAATTTGGTTTTGATTACCTGCGTGACAATATGTCGCAAACTCCTGACCAATTGGTGCAACGTAAGCAACACTTTGCGATGGTGGATGAGGTCGATTCAGTTTTAATTGATGATGCCCGTACACCTTTGATTATTTCAGGCCCGATTCCGCATGGAGATCAGCACGAATTTTACGAGTTAAAACCACGCATTGAGCGGTTGGTTAATGCTCAGAAAGCTTATGTTTCCCAAGCTTTAAATGAAGCCAAAAAATTAATTAATGCCGGTAACAGTGGTACCGAAGAAGGCGAAGGTGGTTTAGCATTATTACGTGCTTACCGTGGTTTACCGAAAAATAAAGCCTTAATTAAATTCTTAAGTGAGAGCGGTGTTCGTGGTTTATTGTTGAAAACAGAAAACTACTACATGGCAGATCAGTCTAAGAACATGCCTAAGGTAGATTCAGAGTTGTATTTCTATATTGATGAGAAAAACAATCAGGTGGAGTTGACAGAAAAAGGGATTGAATTAATTACCCAATCCGGAGAAGATCCAACTTTCTTTGTATTACCAGATGTGGGTACAGAAGTTGCAGAATTAGAAAAATCTGACTTGCCTTTAGATGAAAAAGTTGCAACCAAAGATGCTTTAATGCGCGATTATTCTGTTAAAGCAGAACGGATCCACTCCGTAAATCAGTTATTAAAAGCTTATACTTTGTTCGAAATTGATGTGGAATACATCATCGATGAAGGAAAGATCAAAATTGTAGATGAGCAAACAGGTCGTATTATGGATGGCCGTCGTTATTCTGACGGATTACACCAGGCGATTGAAGCTAAAGAAAACGTTAAAGTTGAGGATGCTACCCAAACTTATGCTACCGTAACCCTGCAAAATTATTTCCGTATGTACCACAAACTTTGCGGTATGACGGGTACTGCAACGACTGAAGCAGGTGAGTTCTGGTCGATTTACAAACTAGATGTTGTAGAAATTCCAACTAACAGAAATATTTCAAGAAAAGATGATCAGGATTATGTTTATCGTACCGTTCGTGAAAAATACAATGCCGTTGCTGCCGAAATTCAATTCTTAGTTTTCCCTTACACCCATTATGAGCCTGAATATGAGCTTGATAAAGATGGTAAGGTTAAGCAGAAAGAAGGTAAACCAGTTGTTAAATTTGATGCAACAGGCAGAGTTGTGCCAAGGCTTGATGCTAAAGGGGCATTAATTCCAGCCGTAAATCCTCAAACTGGTCAGATAGAACCACAAGCTGGTCGCCCGGTGTTGGTGGGTACTACCTCAGTTGAAATTTCTGAATTGTTAAGCCGGATGCTTAAACTTCGCGGAATTAAACACAACGTATTAAACGCTAAAATGCACCAGAGAGAGGCCGATATTGTTGCCGAAGCTGGTCAGGCAGGTACTGTTACCATTGCAACCAACATGGCTGGCCGTGGTACGGATATTAAATTAGGTGCTGGTGTAAAAGAAGCAGGTGGTTTAGCAATCGTAGGTACAGAACGTCATGAGTCTCGTCGTGTAGATAGACAGCTGCGCGGTCGTGCTGGTCGTCAGGGCGATCCCGGATCATCTCAGTTCTTTGTGTCATTGGAAGATAACTTAATGCGTTTATTCGGTTCGGAAAGAATCTCAGGCATTATGGTGCGTATGGGAATTGAAGATGGTGAAGTAATTCAACACTCTATGATTACCAAGTCTATTGAGCGTGCACAGAAAAAAGTAGAAGAAAATAACTTTGGTATCCGTAAACGTTTATTGGAGTACGATGATGTGATGAACTCGCAGCGTACTGTAATTTATGCTAAGCGTAAAAACGCTTTGTTTGGCGAACGTTTAGATGTAGATATGAATAACATGGTTTATGATGTTGCAGAAGATATCGTAACCGAATACAAAGAAGAAGCAAATTATGACGGATTTAAATTAGAGGTTATTAAAAACTTCTCTCTGGATACTGCCATTACTGAAAAGGAATTTGCATCAACCAATATTGCACAGTTAACTGAAAAGTTATTTGAAGAAGCTGAAGCTTTCTATGCCCGTAAATCAGAAGCAGTAATTCAGCAGTCGTTACCCGTGTTAACCCAGGTTTACGAAGAACGCGGTGAGCATATCGAACAAATCGTTGTTCCGTTTACCGATGGTATTCGTGGTATTCAGGTGGCTGTTGATTTAAAGAAAGCGATTGATAACAAAGGAAAAGAAGTAGTTCGTTCATTCGAAAAAACCATTGTTCTTGCGTTAATTGATGATAGCTGGAAAGAACACTTACGTGAGATGGATGATTTGAAACAATCTGTTCAAAATGCGGTTTACGAGCAAAAAGATCCATTGGTAATTTATAAAATGGAAGCTTTCAACTTATTTAAAAACATGCTTAATGCGGTGAATAAAGAGGTAGTGAGTTTCTTATATAAAGGTGGTATTCCGGTTCAGCAAGAGGCCGAAGATTTAAGAGAAGCACCAGCGCCTGTAAAACAACCTAAGTTGCAAACGACTAAGCAAGAGTTTGGCAGGGAAGAACCAGGCATTGAATTTGGTGATACCCGTGAAGCAGTTCCGCAACAACCTGTTCGCAAGGAAGCAACCGTAGGTCGTAACGAACCTTGCCCTTGTGGAAGTGGTAAGAAATACAAAAACTGCCACGGCGCAAATTTATAAAATAATTATATCATACATTATTAAGGCCTTAACTTTAGTTAAGGCCTTTTTTTGCGGCCATATTTTTAATAGTGGTAAATATGTCTATATTTATTGATGGAAGATTTACCACTATTTCCAATTAATTTAACCAAGTAACTCCATAAGAATTAACTCGATCGAAATAAATTGGTAGGCAATTTATCATTGATCTCTTAATGGAGAACTGGAGCTGAAACCATTAAAACAGGGCGGAACTGAAAAGCCATAAGAGTAAGACACACAAATAAATCACACACACAAATGAAAAAAGTTTTTACCGTAGTCGCTGTTTCTACAACGTTGATGTTTTCAAGCTGCGCAACAATCTTTACTGGTACAAGGCAAAATGTTCAAATTAACACTTCTCCACCAGCTGCAGATATCGAAGTTGATGGTATTAAAGTAGGTATTACACCAATGGCTGTATCTTTGAAGAAGGGATTTACCGGCCAAACGGTAACGCTTAAATTAGATGGTTATGAAACTAAAATGTTTCAACCTACAACAGACTTCAATGCTGTAGCAGTATTGAACTTTATTGGTTTGATAGGTTGGGGCGTTGATGCCGCAACTGGTGCAATGATGAAGTACGATCCCAAAGTTTATGAGATTCAATTGGATAAGAAAAAGTCTAATTAATTTTGCTAAGCCGAATTTCAGAAAGAAGTTCGGCTTTTCTTTTGTTGTTTTATTTTAGTATTTTTGATATATGAGAACGGTAACCCTGGATATTTTAAATGACAAAGCAATAAATTTGTTAAAGGATTTAGAGTTGCTTAATATAATCCGTTTCCGGAAAGATAGTGCCAATATTCAATCATCTAATGGGGATCTGATTTCAAAGTATAAGGGCGCAATGCAGAAACAATCACTATCAGAAATAGATCAGCAGATAAATGATATTCGTAACGAATGGAAATAAACTATCTATGGGATACTAACACCGTAATATACTATCTGCAAGGTTTATTAAGTGAAGATGCTGAGAAGCTTATTGATAATATTCTGCTAACCACACAACCTGCCATATCAGCGATCACAGAAATCGAATTGCTTTGCTGGAGAACAGCGGGTGAAAACGATTTAAAACTTTTGAGAAATTTTATCGGTGATTCTTACGTTTACGAACTTAATCGGGAAATCAAGGATCAAACTGCCGAGTTGCGGAAGCATCACAACCTGAAATTACCAGATGCAATCATTGCTGCAACGGCCCTGGTAAATAAACTTACACTCATCACAAGAAACGTTAAAGACTTCGATAAAATATCAAACCTTCATCTATCAAATCCATTTTAATAGGTGATCAGATACATTTGCACAACCCATAAAGAATGCCGAATTTTGTAGCCAATCCGGCATTCTTGTTTTAAAAACAATTTTTCGTTTGCCCGCTCTAATACCATCATGAAAATATTTTATTCGTTAATCTTCTGTTTATTATTATCCAAAGCATCTTTTGCACAAAAGGGAGAGGTTATAGTTATTAAAGATCCATTAATAGACAGCTTAATAGCCAAACGAATGGAAGTATATAAAACATCCGGAGAAGTAAAGCCAGGAAAACCCATCGTTTCCTCTTATGGTTACCGCGTACAAATTTTTTATGGTTCTGATAGACGGGAAGTTTTTAATCAGCAGGCTCGTTTTAAAACATTATATCCAAAACTTAATACTTATCTAATTTATAAAGAGCCAAACTATTATGTTCGGGTAGGCGATTTCAGGACAAGATTAGAGGCCCAGCGGTTAATGAGTGAAATAAGATCAACCTTCCCTACGTTATTTATCTTCAGGGAGAAAATTAATGCACCACAACTAGATATTACCACTAATGATCAAAGATAAAATTAAGGACTTAGCAGGCGCCATTTTCAACGATGTGGTTGGCTATCGCCAACACTTACATGCAAACCCGGAATTATCCTATCACGAATTTCAAACTTCCGCATTTGTTAAAGAAAAACTAACACAGTGGGGCATCGAATTTACCGGTTGTGCAAATACAGGTGTTGTTGCTTTAATTAAAGGAGATCTTCCATCAGATAAAGTAATTGCTTTACGTGGTGATATGGATGCATTACCAATCACTGAAATCAGCGATAAACCTTATGCATCTAAAAACACAGGCGTAATGCACGCCTGCGGTCATGATGTACATACATCTTCGTTATTGGGAACCGCATATATTATAAACCAGTTGAAAGCAGAATTTGGGGGTACCATTAAATTTATCTTCCAACCTGCTGAAGAATTACTTCCCGGTGGTGCAAGTATCATGATAAAAGAAGGAGTATTAGAAAATCCAAAGCCAGATTATATCGTTGGCCAGCATGTAATGCCGTTGATCGATGCCGGGAAAGTTGGTTTTCGATCTGGAATTTATATGGCCTCTACAGATGAATTGTATGTTACAGTAACCGGAAAAGGCGGTCACGGCGCGCAGCCACATCAGAATATCGATCCGGTGGTAATTGCTTCCCATATCATTGTCGCCTTGCAACAAATCGTTAGTCGCAATGCTGATCCACGCATCCCTTCTGTTTTATCTTTTGGTAAGGTTACCGCCAATGGAGCCACAAACATTATTCCGAATGAAGTGAAAATTGAGGGTACCTTCAGAACACTTGATGAAGACTGG
Source organism: Pedobacter petrophilus (assembly GCF_009674725.1). GTDB lineage: Bacteria > Bacteroidota > Bacteroidia > Sphingobacteriales > Sphingobacteriaceae > Pedobacter > Pedobacter petrophilus. The sequence goes on along the minus strand of NZ_WKKH01000010.1, from coordinate 59,767 downwards.
CGGGCGGAAGCGCATCAGCGTATGAAAAAAATGGCAGAAGGAATGGCTGAAAGCATGGGCGGGAGTTGCGATTTTGATATCCATAAAGGCTATCCCTTTTTAATTAATGAGGAGAAACTAACGGCCAATGCAAGGTTATTTGCAGAAGATTTTTTAGGTAAGGATAATGTGGTTGATCTGGATATCTGGATGGCTGCTGAAGATTTTTCATTTTACTCGCAGCTAACAGATGCCTGCTTTTACCGTTTAGGCACGGGCAATGCCGCAAAGGATACCCAATATTCTGTTCATACACCAAAGTTCGATATTGATGAAGATGCGTTGAAAATCTCTACTGGATTAATGGCCTACATTGCCTTAAAACAATTGGGTAATTGATTCCTGATATCCGGACATTGCATCTAAAAATAAACAAGGCATCGTTTTTGCCAAGCTACACCAGCATGAAAAAAATATTATTAGTCCTGATCATCTCCTCTTTTTTTTATAGGGGTTTTGCCCAGGAGATTCCACGTTTCAATCCTGATACGATTAAGACCATCACCTTAGACTCTGCGGTTAACATTAAGGCGGAAAAGCTAAATATCGAAACTTTTATCAATAAGGTTATTAACGATACGTCCTTTTATCAATCCTTCAGGGATATGAAACGTTACAGTTTTATCGCCGAAAACAGGATCTATACGTATGATAAAAAAAATAAGGTAGATGGAAAAATTTATCGTAAAATAAAGCATAACAACAGCGGGCCTTACAAAATGGAATACCTGGTTAAACAAGATACCGGTAAGGTGTATAAAAAGAACGGGAAATACCAGTTGTATACCGTAGAAATGTTCGATTATATTTTTATGAATGCCTACAACACTGATTTTGTACCTAATGCGCCAAGCGGCGACGGCAAGGGGGGAACCAATGAAAGTTATAAAGACAAACTGAAAACTTTAATCTTTAATCCAGGCCGTCCGGTAAAGGTTCCTTTTATCGGCAGTAAAACAGAAATTTTTACGGCGAATATGCGTCAGTATTATGATTACGCTTTTACCAGCGGAACTTACCTGGATTCTATTCCCGTTTACCGCTTTAAAGTTTCTGTGAAGCCAGATCTAAGCAGCTGGACAAAAGATGGGATAATGATCAAAGAACTGGTTACCATATTTGATAAACGAAATTTCAATATCCTCGGGCGTTATGTAGATATGAAATACGGCAATATGCTGTTTGATTTCAATGTACAGATGAATATTGAGATGGGTTATTTTGGAGATGATAAGCTGCCTACAAAAATTACTTACCAGGGAAACTGGGATTATCCATTTAAAAAAGAGGAGCGTGCCAGTTTTCTAATTGTACATAAAGATTATAAGCTGGAGAAGGGTAAGTAAGGATTTAATCGCGTTCAAAAGATTACTATCTTTAAAGCGATTATTTAAACCAGAAAAAATGAAATCCTGTTCCTATTTTAAGCTTCAGATTAGCGTAATCCTTGTTTTCTGCTGGAGTATCAATTTGCAGGCGCAAATCCTCACCTCGAAACAGATTGATAGCGTTGTAGAGAAAACACTCACAACCTTTAATGTACCCGGTATTGCGGTTTCTGTCATCAAAGATGGAAAAATCATTCATTTAAAGGGTTATGGTGTAAGCTCCATCAAAACAAATAAGAAGGTAGACGAAAATACACTTTTTGGTGTTGCCTCGAACACGAAAGCCTTTACAGCGGCTGCACTCGGTATGCTCGTGGATGAGAAAAAAATTACCTGGGATACGAAAGTGACTGATGTTATCCCCGAGTTTAAAATGTACGATGCCTATGTAACCAGTGAATTCACCATTCGCGATCTGCTTACACACAGAAGTGGTTTAGGGCTTGGAGCAGGGGATTTAATGATCTGGCCAGATTCATCAACGGTAGATAAAAAGCAACTGATTCATAACCTTCGTTATTTAAAACCTGTTTCATCTTTCCGTACTAAATTCGATTATGATAACCTGATGTACATCGTTGCCGGAGATGTTGTAGCCAGGGTTTCAGGAACAACTTATGAAAATTTTATTGAAAGTAGAATTATAAAGCCCTTGGGCATGACAAAAACTGCCGCTTCATGGTATCGTTTAAAAGATAAATCGAATGTAATTGACGGACATGCCCCTTACCAGGGTAAATTACTGCCTGTGGGGCTTAGTTTTGGTGAAATTGCAAATGCCGCAGGCGGTATTTATTCAAACGTAACCGATATGAGTAAATGGGTTCAGGCAATGATTGATGGTGGCCAATATGGAGCGAAGCTCGATCATAAATTATTTAGTCAGGCCGTTGCCAAAGAACTATGGACCCCTCAAACCATTATTGTAGGTGGCAATCAGGGCAGCTTTAACAGCTATGGATTGGGTTGGTTTCTGAGTAACGTGAATGGTAAGTTCCAGGCTACCCACACCGGTGGCTTGTCTGGAATCGTAACGCAGGTAACGATTTTACCAGAACTGAAATTAGGTATCATTGTTTTAACCAATCAACAATCTGGTGCAGCTTTTAGTGCGATCACCAATTCCATTAAAGATGGTTATCTGGGGGTAAAAGGTCGGGATAGAATTAAGTCTTCTAATGATAGCCGCCTTGCCGATGAGAAAGAGGCTAATGAAATGGTAACCAAAGTTTGGGCAGATATCGCTGCTCAACAAAAAGCCACTTCATCCAGGCCTGATGTTAAAAGCTTTTATGGAACCTATCATGATACGTGGTTTGGTGACGTTACGATTAGCGAAGTAAATGGTAAAATGCATTTTCAAGCTAAAAATTCGCCTAAGCTTCGTGGCGATATGACTTACTACAAAGGAAATACGTTTATTGTGAAATGGTATGACAGAAGTTTGGATGCTGATGCTTTTGTGAATTTCGGTTTGAACAATAATGCCACAGCAGACGGATTTAAAATGGAAGCCATTTCACCATTGACGGATTTTAGTTTCGATTTTCAGGATCTGGATTTTAAGAAAAACAATCAAAATAACCAACCAAAATAAACAAGATGAAAACCTTGCTCAGAACCACCATTTTAATTGGCTTTTGCCTGATTATATTAACATCAATGACTGTTAAACCAAAACGAATTATTTTCTTCGGCGATTCGATTACACAAATGGGCGTATCTAAAAACGGATATGTAAGCCTGATTAAAAAATCGCTTGATTCTACCAAATATGAAGTACTCGGGGCTGGAATTGGCGGAAATAAAATTTACGATTTATATCTCCGTTTGGAAGATGATGTTTTAAATAAAAAACCTGATTTAGTGGTTATTTACGTTGGGATTAATGATGTCTGGCATAAGCAAACCTCACATACCGGAACAGATTTCGATAAGTATTTTAAGTTTTATCAGGCATTGATTAATAAGATTCAAGGCGTTGGAAGTAAAGTAGTGCTGTGCACGCCTTCTGTAATTGGAGAGAAAAAAGATGGCACCAATGAAATGGACGCAGACCTGAATAAATATGCTGCCGGAATCAGGGAGCTGGCCGTAAAGAATAATCTTCCGCTCTGCGATTTAAGAAAAGTTTTCGGTGAATATGAAGAGAAGAATAATCCGGAAGATAAAGAAAAAGGTATTTTAACAAACGACCGGGTTCACTTGAATGATATAGGAAATAAATTGGTGGCAGATCAGTTATTACCATTGGTGAAGTAGATTTCAAAACTATCGTCGTTCCTCCTTGCAAGGACGGCAATGGAGTGTACCTCTTCGAAATAATAGTTAGGGGATCGCCATTGCAAATTGAAGGGCTGGGATTGAGCGATGGCATGAAGCAATCTGTAAAGAAAAATAATAAACTAGATTGGTCTCGTAGTGCCTTCTTACGATGACGATTAAGCAATATGATCAACCGCGAAACGATAGATAAGATAATGGATACCGCCCGTATAGAGGAGGTAGTAGGGGATTTTGTGCACTTAAAAAAACGCGGAACCAGTTTAATCGGCAATTGCCCTTTTCACGGAGAAAAAACCCCATCGTTCCACGTATCAGTAACCAAAGGTATTTATAAGTGCTTTGGTTGTGGAAAAGGTGGCGACTCGGTGCGTTTCATCATGGATCATGAAAAGTATTCATACCCCGAAGCGCTTAAGTTTTTAGCCAATAAATATAACATAGAAGTAGAGGAGGCTGAACTCTCACCGGAAGCGGCAGAGGCACAAAGTGCGAAAGAAAGTCTCTACATCGTATCTCAATACGCTGCTGCCTTCTTCGTAAAGCAACTGTGGGAAACAGAAGAAGGTAAAGGAATAGGCTTAAGCTACTTTAAAGAGCGTGGTTTTAGAGAAGATATTCTGAAGAAATTTGAAGTGGGCTATTCTCCTGATGTGTGGGATGCACTGACGCAGAATGCAATCAATGCAAGCCACAAACTGGAGTTTTTAGAATCGACTGGTTTATCCATTAAGAATGATAACGGAAAAATCTACGATCGTTTCCGCGGTCGCGTGATGTTTCCTATCCATAACTTTACCGGAAGAATTATTGGTTTTGGTGGTAGAACACTCAAGACAGACAAGAATGTTCCTAAATATGTAAACTCGCCCGAAAGTGAAATTTACCATAAATCCAATGTGCTCTATGGCTTATTCCACGCAAAAAAAGCCATTCGCGATTTAGACAACTGCTACCTTGCCGAAGGTTATGCAGATGTGTTGTCGGTACATCAGGCCGGAATAGAAAATGTGGTGGCCTCTTCAGGTACTTCGTTAACAGTTGAGCAAATTAAATTAATCGGTCGTTTTACGCAAAACATTACCATTTTATTCGATGGAGATGCGGCAGGGATTAAGGCTTCGCTGCGGGGATTAGACATGATCCTGGAAGAAGGATTGAACGTGAAAATCGTTTCCTTCCCCGATGGGCATGACCCCGATTCTTACATGCATCATGTAGGCGCTGGTGCTTTTAAAACCTACCTGGAAAATAACAGGAAAGATTTTATTCTCTACAAGGCAAGTGTATTGCTGAAAGATGCAGGTGATGATCCAATTAAAAGAGCGGGTATTATTCGCGACATTGTAGAAAGTATAGCCAAAATCCCTGATCAGATTAAAGCTTCTGTTTTCATCAGGGAAAGCAGTAGTTTATTGGAAATTGAGGAAAGTGTGCTGCTTTCTGAATTAAACAAAATCCGTTCAGGCAAGGTTAAAAAGAACTTTGAAAGTAATCAGCGGGCAAATGCACAAAGTAATCAGCCGAATTCATATGGTTCTGGTGCACCTGAACCCCTGGGTCCGCCAGATAATTTATGGGATGACAATGCCGGACCATCTGGCTATGGTGAGCCAAAAGTAGATACTGATGAGGTCCAGGAAAAAGAAATTGTTAGATTACTGCTAGCCTACGGACATGAATTTGTAAACTGGGATAATATAGATGATATGTACATTGGCTCTTTTGTGATGCAGAATCTGGCCGATGTTGAATTCGAAAATCAGCTTTGCAAAAATATCATCGATTACTATAAATCTGAAATCGATAATGGCAGATTACCCACTGCCAATCATTTTATCAAACACGAAGATCGTGATATTGCCGATTTAGCCATTACCCTATCAACATCCGAATATGCACTAAGTGAAAACTGGTTAAACAAACATTTAATTTATGTGAAAGATGAATCCATGAATCTTAAAGCCACTATTCTAGGTGGAATTTTCCATTTGAAGAAGCGGAAAGTCGATCGTATTTTGTCAAATTTATTAAAAGAAATTAAAGATGAAAAAGATGCCGATAATCAAATCATTTTAATGCAAAGATATAGTGTAATTAAAGGCGTGGAACGGGAAATTAATAAGTTTTTAGGTTCGGTAATTGTTAAGTAAGGATTGAGTTTCATTATTTATACAAGAAGGAGATAGCAAGAAACGATTCATTCAAAACTCACTTATTCATTCACTCATTCAATAATCGGTTCATTAAAAAACATGGCGCTTCACAACGATTTAGGCAAACAAGGGGAAGTAATAGCGAAGGAATACCTGGAAGCCAATGGTTATGAAATTTTGGATGAAAACTGGACGTATGGGAAGGCGGAGCTGGATTTAATTGCATACAAAAATAGAATCATGGTTTTTGTAGAAGTAAAAGCGAGGACTTCTATTGCTTTTGGCGAACCTGAAGATTTTGTAGATACAGCCAAACAAAAGCAGATGGAACTGGCCTCTGCAGAATATATTGAAATCATGAATCATCAAAATGATATTCGTTTTGATATAATTGCGATTACCTTTACAAAAAATAGTTATACATTAAATCACATTGAAGATGCTTTTTGGCCTGAAGACTAAACAAATCAGAACCCGCTTATTTTTAGGAATTACAGTTGCTTTTTTAGGTGCCTGTAAAGATGATGCTCCAAAAACTTACCGATCTTTTGTTTCACCCATGATGGGACTCAATGTTGCATCTGGAAATGAATTTGAAGTAAAGGTGCTCTTCGGAAATGAAAGCAAAGTAGATTCGGTGATTTACCTGATCGACAGCACCAAAATGGATGCGAAAGCTGATACCTCTGCCATAAAAATAAAAACCACAGGTCTGAAATTAGGTAATCATATCATTACCGCAAAAATATTTGGCGATGGAAAATCAGAGGATTTAACATCAAATGTAAATGTGTTGGCTGCTCAGGCACCGATTGAATATACTTATAAAGTGATTAAAACCCTGCCGCACGATACTTCTTCTTATGTAGAAGGATTAGAGTATCATGATGGTTATTTTTATGAGAGTGCTGGTGATTATGGTCATTCAAGTTTACGTAAGGTGGAACCGTCCACAGGAAAAGTGGTATTAAAAGCCGATTTGGATAAACAGTACTTCGGAGAAGGGATGACAGTGGTAGGCGATAAAATTGTTCAGTTAACGTATAGGGAAAAAACAGGCTTTGTATACGATAAGAATACCTTCAAAAAGTTATCTGAATTCACTTACCATGAAGGCACACAAGAAGGATGGGGATTAAACTTTGATGGAGAAAAAATCTTAAAAACGGATGGTTCTGGTACGATATTCTTTCTGGATAAAAACACCTACAAACCAACCGGTGAGCTTGAAGTATTCGACAATAAGGGAGCCATTCAGCAATTAAATGAATTAGAGGTAATTGATGGAAAAATTTACGCTAATGTGTATACCACTAATAATATCTTAATCATTAATCCGGAAACTGGTGCCGTTGAGGGTAAAATTAATTTATCCGGGTTGCTTCCTGCAGATTATTTTAAAACGGATGATGAAAAGGCAAATAATGTCCTTAATGGAATCGCGTACGACAAGGCTTCAAAGAGATTGTTCGTTACAGGCAAGAAATGGCCGCATATCTTCGAAATTAAAATTTCAAAACAATAATGGTGTGCTCAATTTATGATAGAAAAGCCAGATGTATAAATCTGGCTTTTCTATTATTGATCTTTTTTCTTCGATTCGCTTAAATAACCGTTAAAAGTAATGGGTTGTTTATTATAACCACTGGCAACAAGGGTAGCATAACCATTTGGCGTTACACTAAGCGAAAGTCTGAAGTTCTCCCTTTTTAAATCTTTCGTGTTGATTTGAATGTTGTAATTGCCCTTCTTATTTTTCGTTTCTTTATAGCTAAAATCTTTCGAGGTAAATTTAATGCCACCTTCGTTTGGATTTAGCGGCGGACTAAAAGAACGGCCATAATAGGGTAGGTAGGCCACTACGCTATCTTTGGTGACTATAAAATCATATTGGCTCCCGGTTAAATTAATCATTCCTCCACCCTGTGATCCGGGCATTCGTGATAAAATTTGCGAAACGTCCATGTTAGACATCGGTATTGCCGAGTTTGCAACGAAGGTATAATCCTTTTCCTCAATTATCTTAATGGTTGTCGCCTTATTCGTTTGCGCAAAAAGTTGCAAAGAACAAGCAAATAAAGCCATACTCAAAACCAGTTTTAAATGTTTCATGATGTTGTGTTTAATATTATAACAATTTAAAGATGTATGGGTTTAGCCATTTCCATAACAAGGAGAGGAATAATAGATTAAAGTTACAAATCGAAAGATTGGATTAATTGCTTGCTATGAACTCGAAACTTCATAACCATAAAAAAGCCACTACATTTTTTAATGCAATGGCTTAGATAAACATTTAATTTATACTAGTTAAAATCCTCTGTTTTTAAAGGAGGATTGATTTTTATTTCCTTCACGTTAATAGCAAATTCCTGTGCGCCTTGTGGGGTTTGAATATTCTGATTTAAAGTATGTGGAAACAATACATCCCCAACCTTTTTGTAATCGCCGTATTCAGTAGATTGTGTAATTTCCATCGTACCCTTGGTTACCGTTTTTTCATCTTTCAAAAGTAAGCCAGATTTTACATCATAATATTCGGTTTTCTTTTTGCCGGAAGGTGAAGTAACAATCAGCTTGTAAGCATCAGCGGTGCCCACTTTAGCGGTTCCTGCAGCTGCTAATTTCGTGCCGTCAGTAGCATAATAAAGTTGGTTCACAATCCCTTTACTTTCCTTCTTTTCAGTCAAATCATCACCTGTTAATTCCGATTTTTTACCCATTTGCATCTGGTAGCCAGTTGTACCGTTGAAAGCTTGTTTCATGGCCGTTTGGCCCATCATAGAAACCTCCATTGAACTTAGGTTTGGAGCCATATCTTTAATGGTAACGGTAAGCTTCTGGCCCTGCATTTCCATTTCGGCATTTTGCTGCAATGAGGTTATCTTTTTAATCGCAGCAGCACCACCAATTGCAGTGATGTAACTGTCAACAACCTCTTTGGCTGATTTAACTGCTGCTGTACCAGTGCTTGCAGTAGCTTTAACAGGTTCTGCTACATTATCAAACTCATTTACGCTGAAACCTGCTTTCTTCAGGCCTGGTGTAAAGGTTTCCGTTTTACCAACAATTACTATGCGGGTGTTATCATGGTTATAGTATTTCTTTGCCACGCGCAAAATATCATCAGTAGTTACCGCATTCAATTTCTGCAGATAGGTACGGTAAAAATCTTTAGGCAAATCATTGATTAAAATACTGCTTGCGAAACCAGCAATACGGGCCGGATTTTCTAAGCCTAATGCAAAACTTCCATTATAAAGGTTCTTTGCATTCTGCAATTCTTCTGCCGTTACTTTCGTTGTACGGATGGTGTTAATTTCGGTTAAGAATTCAACCACTGCGCTGTCTACCTTTTCATTTCTCACTGCTGCTGTTGCAGCGAATTTAGATTGAAAACGGCCGGAACCTGTTGAAGAATAAGCACCATAAGTAAAGCCATGTTTCTCTCTCAGGTTATTAAACAACCTTGATTCTGAGCCGCCGCCTAATATTTGGTTGGCCAGTAAAACCGGAAAATAATCAGGATTACCCATCGGTAAATCAATTAAATTAACAACAGTAATTTCTGACTGTACCGCGTTACTTACATTTACCACATCAACTTCGGTTTTGGTTGGGTTAGCTACTTTGGCTAACACCGGAAGCGTTAATGCAGCACCTTTCCAATCGCCAAAGGCTTTTTCTGCCAGGGCTTTTGCAGCCTCAGGTTTAATGTCGCCAACAAAAGTTAAATAGCCACGGGAAGGAGTAACATATTTAGCATAAGTTGCCTTAATATCTGCAAGCGTTAAGGCATTAACAGATGCTTCCGTCTCAAATTCTCCACTTGGGTGGTTTTTTCCATACGCAAGCGCATCTACCACACGGCTGGAAATAGCCTTTGCATTTTTCTCATTTGATTTTAAGCCGGTGATCAATTGTGATTTTAGTTTCTCAAAAGAGGCTTCGGGAAAAGCTGGTTTTCTAATGCTTTCTGCCATTAAAGCAAAAGCCTGAGGGAAATACCGTGTTAAAGCAGATGCCGAACCTCCGCTAAAACTTGCACTTACATCAGCCCCCAGCTGATCTACAGCTTCGTCAAATTGTGCTTTGGTTTTTGTTGTGGTACCTTCATTCAACATGCTGCCCGTTAATGCTGAAACACCTGCTTTAGCACCTTCTGTTATCGGACCAGCATCAATACTATAGCTGGCAGACACTTTAGGAAGCTTATGGTTTTCTACTACCAATACAGTAATGCCATTGGCTAGTTTATAGATTATCGGGTCGCCGATGGTAATTACCGGAGCTGGTCCTGGCTTTGGTTTCTGGCTTCTATTGATCGTTTGTGCTGAAATACCCTGAGCCAATAAGGAAATTGCAGCTATGATAAAGATTTTCTTCATGATTTTAAAATTAGTATGAAACTCGCGCTGCTTATTTCTTAGGTAAGTAATACAATACAACTCTCTGGTTTTTATTTAGATACTTCTTAGCGATGTCTCTGATCTCCTCGCGGGTAATAGACCTGATCACTTCCAATTCCTTATTAATGTCATCAGTATCTTTATCATGGAATGTATAACCCGAAGATAGATTTTCAGCTACACCAAGCATTCTGCTGTTAGCACTTACGTAATCGTTCTCAAATTTATTCTGAAGTTTTTTATAATCGCTTTCGCTGATTAAATCTGTTTGTAAACGTAAAACCTCTTCGTCGATATCTTTCAACAGATCGTTAAGCGGGGTATTTTTATTTGGAAGTGCTAGTGTAATGTATGCGCCATAATCTTCCAGCGAATAATTGAATGCTGCAACCTGAAGCGCAGTTTTCTTCTCATCAACCATTTTAGTGCTTAATCGTGAACTGCCGCCACCGGATAAGATTGAGCTGATCATGCCAAGTACTTTGCTATCCCTGCTTTTCATTCCTGGAACGCGGTATGCAGCAAAGATTGCCGGAATCTGAATGTTTGCATCGTAAGCGGTATCGATTATTTCTTTTGTAATCTCTGGCAATTCGTACTTCTTCCGAACAATTACTGCACCTTTCGGAACTTCAGCAAAATATGATTTTACCAGCGTTTTTGTTTTGTCAACATCTAAATCGCCGGCAATGGTTAATACCGCATTGTTTGGTACATAATATTTTTTAAAGAAAGCAATGAATTCATCAAGCTTGGCTGCGTCTAAATGATCCATTGAGCCAATAGGCTGCCAGCGATAAGGATGGGTTGAAAACAAGTGCGAGAAAATTTTCTCAGTAAACTTGCCATAAGGCTGGTTATCCACCCGAAGGCGTTTTTCTTCTTTAACCACCTCGTTCTGCGTTTTAACGCCAGCTTCATTAATTGCCGGGTGTAACATTCTTTCGCTCTCTAACCATAAACCCAGTTCCAGCTGGTTAGACGGGAAAACTTCGTAGTAAAATGTACGATCCTGAGAGGTATTGGCATTATTCTGACCACCGTTACTGCTCACCAGTTTCATAAATTCGCCACGCTTAATATTTGGAGAACCCTCAAATAGTAAATGTTCAAAGAAGTGGGCAAAACCAGTACGCGATGTTTCTTCATCTTTTGATCCAACATGATACATAACCGATACAGCAACAACCGGTGCTGTTTTGTCCTGGTGAAGAATGACATGGAGGCCATTGTCTAAGTCAAATTCCGAGAACTGTACCTTTTGAGCAGATGCGCTAAAGCACAGGCCGGAAATAGCCAAAGCAAAAAGAAATCTTTTTTTCATTAGTAATTTTTTTTAGTGATGCGAAACGATCAAAGCGAGTGCGAGAGATTATTTCTAAATAAGTTAATTTGGATTCACAAAATGTGAAAGTATTAAGGATGCCCTAAATTATAGGTTTAAAACAAAAAAAGCGAGTATTACACTCGCTTTTTTTGTTTATTTATCTCCAGGCCTTGTATTGATTGATTAAGCCATTGGTAGAACTATCGTGACTTTCTACCTTTTCATTACCATCTAACTCTGGTAGAATTTTCTTGGCCAGTTGCTTACCTAATTCAACCCCCCACTGGTCGAAACTGAAAATGTTCCAGATTACGCCCTGAACAAAGATTTTATGCTCATAAATGGCTACCAGGCTACCTAAAGTATATGGTGTTACTTTTTTCAATAGGATAGAGTTGGTTGGACGATTCCCCTCAAACACTTTAAAAGGAGCAATTTTTGAAATTTCTTCTTCTGATTTGCCATCTTTTTTCAATTCTGAAACCACTTCATCCTCGGTTTTGCCATTCATTAAGGCTTCTGTTTGGGCAAAAAAGTTAGACAGTAAAATCGGATGATGGTCGCCAAGCGGATTTAAGCTTTGTGCAGGTGCGATGAAATCGGCTGGAATGATTCTCGTTCCCTGGTGAATCAATTGGTAGAAGGCATGCTGGCCGTTTGTTCCAGGTTCTCCCCATATAATTGGTCCGGTTTCATAATCCACTTCGTTCCCGTTTCTATCTACATGTTTACCATTACTTTCCATATCTCCCTGTTGGAAATAGGCAGCAAAACGGTGCATGTATTGGTCGTAAGGTAAAATTACCTGCGTTTCGGCGTTATAGAAATTGATATACCAAACCCCAAGCAAACCTAATATTACCGGAAGATTATTTTCAAAATCAGCAGTTTTAAAATGATTATCTGCGGCATGTGCACCGGCAAGCAGTTCCTTGAAGTTATCAAAGCCAATACTTAAAGAGATTGATAAACCAATAGCACTCCATAAAGAATAACGGCCGCCAACCCAATCCCAAAACTCGAACATGTTTTCAGTATCAATACCAAAGGCAGATACATCTTTTGCATTGGTAGATAATGCGGCAAAATGTTTTGCGATGTCATTTTCTTTACCACCTTTTCCTAAAAACCATGAACGGGCAGAGTGTGCATTAGTCATGGTTTCTTGTGTCGTAAAAGTTTTCGATGCCACTAAAAACAGAGTCGTTTCTGCATCTAAACCTTCAAGGGTTTCTGCAAGGTGTGTACCATCAATATTAGATACAAAATGAATGGTTAAGTGATTTTTATAGTGTTTTAAAGCCTCAGTAACCATCACCGGTCCTAAGTCAGAACCTCCAATACCAATATTTACAATGTCTGTAATGGCTTTGCCGGTATAACCTTTCCATTCGCCACTGATAATGCTGTTGCTAAACTTTTCCATTTTGGCAAGCACCGCATTTACATCCGGCATTACATCTTTACCCTCAACTAAAATCGGCGTATTGCTTAAATTACGCAGGGCGATGTGAAGTACAGAGCGGTCTTCCGTTTCGTTAATCTTATCACCCGCATACATTGATTTTATCGCTTCATCCAATTTACACTCACGCGCCAGTTGGATCAATAATGCCAAAGTTTCATCGCTAATGCGGTTCTTGCTATAGTCTAATAGAATATCCTCAAAAAAAACAGAAAACTTGTTGAAACGATCTGCATCTTCAGCGAAAAGATCTTTAATACTTTTCTGGTTAATATCAATAAAATGATCGGCTAAATATTGGTAAGCCGCTGTTTCTGTAAAATTTATTTTCGGTAACATAATCTTTGTTTTTTTGTAAAAGTAATAAAGCAAAAATTTAAAACGGTCTTTTTAATGTTCAAAATTGATGGTTTTTTTATTATTTAAAGGATTGGTTTTCGGATTGTAATTTGCCTTAATCATGCCCTGGTTTCACGGTTTTCTAGTGATATAGCCCTACGGATACTAACAAAATTGTATTATCAATCAAAAATTCTTAGCTTCGATCACCATTTCACCTAAAATTTAACTCCTTTTTTATGAAATATACCTATCTCATTGGGTTATCTTTAATTTCTTTGAGTTCATTTGCTCAAAAATCGCCTCTAAAAGCAGAGGTTTCAAAAAAAGCAGATGCCATTGAACAAAAAGTAATCGCATGGCGGAGAGACTTTCACGAACATCCGGAACTCGGAAATGCAGAGGTAAGAACGGCAGGCATTGTTGCAAAACACCTTACTTCTTTAGGTTTCGTAGTAACTACTGGTGTGGCTAAAACCGGGGTAGTGGGTATATTAAAAGGTGGTAAACCTGGTCCGGTGGTTGCCTTACGGGCAGATATGGATGCCTTGCCAGTAACTGAACGCGTTGATCTTCCTTTTGCATCAAAAGTTAAAACGCAATACAACGGGCAGGAAGTTGGTGTAATGCATGCCTGCGGACATGATAGTCACGTTGCCATACTCATGGGCGTTGCAGAAGTATTGAGTTCAATGAAAAAAGAAATTCAGGGCACGGTTAAATTTATTTTTCAGCCCGCCGAAGAAGGTGTACCTGCCGGTGATGAGGGTGGTGCAGCTTTAATGATCAAAGAAGGCGTGTTAGAAAACCCAAAGGTTGATGTTATTTTCGGCTTGCATATTAATTCTCAAACTGAAGTTGGAAATGTAGCTTATCGCCCTGGCGGAACAATGGCCGCTGTTAATGATATGAAGATTACCATTACCGGTCGTCAGGCGCATGGTGCATATCCATGGAGTGGTATCGATCCGATTGTGGTCTCTGCACAAATCATTAATAATTTGCAAACCATTGTGAGTCGCAATTTGAATCTGACGGAGAACCCGGGTGTAGTTACTGTTGGCGCTATTAACGGAGGTGTGCGCTCCAATATCATTCCGGAGAAGGTTGTTATGCTAGGTACGGTTCGTAATTTCAGTAATCAGGATGAGGCGATGTTTATCGATCGGATTAAAACAATTGCCACCAAAACAGCTGAGGCATATGGCGCAACAGCCGAAGTTAAAATCCCATTCAGTAGCCATTATCCGGTTACGTTTAACAATATAGCCTTAACAGAAAAAATGCTGCCAAGCATGCAGGCTACTGCCGGTGCGGATCATGTTTTGCTCCGCCCTCCGGTTACTGGTGCAGAAGATTTTTCATTCTTTCAAGAGAAAGTACCAGGCTTATTCGTGTTTTTGGGCGGGATGCCAAAGGGTAAAGATCCTTTAAAAGCACCTTCGCACCACACACCAGATTTCTATTTGGATGAAAGCGGATTTGTATTGGGCGTTAAGTTGCTTTCCAATTTAACGCTTGATTATATGGGCATGAAGAAATAGTTCAAAAGGGCGTTACCCTGTTTAGGATAATGATTAAACAAAATTCATTTCTCGTTAAAATGCTTTTTGCCATGCGCTATGCTCAATGCGATTTTATATATTTGCCATTATGACAAAAGAAAATTTGCAGGATTTAAGGGACAGAGTAACGTCCCTGAGGAGGCATCTTTGACGTTGATGAGCTACTTTACGCCATTCGCGAAGAAGAAAAATTAACCATGGCACCCGATTTCTGGGATGATCCAAAAAAAGCAGAAAAAATTCTGGCAGAAATCGGTTCAAAGAAAAAATGGACAGATGGTTTCAATGATGCCAATAATGCAGTAGAAGATGCTGCCGTAATGCTGGAGTTTTTTCAGGCTGGCGATGCTTCTGAAGCAGAAATGAAAGAACAGTTCGAAGCGAGTACTAAAGCTGTGGAAGAACTGGAACTGAAAAATATGCTTCGCAACAAGGAAGATCAGCTTTCTGCGGTGATGCAAATCACGGCAGGTGCAGGTGGTACAGAAAGTTGCGACTGGGCGTATATGCTGATGCGGATGTACATCATGTGGGGGGAGAAAAACGGCTATAAAATAACCGAACAGGATAGCCAGGAAGGGGAGATTGCCGGAATTAAATCGGTCACGCTTCAATTCGACGGTGATTTTTCTTACGGATATTTGAAAGGTGAAAACGGTGTACATCGTTTGGTAAGGATTTCTCCATTCGATTCCAATGCCCGCAGGCATACCTCTTTTGCTTCCGTATATGTTTATCCGTTGGTAGATGATACCATCCAGATCGACATTAATCCGGCAGATATAGAATTTGAAACTTTCAGGGCAGGTGGTGCAGGCGGACAGAACGTAAACAAAGTGGAAACTGCGGTTCGTTTATACCATAAGCCATCGGGGATTATCATTAAAAATCAGGAGTCGAGATCGCAATTGCAAAATAAGGAAAATGCCATTCGCTTACTGAAATCTCAATTGTATGAAATTGAAGAGCGTAAGCGGAATGATGCCATTGCAGCAGTAGAAGGTTCGAAGAAAAAGATTGAGTGGGGATCGCAAATCAGAAGTTATGTGCTGGATGACAGAAGGGTTAAAGACCACCGCACCAATTACCAGACATCAAATCCTGATGCCGTTTTAAATGGCGATATCAACGACTTTTTGAAAGCATACTTAATGGAATTTTAATATGGTTAAAACATCACTTTTTATCACACTGTTGCTTATGGTTTTCAGTCTTTCAAATGCCCAGGAAGTTATTCCAATTTACGCAGGGAGTATTCCGGGCGCAAAGCCTACACCATCAACCTATGTAGAAAATACAGAAGTGAGGGCAAACGGAACATTAAGCATCACCAAAGTATCTATCCCTACTTTAACTGTTTTTAGGGCGCCAAAAAATATTGCAACTGGTGCAGCGGTAATTATTTGTCCGGGTGGTGGTTACGGTGCGCTGGCTTTTAGTCATGAAGGGATAGATGTGGCGAAGCGTTTCAATGCCATTGGTGTTACGGCGTTTGTATTCAAATATCGTTTGCCAAGCGATCAGATCATGCTTGATAAAACCTATGGCCCGTTACAGGATGCGCAACAGGCGATTTATCTGGTGAAAAAGAACGCAAAAAAATTCGGAATCAAAAAGAAAAAAGTCGGCATTATGGGTTTCTCCGCAGGCGGGCATTTTGCTTCTACCCTGGTAACGCACTATAATGATTTGAAAATCGCAAATCCGGAAAAAATAGATCTTCGTCCAGATTTTGCAGTATTGGTTTATCCGGTAATTAGTTTCGAAGAATCTGTGCACGCCGGAACAATGAAAAATTTATTGGGTGATAACCCTGCAGATAGCCTGAAGCATTATTTCTCCGCAAATAAAAATGTTGATCAGCAATCGCCACCAGCTTATTTTGTTCATGCGAAAGATGATAATGCCGTTCCTTATGCCAATAGTATCTTAATGAGTGAAGCGCTAAAGGGCAAAGGTATTAATTCAGACGTTTACCTTTATGAAAAGGGGGGGCATGGTTTTGGCTTAATTAATAAAACTTCAGATGTGGATTGGTTTAATCTGATGGCAGACTGGCTGAAAAAGCAAAAGTTCTGACATTTCGCAATAGCTTGAAACGTAGATTTGCGAAAGCAAAATCTGCTGGCAATAAGTTGAGTTAATTTTTAATATATTTGTCGCCAGTAGTTTACGTCCTCAGTTATTATAAAAATGAGTAATAAAATTAAATTTTGTATGGTAGCATTTGTTGCCATGGTTTCTATTTTCAGTTGCAAGAAAGAAATTGATTACAGCGATCCTAATAGTAATGGCTGTCAGTTAATTAGCTGGAAAGTAACCAGCGGTTTTGATGATTTTACGCTCAGTTTTGAATATAATGCAGCTGGTCAGGCAATCAAAGAGTCTCTTTCCTCCGGCGAAACCTACACCCGTGTATTTACTGCAAGCAAAATTACAGGTACTGATCAGGATGGCGTTGTGGATGAACTTGTTTTATCCAAGGGAAGGACAATATCCAGTGGAAGCGGGGGAGAAATTGAGGCTGGCGTTACGAGATTTGAAAACACCAAAAAGTATGGCTATGATGCAGATGGGTACCTTAATAAAGTTGAAACATATCAAGGTGGAATTTTAGTGGAAACTAACGTTTTTAGCTACGCAGATGGCAATTTAATTAAATCTGTGATTAGAGAAGGCTCAACCGGAGAAATCCAGAATACTACAACATTTACCTATAGAAGTGAAAAAGCTGTCAATACATCTTTTAGTTCAGACCCATTAACAACTTTCGTTGATTACCAGAAAGGTGGTTATTTTGGCAAAGCCTCAAAAAATTTCATAGCCTCAGAGTCTTACACCTCATTTGATCCATTAGGGAGTATTTTGGTGATAGACAATTCCGTATATTCATATCAGTTTGATTCGAAGGGGAATGCAACCGTATTAAATAAAACATCTACGTCTACACTTTACAATGGTGGTGCAGGTACACCCGATACATCAACCGATAAGTATGAAATGATCTACAATTGCAAGTAGCACCTAAACTGCGGCTGCATCGTAAATATAAAATTATCGTAATTTGGCATGTTGAGCTTTTTCTAAGCGCTGTTGATCACTAATTTTAACAATTTTTATGCTGCCTATCAATTATAATATCGTGGAAAAGAAAAGATCCTGAATCAAGTTCAGGAAGACGATCGTTTTAACCCACTGCTGATAAATATCTCAAGAAGCGTTTCGCTTGGGAAACACCGAAACGAAATCAAAAATATTCATATCTTGATTTACAATACAGTCGCCATTTATTTTTTCAATTCGGTATCAATAACATCAAGCAAGCCGTTTTTATAAGGATCATCGTTTAATTCCCAAAACATAATACCGTTGAGTTTCTGGTCAATTACATACCTGGTTTTTAATGCAATTGATTTTTCATCATCGAATGTTACTAAACGTTTGGTGGTGGCATTGTAATAGTATGGGGCTTTTGCTTCATCATCCCAAAAATATTGATAGCCACTTTCTTTGCTGAAAAACGATTTATAATCTCTGGATGAAACACCATCAATAAATTTTGTTGGCTGATATAAACCATGGTTGGCATCAGTGGTATTTTCAAATATTCTACCGTAAAAAGCAGCACCTAAAGCGATTTTATCGGCAGGAACGCCGTATTTAATCATTTCTTTTATTGCAAAATCTGCTGATAGCTGTTGTTTTTTGGTGGAGTAAAGCGGCGTATGGTGACCGCTTGTTTTTGCATAACCGCCCACCAGATCGTAGCTCATCAGGTTTACCCGATTAACTAAAGGCATTACCTTTTTCCACTCAAAGCAAGAATCCAGGCAGTTCTTACTTCCGCCGGCAGCAAAGCTGATTTCTGCTTTTTTACCCAGTTCATCTCTTAATGCCTTAATCAGCAAAGTGAAGTTTTGCTTGTCGGCCTCCATATATTTATGACCCGGGTAGCCTTCTACCGCCGGATATTCCCAATCGATATCGATGCCATCTGCCTTGAAATAATCCATAAGGGATTTAGTTGTTTTAGCAAACATTTTTCTTCCGTTAGCCCTGCTAAAAACTTCAGAGCAATCGGGGCAGGCACTCCAGCCACCCATCGCAATCATTACTTTTAAATCAGGGTTTCGCTTTTTTAAACCAACCATCCTGGTAATCAGGGCAGAATCTTTTGCAGAACTGATATGGAGACTATCGCCTTTTAAATGGCCGAAACTGTAAATAAGGTGACTAATTTTTTCTATCGGGAAACTGTCAATCACTGTTCCTTTGCCCGTGTAATAGGCAATCACATGGGGTTTACTGATTTTTTGTGCCGAAAGGTTAGTGCTGAAGAAAATAAACAGGCAGGTAAGGGAAAGAAAAAATAGTGATTTAGTTTGCATCTTAAAATGTTAATTGGTTTTGGGTTCTTCTTTAATAATATCTTGTAGTTCGTTTAATTCCTTAACTTTTTCTGTCGCACCGGCATTTTCGTAAGCAGAAATCAGGTTTCTGATTACCCTACGGATAATATCGGTATTGCTGCAAGGTTTATAATACTCGGGAAGGGGCTCTAAATTTAACTGACGCAGAAACTGATCTACATCATGTTTGCCGAAGATATTTCCACGGTTAAAGGCGTTGATGTAAAATAAAACACTATAATCGGTCCCTTCCTGCTTGCTGTCATCAATATAGCCTAAAATAAAATGTTGCGGCAAGTTGATTCCGTAAACCGGCAGGTCTAATTTTTGCGCAAGCGTAGAGTAAATAATCGCAAGCGAGATCTGGTTTCCCTTCTTGCTTTCTAAAACCTGGTTTAAATAGGAGTTTTGGGGATCATGGTGGTTTTTAGTATTGCCGCCAAAACCATATTGCTGATACAAAACATGATTGATCAGTTTTACCTTCTCTACCGAACTCATCTCATATTGCAAACCCAACCAGATATCGCGTTTAATTTCTTCGATTTGATTAATGATTTTTTGTTCGTCAAGATCAGGATATTGGTAACGGTTGATAATCGTCGCGCCTTGAAGTAAATCAAATGCACCACTTAAATACCATAAGTTCAGGTCTTCTTTAACCGTATTGAACTGAATCTGATGCACAATATTTTCAATACGTTCCTGCAAAAGACCATCAAAAGATTGCTCCCAGGCATTTTCAAGATAATGGATAACTTCTCCACCATATTCGAGCAATTTTTGTTCTACATGATGATATACCTCTTCATCAGGATCATCGAGCAATTTTACTAAAGCACTTATCTCTGTGATATTTTCCATAAAATATATAACCTGTATGCGGCGATTAATTACTTTTGCAGTATGCTATTTCAATTTATCACCGATTACCTAAAACATCGATTAACAGCAAAAACGAGACATGGAACGCACTCACCATTTGTGTACAAGCTCGCTGATGAGGTAATTTACAATTTTACCGACAAATCTGAATACAAAAATATAGAACAACAAAGAAAAAAACTTTTTTCTGACGAATCCATTATCACCGTTACAGATCTCGGTGCTGGTTCACACCTTAATAAAAACAGAACAAAGAAGGTAAATCAGATTGCCAAGAATGCATTGAAAAGCCCGCGTTTAGCAAAGCTGATTTATCGTTTGGCAAAAGATACTAACCCCAAAACTGCAATAGAGTTGGGAACCTGTTTGGGGATTACAACTGCTTATTTGGCTAAGGCATGTCCCGATGCGGAAATTATTACCATAGAAGGTTGTCCGCAAACGGCTGAAGTTGCCAGGCAAAACTTTAACGATCTGGACCTCAGTAACATTGAGCTTCATGTTGGCAATTTCGATGGTATTTTGCCTGATATCATTGCAAGGCAACCCAGCCTTGATTTCGTTTATATTGATGGCAACCATAGAAAAGACGCTACGTTAAATTACTTTAAATGGTGCTTGCCAAAGGTTACTGAAGATTCTTTATTAATTTTTGACGACATTTATTGGAGCAAGGGCATGAAAGAAGCCTGGGAAGAGATCAAAAATCATCCGGATGTTACCGTAACGGTAGATTTGTTCTGGATAGGGTTGGTTTACTTTAAAAAAGGCCAGGTGAAAGAACATTTCAAGTTAAAATTTAAGCAGTGAAAATCGAACCGAAATTAAGAGGCATTCAAAAGATGTCGGCTTTATATATATTGCTGATCAGTCTTTTTGTTGGCGTATCAGGTTTCTTTGCGTCGCTGCTTTTTCAAACTGAAACACTTACCCATATCATGTTTGGCTGGGATATTTTCTGTCTTATGTTAATTAGCATGCATTGGTATATGTTCTTCAATACTTCTACTGCAGAAACTCGTTTAAAGGCAGTGAAGCAAGATGAAACCCGGGGCGAAATTTTTGCCATTGTTTTAGTCTCTACTTTCGCAGGCTTACTTGCCGTAGTTTTATTGCTAATTAATCATGATGTTAAACCGCTCGATCTGGTTATCGCAATTTCAGGCATGTTTTTATCCTGGTTTCTCGTTCACACTACTTTCAGTATGCGGTATGCACATCTTTTCTATGAAAATAGTAATCAGATCTCAGCATCTGAAAAAGGATCGGGATTAGAATTTCCCGGAGATGATGCGCCAGATTTTATCGATTTTGCTTATTTTTCCTTTGTGCTCGGCATGACTTTCCAGGTTTCTGATGTGGAAATCTCTTCCCGCAAAATCAGACGACTTTCGCTGCTCCACAGTTTGATTGCTTTTGTTTTTAATACTGTAATTGTAGCATTGACCATCAACGCGCTCGCAGGGTTGAGTAAATAAGTGGCTCATTTGCATTGATATTAATTGCCCACTGTCAAGGTTTGCAGGCATAACATAGATAGGCTTTGCTTTGCCTGAAGTTAAATTGCCTGTTTGTAAACAAGCATTAACCCGGACTTAAAACGGAGTTGAGTCGGAGTTTGTTCGGACTTGTGACAATCGTATCCGGATAAACGCCGTTTGATGCCTGGCAAATATGGGTTGCAAGCTCAACTATTCACAAATAAATCCTATCTTTAGTATAATCATCCCATAATCTCAAAAATTATGGCAATATTAAAAGATGGAGTAAACGGTGGATTCACCGGAAAAGTTGGAAGCGTAGTCGGCTACCAGCTAAATGGCAAATGGGTAATTAGAAGTTTACCGAAGCCCAGCAAGAAGAATCAGAAAGGTTCTGCCGGCCAGCATAAGTGCAGGGGTAAGTTTGCAAGCATGCAGTACTTTCTTTCTCATGTTCTTAACTTTGTCCGTGTGGGCTTTAATATAGATTCGAAGGCCAAAGGAATGTCTGCACATAATGCTGCAAAATCCTATAATATGCTCCATGGTTTCAATGGCGATGGAAAAATTGACTATTCACAAATCAGACTTGCTCAGGGAAAATTACTCCCGCCTGAAAATCACAGTGTAGTGTTTAACGAACTGGGGCTGCTGTTTACTTGGGATAAGCAGACCGATGCCGGTTATCTTCTTGCCAGCGATCAGGTGATGCTACTGGCTTTTGATGATAAAAATGATTTTTCCATTTGTATAACCAGCGGAAATAGAAGATCTATCGGCGAACAGTTGCTCTCCATACCTAAAGCCAGGCAAGCGGAGGCATATCATACCTGGATTGCATTTGTATCGGAAGACCGGACTATGGTGTCCAATAGTATATATGCAGCATTTGGAGCCGCAGACCCTGTTATCCAGAAATTTTCCAAGTCTTTGTAAGGTGTATACTGCTTGGTTGCTAAAAGCATCCTGCGTTTGCTAATATCTATATGGCTTTCATTATCAGCTAACTATTTAATTTGTTTCCTGTTATAACTGTAAAATCAGTAATATAACTTGTTTTGCAGTTGTATAACTGAAAAATAAGTTATATGTTTGGGTATGGAAGAATTAACCAAAACGGAAGAACGCATTATGCAGGTTTTATGGCGACTGCAAAAAGCTTTTGTGAAAGATATTATTGATGAATTGGATGATGAGCCTAAGCCTCCTTATAACACGATTTCTTCTATCGTGCGGCTTTTGGAAAAAAAAGGCTATGTAAATTACAAGGCTTACGGTAAAACTTACGAGTATTTCCCTGCCATCACTAAAGACCAATATACCAAGACAACTTTTTCTAAGCTATTTTCCGGTTATTTCGATAATTCACCAGCGAGCCTTTTATCCTTTATGGTGAAAGAAGAAAAGTTAAGTGAAAAGGATATCGAAGAGATCAAAAAAATCATCAACCAAAATCAGAACAAATGATTTTAATCTATTTACTCAAGGTTTCCGCTTGTACTGCACTATTTTTTGTAATGTATCAACTGTTTTTGGCGAAGCTCACTTTTTTTAATTTGAATAGGATTTACCTGTTGCTGATGCTGTTATTGAGTTTCACCATTCCGGCATTAACGGTGGAACGCATACATGAAGTAAGTGTGGCTGATCGGGAAAATAATCCTGAAGTGGTTTACAGTAAAGAAACTGGTTTTGAAAAAGATGCTGTTGAAGGCCGTCATTCTACAAACCCTGGCTTTAGCTGGATGGATACGCTCACTTATATATATGCTGGTGTGTCGGTCATGTTTTTATTAAGGTGGTTATGGATGTTTTTTTATATTAAAAATCAGCTGCGTAAATATAAGGTTGGGCAGGAGGATGATGCTTTGCTGGTTCAGTCTCAGTCGACCATAAAAAATTGTTCCTTCTTTAATACGATTGTGATTGATTCGGCTTTGCGCCCAAATGAGCGGGCGTTAGTAATCAAGCACGAACGGGTTCATGTACAACAATTGCATGCATTTGATAAGGCGCTGGTGAATCTGGCTACCACTGTTCTTTGGTTCAATCCGGCGATTTATTTCTGGAGAAACGCCGTAGACCATAATCATGAATTTCTGGCAGACCGAGAAATATCAAGAATAGCTGATAAAAATACTTATGCTTCTTTACTGTTGAGCCTGGCGATGCCGGCAAAGAACTACGCCATCAATAGCTTTAGTAAACTTCCGCTAAAAAACAGAATTATGATTATGTACAAAGAACCAAATTCAAAGCTTCAGAAGCTTTCTTATTTTCTAACAGTACCAGTTGTCTTTATTTGTTCAGTCGCATTTGTAAACCGCAAAGATGTGGAAATTAACAAAGCTGCATTGGCTAAAAATCCAACTGAAATCACCGCCATCGGCACTTCAGGGTTGGCTTATTCTGAATATGCAATCAATGTGAACCCCAATGCGACTTCTGCGTTCAAAGCCAGGGAGATGGTATTGGTAGTAGATGCTGGTCATGGCGGTAAAGATGATGCAATTACGGCATTAGATGGACAAAAGGAAAAAGACTTAAACCTTCGTGCAGTTAAGATCTTAAAAGAAGAAGCTGCAAAAAGAGGTATAAAAGTTATCCTGACAAGAAGCGACGATCAGTTTTTATCACTTCGTGATCGCTTGCCAAAGCAAAAAGCCACAGCATTTATTTCCATCCATCATAATGCTTCACTTGATCATCAAACGGCATCAAATGGAATCGAGGTCTACGTTTCCAAACTGAACAGCAACATCAAAGTGGCCGAAAATTTGGGTATAGGCATCCTTAATAAATTAAACGGACTAAAAGGCATTGAAGTAAAAGATGCTTTGAAAGATGCCAATCTCCTTTTGTTAAGGGAAGCTAAGGTGCCTGCAGTATTAATCGAACTGGGAAACCTCTCAGACGAAAATAATCTGAAGTTCATCAACGAAGAAAAAAACATTCGCAAAGTGAGCAATCTCATTTTGGATGGATTTGTACAGTTTTCAGAGGGCGGTTGCTAAAAAAAGCTTATGGAATGGATACTTTATTTAAAGTAAGTGCTTGCAGTCAATTATTTAATGCATAAGATTATATTTTCTATTCTTATATTATTTGTGTGTTTGTCAAGTGAGGCACAGATTAAATTTTCGGGACGAATAACTGATCAGCAAAGCCGAAATATTCCTTTGGTTAATTTAAAACTTATTGATGAAAAGAATAATGTAAGGTATACTCAAACTGATAGCCTGGGCTTTTATGCTTACTATAATTTAAAGTCTGGTCAATATTCGGTCGATTTTACAAGTATTAATTTTGAGACTGAGCGCCGTAAGTTTAGCTTAAAGCTAGATACGATCATGAATATTCGGCTTAGAAATACTTCTCATAAGCTTGCTGATGTTGAGATAAGTAGCAAAAAACCTTTAATAGAACGTAAAATAGACCGAACAGTCTTTAACGTAGAAAGCAGTGTTTCTGCCATTGGAACCGATGCTTTGGAGTTGCTGGCAAAAGTTCCTGGTGTAAGGGTTTTAAATGGAAGGATTTCGCTCATTGGTAAAGGTGTAGTAAATGTGATGGTCAATGATAAGTTGATCCAATTAACGGATGATGAATTATCAACTTACCTTATGTCTCTTTCATCAGATCAAATTTCAAAGATAGAAGTGATTACCAATCCGCCGGCAAAATATGATGCACAAGGGAATAACGGACTCATTAATTTTGTAATTAAAAAAGTTAACACGTCTGGCTTTAAGGGGGCCGTAAATGCAGTTTTGACACAGGCTACCTATCTAACAGCTTCTACTGGTGGAAACTTTAGTTATCAAAAGGATAAAATTACCATCAACACCAGTTTTAATATTAGAAAAGGGTCTCTGGTGCCTTTTGAGCAAACCAATATTTTTTATCAAAATCAAACCTGGAATACCGTAAATAAGGATAGGAACTTCAGAACCGTTCCTTCCGTACAATTGAGCATAGATGATCAGTTGTCAAAAAAGACCTTATTGGGTATATCATACAATGGCGGTTTAACAAATTTTCATTCTGAAGAAAATATAAAAACAGCGATTTACAATCAAGCCGGAAGAATTGATTCCGTGCTAAATTCTGATGCAGCTGCAAAGATCAGGTCTGATTTTAGCGCAGCAAATGTGTTTCTAAAACACCTTATTGATTCAACAGGAAAGCAGATTATTTTGAATGGAGACTGGTTTGGTTATCATGAAAACAGGAGCAGGTTTTTTAATAATACCAGTTATCTGGAGCAAGGAAATGTGATTCCAAATTCATTTGCTGAATATTTATCTGCCAGTAAGCAAATCATCAACTTTTTTACAGTAAAAGTAGATGCAGATTTACCATTCAAAACCTTTAAGATATCAATGGGAGCAAAAATTAGCTTTATTAATAACCAAAGTGATGTGGCCTTTTTTAATAAGGAAAATAATGGCTATGAACCTGATATAAGTCAGGTTAACAATTTTAACTATAAAGAAAATACCCAGGCACTTTATCTGGATTGGAATAAAAGGAGCCATGCATGGGAATTTAAAGTTGGATTACGTGGAGAATATACCCAGGTTAATGGTACTTCAATCAATGAGGGTAATCAAAATCGGTATTTCCAGCTTTTTCCCACTGCCTTTATCTCTTACAAACTAAATGAGCAAAGTGTTTTTTCTATTCACTACGGGCGAAGGATAAATCGCCCTGCTTACCGGAAACTAAATCCTTTTCGCTGGTATAGCAATCAGTTTGCCTATGCGGAAGGAAATCCTTTTTTAAACCCATCATTCAATCACAATATGGAGTTTTCGCACAGTTATAAAAATAAACTAATCAGCGCCTTTTCCTTTAGTAAAACCCTAAATGGCTTTAATGATATCAATTTTGTAGATGAATTTAGCAATATTCAGTTTTCCAAACCCATTAATTTTATCACAGGCAATAACTACCAGTTGAGTAACACCGTAATAATAAATCCTTTTAAAGTTTGGCAGAGTATTAATCAGATTGATGTTTTCTACAATGCAGCGAAATCTAATATCATGCAAACAGTACATAACCTGAACGGATTTGGAGCTTATTTCTCCACCTCAAATCAACTGATACTGAATAAACCTAAAACTGTTTTTGCTGATGTAAATTTCTGGTACCAGTTGCCAACAGTGGACGGTTTGAATAATAATAAAAGCCAATATAATTTGGATTTAGGTATTAAAGCCTTGTTCTTAAATAAGAAACTTCAGTTGGCAATCAGTTCAAGTGACTTATTAAGAAGCAATCAGTACCGCTTTACCAGTTTGATCAATAATATTAAGCAAGAATATAAAAATTATTATGACGCCAAGCAACTCCGCATTACAGTTCGGTATAACTTTGGGAATGATAAAATTAAGCAGTTAGATAGAAAAGCCGGAAATGATGAAGAACGAAAAAGGAGCAATTAAGTAGTTTATGCTGTTTTTATGTTCAGCATAAACTTTGGTTTAATTAGAATTTTTGGAATTCAATTTTCTAAAACGCTTCCGCTATGCTGAGGTAAAATCCACTCTGGCGTTTTTCGTTTGGCCTTTTTTCTCCGATTCCATAATCTAAACGAATACTGATGCCTTTTTCCGGATCGAAGAAATACCTAAAACCTGCACCGTAGTTGGGTTTAAATGAACTGGTGGAGAAATCATCAATTCCCCAAACGGTACCTGTACCACCGAAAAGTGTGGCGCCAAAGCGGCTGCTGTAGCGATAACGTAATTCTGCCTGAAAGGCCAGTAAATTCTCATCCCTATATCGCCCGCCATAATAACCACGCATCATTTCATCATTGCCCATCTGCGGCAGCAAATATATTGGTGTATTTTTACCAATAACAGTGTTGTATAATCCCTGTACACCGATAGCGAAGCTTTTATTTAACGTCCAGAAGTTTCTGGCGTCAATTTTTATCTGACTGCCGGTAAAGTTTCCATCCGAAAAAACATCAGGGGCATACTGGTAAGTTCCCCTTACAAAAAGCCCTTTCGTTGTATAATTATTGTTATTCCTGGAATCATAACTCTGCGATACGCCTAAGTAGAAAACACTTCCCCGCCTGTTGTTATAATAAGGATCGCGGCTAAAAATGCCATCTTCCACTAAATCTCTGTATTTATAATTCTCAAAACCAATGGAAGCACCCGTATATGCTTTTGGCAATAACTGTTTTTCGGCCTGAAGCAATACCTTAATCTGTTGCTGGATTAATTTATCTTCATTCGCTTCTTCCGTGCTGTTGCCAATGCCATAAAAATTAAATGGCATCCTTTTAAAGCGTAATTCTCCAATATAATGAAGCTTATTTCCTTTCCCCCAAATATCTACCATCGAACTCATGTTATAAGCTTTCAATGTAGAATAGTTTAGGTTTAAGGTTACTGAAGATGGACGGTTTGTTGTATCTGCACGATCGGTATAAAAGCCCACTATCGCACCGACACCAAACTGAAAGCCGGTTTCCTGTGCATAACCGAAAGAGGGAAGCGGTAAAAAACTTGCCTTACGTAACGTGTCTTTTTCGTTAGAAAGTAACTTTTTAATCAATTTCATTTGGCCAAATGAGCTTCCGGAAATTAAGGCAAGAACAATGATCAGGTAATATTTTTTCATCGCCGCAAATTAACTGAAATTTTATTTAAGATTTATCGGTTCATTGGTCATTAGTTCACCGGTTCAATGGTGATTTGTTCGCTGCTTATTGATGATCGGCTTAGCCGTTAATTAAGATATGAAAATTTTACTTTGCCTGCTTTGTGAAAAACTTTGCAGTCTTTGCGGTTAAGTTTCCAGCTAAATACCTATTTTTGCGGCAAATAAGACAAAACAAAATGAGCAATACAAGAGGACCGATATCTCAGTTTATGGAGCGTAATTACCTCCACTTTAATGCTGCAGCAATGATGGATGCGGCTAAAGGGTATGAAACGCATTTAGATGAGGGGGGCAAAATGATGATTACCCTTGCTGGCGCGATGAGTACTGCAGAATTGGGAATTTCACTTGCAGAAATGATCCGTCAGGATAAAGTGGCCATTATTTCTTGTACTGGTGCCAACCTGGAAGAAGATATTATGAACCTGGTTGCACACTCACACTATAAACGCGTACCTAATTACCGCGATTTAAGTCCGCAGGATGAATGGGATCTTTTAGAAAACCATTACAACCGCGTTACGGATACCTGTATTCCGGAAGAAGAAGCCTTCCGCCGTTTGCAAAAACACATCCAAAAAATCTGGATGGATGCAGAAGCAGCTGGCGAACGCTATTTCCCGCATGAATTTATGTACAAAATGCTGCTGAGCGGCGATTTGGAACAATATTATGAAATTGATCCGAAAAATTCATGGATGCTTGCTGCGGCAGAAAAGAATTTGCCAATTGTTGTGCCGGGATGGGAAGATTCTACCATGGGTAATATTTTTGCTTCTTACGTAATGAAAAATGAACTTACCGCAACCACTGTTAAAGGTGGTATCGAATATATGGGTTGGTTAGCCGATTGGTATATTGCAAATAGTGGTGGCAAAGGAATTGGTTTCTTCCAGATTGGTGGTGGCATAGCCGGTGACTTCCCGATTTGTGTAGTTCCAATGCTTTATCAGGATATGGAAATGGAAAATATTCCTTTCTGGAGCTACTTCTGCCAGATCTCTGATTCTACTACTTCTTATGGTTCTTATTCTGGTGCAGTTCCGAATGAAAAGATTACCTGGGGGAAATTAGATATCAATACGCCGAAATTTATTGTAGAAAGTGATGCGACAATCGTTGCTCCGTTAATGTTCGCCTGGATATTGAAACAATAAAAAGGAAAATCGAATAAAGCAAATAGATTTCGAAATGCCCATTTGAGATGAAGGTCAAAAATGGGCATTTTTCTTGCCTGAAAGGCCAGAAACGACATTTGTTTAGAATGATTATAAATTGTATTTCCGGTCACTATTATGTCATGGGATTTATTAATAAGTTATACTTTTGTTCAAGTTTTGATGGGGCTACCATAGCTCAGGCATCAAGTTCACAACAAAAAGTAAATTAAATAAGTATAAAGTGTTCATTATGAGAGATATCTCGATGATTTTAAAAAGTGTTTGGAAGTCGTTATTCCTATTTTCAGCAATTTCTGTAATAGCAGTTTCGACTGTTAACGCGCAGGATGCTAAAGAGGGGAGAACGCTTTTCAAAGCTAAATGTTCGTCATGCCACGCCTTAGATGCGAAATTAGTCGGTCCTGCCTTAACCGGAGTTACCGATCGCCATTCAGAAGAATTCCTTTTAAAGTGGATTCCTAATTCTCAGGCGCTGATCGCATCTGGAAATCCGGAGGCAGTTAAGTTATTCAATGAAAACGGAAAAGTAGCCATGACTGCTTTCCCTGAACTGGATGAAGCTAAAGTAAAAGACATTTTAGCCTACATTCAGGAAGGTGAGCCTAAGCCTGCAGCTGGTGCTGAAGGTGCTGCTGGTTCTGCATCAGCAAAAGATGAAGGTACTTCTGGTTTATCGCTTGCAGGGATCATTGCCATTGTAATTGTTGCTATTGTTATTTTAGTAATCTTAGGTCGTGCCAGTAAATTATTGGAGCGCTTAATTTTACAAAAACAAGGCATTGAGATGGAAGAAGATGTGCCTTTAAAAGTGGGTGTTCGCAAGATGTTTAAAAACAAGAAGTTCGTAATGTTCTTCATCTTGTGTCTAATCATTGCTTTAGGTTCATTTGGTTGGATGGGTATGTGGAATACGGGGGTTCATACCGGTTACCAGCCAGTACAGCCGATTAAATTCTCTCACGAGTTGCACGCCGGAATCAATCAGATTGATTGCCAGTATTGCCACAATGGAGCGTTTAAATCTAAAAATGCTACGATTCCTTCCTTAAATGTTTGTATGAACTGCCATAAAGCAGTACAGGCAAGAGATAAGTATGATGGTGAAATTTCTCCGGAAATCAAAAAGATCTACAATGCATTGGGTTACGATCCTGAAACGCAGAAATACGATGAGAGTAAATCAAAACCAATGGAGTGGGTGCGTGTGCACAACCTGCCAGATTTTGCTTACTTCAATCACTCACAACACGTAGTGGTTGCAGAAGATGCAATTCGTAAAGCAAAAGGTTTACAGCCAACAGAACCTGTGTGTTTTGCTTGTCATGGTCCGGTTAATACAATGGAAGAAATTTACCAATATTCTCCATTAACCATGAAATGGTGTATCAACTGCCATAAGGAAACTGATATTTCTGGTCAGAAAAATAATGCTTTCTATGCTAAGGTGATCGAAGCGCATGAGAAAATTAAAAAAGGCGAGAAAATTACACCAGCGTTATTGGGTGGTTTAGAGTGTGGTAAATGCCACTATTAATAGATAGAGTTTAGTAAGAACGTTCGAATAAACAGTAATATAGCTTAAATGGAAAGCAACAAAAAATACTGGAAAGGCTTAGAGGAGTATAACAATACACCCGATTTTGTTAAGAATAACAAAAACGAATTCGCCGAGCCACTTCCAATAGAAGATGTTTTAAATGAAGCAGGGTTAAGTACCGTTACCCCACGCCGCGACTTTTTAAAGGCGTTAGGTTTTGGTTTAGGTGCAGTTACTTTGGCTGCATGTCAAACAGCCCCGATTCATAAATCTATTCCTTACCTGGTAAAACCTGAAGAGGTTACTCCAGGTATTCCTAACTATTATACGTCCAGCTTTAATGGACAGAGTATTTTAGTTAAAACAAGAGAAGGTCGCCCAATTAAAATTGAACCAAACCCTAATGCAGGTGAGTTCTTTCGTGGTACTGATGCAAGAGCCCAAGCTTCTGTATTGGATTTATACGATGTATCAAAATTAAAAGCGCCACTTCTTAAAAATGAAGAAACTACCTGGGCAAAATTAGACGGTTTTGTTAAAACAGAATTAACTAAAGCACAGGCATCTGGAAAGAAAATCCGTATAGTTTCATCAACTGTAAACAGCCCATCAACCAATGCTGTTTTAGCCCAGTTTATTGCAAAATATCCTGCTGCTAAATTAGTTCAATATGATGCTGTTTCTTATACTGGTATTATTCAGGCCAATCAGAATAGTTTTGGTAAAGCAGTTTTACCAAAATATAACTTCGATAGCGCTGATTTAATCTTAAGTTTCGGTGCTGATTTTCTAGGTACCTGGATTAGCGGAGAAGAGTTTACGGCACAGTATTCTAAAAACCGTAGCTACAAATCTTTAGAAAGCAAAAAAATGAGCCGCCACATTCATTTTGAAAGTGGAATGAGCTTAACCGGTTCAAATGCAGATACACGTGTTCCTGTAAAATTATCAGAAGAAGGTCCGGCATTAATCGCATTATATAATGCAGTTACCGGTCAGTCTTTACCTGGAGGAACATTGGGTAACAATACAACAGCTGATAAGGTAATCAAGTTAGCTGCAAAAGAATTATTACAAAATAAAGGTAAAGCACTTGTTGTTTGTGGTTCAAACGATGTTTCAACTCAAATTCTTGTAAATGCGATCAATGCTGCAATCGGCAGTTACGGTACCACTATTGATTTAGATAATCCTTGTTATTTATATGCTGGTAACGATGCTGAATTTAATGGCTTAGTTGCTGAAATGAGTCGTGGTGAAGTTGGTGCTGTTTTATTCTTAAACAGTAACCCTGCTTACGATTATATCGATGCTAAGAAATTCGAAGCAGCATTAAAAAGCGTACCTGCAAAAATTTCTTTCGCAGATCGTGCTGATGAAACGGCTTCACTTTGTGATGCTGTTGCCATTAACCATAACTATTTAGAGTCATGGGGTGATGCAAACGCATACGAAGGTTACTATTCAATTGTTCAACCAACCATTAACCCTGTTTTCAACAGCCGTCAGGCAGAAGAAAGCTTATTGGTTTGGGCTGATGCACCAGTTAAAGATTATTATCAGTTTGTTCGTAGCAACTGGGAAACTAAAATGCTTCCGGCACTGGGTTTAAAATGGAATGATGTTTTAGAGAAAGGCGTAATCAGTATCGCACCGAAAGCTGCTACAGCTTATACATTTACACAGTCTGTTGCTCCGGTTGCTGCTTCAATTCTAAACAGAAGCAAATCTTTAGCTAAAGACATTGAATTACAGGTTTACGAAAACATCCCAATGCGTGATGGTAAAAATGCAAACAATGCGTTTTTACAAGAACTACCTGATCCGGTTTCTAAAGTAACCTGGGATAACTATGTTGCCATTGCACCAAAGTATGCAGAGACTTTAAAAGTTAAAGAATTTGATGTTGTTACAGTTAAAGCTGCAAATGGATATTCAATAGATCTTCCGGTATTGATCCAACCTGGACAAGCGAGAGGAACGGCATCAATTGCATTAGGTTACGGCCGTACCAAAGTTGGTAAAGCGGGTAATGATGTGGGTAAAAATGCTTTCCCTTTTGTTTCTTTCATTAATGGAACCATGCAATATGCTACTTCCGTAACCATTACCCCTACGGGCGGTTACTACGAATTGGCACAGACGCAAACTCACCACTCTTTCGAAGGTCGTGCAGTAATTAAAGAAGCTACTTTCAAAGAATACTTAAAAGATCCTGCAGCTGGTAACGAAAAAGGCGAACACAAAGATTATGATCTTTGGGATCAATATGAAAAACCAGGCAATAACTGGGTAATGGCAATCGATTTGAATGCTTGTACCGGTTGTGGTTCTTGCGTGGTTGCTTGTAACGTAGAAAACAATATTCCTGTAGTAGGCCGTGATGAGGTTCGCCGCCGTCGTGAGATGCACTGGATTCGTATCGACCGTTATTATAGCTATGAAACACCAGAAGGTGATGTAACTAAAGAAAAAGAGATTGCTAATCTGGAAGATTTAGATCACGTTTCTGTCGTTCACCAGCCCATGTTATGTCAGCACTGTGATCACGCACCATGCGAAACGGTATGTCCGGTATTGGCTACTGTTCACTCATCTGACGGTTTAAACCATATGGCGTATAACCGTTGTGTAGGTACCCGTTACTGTGCGAATAACTGTCCATACAAAGTGCGTCGTTTCAACTGGTTCAACTACTGGAATGATTCACGTTTCGATAACTACTTAAATAACGAGTTTACTCAATTGGTGTTGAACCCTGATGTTACCGCACGATCACGTGGGGTAATGGAAAAATGCTCAATGTGTATCCAACGTATTCAAGGCGGTAAATTAAAAGCTAAATTAGAGAAACGTCCGTTAAAAGATGGCGATATCAAAATGGCTTGTCAAGAAGCTTGTTCGGCAAATGCAATTGTATTTGGCGATTCAAACGATCCCAATTCAGAAGTTTCAAAAGCTTTACGTTCTGAGCGTATTTACTACGTATTAGAAGAAATCAACGTAAAACCTGGTATCGGATATATGACTAAAATTAGAAACACAGATACAAAAGTACAAGCGTAAGCTTTAGCATAAAGAAAATACAAATTATGTCAGGACATAACGAATCAATACTTAGAGAACCATTAATTACCGGCGATAACATCACGTATGCTAAAATTACGGATGATATTTTAGGCCCGGTAGAAAATAAGCCAAACAAAGCCTGGTGGATTGGGTTCATTTTTGCCTCATTGGGTGCTTTACTTTGGGTTGTAGCAGTAAGCTATACCTTTTGGAATGGTATTGGTGCATGGGGTTTAAATAAAACTGTTGGATGGGCCTGGGATATCACCGGTTTCGTATGGTGGGTAGGGATCGGTCACGCCGGAACATTGATTTCAGCAGTACTGTTACTTTTCCGTCAGAACTGGCGTAACTCCATTAACCGTTCAGCAGAGGCGATGACCATCTTCGCCGTAATCTGTGCAGCAACTTATGTTGTATCTCACATGGGCCGTCCCTGGTTAGCTTACTGGGTTTTACCATTACCAAATCAGTTTGGTTCACTTTGGGTAAACTTTAACTCACCATTGGTATGGGATATGTTTGCGATCTCTACTTACTTCTCTGTATCATTATTATTCTGGTATACAGGTTTATTACCGGATATTGCTACCATTCGTGATCGTGCCGTAGGTACACGCAGAAAAATTTATTCTATCTTCTCTTTCGGGTGGAGTGGAAGTGTTAAAACATGGCAGCGTTTCGAAGCGGTGTCGTTAATCCTGGCCGGTATCTCTACACCACTTGTACTTTCGGTACACACGATTGTATCAATGGACTTTGCAACATCGGTAATTCCCGGATGGCACACGACCATCTTCCCTCCATATTTCGTGGCAGGGGCGATTTTCTCAGGATTTGCGATGGTATTAACCTTATTATTGGTTGCACGTAAAGTATTAGGCCTTGAAAACTACATCACCATGTTCCACATTGAGTCGATGAATAAAATCATCATCTTAACCGGATCAATCGTAGGTGTGGCTTATTTAACTGAGTTTTTCATCGCATGGTATTCAGGTTCAGAATATGAGCAATATGCATTTATCAATCGTTCTACTGGTCCGTACTGGTGGGCATACTGGATGATGATGACTTGTAACGTAATCTCACCACAATTGCTTTGGTTCAAGAAGATCCGTTTAAGCATCCGTGCTACCTGGATTTTATCAATCGTTGTAAACATAGGTATGTGGTTTGAACGTTTCGTAATTATCGTTACTTCACTACACCGTGATTATATTCCATCAAGTTGGGCAATGTTTTATCCAACATGGGTTGATGTAAGCGTATTCGTTGGTTCAATTGGTTTATTCTTTACCTTATTCTTATTGTTTTTAAGGGTATTACCTTCCATCGCTATTGCAGAGGTGAAGTTGTTGTTGAAATCTGCAAGTGAGCAGGCCAAAATGAAACAGATTAAAGAAGGTCATGAGAATAAAGAATATGTAGCCGAATACATAGAGTCTTTAGAGAAATTTGATAGTGTTAAACAAGAAGATTACGCAAAAATATAACAATGAGTAATATCAAATATATTTTAGGCAGTTTTGGCGATCCTGACGAAATGATGCACGGCATCGAAAAGCTTCAGGAAAATAACATCAGTATTTATGATGTATATACCCCAATGCCTATCCACGGAATAGAAGCCAAATTGGGAATTAAAAGATCCAGAATCGATATTGCAGCATTTTGCTTTGGTATCACCGGAACCTGCGCAGCATTTGCATTGATTTATTTCTGTGCAGTGATCGATTGGAAAGTAAATATTGGTGGTAAACCATCTTTTGCCTTGCCGGATTTTATTCCGATAATGTTCGAATTAACAGTACTGTTTTGTGCTTTCGGAATGGTGTTAACCTACTATGCATCTACGCATTTGTTTCCTGGAAGAGCACCAAGAGTAATGGATCTTCGTGCAACAGACGATCGTTTTGTAATCGCCATTGATGCAAATGATAACGCAGCACACACTGTAATTGATAGTTTATTAAAAGATGCAGGTGCTTTAGAAGTAAAGTATAATGAAAGGAAGTACATTAGCTATGAATAAGAATAAATTTGTTTATACGGCGTTTTTAGCTATCGCTTTTGCAGCTACTTTCACAGCTTGTAAAGATAAACGCAGTACTGGTTTAGAATATGCCAGAAATATGTATGATCCGATTGCTTTAAATCCGGATCAGCCCGTTGATACCGCACATGTACCAAGTTTTAAAGGTCATGCTGCTCAGTTACCACCAGCCAATACAAAACCGGTAGGTTTTACAGAATATGATGAGTATCCAAATACAAAAGAAGGATATGAAGCAGCGGGTGTGAGCATGGTAAATCCGTTACCTGTTGATACTATTAACCTGGCAGATGGTAAGCATTTGTTTACCGTGTTTTGTAGCCCTTGCCATGGCGAGAAGGGAGATGGACAAGGACACTTGGTAAAAATTGAGAAATTTAGCGGTGTTCCGGCTTATCAAACAGGTGCTTCATCAAGAGGTGGTAATATGGCAGACCTTACACCAGGTAAAATTTATCACACCATCACTTACGGTGTAAATAACATGGGCTCGCATGCTTCACAGATTACACCAACAGATCGTTGGAAGGTAGTGATGTATGTTCAACAATTACAAAAAGGACAATAGTAAAGCAGAATATAAATGGGAACTCACAATATTAATTTTAGTGAACAATTTGAGTTTACAGGAAAAGTAAAAACTTTAAGTATAGTCGGTATCGCTTTAGGTATTGCCGCTGTTGCTTACGGTTTTATTGCTGGAGATAAAGTAATGCACGAGCGTACTTTTGCCAACCTGTTGCTTATGGGATACTACTTTGCATGCGTTTGTATGTCGGGTATGTTTTTCCTTGCTGTTCAATATGTAGCTCAGGCTGGTTGGTCTGCATCTATTTTACGCGTACCGCAAGCAATGGCTAAAACTTTGCCGATTGCAGCCGTAATACTGATTGTCATTATTACAGCAGGTTTATTTACACACAACTTATACCATCACTGGAATGCAGATGGAATAACAGATCCAAACAGCCCTAATTATGATTCATTAATTGCCGGTAAAGCAGTTTTCTTAAATGTTCCATTCTTTTTAGGTCGGCAGGTTGTATTCTTAGGTGTATATAGCATCTTCGCTATGCTTTTTGTTAAGTTATCATATAATGAAGATTTAGCGGGTGGTTTAGCATCATACAGAAAAGGATTTAAAAATGCCTGTATCTTTTTAGTAATCTACGGATTTACTACCCCGATCTTTGCTTTCGATACCATTATGTCTTTAGAGGCACACTGGTTCTCAACCATGTTCGGCTGGTATAACTTCGCAGCAATGTGGGTAAGTAGTTTAGCTACTATCGCAATTATCCTGATCTTATTAAGAAGAGCTGGTTATATGCAATGGGTTAACAATAGCCACTTACATAACTTAGGTCAGTTTATCTTTGGTTTCTCTATCTTCTGGACTTACGTTTGGTTCGCTCAGTTCTTATTGATCTACTATGCAAACATGCCGGAAGAAACTGTTTATTTCTACAAACGCTTTGAATACTACAAGTTTTGGTTTTTCTTAAACCTGGCAATGAATTTCTTAGCCCCTGTATTATTGTTAATGGATAGAGATAACAAAAGAACAGATGTGAAATTATTGTTCGTATCTATTGTAGTTCTTTTGGGCCACTGGGTTGATTATTACCAAATGATTATGCCGGGTGCAGTAGAAGAAGGTCATAATGGATTTGGAGTGATTGAGATCGGTACTGCAATTGGTTTCGTAGGATTGTTTACCTTTACGGTTTTAACATCATTGAGTAAAAAACCTTTGATTGCAAAAAATCACCCTTTATTACAAGAAAGTTTGCATCACCAACTTTAGCAGGTGACATTATAAGGGCAAATATTTATATTATTATTATAATTAGCAGTACAGCGTACTACTTTTAAGAAAATGAGTTTAAGAAAGTTTATCACGAATAAAACGACCGCAGCTTTAGCAGTACTATTTACTGTTTTTGCGAACACGAGCGCGTTTGCGCAGGAGGCATCAGTAGCAGGTGCAGCAGCGGCACCGAAAGTTGATATGGGTGAGGTTTATAAATCAGTAATTTTTTACATTCTGATTTTCCTTGCCGTATGTTTATTCATTGCAATTATTGGTAAATCAATAAAAGTATATGAGCTAAGCCGCGAAGCGCAAGGTAAGCCGGTAGGTATTAACTGGAACAGGGTTCATGCTAGTTTATTTGCATTGTTCCTGGTGTTGGGTTTATACGGTGTGTATTGGGAATATACGGTGCATGGTTCGATGTTGCTTCCGGATGCCGCATCTGAGCATGGAAAGAAAATCGATGAAATGTTCAACTTAACGTTGATCATTACCACCATCGTATTTGTTTTTACTCACATTTTATTGTTCGGATTTTCTTATATCTACAGGTATTCTGCTAAAAGAAAAGCTTATTACTATCCACATAATAATACCATCGAAAAAATCTGGACCATTGTTCCGGCATTGGTTTTAACCGTATTGGTATTAATGGGTTTCTTAACCTGGAGATCAATTTTCTTCAAAACTGAAGATCCTAATAATAAGCCATTGCA
The DNA here is from genome assembly GCF_009674725.1 of Pedobacter petrophilus. Classification (GTDB taxonomy): domain Bacteria; phylum Bacteroidota; class Bacteroidia; order Sphingobacteriales; family Sphingobacteriaceae; genus Pedobacter; species Pedobacter petrophilus. The sequence goes on along the minus strand of NZ_WKKH01000010.1, from coordinate 20,959 downwards.
AATTGAAGTTACTTCAGAGCAGTTCAAATGGTCTATCCGTTACCCGGGAGCTGATGGAATTGTTGGAGATAAGAACTATAAACTTACTACTGCAACCAATCTTTTAGGTATTGATTTTAAAGATATCCACTCCCGTGATGATGAGATGGCAGATGAAATGGTTCTTCCGGTAGGAAAACCGATTAAATTAATCTTAACCAGTAAAGATGTAATTCACAGTTTCTATATGCCACATTTCAGAATTCAATTGAATACTGTACCAGGTATGAGAACATTCTTTGAGTTTACGCCAACAAAAACTACTGCACAGATGCAGCAGGAAACAAATGATCCAAACTTTAAGTTTGTTCTTCTTTGTGCTAAAATCTGTGGATCAGGGCACTACAACATGCAGAAAGTAGTACGTGTAGTTTCTGAAGCAGAGTACAAAACCTGGCTGGCAGAACAGAAAACATATTTAAACGACGATTTGAGAAAAGAATTTAATTTGCCGGTTGCTCCTGCTGCTCCTAAAGCGGCATCAGATTCATCAGCTACTGATTCAGCAGCTGTGAAAACAAACCAAATGGCTTTAAATAAATAATATTACCGCAGAGCGAAAGAATTATGTCAACAATAGCATTACACGACGAACACAATCACGATCACGCTGATCATGGACACCACAAGGAAACCTTAATTTCCAAGTATATCTTCAGCATGGATCATAAAATGATTGCTAAGCAATATCTAATCACGGGTATTATCATGGCAGTGATTGCGATGGGCTTATCAATTTTATTCCGTATTCAATTGGCATGGCCGGATAAAAGCTTCCCTTTCTTAGAAACATTTTTAGGAAAATGGGCTGAAGGCGGTCGTATCAAGTCTGATTTTTATCTTGCTTTAGTAACCATTCACGGTACCATTATGGTATTCTTCGTATTAACAGCGGGGTTGAGTGGAACTTTTAGTAATTTATTAATTCCTTTACAGTTGGGTGCCAGGGATATGGCATCGCCGTTTTTGAACATGCTTTCATACTGGTTATTCTTTATGGCCTGTGTGATCATGATGTCTTCATTCTTTGTACAAACAGGTCCAGCATCTGGTGGTTGGACAGTTTATCCGCCGCTCTCTATTATTGCCAAGGCAATGCCGGGATCTGGTATGGGGATGACATTGTGGTTAGTGAGTATGGTCCTTTTCGTAGCATCATCTTTAATGGGTGGTATTAACTACGTAAGTACAATTTTAAACATGCGTACAAAAGGTATGGATCTTTGGAAAATGCCTTTAACCATCTGGGCACTTTTCTTAACCGCTATCTTAGGTATCTTATCTTTCCCTGTTCTTGTGGCCGGGGTTGTGTTAATGGTATTTGACCGGAGTTTTGGTACCAGTTTCTATCTTTCTGATATCGTAATGGGTACTGATATTTTACCGAATGAAGGTGGTTCTCCAATTTTATGGCAACACTTATTCTGGTTCTTAGGTCACCCTGAGGTATATATTGTAATTATGCCAGCGTTGGGTATCTCATCAGAAGTTATTTCTGTAAACTCACGTAAACCAATCTTTGGTTACCATGCAATGGTTTACTCCCTGATTGGTATCACTGTACTTTCGTTCATCGTTTGGGGTCACCATATGTTTGTAACGGGAATGAATCCATTATTGGGTGGTGTATTTATGATTACCACCTTAATTATCGCAGTACCATCTGCCGTAAAAACATTTAACTACTTAGCTACATTATGGCGCGGTAATATCCGTTTTACACCGGCAATGTTGTTTGCAATCGGTTTAGTTTCATTCTTTATTTCTGGCGGTTTAACCGGTATTTTCTTAGGTAACGCATCATTAGATATTAACTTACACGATACTTACTTCGTTGTTGCCCACTTTCACCTGGTAATGGGTTCTGCAGCGATCTTCGGAATGCTTGCAGGTGTTTATCACTGGTTTCCCAGAATGTTCGGAAGAATGTTAAATCCTAAGTTAGGTTATTTACACTTCTGGTTAACTTTTATTGCGGCTTATCTGGTATTCTTCCCATTACACTTCTTAGGTTTAGATGGTGTACCACGTCGTTACTATGCGTTCACTGAATTTGAATTCATGAAGAAGTGGTTAACGGTAAACGTATTTGTAACCTGGGCAGCGATTATAGCGGCTTTAGCGCAAGTGGCGTTCTTGTTTAACTTCTTCTATTCAATCTTTAAAGGTAAAGTTGCTCCGCAAAACCCTTGGGAAGCAAATACTTTAGAATGGACTGCACCAGTAGAACACATTCACGGTAACTGGCCGGGAGAAATTCCAACAGTTTACAGATGGCCATATGACTACAGTAAACCTGGTCATGACGCAGATTTTATTCCACAAACTGTTCCTTTCTCTCAAACCATGAGCTCTAACTTGCCTCACGATTTTGAAGGAAATGCAGAAGCAGAAAAAATACAGCAAGATTGGGAATTAGCTAATCCTGTTGAAGAAAATAAAGGCTAATTAGAAAGCTTTAATACAATTTAAAAGGGGTATCTGATTAAGTTTCTGCTTATCCAGATACCCCTTTCACATAAAAAAGTATAATGATCAGCAGATCAGAACAACATTTCATCAGGATTAATTTAATAACCATTATCGTTACGTTGATGGTTATCCTTGCCGGCGGTATTGTAAGAAGTACAGGGTCTGGAATGGGTTGCCCTGACTGGCCTAAATGTTTCGATCGTTATATTCCGCCTACAGATGTTTCGCAATTGCCGGCAGATTATAAAGAGAAGTATGTAGCAGGACGGTTAAAGAAAAATGAAAAATTTGCCAAATACTTAGAAAGTATGGGTAAAGTTGCATTGGCCGATTCAATCAGACATGATCGAAGCATCACCGTTCCTGAAGAATTTAACGCAACTAAAACCTGGGTTGAGTATATTAATAGGTTAACCGGAGTTTTGGCAGGAATATTTTTGTTTTTAACATTGGTTTATTCTTTTACTTATAGAAAGATCGCAAAGAGAATCATCGTTTTAAGTGCGCTGAATATTCTGGTGGTTGGTTATCAAGCCTGGTTAGGTTCTATAGTAGTGTCTACGAATCTGGCGCAATGGGTAGTTACGGTACACATGCTTCTGGCGTTGGTTATTTTGGCAATTTCAATCTATACCTATAATTATGCCAAGCAGCTGAATAAAACACCTTCTGTGATAATGTACCGGATACTTTGGTTAAAGGGATTTTTACTATTTACGGTAATGTTGAGTATCCTTCAGATCATTTTAGGTACAGAAGTAAGAGAGTCTGTTGATGTAGTGGCAAAATCATTGTCGAATGGTTTAAGGGACACCTGGATTTCAAGACTGGATTCCATTTTTACTTACCATAGGGATCTGGCAATATTGGTGGTTATCGCTAACGCAATTGTATACAAAATGGTTATCGACCGGTTTAGTGGCAAAGCCGCACCGTTATTAACGGCGAGGTTTATTTTAGTTACGCTGCTCATTCAATTATTAAGTGGTTTTGCATTAGCATATTTTGCATTTCCACCGGCAGCGCAGGCATTGCATATATTATTCTCTACGTTGTTATTTAGTTTACAGTTTTATTTGTACTTGTTGGTTTATCGCACCAGTACTTATAAGCAATAATATTTAAGGAAGTTGAAACAGGTTTTCTCAGATTTTTCTAAACTCATCAAATTCAGGCTATCGTTTACGGTGGTGTTTTCGGCATCGATATCATTTTTGATCGGGCAGAAGATGCAGATTGGCAGAAGCCATGACATCAATTGGGTAAAACGGATGAATGAGTTGGGTGAGACCAACATTGTTCAATCTATAAATTGGGGAAACTGGTTGATCCTGATTGCAGGTGGATTTTTAGTTACTGCCGCGGCCAATTGTTTCAATGAAATTATTGAAAAGGATCTGGACAAGTTAATGGCCAGGACCAAAGACCGGCCAATGCCTGCAGGAAGAATGACCACCGGACAAGGCTTAATTATTGGCGTTTTTATGGCTTTTCTGGGCACTTGGCTGTTAGGTAAGCTAAATCTGGAGACGGGTTTATTATCTGTTTTCTCCATTTTTTTATATGCATTTGTGTATACTCCCCTAAAAAGAAAATCACCTATTGCAGTATTTGTTGGGGCCATCCCCGGGGCTTTGCCGCCACTTATCGGCTACCTTGCGGCTTTTGGGAATTTAAAGGCGGAGATGTTTCAACCAGTTGATTATTGGGTAGCAATCGTTTTATTCCTAATTCAATTCGTTTGGCAGTTTCCACATTTCTGGGCTATTGCCTGGGTATTGGATGATGATTATAAGAAGGCAGGCTTTAGGTTACTACCTACTAAGAAGAGGGATAAGACATCGGCATTGCTTACTTTTTTGAGTACTTTGATTTTGATTCCGGTGAGTTTGCTTCCAACTTTTTATGGTTTTGGCGGTTATTACATTGCTGGTTTATCTTTAATTGCAGGCTTGATATTTAGCTGGCTCGCATTAAAACTTTTATTAAGCAGAGACCTTGCAGATGCAAGAAAAGTAATGTTCTGCTCGTTTTTTTACATTCCCGCTGTACAGCTGGGATTATTATTAAATTTTATAGCAAAATAATTTTATGGAGCTAACAATGGAAAAGATCCAAGATACATTTGACCCAAAACCCCGGAAGTTTATTGTCTGGCTTTTTGTGGTTTCATCTACCATTATGTTTGGTGGGTTTACCAGTTACTATCTGGTATTTGCAGCATCAAAAGGTAAAGGACATGGTTTGGTATTACCTGATGCATTTATTTATAGCAGTTTGGTAATTATTGCCAGCAGTATTTCACTGGTGCTCGCAGCAAAGGCGATGAGAAAGTTGAATTTCAGCCTGCAACGCAATATGTTATGGGTAACGGTTATTTTGGCCATTGCATTTGGTGTTATGCAGTTTAATGCCTGGGGAAGCATGGTGAAAACCGGTGCAACGCTTGTGGGTAATAATGCGGCAATTTCTTTTATTTATGTGGTTTCCGGCCTGCACTTATTGCACATTATAGGTGGCGTTGGATTGATTATTAATGCTTTGGTGGGGAGTTACAAGAACATCTCGCCTGCAAAAAGCAAATATAGAATGGAAATTGCTTCTATTTTTTGGCATTTTATAGATATATTATGGATATATCTGTATGTTTTTTTACTTTTGAACCGTTAAATTTGTTAACAAACTATTATACTATTTCCAAATGAATTCAGTATCACAATTAGATCAAGTTAAAACCGGGCCATGGAATGGTGGCCGTTCTCCGTGGTCGGTAGAATATGGCAAAATCATGATGTGGTTTTTCCTTTTGTCAGATGCTTTTACCTTTTCCTCTTTATTAATCTATTACGGCGCTCAGCGTTTTTCTAAATTGACCTGGCCAGATCCTGATTTGGTTTTCCAATCGGTTCCGGGTATCACCGATTCAGGTGCACCACTTGTTTTCGTAGGCATCATGACTTTTATCTTAATCATGAGTTCTGTAACAATGGTTTTAGCGGTTGAAGCAGGTCATCGCCGTGCAAAGAAAGAAGTAATCTGGTGGATGGTTGCTACCATTATTGGTGGTTTCATGTTCTTGGGCTGTCAGGCGTTAGAGTGGACACACTTACACCATGAAGGGTTTTGGTTTGCTCAAATTCCAACAGCTGAGAAATTGAAAGAATTCTTTAATGGAGATGTTTCTTTCGTTGCGGCACAGCAGTTTGCTAACTTGTTTTTCACCATTACCGGATTTCACGGTTTCCACGTATTTAGTGGAGTAATCATTAACATCATTGTATTGATAATGACCATCAATGGCACGTTTGAAAAGAGAGGTCATTATTTAATGGTTGAGAAGGTTGGTTTATACTGGCACTTTGTAGATTTAGTATGGGTGTTTGTATTTACATTCTTCTATTTGGTTTAATTCATCACATTTAAAAATATTATCATGTCAGAACATCACGCACATACAGAAGGGCACGAGGAGCACGCAGGTTTATCAAAAGGTAAAATCTGGCAGGTGTTTGGAATCCTGTTAATGATTACTGTAATTGAGTTTATTATTGCCCTTTGGGTTCTACCAAACCATTACATGAGTCATGCCGTTGGTAACTTCGTTTATATCGCTTTAACCTTGGTAAAAGCATTTTATATTGTTGCATATTTTATGCACCTGAAATATGAGAAACTTGGTTTTCAGCTTTCTTTAACATTATCATTAATTTTCATTATCTACTTTATTGTTTTAATGTTAATTGAAGGTGGATTTTTGAATATCCACATGATGAATCATTAATGAAAGGAAAATCCATCCAAAAAGTATTAATCCTGGTAAGCACTTTAGCTGTACCGGGATTTTTGTTTTTTTACTTATTGCCACAGTTCGCCAAGAACCGGTATAAAAGCCTTCCAATCTTTGGAGAAAAGGTTGTTGCCTCAACATTTCATTCGGTGAAGGGTAAAAAGATTCCAGATACCATCTATCATCAGGTGCCGGATTTTAAATTGGTTAACCAAAGTGGAGACAGCGTTTCCTGGGCAACCCTAAAAAACAAAATCATCGTATTAAATTTGATTAATACTGATGCACCTAATGCAGGTGTAACTAAATACCTCCAGCAATTGGCAGCAGGATATGAAAAGAAACCTTTGGTGAAGTTCTTAAGCTTGTCTGTAAACCCTGCGGACGTATTGAAGATTAAAGCATATGCTGATCAGTTAGGTGCTAAGGCCGAGAAATGGAATGTCCTTGCAGGCGATACCAGCATCACTTATCCACTCATTCGCAAAGGCCTGTTGTTGGATGTCATTAGCGACGAAAGTCAGGAAAAGCCCCGTTACATTTTTAGCAGCAGGATTTTATTAATCGATGTACAGCATCGCATAAGAGGTATTTATGAAACTGACAGCCCGGAATCTACAGCCCGGCTGGAAGATGAGATCAAAGTATTGATTGCAGAGTATTTGAGGAATGTTAAAGACGGGCGATAGTTTGCAGTTCTCAGTCGTGAGTCTGGAGTCATTAGTCCACAGTCAACTATAATCGAACATCTATCATCATAAATGGATGTTCGAATAAATCATAAAAAATAAAGAGATTAAAATACTCATGGAAAATACTTCGATTGAAAAAAAGTATAGCAAGTGGATTATCATTCTTTCCATCTTCATACCTGTAGCAGTTGCATTTTTATTTGTAGTAAAGCTTAAGGATTTGGGGATCGATACACCTACGCTTCCGTTTTTACCACCGATCTACGCCACCATTAACGGCATTACTGCCGTGCTATTGGTTATTGCGGTTTGGGCCATTAAGAATGGCAAGATTGCACTCCACCAAAATTTAATGAAATCTGCAATAGGTTGTTCGTTATTATTTCTGGTGATGTATATCGCTTATCATATGACTACCCCTTCCACGAAATTTGGAGGAGAAGGCGCAATTAAATATGTTTACTTTTTTATTCTGCTTACCCATATTTTATTATCTATCGCCATTATTCCATTGGTATTGGTTACTTATGTGAGGGCTTTGGCTCAGCGTTTCGATAAACACCGTAAAATTGCCAGAATAACTTTTCCCTTATGGCTGTATGTGGCCATTACCGGTGTGGTGGTTTACCTGATGATCTCTCCTTATTATCAATATTAAAAGATTCTCGTTTTTAGTGTTGTTTTTTGTTGAACATTAGGCAATATTTTGTATTATTGGTACATGCTTATTGCCGTCTGGTTAGATAGCTTTCGCATATCTCTATTGTTATCCTCATTTATTTTAATTTTCAAAAGAACGATGACTGATTGATGTATGGCTTTTAAGGATAGTGATAAAGAGCGGGAGCTGATTAGGGAGATTATTGAAGGAAGTGAAAAAGCATTTTCCGTTCTTTTTTATAATTACGTTTCTGTTTTAGCATCATTTGCCCTTAAGTTTACCAAATCCGAACATGCTGCAGAAGAAGTTATTCAGGATGCTTTTCTTCGCATCTGGTTAAACAGAGATAAATTGGAGCATGTTGAAAACGTAAAAGCTTATCTTTATAAATATGTTTCTAATGAATGTTTAAGTCATCTTAGAAAAAAAATCAAAGAAGATAAGGCTATCAATCTGTTAAAAAGTCGTCATTCTGATCAGGATAATGTAACGCTGGACTCCATTCATCTTAACGAGATCAACAGATTAGTTGCATCAGCAGTAGAAGCTTTACCTCAACAGCGGCGTAAAATTTATGAACTAAGTAGGGGAGAGGGAAAAACCATCCCTGAAATTTCCGAGATTTTAGGGTTATCTTCAAGTACCGTCAAAAATGCTTTGGTAATTGCATTAAAAACCATTCGCGAAAACCTGATTCAGCATGGTATTTCGCTATTCTGGTTGATTTTATTGGAGTTATCAATAAAAAAATAAAAAAAATTCAATTTCCGGTAGTCCTTTTTTGTGCTTGCAGCTTCTTAGTATAAGATCTATGGAAGAAAGAGTTAAATTTCTGATTGCGAAGTTTCAGTCTGGCCAATTGGCGGCAGATGAAAAAGCAGAGTTGCTCATTCTGATTGAGGAATATCCTTCCATGGTATCCGCAGAAATAACCAATCTGCTCTATGCATATGAAGCTGCTAAAGAAGCAGAACATTCTAAAAGTGTTGATCATTATAAGTGGAATCAGGTACTGGGGGAAATTCTATCTGCCGACAGGCTTTTGGTTGTTAAAAAATCTCCAGTTAAGATTTATTTAAAATGGCTTGCAGTGGCTGCAGTTCTTGCCCTTGCATTGGCGGTAACATTACGGATCCAATCGGGTAAAGAAAGACAATATGTTTTAGCAACCGATATTGCTCCCGGTAGTAATAAGGCAATTTTAACGCTGGCCAATGGCAAGAAAATTTCTTTGAATGACATTGCCGATGGCGATTTGATTAGGGAAGCTGGTTTATCCATTTCAAAAACTGCCAGTGGTCATTTGGTTTATAATGTTGTAAACCTTGCTGATGAAACTGATAGCAATAAAACGAATACCATTTCAACACCAAATGGTGGGGAATGGCAAATACGACTCCCTGATGGGTCTAACGTTTGGTTAAATGCAGCGTCCTCACTGGAATATCCCTTAAATATCGGCACTGCGGGTAATCGTAAAGTGAAATTAAAAGGAGAAGCATATTTTGAAGTGGCAAAAGACGCTGCACATCCCTTCATTGTTGAAACAGAAAAACAGAAACTGGAAGTTTTGGGCACGCACTTTAATATTAGTAGTTATACAGATGAAAATGCTACCAAAACGACCCTATTAGAGGGTAGTGTACGCATTTCGGCACTCAAAAACTTATCAGATTACGAAATCCTGAAACCGGGTCAGCAATCTGTATTATCCGAAAATGGAATTGAAATAAATGCAGTGGATACAGATGAATCTATAGCATGGAAAAATGGATACTTCATGTTCAATAACGAGAAACAAGTAAGTATTCTCCGTAAAATTGCCAGATGGTACAATGTCAAAGTAGAATATGCAGACAAAGAAGCCAAAGATGTAATGTATTATGGAACAGTAAGCAGGTTTGATAAAATTTCTAAGGTATTACACAAATTTGAACAAACCGGAGAGGTGCGTTTTGAGATGCAGGGAAATAAACTGATTGTTTACAAAGATTAACGTGTACAGATGGAGGAGTAACTAACCTTTATCTCTAAAAATATTATTAACTATCAACCATAACCTAAACCAAAAAACTATGAACCAACTTCGACAACACTTCTGAGGATCGAAAGCTGAATAAATAATAGAGGAGTGCTTGCAACACCCCTCTATTTATCTGTCTGGCTATTTCCGGCAAACCGGAAACGATACAAAATCAATTATTTCTTGGATAACCGCGAAGGCACATGATGCGCTTAAACAGTATTGTGTCTCGCAAAAAACAGACTATTAAATGTACAAAATTTATGTTAGAATTTTATGTATGCATCGCCGCTACATACCTAAATTGCTATTGATGATGAAGTTAATTACGGTCATATTGCTTGCCTCCCTAATGCAGGTTAGTGCAGCGTCTTTTGGCCAGCTTGTTACATTAAAGGCTAAAAATGTAACGTTAGAGAGAATGATCAAAGAAATCAGAAAGCAATCTGGTTACGACGTTTTATTATCAACCAATAAAATAAAAAGTACAACTACATTCAATGCAGACTTTAATCAATCAACTATTGAAGAAGTGATGACAAAAATCATTTCCGGCAGGGATTTAAGCTATAGTATTGAAGACAAAACAATCTTAATAAAACCAAAAGACAAAACACTCTTTGATAAAGTGGCCGACTATTTCGCTGCTGTAAAGATTACGGGTAAAGTAAAAGATAAAAATGGAAATGGGCTCCCTGGGGTTAGTGTTCGTGAAAAAGGCGCTTCAAATGCGGTATCTACTACATCATCCGGAGATTATGTAATCACGGTAAAAGAAGGTGCCACTTTGATTTTTAGCTATATAGGTTATAAAACCACAGAGGTTGAAATAGGAGGTAAAACGCTGATAAATGTTATCTTAAGTGAAGATGCAGAGCAACTTAGCGAGGTTAATATCGTTTCTACCGGATATCAGGATTTAAATAAAAAGTTATTTACCGGTTCTGCCACTTCTCTCAAGGCATCTGATGTAAAAAGAGACGGTATTAACGATGTAAGTAGAATGCTTGAAGGGCGTGTTGCCGGCGTTTCAGTACAAAACGTATCGGGTACTTTCGGTGCTGCACCAAAGATTCGCGTTCGTGGTGCTACCTCTATCTCGGGTGATAACAAACCGCTCTGGGTAGTTGATGGAATTATTCTGGAAGATGTAGTAAACATATCGAACGAACAATTATCAACAGGCGATCCATCTACCCTGGTTGGATCTTCAGTGGCCGGACTTAATCCTGATGACATTGAAAGCTTTAATATTTTAAAAGATGCTGCTGCTACAGCCCAGTATGGTGCAAGAGCAATGAATGGTGTGGTGATTATTACGACCAAGAAAGGTAGGAATACACAAGGGAAACCAGTAATTTCTTATACCGGTAACTTCTCCAGCTACATGAAACCTTCCTATGATAACTTCGATATCCTGAATTCTGCTGATCAGATGAATGTTTATCTGGAAATGCAAAATAAAGGGTGGTTAAACCATTCAAGCTCATCACGGAGTGCAAACGGTGGCGTATTTACTAAAATGTACAATGAAATGTATAAATATGATCCGGCTACCGGAACATATGGCTTAAAAAATGATGCGTTTAGCCAGAAACAATTTTTACAACGTTACGCAGATACCAATACAGACTGGTTTGATATTTTATTCAAGCAGTCTTTTATGCAGGAACATTCAATTGGTATCTCAACAGGAACTGAAAAGTCCAAAATTTATGCATCAACCAGTTATTTACAAGATAACGGATGGACTGTTGGTGATAACGTGAAACGTTTTACAGGTAACCTTCGTGGCAATTTTGAAATCAATGATAGGTTAAGTATTGAGCTAATTACACAGGGTTCAATCCGCGACCAGAAAGCGCCGGGTACATTGGGTAGAAACGGTAACCCGGTTTACGGCACATATGATCGTGATTTTGACATCAATCCATTCAGTTATTCATTAAATACCAGCCGAACATTAACCGCATATGACGCAAACGGAAACCGTGAATTCTTTACCCAGAATTATGCGCCTTTTAACATTCTGCATGAGTTAGAAAACAATACTTTAGAGCTTAACCTAATTGATTTTAAAGTTCAGGGTGGTGTGCGATACAAAATTACAAAAGATTTAAAGTACTCGTTTGATGGTGCTTACCGTTATGCTAAAACAAGCCAGGAGCATAAGATAACCGAAAATTCTAATATGGCTGAAGCATATCGGGCGGGTATAAGTCCCAATGATGCGACTATAAGATCAAACAATAAATTTTTATACCGCAATCCGGATGATGTCAATGCTTTGCCAGTCTCAGTGTTGCCTTATGGCGGATTTTATAAAACAAACGACGATAATATTGTCAATTACTATGTTCGGAACAGTCTGGAGTATGATAAAACCTTTAACACCGATCACTTGGTTAACTTCTTTGCAACCCAAGAGATGCGTTATATCAACAGACAAAATAAGGTGTTTGACGGTTATGGTTACCAGTATGATAAAGGCGGTGTTCCATTTATAGATCCAAATATCGTAAAATCAAATGTAGAAGGTGGTTTCAATTATTATAGCATGAATTATCGCTATGAAAGATACCTTAACTATTCTTTAAGAGGTGCATATTCTTATAAAGGTAAATACAGCATCAATGCAACAGGCCGTTATGATGGGTCTAACTTACTGGGTGAATCACCTACAGCAAGATGGTTACCAACATGGAACGTTTCGGGAGCCTGGAATATAGATACAGAAAATTTTATGCAAAATGAACGTATAAAAAGAATAGTTAATCGTGCTACGCTTCGTGCAACCTATGGTTTAGTTGCAAGCATGGGTACTGCTCAAAATTCTAGCCTGGTATTAAGAAGTATGGCAACCAGAAGGCCATATATTCCTGAAAAAGAAACTAAATTATATATAGATGGCCTTGAAAATTCTGAGTTAACTTTTGAAAAGTTGAATGAATTGAATGTCGGCTTAGATTTAGGTTTTTTTAATGACAGGCTAACACTTACCGTGGACGCTTATAAGCGTAAAAGTTTCGATCTGATAGGAGAGTTTAGAAATGGTGGAATAGGAGGTGAATCTGTTAAACAAGCTAACTATGCAGATATGAAATCGCAGGGCATAGAGGCTGCTCTTGGTGCCCGGGTTTTAAAGAGCACTGATTTTAGCTGGTCTTCTCAAATGATATTCGGGTTTAATAAAAATGAAATTACTAATCTGAAAAACCAGCCATTGATATTTGGATTAATTGGTGCAGATGGAGGTGCTTTAGAAGGTTATGCTCAACGAGGCTTATTTTCTCTCGATTTCCAGGGCTTAGATCCCTTAAATGGATCCCCGAAGTTTATCAATAACGAAGGTGTTGTAAGTGGAGACGTGTATCTTCAGAGTAACGTTATTAAATACCTGAAATATGAAGGGCCGATTGATCCAAAATATACAGGAGGTTTCTCTAATACCTTCAAGTACAAAGATTTTACGCTTTCAGCTTTAGTTACTTTTGCAGCGGGTAATAAAGTACGCCTTTCGCCAGCTTTCAAGACAAGCTATACTGATTTAGATGCTATGCCTAAAGCATTTTTAAGCCGGTGGGAAATGCAGGGAGATGAGTTGAAAACAAATGTACCTTCAATTTTGGATGCTTACGAAGCGATAGGCTTTAGAAGTATTTACGCTTATAACAATTACAACTATTCTACAGAACGAGTAGCGGACGGTGGATTTGTGAGAATGAAACAAGTGATCTTAAGTTATAATATTCCGCCAAAATACACGAAGAAACTTGGCTTAACAAACTCATCAATTAGTGCTGTAGGTAATAATTTATTTTTGATTTATTCTGATAAAAAACTGAATGGGCAGGATCCGGAATTCTTTGGGTCTGGCGGTGTAGCCTTGCCTATTCCCCGTCAGTTTACCTTATCATTAAAAGTAGGATTCTAAATAAAAATATCATGAAAAAATTATATATATCAATTGTCGCGCTTGCTTTAATCTCTAACTTTGGGTGCAAGAAGCTTCTGGAGCAATCGCCAGATCAGCGGACGCAATTGAATTCCGTTGATAAAGTGGCAGAGCTATTAACCAGCGCTTATCCGGAAGGAAATTATATTGCATTTACGGAAACATCATCAGATAATGCAGAAGACAAAGGCCCTGGAATAGGCGATGAGGCAAGGGAAATCGTATTTCCTTATTATTGGAAAGATAATGATAATTACACAGAAGATACACCAACGAATTATTGGAATGCATGTTATACCGCAATTGCTTCTGCGAATGCAGCTTTAGAGGCCATTAATAAAGCTTCTGATCAAACTGCATATTTGCCTTACAAAGGTGAGGCTTTAGTAGCCAGAGCTTATGCCCATTTTATGTTGGTTACACTTTTTTCGAAGACATATGAGGCTGGAACAGCGAATGATTCTCCGGGAATTCCATATGTAACCTCACCAGAAAAGGTTGTGATAGGTCAATATTCAAGAGGGACTGTTGCATCTGTATATGCCGGTATTGAAAAAGACCTCATGGAAGGATTACCCCTTTTAAAAAATACCGCCTATAAAATTCCAAAATATCACTTTAATGTTGCTGCAGGAAATGCATTTGCTGCAAGATTCTTCTTATTCAAGAAAGATTATGATAAGGTAATTCAATATTCGAGTGCAGTTTCTCCTTCCAATACATTTGCAACGATATTAAGGCCATGGAATACGCGTTACAATACCTATACGCTTGATGAAATGTACCTGTATTTTACTCAGGCTACAGAACCATCTACTTTACTGCTTATCGAAACACCCTCCTCATGGGCAAGAACATATACCCCTCGTTATGGATATGGTCAAACCATAAATAATGAAGTTTTTACAGTTAATGTTACGGGAGCAAGATGGTCGTATAAATCAGCTTACTATGGCCAGCCGCATTATAGCATGTTAAAGTGGAAGGAATATTTTGTTAAAACAAGTCCGAATGCAACTATTGGAGATCCTTATACAATTGTACCGGTACTTACAGCAGATGAAACGCTGTTAAACCGCGCAGAAGCTTACGCATCGACAGGACAAAATTCGCTGGCAATACAAGATCTGAATATGTATGCGAGTACAAGAATCTTAAACTATAGTGCTACAGCCCATGCTGTAACATTAGCAAAAATTGCTGCTTTTTATGGCACAACAGACCCAAAGACAGGGCTCATTACCACTATTCTCGATTTTAAGAAAAAGGAGTTTACTCAGGAGGGCTTACGCTGGTTCGATATTTTGAGATACAAAATTCCGGTTACACATAGGGTTTATGCCCTAAATGGTTCTTTTACAACAATTGAACTAGCAGCTGATGATCCTCGTAAATTATTTCAGCTTCCATCTCAAGTAACACTATCCGGTATCACTTTAAATCCAAGATAATTATGAAAAAGACATTTAAATATGGATTTGTGGCATTAGTGATGTTAACAATTCTGGCATCTTGTAAAAAGGAAAGTAAGCTAAATGCCAATCTTAATGCAATAGATCAAAATATTATTACCAATAAAAATTCAACTGATATCTGGTTAGATCAGAATTTTTTAAATCCGTACAATATTGAAACGAAATACAGATTTGATCGTTTTGAATTACCATCTGGGAAAAATATTACGCCGCCTTTAGAGGAGCAGGTTATCCCTGCAATGGAAATGGTTCGCGATGTATGGATTCGTCCGTTCGAGGCTGCAGGAGGCGCTGATTTTATAAAGAAAATATCGCCAAAACAATTTGTTTTGGCTGGTAGTGCTGAATATAACAGTAACGGAACAATCACTTTAGGAACTGCAGAGGGTGGCCGTAAGATTGTACTTTATGTAATCAATTCGTTCGATAAAACCGACATCAATTCTGTTAAACAGATGATTCAGGTAATTCAGCATGAATATACCCACATTTTGAACCAAACGGTAGATTTTACACCTGAATATCAAACTGTTTCTCGGGGTGGTTACGAAGCCAACTGGACACAACGATCTCTTGCAGAAGCATATTCTTTAGGTTTTATTACGCAGTATGCCAGGGTATCTCCTTTAGAAGATTTTGCAGAGCAATCATCTAACATGCTGATGTTAGGTAGAGTGCAATATAATGGATTAGTAGCCTCATTACCGGCAGATGCGCAGTTAAAACTCAGAAAGAAAGAGCAATATGTGGTAGACTATTTTAAAACTTCATTTAATATAGATTTTTATCAGTTACAAAGGGAGGTGCAATTAGCATTGTTCAAAGTTTCTGCCCCTGTTCTTTCCAGAATGATCGGTGTTGGAATAGGCTATACCACGCTTACTAGTAATCCTACTACTGATCCTAATCAGTCTGCTGAATTCTTAGCTTTATGGAATGCAGCTAAAACTTCTATGGCTGCTGGTGGATTTGTTCTTAAAGATTTTAAAATGACTTTTAGAGCTGCTAATCTGATGACTTTAAGATATACTTTCACGAATGCTGCTGGTACGACAACCTATTCTGCCGATGCTGACTACACTTTGGCATTAAATGCAGCTACCGGGGTTACTACTTTTACCTTGAACGCTACACAACCTACCGCTACAGTTCCAGCCGTGGATCCTGTACCCTACGGCAACATGGGTGTAATTAATGCTCGAATGGCTGGTGTTAACAGCTATTTCAGAACAGGTTCTTTTAGAGCGAACTGGATCAATCAAATCATTCCAGGCGAAATTGGATTCGTTGGATCATTGGGTGCATTTTACAAAAGCACAAATACCAATTCTTATTTTTATGGAACAATGGGGCATTAATTAAGGAGAAATCAACATGAAAAAAATATTAATATATACACTTTTATCTCTTGCCCTGTTTACTGGTTGTAAAAAGGAAGAGGTATTGATTGACGGCCAGAGACCTGAAGAAAGGGTTTCGGCTACAGTAACAAAGTACAATAATGAACTTATAGGAAGTACAAACGGCTGGAAAGCATTTTTATATCCTGAAGGTGGTGGTGGTTATTCATTCTATTTTAATTTTACGAAGGATAATAAAGTTAACATGTATGCCGATATTGACTATGACCTGGCTGTTGAAAGCATGGAGAGCACGTACCGTATAAAAGCGCAGCAAAATCCAACATTATCGTTTGATACCTATAGTTATATGCATATTCTGGCCGACCCAGATCCTAATACTTTTGGTGGTGTTGCTGGTTGGGGTGTTTATTCTGATTTCGAATTTACATTTGATAAACAGGTGGGTGATTCGATTATGTTAACCGGTAAATTGCTGAAAAGTAAACTGGTATTAGTTAAAGCTACTTTGGCCGAAAAAAACTTCTATGATTCAAAGGAATTTGGCAACTCGATTTCAGATATAGTTAACTATATTGATTTTAACGGAAGTTTGTATTTTACTTTAGTTGATGCAGTGAAGGTTCAAACTTCTATCAATTACAGCCAAAAGGTAGTTACCTTAATTTGGGATAATGGCAATGGTGGTGTGAGTACAACAGCTACAGGATTTGCCTTTACTTTAAATGGGATCAGGTTTAAAGAACGTTTATTATACAAAGGTAAATCTATCAGTGAACTTACCTGGGACCCGGTAAAGCAGCTTTTCTTTACTACCGTGGAAGGCACAAGGCTGGAAGTATTATCATCTCCTACTGGCATTTACCCGCTACACTTGTTAATTGGTATACAATATTCTGCAATCATCGTTCCAAATGGTACAAGTTATCCGGGGTGGGGAACAGAATTTATTACGCGTAGAGCAGCAGCAGCAGCAGGTACGCTTGCATCCGGATATAATCTGAGATTAGATCAAATGGCATTTGTATTTAATACAATTAATAATACAATGTTGCTCAGCGCAGATGTATACCAGGGTGCAAACAGATTTATTGCCGATTTTCCTTATACGTTTACGAAAACTACTGCTGGCGTTTATAAATTTACGGCTTCTGCACCAACAGGTAATGCTGCATTAATCGTAACACAAATGGGGCCTTTAACTACCCAACGCATTAATACAGATACCTTTACGCTGGAGTATTTCAACAATCCGATAACTGGTGAAAATCTCGGTCAGTTTAGAAGTGTGCAAAATCCTAACTTCACGTTTTCAGGTTCGCTATTTTAGGTAGATTCTTTTTATACACGCTCTTAACCCCCGCCTCATCAGCGGGGGTTTTTTATGACATAATTTTTAACCTGCTCCAATCGTTAAATCAGTATATTTGTAAACATGAAAAGGAAAATCATTTTTATCTTATTTCTGGCGGCGCTAAACTTCGTAACGGTATTACCGGTTAATGCCCAATGTGCCATGTGCAGTATTAACGCTGAACAGGGTAACAAAAATGGAAACACGGTTTCCGCCGGCTTAAACACTGGTGTAATTTATCTTCTGGCCATTCCGTATCTCATGGCTATTGTAGTTGGAGTGGTTTGGTATAAAAAATATCGGAAGAAAAATATTCATCTGGAGATGAAAAAAGAGCCATTTAATTTGAATTAATCAATGGCTGAACAAACCTCAAAACTTTACGCCATTGTGCATTGTAAATGCCCGCATTGCCGTAGAGGTGATATTTTTACAGGCAGTATGTATGGCTGGAACATTCAACATACAAAAGAGGTTTGCGGCCATTGCGGCCAGCGGATAGAAATTGAACCGGGTTACTTTTATGCGGCTATGTATGTAAGTTACGCCATGAATGTGATCGAAATGCTTACTGCAAGTTTTGCCACCTATCTTCTTTTTGGCCCTTTAACGGATGATACCTTCTGGCATTATCTGATTGTTATTTTTGCCGGCTGCTTTATCCTTTATCCTTTCAATTACCGGTATTCCAGAATTATATTGCTTCATGTTTTATCGCCCAATATCAAGTATAAGCCATATTACGATAAGTAGTTTAGCCAATTAGTTGTAAAAATGAAAGCAGATCACACCAACCTTTAGGCGTTTTAACTGTTTTACCTGCGTTTATGATCTGAGCCGGTTGAACGGTTTAAATTCAATACCCTATTTATGTTAAAGAAAGAAACGTTAAAATTTATAAAAGATGTTGCGGATCACAATAACCGTGAGTGGTTTGCTGAAAATAAACCAAGATATGAAGAAGCAAAGCAAGATGCGTTAAACTTAATCTCAGCGCTGATTCCGGATCTGTCTAAAGTTGATCCATTAATTTCTGCAGAAACAGATGCGAAGAAAAGCCTGATGCGTATTTATCGTGATGTTCGCTTCAGTAAAAATAAAGATCCTTATAAAAATAATTTTGGCGTTTGGTTTTCTGCAAAAAGTAAAGGCGGAAACGAACCGGGGTATTACCTGCACATTCAGCCGGGAAAAAGTTTTATTGCCGGCGGATATTGGATGCCAGAGGCCCCACACGTTAAACTCATCAGGCAGGAGATAGATTATAACATTGGCGAATTCAAAGATATTATCAACAATAAGGATTTTAAAAGTAGTTTTAAACTAGGCACTTCAAATGCTTTAAAAAATGCGCCAAAAGGGTATGATCCTGCTGATCCCAATATCGAATTTCTGAAATTAAAAAGTTTTGAAGCCACAATGGAATTAGCTGATGAAGAATTCTTTAAGCCTACACTCGTTAATAAGTTAATAAGTTCTTTTAGAACAGTAAATCCATTAATTGCATTTTTACGAAATGCTATCGATCAATAATCAGTTTTCAATTGGTAGTTTTCAGTTAACACTCAATAAACCATTGTTTAAATTGCCTAATGCCAGTTCTAAAGTTTTGATTTGACTATTGATAAATTTTCTGCAACTAAATTTTATACTAAATATTCTGTACTAAACATGAAAAATACCTTTTTAACTTTTGCCGTTTTATTGTTTATCTCCGCGCTAACCTCCTGTGTGGTTTTATCTCCAAAAAAGTATAAAGCATTGTTGGGCAGTAAAGATTCTTTGTATACCGCTTTTAATGAAGGATTGGTTAAAATTGAAAACCTGGAAAAAGAAGTTTCCAAGCTAAAAAAGGATACCACCTTAATGGCTGAAGAGTTAAGAGACTTACAGCATAACTACAATGAAGTTGATGCGAATTACAAAAAACTTAAGAATAACTCAACCAGCGAAATCACTAAATTATCAGGAGATTTAGCTGCGAGAGAAAAGCGTTTAAAAGAGGTAGAAGAAGTACTGCGGAAACGCGATGAAGCAACCAACTCGTTAAAAGAAAAGCTTCAGCAGGCATTATTAGGCTTTACTAAAAGTGGCCTGACGGTAGAAATTAAAAACGGCAAGGTTTACGTTTCCTTAACAGACAAGTTATTATTCCCTTCTGGAAGTATTGTTATTGATGAAAAAGGCAAACAAGCCTTAACCCAATTGGCTAATGTATTAAAGCAACAGCCTGAAATTAATATCGCGGTAGAAGGGCATACTGATAATCAGAAAATAAATAACCTTGGTCAGATTAAAGATAACTGGGATTTAAGTGTATTAAGGGCAACATCGGTGGTGCGCTATTTAACCGAAAACGAGAAGGTAGAAAGTGTAAGAATGACGGCTACAGGAAAAGGAGAATTCCAGCCTTTAGGTGCAAATACCAATGCGGAAAACAGAAGTAAAAATAGGCGAATTGAAATTGTATTGTCGCCAAAATTGGATGAACTCTACAATTTGATTAAATAGAAAGCGCAACAGTTTTGATTGTTAATACTAAGGCTTTTTCAGCCTATTTCTTTCGTGTGCCATTATTGGGGTAAGCCTCCCACAACTGTCATGAATTTTGATATTGTTATATATGTTTGTGGCATCCCCTACAGTTATTGCTTGCTCAATAGAGGTATGGCCATGATCAATGCGCTAGAATCCCCTTGATTCTTTCTGCAATGGGGTTTTCGTATGGAGCAACCTTTTCGGTCATTGATAGCCGGATATTGAAATGGTTTATCATTTGTACATATTCACTGCAACAGTATTGTATCCCCATCACTATGATGGATAAGCCCTTCTTTCCCCAACAAGATATCATCTAACAATATTAAACGGGCCATAATTTCAAAAAGTTATTTCAGAAATTTACTAATTGATTATAAGCTTAATAACTCTATTTATTGCATTGGTTACATTTTTTTTATAATGAGTTAACTTATTTTTCTATCTTTGCCACCCGCTCCGGAAGGAATGGATTGCTGACTGAGAGGTTGGCAGGATTGAAAAGCAAATTAGGGATACGGGTTTAAAAATAAAATTTATTTTATTTGGAATTTGGTAAAAGATTCCTACCTTTGCACTCCCAACGGAAACGAAGGGGAAAT
>NZ_WKKH01000009.1 GCF_009674725.1 Pedobacter petrophilus | reverse complement strand
GGACCTTATTAAATTAACTCGGCTAAGGGGGGCTTTTTAAAGTGGTGAAGAGGGGTCAATTTGAAGCGGTTTATCCATTTGAGCAACTGTTGAAAAATATTACCGTGTTTAATGTCAACCATGAGCGTCCCTATGAACCTGTAGAGATGCCCGTTGCAGAATTCAGGCAATTAAACAAGGTGTTGGTAGAGCTTTCGGGCAAAGTGAAGTCTGATTATAACGAGATCAAGCTTTTCACCGAAAATGCTTCCCACGAAATGATGACGCCCCTTGCCGTAATCAACTCAAAGCTCGACAATATGCTCCAGTCCAATGTTCTGGGCAAAGAGGATGGCGAAACGCTTGTTGAATTGTATAAGGCAACTTCGCGTTTAACCAAGCTTAATCAATCCCTGCTTCTTTTAGTAAAAATTGATAATAATTTATTGCAGGATGAGGAAAACGTTAACCTGAAATCGCTTATCGAAGAAAAGCAGGTTTATTTCCAGGAACTTATCACGGAGCGGGATATTACCGTAGAAACCACTTTGACCGATGTAAGCATTGCTGCAAGCAGAAGCTTACTGGAAATACTGATTAATAATCTTTTCAGCAACGTGATCAGGCATAACTATGATGGAGGTAAAATTGAGATTAGGTTGGATGCGGACCAAATCGTATTTGCAAACACAGGCCACAATAAAGCACTTGATCCCTCAAAAATATTTGACCGTTTTTATAAGGATAATGCCTCAGAAGGCACTGGTTTGGGGTTTGCCATATTGAAGCAGATCTGCAACCGGCAGCATTATCAGCTAGATTATTCCTATCATCAGGACCTGCACACCTTCACTATAAAATTTAACCCTTAATAAGATCATATGGCCATTATCGAACCTACCAATCAAGAAATCGGAGCGAAGAGAAAAGGAAAGAAATATGCTTTTTCCACGCGCTTCTGGCACTTGGTAAATTTTGTCCTAATCTCAGGATCCCTGTTCACCGTGCTGATCAACTCCACGCTCTTTGACCGCTCGCAGCGCACCTTTGTGAAAAATGAACTGATTAATGCCGGCGCAGCTGTAAGTGACAAGCAGGCCGGAGCGGTTACACATGGACTGGAGGACCAGGTTTGGGGGATACATATCTATTTTGGATATGCCTTAGCTGCACTTTTTCTGTTCAGGTTAATAGCTGAATTTTTTCTAACTCCTGCACAAAGGCTCTTTCCCAAGCTTAAAAAAGCTTACCAGGCTTATTTTATCTTAAAAAAGGAACGCGAGGCTGCCAAGCACGAACTGGTGGTAAAAGGACTTTACGTTTTTTTTTATCTCCTGCTTCTGATTATGGTTGTTACCGGCCTGCCGCTTGCTTTTGAAGATTATACCGGCATTTGCGCAAAATGTTAACCACAGCATAAAAGAATTCCACGGATTCTGTATGTACCTGATACTGGGGTTTGTTGTACTTCATCTCTCAGGAGTATTTCTTGCCGAGCGAAAGATGGAAAAGGGATTGTTTCGGATATGATCAATGGTGGAGAGAATTAAGATGATGGGCTATTCAATTTAACATAAAGCTAAACATATGAGTAATTTTCATCATGAACAGCATTTAAAAAGCTCGGCATTTATTTCTGATATCGTTATCGGAATGAGTGACGGGTTAACCGTTCCATTTGCACTTGCCGCTGGCCTAAGCGCCGCAGTAAGCAACAATCCGATTATCATTACAGCAGGTATTGCCGAGATCATTGCAGGCTGCATTGCTATGGGACTGGGCGGCTATCTGGCAGGAAAAACAGAGCAGGAGCACTATCAAAGTGAGTTGAAAAGGGAATACCTCGAAGTAGAAAATGTACCCGAAAAGGAAAAAGAAGAGGTAAAGGAAATCTTTGCAGCATATGGGCTGGACGATAAAGCACAAGATCTCCTGGTTGATCAACTGAGCAAGAATAAAGACCACTGGGTAGATTTTATGATGAAGTTTGAGCTTGGCCTGGAGAAACCGGATGTCAACAGGGCGAGAAACAGCGCACTTACCATAGGATTTTCTTACTGCATTGGTGGTATGCTGCCCTTATCAGCTTATTTTTTTACCTCAAAACCACAGGATGGGCTGCTACTTTCTGCTGTGCTGACCACCATCTGTTTGTTTGTATTTGGTTATTTCAAAAGTAAGGTAACCGGCCAGCCACCAATAAAAGGCGCTTTAAAAGTTACTGCAATAGGTTTGATTGCTGCCGGTGCGGCATTTCTGATCGCAAGACTAATTACTTAGTGTGTCATTTAGTAAAAATATGATTAACAAATTTTAATTCAAAACTTCAGGATGTCTTCAGACTTTGTCTATAGTTTTGTTACAAGAGATTGCTTTTTCATACACATTCATTGATCAATAGCTAAAGCACACGGAACCCTAAAGCCTTTTTATAGACAGAATTTTTACACAGTTTTTATTTAGTACATCCCTTTGATACCAAAGAGTTATCCGCCGATACAATGTCAGGATATTTTATTGCATTGCTCATTTAACTATAAAAAGAATATGGACAGAAAAGATTTTCTCAATAGCATCGGGATGAGTGCCGCGGCCTTTGCCCTCCTCAACTGTATCGGTTGTAAAAAGACTGATGGCAGTAGTTCTACAGACACAACAGGTCCTTCCGGCATAAACGTCCCAACCACGGGGCAACGTTTTCAGAAAATGGAGCAGTAACCAATGGGCCGGCATCACGCGCGCCCACCGTTTATAATACCCAGCTAACGGGTACTACTTTAAAAGTTTATTCTTGAGATTATGAAACTACTTTTTGTTGCCCTATTGGGGCTATTTACTATTCCCGCATCGTGGATCGGGAACTTTACAGAAGCGCAAAAACAGGCTAAAGCCTCACATAAACAGATCCTCATCAATTTTTCTGGATCTGATTGGTGCGGTCCGTGCATCCGCCTGCGCAAAGAGATTTTGGAATCCGAAAGCTTTGAACAATATGCAGCTGCTAACCTCTTACTCGTAAGGGCAGATTTTCCAAGGCAGAAGAAAAATCAGCTTCCGAAAGAGCAAATCAAACTCAACGAATCATTAGCAGAGATCTATAATAAAGATGGCAAATTCCCTTTTACTGTCTTGGTTGATGAAAATGGAAAGGTACTCAAAAGCTGGGACGGCTTTCCTAATGAAAGTCCGCAGGCTTTTGTTTCCGAAGTTGCTAAACTAAAAAAATAAGCTCAAAATGGCTAAACCTGTTTCTGTAAACCGGGTACTGAAACTCATGGGAAACCGCTTTGAGTTTACCTTGATTGCTGGGAGCGAGCAGGAGGGCAATGTGGCCATAGATGCCGCAATAGATGAAGTGCGCAGGATAGAATACCTGCTCACAACTTTTAGCGATCTCAGCCAAACCAGCCTGATCAACCGGCATGCCGGTTTAAGTCCGGTAAAAGTAGATGAGGAAGTGATCCGTCTTATCGAGCGATCCATTAGGATATCAGAAATTACTGATGGTGCTTTTGACATTACCTACGGATCGATAGATAAAAGGCTCTGGAACTTTGATATGGGTATGACCAGCCTGCCTGATGAAGCAACCGCCCTGGAATCTGTCGGACTCATCGATTACCGAAATGTGATCCTGAACAAGGAGAAATCGACTGTGTTTTTAAAAAATAAGGGTATGCGTATCGGTTTTGGCGGAATTGGGAAAGGCTACGCAGCCGATAAGGCAAAATTTGTGCTGCAGAAACTGGACATCAAAAGCGGAATTGTGAACGCAGCAGGAGATCTGATTACCTGGGGAACTCAAGCCAGCGGTCATCCATGGACTGTAGGTATTGCAGACCCCGAACAAACCGACAGGCCGTTTTCTGCGCTAAATATCGGCGATATGGCGATTGCCACTTCGGGCAGTTACGAAAAATATGTAACGATTGATGGCAAGCGCTATTCGCATACCATAGATCCCAAAACCGGACTTCCGGTAAGCGGCGTAAAGAGTGTGAGTATTATATGCCCAAGTGCCGAGCTGGCCGATGCGCTGGCTACACCAGTTGTGGTAATGGGCGTGAAAGTAGGGCTGGAGCTGATTAACCAGATTAAACAAGTGGCCTGTATTATTATTGATGATCATGATCAGGTATATACCTCAAACAATATTAATGTGATATAAATATGAAAATTTCAAGAACACTTTTTCTTTCCATGCTGGCTGCAATTTTCTTTAGCAATATGCTTACTTCCTGCAGTAGTGTAAAGCCTTATCAAAAAAGCAAACTTAACGATGCAGACATGATTCTTTCTGCCAGGAAGGCTCAAAAATTTGAGCAGAGTTTCCATCTGTATCGCGAAGGTGCATCAGGAGCCAATGGAGGCAAAAGTGGTGGTGGTTGTGGCTGTAATTAATTAGCTGTAAGAAATGAGAAAAATATATCTTCACGTGCTTTTTATGTACTTCGGTATCTTAAGTACGTATGCACAAACCAGACCTGAACCGGCAAAAACAGACAGCAGTAAGTATCAGTCCCGGAAACTTAAAATCGACGAAATTAACCTGGTTTCAGCCTATTATCATCAGAATGGTAATAACTCTGCCGTTACAGGTGGTATAGGAACCGAGAAACTGAGCGATTTTGCCAATACCATCGACCTGCAGATGTCTAAATTCGATAAAAGGGGCAGAAAAAACACTTTCCTTTTTGAACTTGGTATAGATCATTACACTTCTGCTTCGTCTGATAAGATTGATCCGAGTACTATTTCTTCTGCATCTTCGGCTGATACCCGGATTTATCCTTCTTTGAACTGGACACACTCTAATGAAGAGACCGGGAATTCCTTTGGTTTCACAGGATCTTATTCGACAGAATTCGATTACCAATCGATGGGTGCAGCTTTCAATTTAACCCACTTATCAAAAGATAAAAATACCCAGTTTGATTTTAAACTTCAGGCCTTTTTAGACCAGTGGACGGTCATCCTGCCGATTGAACTGCGAACGGGCAACGCCGGAAAGGGAGGCGAACAGTATGATACAGCGCCTAGGAATTCATTCAGTGCATCTTTCTCGCTTTCACAGGTGATTTCCCAGAAATTCCAGGCCTCATTGATTCTGGAACCGTCCTATCAGAAGGGCTTGCTGGCCACAAAATACCAGCGTGATTATTTTACCGATGGTTCTCTACGTTCAGAGACTTTGCCTGACAAGCGTTATAAGCTTCCTATCGGCCTGCGCATGAACTATTTTTTGGACGACCGTTTTGTGATCCGCACTTTTTACCGTTATTATATGGATAACTGGGGCATAAGGGCACATACTGCAGAACTTGAGATACCGGTCAAGATCAATTCATTCTTTTCGATCAGTCTTTTTTACCGGTATAACAACCAGACGGGTACCAAATACTTTGCACCTTATGGTCAGCATTTGCAATCAGAACAATATTTTACCAGCGATTATGACCTATCAACATTGACCAGTGATTTTTATGGCGCAGGGATCCGCTTCGCCCCACCTAAAGGTGTATTTGGATGGCAGAGACTGAACACGCTTGAGTTAAGGTATGGCCATTATTCACGTTCAACAGGCCTTGTCTCCAATATTGTTTCACTGAACCTTAAGTTTAAATAAGTCCGTTTAAAAAAAGATATCGCCCACATAAAATTCTGATGATGATAAACCTAAAAAGATTCGTCCTGTGCTTGCTTTACAATATCTATTCTTCTCAAATTTTTAACATCAACATAGGCCAGCCCTGTAAAGCAGCAAAATAAAAACACGTCCCTTACATGTTCGAATCTTTCAGAGGGCCAGTTGTTTATTGGCGATCAGCTGTAATTCTACTTCATTGAGATAAACACGATCTACCTTTTTAACTTTGCTTTTATAGTTTAGAAACGGATCGGTTGCCAGCCAGCCACTGGACAAGCAAATGCGAATAATTTTACCGAAGTTCTTTAGATATTTTACAGCAGAATTGTTGGCGCATTTACGAACAGAACGAAGATAAAAATCACACTCGGTAATGAAATTGTGGTTGACTTTCTGATGTCGATATCATCTATATTGTATTTCCATTTCAGGAAGTTAACCGTATGCTTTAAAGAAGTCCGGTAACGCTCTGCCGTGCCTTTGAAAAACTCTTGCCCCACTAACGCTTCCATCTTGCTGTTATGATCTTTAAATACATCAATTAGGGTGCGCTGCTTTTCTACCTTGCCCTGAAAATGATCTCTCAACCTTTCTGCGGTAATCGTATCATCTTTTTCGGTGAGCTGGCGGTGTGCTTCAAATACTTTATTCTGCAAATTGTCCAGATAAGCATTGAAGGATTTTATTTCTTCTTTTTTGCCATTACAGCGACCGGAAATTACATTCCATGCCGATGGGTCACAACTCCGTCCTGTAGTGACCTCACTGCGTTTTCCGTCAACAGTAATCCTAAGATAGATGGGTGCTGCACCCGCCTGATAATTCTTTTGTTTCTTCAAGTAGAAGAGTAAGCTGAAATTAGTTTTCATAACGTTATCCATTAATTGTTACAAATTTAGCTTTGCAGGTACTTTTTGACAAGATGTTCATCCCTTGAACTAGTTGTAATTCAAATAATTACAATCAATTCGGTGAGTCATTTCGATTTACCCATTTACTCACCTAATCACTCACTATCGGACTGTGAATTGGTGCATATTTTGGAATGCCCTAAAAACAAAAAAACCCACTAATCATAAGATTTGCAGGGTTTTTGTTGGTTTTGATACCATTTTGGCGGAGAGTGGGGGATTCGAACCCGCGGACCCTTTAACAAGTCAACAGTTTTCAAGACTGCCGCAATCGACCACTCTGCCAACTCTCCGGTGCAAAAGTACAAACTCCGGTTAATTCTGCAAACTACGCTGACGTTTTTTTTATATTAATTTGATAATTCCTTAACACAGAGGAAGAAAAAATTATTTTCTCCGGATGTTTTCTTCGATAGGATCACTTTTTTTGAAGAGATTGTAATTCGGGCGAATGATTTTCACACTTCTTTTACTTACATCAACGCTGGCATTAAGCTCAAAACCGATCAGTAAAATAAAAGAATTCAGGTAAAGCCAGATCATTACTACAATTAAAGTACCGATGGAACCGTAAACCTTATTATAAGACGCAAAGTGATTGATGTAAAATGAGAATCCCCAAATGGTTAGAAAGGCAAGAATTGTAGCCAACCATGAGCCTGCACTAAACAATTTCCATTTCTTGGCATGAGAAGGACCATACCGATATAAAATGGAAATGGTGATGAAATACAATGCAGCTAATAATGACCATCTGGTAAATTGAATAGCATAAACAGCCAAACTGGCCTTAAGGTGAAGTTCCTCTTTAATGTATTTCAATAAAACTTCGCCTAAAGCCATTGCGGTAATGCAAGCAATGATCGATAAACAGATGAATACGGTTAAGGCGAGAGCGATGAGACGTTGTTTAATCCATCCCCTGGTTTCGATAATTAAGGAAGATTTATTAAATGCTTTCATTAAATTTTTCACCCCGTTGGTGGCAAAAAATATAGCGGATAGAAAACCAAAAGACAACAAGCCCGTATTTTGATTTTTTACAATATCATTCAGTGTAGATTCAAAGGCCTCATAAGCATTATGAGGCAAAACCAGCTCAATTAAATTTAGCAACTGGTCCTGGAAACCATGAATGGGAATAAAAGGAATGAGTGTGAATAAGAAAATGATTCCAGGAAAGATGGCCAGCATGAAGCTATAAGCCAGGGAAGATGATTTGTTAACCAGCGTATCTTTACCAATTTCCCGAAAAAAGAAGGTTGCTACGGTATATAAAGGTAAAGGACTGAAACCAGGCAAGACACAATTCTTCGTCCACTCAATAAAGCTTGAGTAAAGTCTGAGATGTAGTAATTGCCTGTGTAACCATTCCATTAATTATGCTGTAAAATATTGTTTAATGCCATCCATAAAAATTGCTGGTGGCTGACATGGTTTCCTGGTCGATTTATCAACAAATACCAATGTAGTTTTGCCGATATTAATCAGTTGTTCTTCTTCGTTATAAATTTCGTATTCTACATTTAAGCGAACGGTAGGTAATTCTTTCACCAAACATTTAACGGTCAGCACCTGATTATAAAAAGCAGGTTTTAAATATTTACACTGTAACTCCAGCAAGGGTAGCATTACGCCATCAGCTTCCATCGATTCATAAGTGATCCCTGAAGATGCTTCGAAGCATTCTGTTCTCGCAATTTCATAATATAGGGCGTAATTAGCATGATGAACGATCCCCATTTGATCTGTCTCGGCATAGCGAACTTTAACTTTTGTTTCGTGTACAAACATTATCTAAATATATTTTTCTTGTTAAGCGCCTCGCGATATTTTTTTGCATTAATCTCATGCTGTGCTTTCGTCTCCGCAAAATTGTGGTATCCGGAAAAATCTTCCTTTGCACACATGTAAATGTAATTATTTTCCTGCCTGTTCAATACCGCATCAATGGCACTGATACTTGGCATCATAATGGGCCCCGGAGGTAAGCCGGCATATTTGTATGTGTTATATAACGACTGTACCTGCAATAACTTACCTGTAACCCTTTTTACTGTAAAATCATTGTTTGCAAATATCACCGTTGGATCAGCTTGTAATAAAATGCCTTTATTTAAACGGTTTAAATATAAACCGGCAATGATTGGCATTTCTTTATCGTATAATGCTTCAGCATCTACAATAGAGGCAAGGGTATAAACCTGAGCAGGAGTGAGGTTTAAGCTTGCAGCTTTTTGTTTGCGTCCGGCATTCCAGAATTTATCATACTCTTTATGCATCCGTTCAAAAAAATCAACCGGAGATACATTCCAGTACATTTCATAAGTGTTTGGAATGAACATGGCGTAGATATTATCCTGATTGAAGCCATATTTGGTAATCAAATCAGTGGAATCTAATACGCTGATAAAGCTGAGCGAATCGGCTTCTAAATTACTCGCTAAATATGCCGCAAAGTTTTCCTTTTTGCGGATGTTCTGGAACTTAAGCTTTACCGGTTCCTGATTTCCAGCTTTAATTAAATTGATTAAAGTCCGGTTGGTCATTCCTTTTTTAAGACGGTAACGGCCGGGTTTTAAATTGGCAGACAAATTCATTTTCTCTGCTGCGGTAGCGAAAGATGAGACGCTTTTTAGCATATCCCTCTTTTTCAATTCCTCCAGGAAATAATCATAGGTACTTCCGGTTTTGATGTATAAATATTTCTGATTCTCTGTAACGTTTGGAGAAAAATATACCTTATAAAAGTTAAGCGCAAAATAAGCGCCAACCAGCACAATTACAGTAACAATGGCAATTGCTATTTTCTTTCCGTTACTCAATTTCTGTTTTTCTATCTCAGTCATTTTACGATGGGCGTATTATTGTTGTTTATTAGATAAGGTAATGTTGATTTTCGTTCCGATGGCCACTTTGGTCAGCGAATCTACCGGCATTGGGTCCTGTTGTGTAATCACTGCATTGGCACTGTCGGTTATTGCACCATCATAGAGAATATTCCCCAGGCTTAAATTAGAACCTTTTAGACTAAATTTAGCTTCATCTACAGTTAGGCCAACCAATTGTGGAACATCAACCTCCTGGTTACCCTGGCCATCGCCAAGCACCAGGTTAATTCTCGATCCGACAGGAATAATATCTCCCGGCTGAATAGGTTGCCCTCCGAAAGACGCTTCCAAGACTACATCTCTGCTTACATCTGGTTTATAGGTAGTGTCGCCAAGTTTTAACCGCGAACTTTCAATAATGGCTTGTGCCTCCCGTAAAGTTTTGAAAGCAATATCAGGGAACTTCGTATTCGGAACTTTACCAGCGTTTATGGTTAGATAAATTGTCCGGTTGTCTTTTACAAAAGTATTTGGATCAGGATCCTGATCGATTACAATTCCGGCCGGCTGATCCATAATGAAGACAGAATCTACCTCATATTTTAAACCCGCATCTTCAAGTTTCTGCACAGCCTGCTCAAAAGCCAGACCTTTTACCAGTGGAACGTTTAATCCCTGGCCATGTTTGGTGTAATACCGAAGGCTGAAAAATGCAATAAGAAGAAGGCCAACAACCGTTAAAACTGCAGCTAAAATGTTGTTCCTAAAGGATTTTGTTTTTAAATAATCTATAAATTTAGACATGAATGTTAAATTCTGGGGTTATGCGTACAACTCAAATGTAATCATTAATGAGTTAATGAATTATTTCCGGCATTTCGTTAACAATAATCACACCATTAAATACTTCGTTCATTAACAATTCTATTCGTCAATAATTAAACTTTGCACAAAGATATTTATATTTTTGAGGATATATTTACAATCAATTTCAATTTATAATTAAGGATTTTCACAATGAAGAAAACGATTGCCCTGTTAACAGGCGGTACCACAGGTGAATGGGTTGTTTCAGTAAAAAGCGCAGCCACTATAGCACAAAATTTAGATGCCGATTTATACGATGTTTATAAAATTATGCTCAATGATCACAGCTGGTTTTATGAGCCTGCGGATTCTGTAAAAATTGAAATTAATAGAAATGATTTTTCTTTAACGCTGGAAGGAAAGAAGATAAAATTTGATGGTGTTTTTATTGCTATCCACGGTTCGCCGGGTGAAGATGGAAAGTTACAAGGGTATTTTGACATGTTGCAAATTCCGTACACTACCTGTGATGCCCTGACCTCTTCCATTACCATGAATAAAGGTTATACAAAAGCGATTGTAAGTGGAATTGATGAATTGTTTACCGCTAAATCAATCCAGATTTTTAAAGATGGAAACTACCATATTGATGAAATTAAAAAAGACCTGAAATTACCCTATTTCATCAAGCCAAACAGTGGGGGCAGCAGTATTGGCATGACTAAAGTGAAACATGCAGATGACCTGGAAACTGCTCTTGATAAAGCATTCAAAGAAGATAATCAAGTATTGATAGAAGAGTTTGTAAGTGGAAGAGAATTTTCTATTGGTGTATTTAAAGCACAGGGTGAGGTGACCGTTTTACCAACCACTGAAGTGATTCCCGCCAATGAATTTTTTGATTTTGAAGCAAAATATACCCCTGGTGCTACGGAAGAAATTACACCGGGAAATATGAGCAATGAAGAATATGAAAGGGTTCACCGGATTGTGAAGGATATTTATAAAAAATTAAACTGCAGGGGGATTGTTCGCATTGATTATTTTCTTGAATATGAAACCGGTAACTTTTATTTCATAGAAATTAATACGATCCCGGGGCAAACAGCTACCAGTTTTATTCCTCAACAAGTTGCGGCGATGGGTATTTCTTTGAAAGCATTTTACACGAGTTTATTGAAAGAAACCATTGGTTAACCCCAATATCCGAAATTATTAATCTGATGGAAATCCGTAGGCTTATTGAAAAAGGGTTTGCTGTAAAGAAGTTCAGAAAAGATTCAATTATATATGAACCGGGCATGCAGCCCAAGAATGTTTATTTCATAAAAACCGGCGAAGTACGCATGGTTACCATCAGTGATGAAGGAAAGGAATTTATTCAGGGGGTATTTAAAGCAGGCCAGTACTTTGGCGAACCTGCATTACTAATTAACCGGCCTTATCTTGCTTATACGATTGTAAATAAGGATTCGGAAATTATCCAGGTGGCGAAAGATGGTTTCTTTTTATTGATTGAGGAAGAACCTGATTTTAGCATGGCGCTCATTAAAACGCTGAGCAACCGGTTATTTTATAAATCGATGATGCTGGAAGAGTTAGCCAACGAAAAAGCTGAACACCGCCTGCTTACCTTGATTAATTATTTACTTGCCGATGTTGAAGTGGGAAATGCACTAAGATTTACACGGCAGGAACTTGCAGATATGACGGGCTTACGTGTAGAAACCGTGATTAGAGGGGTAAAGCTGCTTTCATCAAAAGGGCTGATCTTTATGGTTAAAGGGAAGATTGTACGAGGAATGTAATAAAGATTGGCACTGCCTGAAGTGCCTGTAAAACATGATCCAGATCATAAAGGCGCGAGGCTTTTAGTAGTAAATTTGTATGATTAAATAATACAAAAATGGCTGAATTATCAAGTTTTCAAGCGTTTATTCAATGTAAATGTCCACGTTGCCGCAAAGGAGAAATTTTTACAGGTAGTGCGTATTCCTACAAATTACAAAAAACGAATATATATTGTCCTCATTGCAACCTGAAGTTTGAGCGCGAGCCAGGCTTTTTCTATGTTGCCATGTTTGTGAGTTACGCCATGAACGTTGCAGAAATCATTTCGATCGGTGTGGCTTCATACGTTTTAGGTTTACCACTTATTTATGAAAATTTGTGGTATTATGTTGGGATTATTCTTTTTGGAGTATTACTCTGTTCGCCTATAAACTACCGGTATTCCAGAGTGGTTTTATTACATTACCTAACCCCGGGTTTGCACTATGTACCTGGCAGTGGAGATCTTGTGAAAGAAGTTTAAAAAATCAGGATAATAGAATGATGATGTGTAATTTAATGTTATAAAGGTTTCAACACATCCGTTAGCTTTGACAACTTTCTTTCTATAGCACTATTAAAGTTGTCAAAGCTGATAGATCATTATCATTCAAAGATTAACATATCAAAATAGCAGGAGCTACAGGACGTAATGGATTCTTAATTAAATGTTTCGATTGCCTGAACAAGTTCCTTTACTTTATCTTCAGATGTAAGTTCGTATCGATATTCATCTTCAATACTTCCCATTTTTGCCGCATTATTACGGTAAACCATCTTACTATCTACAAAAACCTTTGCTGATGCGTGAAATTCGGTTGCACCTGTTTCCGTATAAATGGCTTGAATATTTCCGGCGTTGATACCGGCACCTGGCATGATTGTGATTCGTCCGTTTGCTTGTTTGATCAATTTAGATAGCTGCTCTATTCCGGAGAAGGCAGAAGTTGCACCTCCTGAAGATAACACCCGGACAATTCCAAGTGCTATCAGGTCTTCTAACGCCTTTTCCATGTCATTGCTCATGTCAAAAGCCCTGTGAAAAGCTACTGGCATTGGTTTTGCCAATTCAATCAATGTTTTACATCGTTCTTTATCAATGGTGCCGTCAGCATTAAGAATTCCAATTACAATACCTTCGCAATTTAAAGATTTACAAGCTTTTATATCCTCTAACATTAAGTCAAACTCCAGATCTGAATATAAAAAATCACCACCCCGCGGACGAATAATTGGCCAAACTGCTATGGATAAGTTTCTTTTAGCTAAGATGATCTGACCGTAACTTGGGGTAGTTCCGCCTTCGGCTAAATTATCACAAAATTCTACCCGTTTAGCACCACCATTTTGTGCGGCTAACGCAGATGCGTATGAATTAGCACATACTTCTAAAATACCTGACATGTTTTTATTCTTCATTTACCGGACCTAGAACTTTCCAGCCTGAGGCTGATTTGTAGGTATTCAGTTTCTGAATGGATATCCCGCCATCCGGAAACCAGCAGACTTCTGTAATTAAATAATGGTCTTCATCGATTTGCGCTCTAACTGGAAATGCATTCTGAAGATCGGCAAATTTAGGAAAGCCATTTTCGTTTATATTATTAATGAAAGATAACTCCAGAACTTCAGCAGTACTGGAAATAATCTCCTGATCGAAATCCATTTTCATCGCAGAAAGCATCACTTTTGCTTCTTCATGGAAGTCTTTACAGGCCAATGCAGCATCCAGATCTTCATTGTCAAAGGCTCTTTCCAGCGACAGTATTGCGCCTTCAGGTGTTTCAAAATTTACTTTAAAATGGTCAATACCTTCATCAATATAAATACCTATACTTTCGTCGAATTGTGCTTTCTCTGCATCAGGAATACCATCTCTGATCGCCCTGATGGTATAACCACCAATGAGTCTACCTTGTTCGATGATCATCCAGTCTGAAATATAATTTCTATCGACGCCGATTTTTTGATCCAATTTAACGGTTGTAACATCAACGGGCACATTACCAACTACACCAAATAAGTTTCCGTATTCATCAAAATTAGGTTGGGTAAGCCAGATATGCTCGCCAATATCGCCATCCATAATGCGGACTTTGACTGAAAAATACGTTTGCTCCGGTTTGGGTTGCATTAAACTTTCTTCAAAATACCAAAGCGTGAGGTTGGCTTTTTCAATCGCCCAGATCATTTTTTCATCTTCATTCGGCACGTAAATCAGTGTTGGTTCTCCGGTGCGCTCTGCAACATTCTTTTTGCCAAAAATTTTAGATAATAAACCCATTATTTAATAAATAAGATAATTAAATTGTTTCCCTGATTTAATAATAGCTCTTTCCTTTAATCAACAAATCTTGCTTTTCAGCATTGCAAACGGCATAACTGAAACCCTGTTGGATGGCATAAGCGCCATATTCGCCTTTTTTATTTATGGCCAGAAACCCTACCTGAATATTTTTAGCAGTCTCCGGTTTTTTCTTAATAATCCGCATTACTGCCTCTTTACAAGCTGCTTCAGGTGCATAACCTTGCCGCATTAGCTCCACCACTAAAAATGAGCCAACATTCCTCACTACCTCTTCACCTACACCTGTTGATGTAGCACCGCCTACTTCATTGTCGACATATAAACCCGCACCAATAATCGGACTATCGCCAATTCTGCCATGAAGCTTATAAGCCATTCCGCTGGTGGTACATGCACCGGAAATATTTCCTTTTGCATCAATTGCAAGCATCCCGATGGTATCATGGTTATACTGGTTTCCCGGTAATTTTTGAGGTGCAGCCTGGTCATAACGCTTGTTTTCAATGTTCATTACCGGTTCATACTTAGCAGTTTTTAACCAGTCTTTCCAGGCCTTTTCACTTGATGGGGTTAGCAGGTTCTCTTTTTTAAAACCCTGTTCCAAAGCAAATTGCAAGGCACCATCTCCGGCTAACATTACATGGGGCGTTTTTTCCATCACTTTACGGGCTACGGAAATGGGATGTTTAATGTGTTCCAAAGCTAAAACAGCACCGCAATTTCCTAATTCATCCATAATGCAGGCATCTAAAGTAACTTTGCCATCTCTATCCGGCAAACCACCGTAACCAACTGTTTGATTTTTTTCATCGGCCTCCGGAACCCAAACTCCTTGTTCCACAGCGTCTAAAGATCTTCCACCTTTGGAAAGCACTTTCCAGGCATCTGCATTTGCAGCAATTCCAAAATCCCAGGTTGAGATTACAATAGGTAGATTTTTAGCAGATTGAGATTTCGCTGGAAGGGCATCAGCCATGCTGCTTTTATCAATAGCCAATAAGCCTGCAGAAAGGGCAGAGGCTTTAATGAATTTTCGTCGGTTAAACATTTAAGCTAGTTATTATTTATTTTAGAGAATTGTAAATTGATCTGCATCTTTTAAGAAAGGAAACTGGCGCCTGATTTTTACCAGCTCTTCATAATTTATGGTTACGGTGTACATGTCTTCATCTTCCGGTTTGTAATACACAGTGCTGCCGTATGGATCAATAACCATTGAGTGGCCACCATGATAAACCTGGTTACCATCATGCCCTACGCGGTTTACACCAATCACATAACTTTGATTTTCGATTGCACGCGCCGGGATAAGGGCTTTCCAGTGTGCGGTGCGGCGATCTGGCCAGCTGGCAACGATGAGCAGAATATCATATTCTTCATTTACATTCCGCAGCCAAACGGGGAAACGTAAATCGTAGCAAACTGCCAGGCGGATTTTCCAACCCTTTAATTCTACAATTAATTTGCTTTCGCCGGCACTAAAATTATCATCTTCATCGCCCATACCGAATAAATGGCGTTTATCATAATATTGATGTTCCCCATCCTTATTCATCCAAACCAGTCGGTTAAAATAGTTCCCGTTTTCTTTAACGATCAAACTTCCGGTAATTACGCAGTTATATTGATTGGCCATTTTTTGCATCCACTGCATTGTAGGGCCACCCATTTCTTCTGCAAGCGCTTCAGCATTCATGCTAAAACCACTATTAAACATTTCGGGCAGGATGATTAAATCTGTTTTCTCCCTTACGCCCATAGATAAGCGAAGGGCCAGGTTTACCAGATTTTTTTCTATATTTTCCCAAAACAGGTACGCCTGAAAGATAGTTACCTTCAGGTTTTCTATTTGGGTGTAAATAGGTGCTTCCATATTATTTGGTTTGCAAAATGTTAAACATTTTTTAATTTTTCTGCTGCTAAAGCCAATGTTGCATCTTCCTTAGCAAAACAAAAACGAATTATTTTGTGATCTGTTGCTTTCTGATAAAATGCAGAAACCGGAATACTAGCTACTCCGAATTCCTTAATCAGCCTTGTACTAAAATCAGTATCTTTCTCCTCACTAATTTCGCTGTAACTTACACATTGAAAGTACGATCCATGGCAAGGCAGTAATTTGAAACGGCTTTCAGCAAGCAAACTCCTAAAGTAATCACGCTTCTGCTGAAAGAAACTTCCAATTTCCATGTAATTAGAGGGCTCCTGAATATACTGTGCAATTGCCTGTTGCATAGCACTATTTACACTGAACACATTAAATTGATGCACTTTTCTGAATTCTTTAGTCAGTAATTCTGGGGCAAGGCAATACCCGAGCTTCCAGCCTGTGGCATGTAAAAGCTTTCCAAATGAAGCTACAATAAAACTTCTTTCCCGTAGTTCAGGAAAAAGCATTACACTATTATGCTCTTGTTCGTCGTAAATCAGGTGTTCATAAACCTCATCACTTAAAATAAGAATATCAGTTCCGTTAATCAGTTTGATTAGCGACTTCATATCTTCTTTGGATAAGATGCTTCCTGTTGGGTTCTGCGGTGAGTTGAGGATAATCATCCGGGTGCTTGAGGTAAAAAGCTTCTTTACCATGTCCCAATCAATTCCATACTCGGGAGGTGCCAGCTCATAAGTTTTTACCAATCCACCTAATAACCTGATGGTTGGGGCATAACTATCGTAGGCCGGTTCGAAAATAATCACCTCATCACCAGAATTGATGATGGCGGCCAGCGCGGTAAAAATCGCCTGTGTTCCGCCAGCCGTAACTGTGATTTCGGTATCCGGATTATATTTTATATTGTAGAGATTTTTTACTTTTTCAGCAATGTTTTCTTTCAAAAGTTGATTACCTGGCATTGGTGCATATTGATTAAAACCATCTTTCATGGCTTTATTAACCAATTCGACAAGTTTTGGATCTGCAGAATAATCAGGGAAACCCTGCGATAAATTAATAGCATTGTATTCGGCAGCAAGCTTTGACATGACTGAAAAAATAGTCGTGCTTACACCGGGAAGTTTCGATTGTATATTTAACATGATATAAGCGAAAATAGCAAAAAAAGCTTAGAAGATCAGTCACTTTTTAGCTAGCCAAAACACGATGCTCATCTAACTGCCTTAATATCAATATTTTCAAATCGGCTAACTTAACATTAATCCATTTGCCAAATCTGCAATGTGACAGAAAAAACGAATTTGAAAAATCTACCGGGTGGTCATTAATGTGCAACCATAGCGGCATCACCGGAAGCCTCAACTTCAGTTTTAATCAATCTTTTGCCAACCAGCAAACAAATCATGGCTATTAAGGCAGCAGCCGTCATGACCAATGGCATAGGGATTACCGAATCCTTGCTAAATAGGCTCACCATTACAGATGCCAATGCACCCAATCCCATTTGTAATGCCCCCATTAATGCAGAAGCGCTTCCTGCATTTTTGCTGAACGGAGCCAACGCAAGCGCGGCGGCATTTGGATTGATGAATCCCAGGCAGGATAGAAATAAAGCGATAAAAACCAAGGTAAGATAGAGGTTAAGCCAGTCATTTAATGCGAATACTAAAAAGATAATACTGAAAATGCATTGTGCCAAGAGTGCCCAGGTTACAATTGTTTTGCTGCTGAACCACTTCAAAATCACGCTGTTTAATTGGCTCGATCCAATAAATGCAACAGATAATAAGGCGAAGATCCATCCGTAGCCGGTTTTGCTTACCTCATAAATTTTCATGAATACTGCTGGCGAAGAAGATACGTAAGCAAATAAACCGGAAAAGGTAACGGAGCTAATTAAAGCATAGGTAGAAAATTGCGGCTCTTTTAAAACAGTAAAAAAGCTGTTCAAAATTGGCTTTGGTTTCAAAGAATAATTTGGATCGGGCTTATAGCTTTCTGGTAATTTAAATATTGTTGCAAGCAACATCAGTACAGCCATAAAACCAAGAAATACAAATACATAGCGCCACCCCAGTTCAGCGATAAGATAACTGCCGGCAGTAGGGGCCAGCATTGGTGAAACGGCAATTACTAACATCAGGGAGGCGAAAACTTTCGGGCTTTCCGATACGGTGAACAAATCCCTAACCATTGCAATAGATGCTACCGCCGTAGCACAACTTCCAATTGCCTGTACAAAACGCAACACAATAAGCTGATTAACATCTGTAACTAAAAGGCATAAAAAGGAAGAGAAAATATAAAGTGCCAGACCAAAATAAAGCGGCTTTTTCCGGCCAAATTTATCTAGAAGTGGTCCATAAAGTAACTGACCAGCGGAGATTCCAATAAAAAATGCTGACAGTGAAAGTGCTACTGATGAGTCATCTGTTTTCAGGTCTTTTGCTATATCCACAAAACCAGGCAAATACATGTCTATAGAGAAGGGCCCGAGCGCTGCTAACGAACCTAAAATAAGGATGAGATAAAATTTTTTCTGCTTAGCCATGATGATTAGTTTCCGAGGCGCAAAGATTGGGAGATTTATTTTCTTAACCTACTTTTTTCGCCCTAATAATGTAAAAACATAGTACCAATAAAAATTAACAGCAGAAATTATCATTCTGATTTGAATTATCTTTAGATTTATACACTATGACTTTTAAAACCAAAGAAAGCCGCTTGTTTCTCGTGTTGGGATGTTTTTTTGTCGCAAATGCGATATTATCAGAGTTTATTGGCGTTAAATTATTTAGTGTTGAAGAAACACTGGGGATTAAAAAGTTTGATATTAACCTGCTTGGTGTTAAAAACCTTTCATTTGTCATGTCTGCAGGCGTTTTAACCTGGCCGATTATTTTCATTATGACAGATATCATCAACGAATATTTTGGTGTGAAGCAAGTTCGTTTTTTGTCGATCTTAACTTCCATCTTAATCGCTTTTGCTTTTCTGGTGGTTTGGGGTTCTATGCATTTAAGTGCTGCAGATTTTTGGGTTCATCAAAATATAAATGGCGAAGATCTGAATATGAATAATGCCTTTTCGGGGATCTTTGGTCAAGGGATGTGGATTATTGTGGGTTCTATTATCGCTTTTATCGTAGGTCAATTGGCAGATGTGCTAATTTTTCACCGCATTAAAAGGGTAACCGGAGAAAAGGCGCTGTGGTTACGTGCAACTGGTTCAACCCTGATTTCACAACTCATTGATAGTTTCGTGGTGATCTTCATCGCGTTTTACCTTAACCCTCAATACCATTACAGCTGGCAAATGGTTGCAGCCATCGGATTGGTGAATTATACTTACAAATTTGTGGTGGCGATTTTAATGACACCGATATTATATGTAGTTCATGCCATTATCGATGGTTACCTCGGGAAAGAACTTGCACATAAGCTCACACAAATGGCGGGGAGGGGATAGTGTTGTTCACTTGCTAATTCTTAAAAATGAAAATAAAATATCTGTTACCAGTTGTAGTGCTTTCTTTGGCATCCTGTTCCCTTAAGGATGAAAAAACAAATCATTCAAAAGCTGGACTTGAAGGCACATGGCGTTTGTTATCTGCTGCGACAATTGAAAATGGCAAAACCAGGGTCATTGATTTTTCAGGCGACCTTAAGATGCTGAAGATTATTAACGGCACACATTTCGCCTTCTTAAAACATAGCTTAAACCCAAAAGACAGTACCAATTTTGATGCAGGCGGAGGACGCTACACGTTCGCCGGAGATGATTATACAGAATATTTAGATTTTTATAAAGACAAGAACTGGGAAGGAAAAACCTTTAAATTTAAGGTGACTTTTAGTGGAGATACTTTAATTCAAAAAGGGGTAGAGAAAGTAGAAAAAGCAAATGTAGACCGCATCATTATTGAAAAGTATATAAAGGAGAAGCCTTAACAGGTAACGCAAAAGGTCGGAATCGCTCCGACCTTTATACTTAACAACAAAACAAATAAAAAAATTAACCTTAAAAATTTAGATAGCAGCAAGCTCTTCGGCGAAAACGTTTTCTACCACCTGCTCTTGTTTATAAATCTGTCTACCGGTGTAAGCGATAAAAACATTAGCCTCTAAAAGTAAATCACGGTTTTTAATCAGGTGTGCTAGCTTTACGGTACCGATCACATATTTGAAATTACTTGCTGCATAGCGTTCACTAATTTCATCGAAAGCCAGCAGGGTAATTAAATCTTCATCCGCATAGCGTAAGTAAACTTCCAGTAAAATATCTTCGGTATGCTTTACGCCATTCCCGGAGTGATATTTCTTATATTCATAGCGATAATCGTAACGGAGCGCGGCAATATCCGATAACACAGCAGCACCCGTTGGATGTCCGCCGGCACCTTTTCCAAAGAAAAATTGCTTATCAGCAAATGCCGCCTGAACGGTTACTGCATTGTATTCATTCTCCACATTGTATAAAAAGTCGTCTTTTGCCACCAACTTAGGCAATACATAAGTAACAATGTCTTTGGTATTTACCTTTCGTGCCATAGGTACCAGTTTGATTTTAAAATTCTTTTCGCGGGCATATTTAACATCATTAGCAGAAAGATTCTGAATGCCTATATTTAAAATGGCATCAGGGTTTACAAACAGGCCGTAGGCATGGGCGGTGGCAATGGATAATTTATATTTAGGATCGTAGCCGCCCACATCTAAGATTGGATCCGTTTCGGCAAAACCTAAATCCTGCGCCTCTTTTAAAGCAGCATTGTAACTTTGGTTCTCGTTAAAAATTTTGGATAAAATGTAATTCGAAGAGCCATTAAAGATTCCGCTTAAGGCATGGAAAAGTTCATTATCATAATATTCTTCCAGATTTCTGATAATCGGAATACTGCCACAAACGGCCCCTTCATAAAGCAGGGAAGTTCCATACTCTTGTTGTAAATCTACCAGCTCTTTTAAGTGAGTAGCGATCATTTTCTTATTGGCAGAAACTACATTTTTACCATTTTTTAATGCGGTGGTAACGATTTCGTAAGCCGCATCTGCATCATTGATTAACTCAACAACGGTATTAATTTCCGGATTGTTAAGGATCTCGTTTCGATCAGTGGTAAATAAGTCTTTGTTAAGTGTGCGTTTTTTCCTGGGATCTTTTATCGCAATTTTTATAATTTCCAAATTCAGATTCTGACTTTGGATGATATCCAATAATCCTTGTCCCACAACTCCGAAACCAAATAAACCGATTTTTAAATTTTTACTCATGATTGTTTTATAGTATCGAGTAGCGGGTATCAAGTCTCAAGACTGAATGCTCAGAAAGCATTTCGCTACTCGTTTGTTAATATTTTTTATTGCACAAATTAACATGAAACCTACTTCTTATTCTTCCGCGATTTCTGTGTTTCTGTGGTTAATTATTTTTATTTTATTATGATTTTATCCTAAACCTTCTACCTTCCAGCCTTCAACCTTTCTAAGCCGTATGTTGTAACCTAATAATCTTCTTGTCTCTACTTTCTTTGATAAAAGTTCCGATGATGTTGGTTAAAGCATTCGTTTCAATCAAAAAGCCATCATGACCATATTCCGAATGAATGGCTGCAAATTGTGCGTTGTTAATGTGGTCTGCAAGGTATTTTTGCTCTGATAGGGGAAACAAAAAATCATTTTCAATTCCAATCACCAACGTATTTGCGGTGATTAATTGCAATGCTTCGGCGATGCCATTTCTATTGCGACCTACATTATGGCTATCCATTGCTTTCGTTAAATAGTAGTAACTATAGGCATTAAACCGGTTAATCAACTTTTCGCCCTGGTAATTCTGGTAGGAGGAAGCCCGGAAATTATCTGTTTTATCATTCACACTTTCCACCTGCGTATTGCCATAAGCATGATAGGTTCGATAGCTTAAAAGCGCAATACTTCGTGCGGTTTTTAAACCTTTACTTCCGCCATCCGGCCGGTTAGCAAAAAAAGTTCTGTCTGTGGTAATGGCTAAACGCTGACTTTCATTAAACGCTATTCCCCAGGGAGAATGTACAGCATTGGTAGCCACCAGAATTAAATTTTCTATACGTAATGGTTCAATAATTCCCCACTCCACCGCCTGCTGTCCACCTAAAGAGCCACCAATTAATAACTTAATGGAATCGATTTCCAGATGATTGGCCAACAACTGATGTGCTGTAACAAAATCACGAATGGTAAACTGTGGAAATGCTAAATAATATGGTTGTCCGGTTGTGGGGTTCACACTTAAAGGATTTGTAGTACCATAGTTAGAGCCTAAAACATTCGCGCAAACGATATAGTGATCTTCAGGATTGAACAGGGCATTCTGTCCAAATAAACCTTCCCACCATTCAAACACATCTGCATTTGCTGTTAAGGCATGGCAAACCCAAATAACATTACTTTTGCTGGCATTAAGCTTACCATAGGTTTGATAAGCAATTTGAAGATTTTTGATCTTCTGTCCGCTTTCTAATTTAAATGACTTTTTGTGATGATAGGTTGCAGCTATATTTTCTGAATTGATATTGTCTTTACTGTCTTGCATGTTGTAATGTACTGTAGTTTGAAAAAAAACTTAATTGTTTGCCAATGTTATAGATGGATACGATCGGTGTTAACATTAGCACTGATTGCCGCAAAAGCCTGCTCAAAATCGGCTTTGATATCATCAATGTGCTCAATACCCACAGAAACCCTTAAAGCATTTGGTTTCACACCGGCAGCCAATTGCGCAACATCACTTAATTGCTGGTGGGTAGTTGCAGCGGGCTGGATAATCAGTGTTTTGGCATCGCCCACATTAGCCAGGTGCGAAACTAATTTTAAGTTATCAATGAGCTGACTTGCGTTTTCTTTGCTTCCGTTAAGTTCAAAAGAAAGTACTCCGCCAAAACCATTGCTCAGGTATTTTTTTGCCAGATTATTGTAAGGGCTGCTGGCCAGACCAGGATAATGAACTTCTTTCACCAGTGGGTGATTTT
Source organism: Pedobacter petrophilus (assembly GCF_009674725.1). Classification (GTDB taxonomy): domain Bacteria; phylum Bacteroidota; class Bacteroidia; order Sphingobacteriales; family Sphingobacteriaceae; genus Pedobacter; species Pedobacter petrophilus. The sequence continues at coordinate 136,249 of NZ_WKKH01000009.1, read as the reverse complement.
CTAACCAGGTGGCCAGTTCTAACGCATTATCTACATGGCGTTGTACGCGAAGCGATAAGGTTTCCAAGCCTTGTAATAATAGGAATGAGTTGAAAGGAGAAAGCGCAGGTCCTAAATCCCTTAAACCTTCCACACGGGCACGGATAATGAATTGAATATTCCCGAATGGACCGCCGATACCAAAAACATCATTGAAAATTAATCCATGATATCCTTCTGATGGTTGTGTGAATTGAGGAAATTTACCATTTCCCCAGTTATAATTTCCGCCATCTATAATAACACCGCCTATGCTGGTTCCATGTCCGCCGATCCATTTTGTAGCAGATTCCACAACAATGTTCGCACCGTGCTCCAATGGCTTAAACAGATAGCCACCTGCTCCAAAAGTATTATCAACAATAAATGGGATATCAAATTTCTTTGCAATAGCGGCGATTTTTTCAAAATCCGGAACACTAAAAGAGGGGTTTCCGATGGTTTCTAAATATATCGCTTTTGTGTTTTCAGTAATCTTTTGTTCAAATTCTTCCGGAACGTCAGGGTTTGCAAAATCAACGTGAATGCCTAATCTTTTAAAGGCGACCTTAAATTGGTTATAAGTTCCGCCATAAACATGCGAAGATGAAACAATATGATCTCCTGCTTCCAGAATATTATGAAGCGCAATGAATTGGGCCGCCTGACCAGATGCAACTGCTAATGCCGCAACACCACCCTCTAACGCAGCAATTCTTTTTTCAAATACATCTGTGGTTGGATTCATCAACCGGGTGTAAATGTTTCCGAACTCTTTTAATGCAAACAGGTTTGCCCCATGTTCTGCATTTTTGAATCCGTAAGAAGTGGTTTGATAGATAGGAACTGCTCTTGAGCCAGTTGTAGGGTCTATTTCCTGACCGGCGTGTAATTGAAGCGTTTCGAATTTATAAGAAGCAGACATAATTTAAAAATTGAGTAGGTAGTTAACTGTTGAGTGAATTGTTTGTGCTTTCGATTTCCATACTAAGAAAAGATAAAATCCGGGCTAGGGGCATATCCTGAATAATCAGGACCTTCCAGTTTGAAAATAAACAAATGAGGAAGTTTTTTAATTTACTGTATGCAACAGCACATACCAGTAATCACCTGCATATCGCAATAAATAAACGAAATAGCAGAAGTTTCTATTTGTTTTAGTTTAAGACCTGGTTCGCCTTGCGATTGAAGATTTAATGTATTCATCAGTTTTAATTTATAGCACCAAATAACACCATGTTAGCTGGTCTGGAATTGGCACCTTCTCTCTCTGAGGGTTGCCAGTGGGTCATGGAGCCAGTCTCTCGCCACTTCTTTATAAATCAATCAGACTAGATTGACTTTTATTTAGCTTATCGCCAAATAATATTTCAAATGTGAGAATTTAATTTGAATACACAAAATAAAATTTTGAATTTTTAATAAATTGATGTTTTTAACCTGATAATTTTTTAGAAAATATTGCTTTTTAAAAATTAATAAGAAATTAACGGTTAATATTATATGTTTGTGGCACCCTATTAAATCTAAATTATTCATGAAAAATGCTAAAATCATTTGCCTGTCGCTATTAATATTTCTTGCAGGCATCAATAATACCTATGCGCAATTCGGCGGGTTGAAAGACAAGCTATTAAAAGTGGGTACAGCACAGGGGGCTAAGGCACTTGGTGTAGATAAATTTTTAAAACAGCCTGGCGCAATTACGACCAGTTTTGAAGATGTGAACCGTAAAGGGGAAATGATGCCCGATTTTAAGGCCACCTTAAAAGCACAACCCCTCTATTTATTGCCAAAAAATCCGGAAGGGGGCTATGTGTTATGTGAAGGGCTTTATGAAATGACTAATAAGAGTTATTGCCTCATGGCAGGTACTTTTGCACCTTCAAAGGGCGATGGCTATATGTTTGCGCCCGTATTAGGATCCAAAGAGGCGGTGGTTGTTGCCATTATCAAAAGCGCAGAAAAGCACCCGGAGGTAGAGCAACATGATATTCAGGCATTATTGTGGACGATTATTGCCCGCACCAGGTTTGCTAACTATAACGGACAGGTAAAGGTTACCGCGTTAAAATTATTGACTCCACAGCAAATCACCATGCTGGAAGGAGGTGCCTTGGGTGTGCTTCCATTTGATGTAATGGAGAAAGCAAAAGATCAATTGCCATCTGGCTTAAAGGCTGTTTTTGAAGCTGAAAATAACATCAGACAATTGGTATCCTCAGGGAACTATTCTTATGCGGATATGGAAAAATATGCCATCATTGCCGGCATGGCGCCGCCGAGAGCGGATGTGCCGAGTGGAATCTGGACGAAACACCCGGATGGATATTTTATACGTTATTTCCCTTCAGGTTACTCTGTTACAAAAGTTCAGGTGTATGTGCCGAAAGAATTAGTAGCTTCTGGAACAAAACTGGTTTATGATGCTGCAGGAGATATTGCCTGTCCGGCAAATACAGGTTCCCAACGTTTAGCACAAACCAACGAGCCGTTAAACCCAAATTATTCGGTGAAATTAGTCACCATTTGCAATCCAAAATAAGGCTTGAAATCTGATCGGTTCCGTCATTTCGACTGAAGCGCAGCGGAACGGAGAAATCTTTGTAAGCGTACATGAATCAAATTACATAGATTTCTCCGCTAAGTCGATAGAACCACGGTTTAGGGGGATTACAAATTACCCTAAAGCCTGGGCTAAATCGGCAATAATATCATCCACATGCTCTAACCCTACGGAGATTCTCAATAAATTTTTGGGCGTCTTGCTATCTGGTCCCTCTACAGAGTAACGGTGTTCGATCAGACTTTCTACACCTCCTAAACTCGTTGCCTGTGCGAAAAGCTGAACTTTGTTTACTACTTTAATGGTTTCTTCGACGCCTCCTTTAACCAAAAAGGACATCATTCCGCCAAAATCTTTCATTTGTTTTTTAGCGATTTCGTGTTGCGGATGACTTTCCAAACCTGGATAAAAAACGGCCTCCACATTTGGATGCCGGACCAGGTAATCGGCTACAGTTTTTCCACTTTCACAATGGCCTTTTACGCGGTAGGCTAAAGTTTTAATGCTTCTGCATAATAAATAGCAATCAAAAGGGGAAGGAACGGCTCCACCTGTTTGTTGAATATTTCTGATTTTCTCCCAAAATTCATCTTTTTTTGCCGTCACCACTATTCCGCCAAGCACATCACTGTGGCCGCCCAAATATTTTGTGCTGCTGTGCATTACGATATTGGCGCCTAGTAATATAGGGTTCTGTAACACTGGCGTACCAAAAGTACTGTCGCACACCAGGATAGCGCCATTCGCCTTAGCAATCTTCGCTATTTCTTCAATATCCGTAACCTTTAACAATGGATTTGAAGGTGTTTCAATCCAGATCATTTGTGTGTTCGGTTTGATGGATTTTTTAATTAGTTCCAGGTCTGTCTGATCAACGAAATCAAACTCCAGCGAATCATTAAAAATAGTCAGCAATTGTTTTTTAATGCCCCAGTACATATCATCAGGAGCAAGAATATGACTTCCCGGCTTTAGCGCCTGAAATAAAGACATTCCACAATTATTGCCGGAAGCAAAGGCCGCGGCATCTTCGCCATATTCTAATTTGGCTACAGTGTTTTCTAAAGCAGACCGGTTTGGATTGCTTACGCGACTATACATATGTCCGCCAGGATAACCACCATTTTCATCGCGAAAAAAAGTTGTAGACAAATTTATTGGAGGCGTAACATCTCCGGTAGTATTTTTTACAAGATTAGAAGCGTGAATAGCAAGGGTTTCTGGTTTCATGATTTTTTCGTTTTATAGGTTTAAACGGAAGGCAATTTAATAATTTAGTGCAAATTTAATCTTCATAATTGTTTTGGCAAGATTTATGTAATCAGTTCAGCGAAATTAAAAAAAACTAAAATGAAAAGATTATTCATAGCTATTGCAATAGCATGTTCTACTTTGGTAATGTTACAAAGTTGTTCTTCTACTAAAAATGCTTCAACAGGGATTAACGGTGGAAGAGGTACAGTTACAGGCACCTGGGTATTAAACAATATCGCTTTAGAAGGTCTTCCTGATCAGGCTGTACAAGGTTTATTCGGAGAAAAATCATATAAATGTTTTCAGGGAAGTACCTGGAAACTTACCAATAGCGGAAACGGTTCTTACACGTTACCGTCATCAAGCACCTGTGGTGAGGTAATGCAAACTATTTTCTGGTCAGCAACCCCATCAGAAGAAACTTTTCAATTCAAGAAAATCTTTGAGGGTGATAAAGCAAAGAACGTAACTGAAGGTTATCGTTTAGTGTTAACGCAATTATCTAAAGGCAATATGGTGTTGAAATCGCCAATTGAATTTGGTGGTAAAACAGCTAACATCGTATTAACATTCTCTCCGGCAGCAAACTAAAACACCTGCGAAAATAATATAAAGCACTTCTGAAAAGAGGTGCTTTTTTTTTAAATCATTGGTTCATTAGTCATGGGTTTATTTGTTTGGGAGTAAGTCAATATAACTTACTTCATTTTTAAATAAATATTAGGCGTTGTGTTTTAAGCACTATGAAAAATGAATGATGAACTAATGAGCTATTGAACCAATAATGTCCGTTTGTTACAAGAAAATGATTTTCGAATGCCTTCAATATTGTATTTTTGTTCGAAATGAAATCAGGAATGACAACAACTGCAGAAGTTGAGAAAATATTAGCTGATACTAACTTATCAACTGAATTACAAAACATAGCCCATAAAACACTACAAGGTGAGCGAATTACGTTCGATGAGGGTGTTTATCTTTACGAGCACGCGGAATTAGGCTATCTGGGTGTTTTAGCAAATTACATCAGGGAGAAAAAGCATGGCGATAAAACCTATTTTAATCGTAATTTTCATTTAGAACCTACTAATCTTTGCGTTTACGATTGTAAGTTTTGCTCCTATTCGAGGTTGATTAAGCAAAAGGAAGAGGGCTGGGCGCTCACAATGGAGCAAATGCTTGACATTGTAAAAAAATACGACAATGAACCTGTTACGGAAGTACATATTGTAGGTGGCGTTTTACCACAGTATGATGTTGCTTTTTATTCAGCATTGTTTACTGCAATTAAAGAACATCGTCCTGATTTACATGTTAAAGCATTAACACCAGTTGAATATCATTACATTTTCAAGAAGGCAAAAATAGATTATGCTACTGGCATGAAGCTGATGAAAGATGCAGGTTTACAGTCAATGCCCGGTGGTGGTGCAGAAATTTTCCATCCTGAAATTCGCGAACAGATCGCAAAAGATAAATGTACTGGTGAGCAATGGTTAGCCATTCACGAAGAGTGGCATAAGCTTGGAATGAGAAGTAACGCTACGATGCTTTATGGTCATATCGAAAGATTCGAACACCGGGTTGATCATATGGAGAAACTTCGCGAATTACAAGATCGTACCGGCGGTTTCCAAACGTTTATCCCTTTGAAATTCAGGAACCAGCGTAACCAAATGAGCAATATACCAGAGGTTTCGGTAATTGAAGACTTAAGAAACTACGCAATTGCCCGAATTTACATGGATAACTTCGATCACATTAAAGCCTATTGGGCAATGATTAGCAGAGAAACAGCTCAATTATCGCTTAATTATGGGGTTGATGATATTGATGGTACCCTGGATGATACCACAAAAATCTACTCTATGGCTGGTGCAGAGGAACAAACTCCAGCAATGAGTACAAAAGAACTGGTGAACCTAATTAAACAAGTTGGTAGAGTGGCGGTAGAACGCGATACCTTATATAACGTGGTCACAGATTTTGAACATGTTGTTTTTGAGGAAGATAAGAAACCTCAGTATTACAAGTTACCGGTAGTGAATAATAATTGAGCACAAGAAGGAGAGATTGAGTGAATGTGATAGGCAACTCGGTATTCAATCATTCGAAAATCAATAGTTAAACAATCAATAACTCAACCATTCTAAATTCAATCATTCAAAATTCAATCATTATTAATGAAGGAAATATACATCATACGCCACGGCGAAACGGAACTTAACAGACAAGGCATAGTACAGGGTAGAGGTATCAATTCTGATTTGAATGATACCGGAAGGGCACAGGCCGAAGCTTTTTATCAGCAGTATAAAAATATTTCTTTCGATAAAATATATACCTCAGACCTGAAGAGAACCTGGCAAACCGTTCAAAAATTTATAGATGCTGAATTACCTTGGGAAAAACTTTCGGGGCTAGACGAATTGGCCTGGGGCGTTTGGGAAGGTCAGCCGAATAGTGAGGAAGCACGTGAAGCTTTCCGTGAAATGCTTCAAACCTGGGAGGATGGCGATTATACCGCGCATTTTGAAGGCGGAGAAAGTGTGCAGGATGTGTATGAACGACTAAAATATCCAATGGAGGTTTTATCGGCAAGGCCAGAAGAGAAAACTGTTTTGCTTTGTATGCACGGCCGGGCCATGCGGGTTTTCCTTTGTTTATTACTGGGTAAGCCACTAAGTGAAATGACCGAATTTCCCCATCAAAATACAGTGCTTTATAAAATGGGTTACGAAGATGGAAAGTTTACAGTGCTGGAGTTTAACAGTGCCGTTCATTTAGATGGTTTAGTGATTGATAATAAATAATCGAAATCGTCATGCTGACTTGATTCAAAAATTTTTAATAGATGCTGAAAAAAATTCAGCATGACGAGCATTAAAATAAATATTAAAATAACACCTTGAATAAGATTAAAATATCGGCAGTTGCCTATACCAATACCAAAGCTTTTATTTATGGATTAGAGCATTCGGATATTATCAGTAAAATAGATCTAAGTTTAGATATTCCTTCAGATTGTGCCGCAAAAGTAATTAGTGGTGAGGTAGATATGGGTTTGATGCCAGTGGCAGCCATACCATTGGTACCTCATGCAAACATCGTTGCAGATTATTGTATTGGCAGTGATGGTGCCGTAAACTCTGTATTTATTTTTAGTGATGTTCCTGTTGAAGAGATCAAAACCTTAAAATTGGATGCACATTCCAGAACATCAAACAATCTTGCCAAAGTTTTGCTTAAATTTTACTGGAAGCGGGATGTAGAATTTACAACAGACCCCAATGCAAAAACTGATGCTATCGTTTTGATTGGCGACAGAACTTTTGGCCAAAAAGATGATTATGCTTTTGTATACGACATGGGTGAGGAGTGGAAAAATTTTACCGGATTACCTTTTATGTATGCTGCCTGGGTGGCGAATAAGGAACTTTCACAAGCATTTAAAAATGAATTTAATGCTGCTTTAAAATTTGGTTTGGAAAACAGGGCTAAAGTTTTAAAAGATTTACCAGAAACGCCAAATTTTGATCTGGATGATTATTTATATCACAAACTTCAGTTTGAAGTTACGGATGACCGGAAAAAGGCCATGAATTTATTTTTGGGTTATATTGAAGAGCTGGAAAAGGTTAAAGTATAAAACAATGGGATTCTAAAAAATCAGGATCCCATTTTTATTTCTAGTGTGCTTTCAGTTTTCCAGCAATGGTTTCCAGCTTGCTTTTCAATTTAGAAATTGCGCCACTTAATGCTAAGTCATAATTATTTCCAAGATTAGTTACGGCTACAGGTTCTTTACCCACAATCTTTGCCTCTAACAAACAACGTTTATCATCCAACCCTTCCTTACTGCCGTTTTCATCTGATAAGTGAACCTCAATACGAGTAATCAGATCTTCAAACCTGCCCAATCCATCGTTAATTGTACCTTTAATTTTGTCTTCGTATTCCTGGTGTATCGTTAAGTTTTTGTCAGTGTTTAGTTGAATCGTCATAATGATGTTATTAAGTTAAAACTATACTAATCTAACAGTTTTACCGGCAAAACGTTTTAAATCGAATGGGTTTAGTTTTAATTGATTGATATTCAGACCAACATTGTTTTTTGCTTTTATTTTTTCATGCCTCTGGAAATTATTTCTGGCTATCACTCCCGATTTGGGCCATACCAACTGCTTTCAAACCAGAAATAATCGTTCATTTTTTCAACAAAACAACCATAAAAAGTAGAATCATGTTATCTTTATAGCTTTTGCAAATTAATTTCAGTTTTGGCTAAAGACACGAATAAAGAAACCCCTTTAATGCAACAGTACAACGCAATAAAAGCGAAGTATCCGGGTGCATTATTACTTTTCAGGGTAGGCGATTTTTACGAAACCTTCGGAGAGGATGCCATCAAAACATCACAAATTTTAGGGATTGTTTTAACAAGAAGGGGTACCGGACCAAATGGCGGTGCTTTGGAACTTGCCGGTTTTCCACACCATTCTTTAGATAATTATCTCTCAAAACTGGTTAGGGCAGGGCAGCGCGTAGCCATTTGCGATCAGTTAGAGGACCCCAAAGCAACCAAAACCATTGTAAAACGGGGGGTTACAGAACTGATTACACCTGGTGTAGCCTATGGCGATAATATTGTAAATCAGAAATCCAACAATTTTTTAGCCTGTGTCTTTTTCGATAAAACACAAATGGGTGTTTCGTTTCTGGATATCTCTACCGGTGAATTTTTAATTGCTCAAGGCAATAGCGACTATATTGATAAGCTGCTTCAAGGTTTTAAACCTACGGAGGTGATTTTTCAAAAATCTAAAAGGCAAACTTTTACTGAAAACTTTGGCGATCGGTTCTACACTTTTGGTTTAGATGACTGGCCCTTCACATCAGATTATGGAAATGAAACCTTAATGAAGCATTTTGATGTGACTTCTTTAAAAGGTTTTGGAGTAGAGCGATTGCAAAGTGGAATTGTTGCGGCAGGCGTTGTTTTACACTATCTGGGTGAAACTGAACATCGAAATCTGCAACACATTACGTCCATAAGCAGAATTGAAGAAGACCGTTACATGTGGCTTGATCGTTTTACGATTCGTAATCTCGAATTGGTGAATTCGCCAAACGATAACGCGGTTACCTTATTTGATATCCTCGACCATACCTGCACACCGATGGGTGCCCGATTGTTGCAGAAATGGATCATTATGCCGTTAAAAGAACTGAAACCAATCCAGGAGCGCCTGGGAATGGTTGACTATTTCGTGGCAAACCAAGAATTGCAGGAACAATTCCTGACTCCTATTAAACAGATTGGTGATTTAGAAAGACTAATTTCGAAGGTGGGCTTGCAGCGCGTTGGTCCGCGGGAGTTGGTAGCCTTAAAACGAGCTCTTTACCATATCGAATCGGTTAAAAAATTAGCAGCTGATTCCAAAAACCCTTATCTGATTAAAATTGCCGATCAGCTAAATCCCTGCTTTGCCATTCGTGACCGGATTGAAAAGGAAATTCAACAGGAACCACCGGCAGTGCTGCTTAAGGGAAATGTAATTGCTGACGGCATTGATGAAGATCTCGATCGCTTAAGGAAGATCGCTTTCGGCGGTAAAGATTATCTGGTTCAAATTCAAAAACGAGAAGCAGAAGCTACCGGAATTCCTTCTTTGAAAATTGCCTTTAATAATGTTTTTGGCTATTATTTAGAAGTTACCCATACGCATAAAGACAAAGTACCTGAAGGGTGGATTCGCAAACAGACTTTGGTGAACGCAGAGCGATATATCACCCCTGAACTAAAAGAATACGAAGATCAGATTCTGGGTGCTGAGGAGAAAATTCAGGCCATTGAGATTCGATTGTATAATGAGTTAATCTATGATACGGCAAGTTACATCAAGCCCATTCAACTCAATTCTTTTTTAATCGCCCAGTTGGATTGTTTGCTTTGTTTTGCTCAGCTGGCTGAAAAAAATCATTATAACAAGCCTAAAGTTACCACTAAAAAAGTGCTTGATATTAAGGGTGGTCGCCACCCCGTAATTGAAAAACAATTACCTGTCGGACAAGAATACATCACCAATGATGTATATTTAGATACAGATTCTCAACAGATTATTATGATTACCGGCCCCAACATGGCGGGTAAATCGGCGATTCTCCGCCAGACTGCATTGATTGTACTCATGGCCCAGATGGGTTCATTTGTACCGGCTAAAGATGCGGAGGTAGGAATAGTAGATAAGATTTTTACACGGGTGGGTGCATCTGATAATATTTCTTCCGGTGAAAGTACGTTCATGGTAGAAATGAATGAGACAGCAAGTATCTTGAATAATATTTCGGATGACAGCTTAATTCTTTTAGATGAAATAGGACGCGGAACGAGCACATATGATGGTATTTCCATTGCCTGGGCCATTGCCGAGTTTCTGCACCAACATCCTACGGCGAGACCAAAAACACTTTTCGCAACGCATTATCATGAATTAAATGAACTGGCGAATACCATGCCCAGGATCAAGAATTTTAATGTGTCGGTTAAAGAAATGACGAATAAGGTAATTTTCCTTAGGAAGCTCATTCCTGGGGGAAGTGAGCATAGTTTTGGGATTCACGTAGCAAAAATGGCCGGGATGCCACCCAAATTAATTGGCAGGGCAAATGAGATTTTGAAAAAATTAGAAATCGATCGCACCGAGGGGCAAAGCATTAAAGACAGCATAAAAAAAGTTCAAAACCAGGCTTATCAGTTGCAGATGTTTGCTATTGATGATCCTGTTTTAGTGAAAATTCGTGACACACTCAACAATTTAGATGTCAATGCTTTAACGCCCGTTGAGGCCTTACTAAAGCTTGATGAAATACAACGTTTAATAAAGGATAATTAGTTATTGTATTGGAAGTCGAAGATTCCCTTGCTAAATTTGAGCCGAAATGCACAACATATGATTAATACGAAAAAGCTTTATTCTTACTTTATCATCTTATTTTTTGCACTGATTTTAGCATCTTGTGGAAGCAGGAAGTATACCGTTCGAAGTGATACTAAAGCTGCAAAAGCCGCAGATGCCATGGCAAATTTGAAAAGCAAGTCGCTTTATAAGTTTATAACCGACTGGACAGGCGTAAAATACCGTTTCGGCGGTTTAGACAAAAGCGGTATAGATTGTTCGGGTTTTACATTTTTATTAGAGAAAGAAATTTATGGGGTTAGCCTGCCGAGAGTTTCAAGAGATCAGGCAAATTTCGCAAGAAAAAAGAGTTATGGTGCGCTTGATGAAGGAGATTTGGTTTTCTTCTCTTTTGGAGGAGGAAATGTAGACCACGTTGGCGTTTACTTAAATAACGGTTTCTTTGTACATGCAAGCACGAACAGGGGAGTGGTTGTTGATGATCTGAATTTACCGGCTTATCAAAAAGCTTTGGTGAAAACAGGAACCGTCAATTAAATATTATTGACTACTGCTTGAGCACATTTTTTTTAGGCTCCCGACTAATCTCTTATCCTCCTGGATTGGATAATTTATAGCTACTAATATAACTATGCGACTATTCTTTATTATTTGTATAATCTTTTTTGGTTACACCGCAAATGCACAGGTAAACCTGATTACCGTTGAGGATTTGAATAAGCGCATTGCTAATGGGAAGGATACGACCTATGTGATTAATTTCTGGGCGACATGGTGTGCACCTTGCGTGGCAGAGTTGCCAAATTTTGAAAAGCTCAGGCTTGCTAAGCTAAATAAACCAGTCAAGGTGTTGCTGGTGAGCCTGGATTTTAAATCTAAGCTGCAGAAAACAGTGATTCCATTTGTTGCCGCAAATCGGATTAATGGAGATGTTTTCCTTTTAAATACACAAGATAGACAAGCCGATATCCAGCGAATTAATAAACAATGGTCTGGTGCAATCCCTGCAACATTATTTGTAAATAAACGAAGCAGAAAATTTTACGAAAAAGAATTTACTGAAAAAGAATTGAAAAGTGCCTTTTTTAACCTGAAATAGTAGGTTATTTATATTAACCATATAAGAAATCTAAGTTAAAATAAGACCTAAGGTGCTGATTATATGTTCTTAAATTCCTTATATGGTAAAGCTTCATAATGGCGTGATATTAGAAATTAGTGGCTGTAGCTAAAGCTTTCCAATCCTCCATATCCTTTTGCAAGTCAGCTATTTTTGCATCTGCAAGGGTATAAGCATCCGGACCTAGAAACAAATGCAGCGGTACATTTTCACTTTCGGCTGCAGCAATTATTACATCACAAGCTTTGGCGGGGTCGCCAGGTTGTTGATTATTAATGTCATTCTGGTGTGCAGCCTGCGAATCACGAACTTCTTTGTAAGCGTCTATCGGATTAGAAGGAACGGCTAAAGAACCTGAAGTAAGAAACTCCGTTCTGAAATAACCCGGTTCGATCACTGTAGCTTTTATACCCATAGCTTTTACTTCAGCAGCTAACGATTCTGTAAAACCAGCCACGGCAAATTTCGTAGCACAGTAGATTCCGAAGCCGGGGAAATTACCCGAGAAGCCCCCAATAGATGAAATATTGAAAATATGGCCGGACTGTTGTTTTCTCATTTGAGGCAGTACCTTCCTGATCACATTCAGGGAACCGAAAACATTTACATCAAAGTTTTCCCGGGCCTCTTTGTCGCTCAGTTCTTCCAGCGCACCAAGCATCCCGTACCCGGCGTTGTTTACAACAACATCAAGCTGCCCGAATTTACTTAAGGCTTCGCCCACAGCGGTTTCCACACTTTTTTCACTTAATAAGTCGACTGATAAGGGTAGAAAATTTTCGTTTTCTCCTACTGCTTTTGACAAGTCGTTTAGATTCCTGGAAGTTGCTGCAACGCGGTAACCAATTTCTAATAATTTTTTAACTAATGTTAGTCCGAGGCCTTTTGATGCGCCGGTTACAAACCATACTTTTTTACTTTCCATAATTACTTTAGATTTTATTTTTAACTTTATTAATGGGGGTTTGCAAAAGATTCAAATGCAGAATTATTCATCTAAATCTGTGGAAATTGTAATTGCCTTCCACACTCTAAATTCTTCGGTCAATGCTTCAAGCTTTCCGGTAGCTCTTGTCAGCGCATCATTTCCAAGGAGTAAATGAGCAGGAGGGTTTGGCATACTTGCCAAAGAAATCATAGCTGCCGCGGCTTTTTCAGGGTCGCCAATTTGTGCGCCATCCATTTTTAAATATCGCTCATGAACATTCCGGACATCTTCATAATCTTCAATCGGATTTTTAGGAAGCGTTAGCGATTCTGGGGTAAGGAAACTTGTTCTGAATGCACCCGGAGCCACAACAGTTACTTTTATCCCAAAAGCTTTGACGTCTTCGGCCAATACTTCAGAGAACGCAATCACAGCCGCTTTTGTAGCCGAGTAGATTGCCCAGCCAGTTGCGCCATTGATACCGGCAATTGAAGAAATGTTAATAATGTGTCCTCATTTTTGCGCTCTTAGATAAGGAATAGCTTTTCTGATTACATTCAGTGTGCCGAATACATTGATATTGAAACTGTCTCGGGTTTCCTCATCCGTAAGTTCCTCTATACTACCCCCAATTCCATAGCCGGCATTATTAATTATTACATCTATTCTACCAAACATGGCGATGGTAGCATTGATCGCTTGCCCTACGCTTAACTCGTCATTTAAATCTGCCGCTAAGGGGAGAAAGTTCTCCGCATTGGTATTTACAGCGGCATTTAAATTATCTTTATTTCTGGAAGTTGCTGCGACAAACTGACCTGCGCTTAGTAATTGATTAACTAAACTCAGCCCCAAGCCTTTTGATGCACCAGTTACAAACCAAACTTTTTTAATTCCCATGATTTTATCTTTTTTAATAAGACAAAATTACTGTAGGAATGAGGATTATCTATTACGGCAATCAAACTGATGATTACGAAATTCAAACAATTCTAAAGGATGTAGGTGTTAATTTTGTTAATTTCTTAAAAAAATTATTAAAATGGGTGGGTTCTTCAAAGCCAAGGCAATAACTTATTTCGGCTATATTCCAATCGGTATGTTTGAGTAATGCCTTTGCTTCACTCAATAAACGCTCGGTGATATAATGTGTTGTTGTTTTTCCGGTGGTTTCTTTAATCGCCCTATTGAGGTGGTTTACATGCACAGATAATTGTGCTGCGTAATCCTTAGCTGATCGCATAGAGAGCCGCTGGCTCGTTGTCTCTATCGGGAACTGGCGGGCAAGTAACTCTGTAAATACGGTGGTGATTCTGGAATTCGCGTTGGGGTGTTTAAATAGTGTCTCTGAAGGCTGGGTTTTTAAAGCAAAATGAGTAATCTCTGTAATGTAATTCCTGATCAGATCATACTTATAGATATAATCGGAATTTACTTCTTCCAGCATTTTAATGAAGTTAGCTGATATCTCCCTGGTCTGCTGGTCATTCAGAATATATGCAGGCTTGCCACCTTGAATAAACATCGGCAGGTCTCCAATGTCTCCACGAATTTTTTCATTAAAAAAGTCTGCTGTAAAAATACAGAAGAACCCAACAGAATCTTCTCTTGCGCCACTTGCCAGCTCCCAGGTGTAAGGAACCAGTGGATTAAAAAACATTAACGCTGTTCCATTAATCTCGATGCTTTTGTCAGCATAATGGTAAATATTATGACCGCTAATAAGTGAAATTTTGTAGAAGTCGCGTCGGCTGTAACTCATTTGCCCGGTATCTTCGCGATGGCAGTCTTCCAAGCGGAAAACATTGAAATGACCCAGGTTTTCCTGTAAATCACTGGGTACTAAACTGAATTTTTTCTGGTAGAAATCCGCAATAGTTTCTGTGGTGTTCATGAATCAAACTTACAAAATTCAAACCTAATAGTCAAGTATGGGTTCAGATACTAATATAGCAGTGCAATCTCTATCTGCACTTCTTTATACAGAAATTCTACTCCCTTATAACGAATTAAAATACCGATTGGTATATATTTGAACTATTAATTTGATGTGATGAGTAAAGCAGAAAAAACACGGGGTTTTATTATAGAAAAAACAGCGCCTATTTTTAATAGGAAAGGATATGCCGGAACTTCCTTGAATGATATTACCGATGCGACCGGATTGACTAAAGGCAGCATTTATGGGAATTTTGCCAATAAGGACGAAGTCGCCTTAGCTGCTTTTGACTACAATGTTCAAAGTGTTGAGATGAAAATCATTTCAGAAATGAATAATCAGCACACTGCAAAGGGAAAATTACTAGCTTATGTAATTGCCTATCAGGGTTTAATTGCCGGTAAAATATCTCCAGGTGGCTGTCCGGTTCTAAATACTTCCATCGATGCTGACGATACGCATCCGGCGCTCCGCGAAAAAGCATTGAATGCACTCTTATCCTGGAAGAACCGGATGACTGGTCTTGTTCAGGATGGAATTGCAAATAACGAGATCGCCTCCCGTTATCATCCGGAACAGATTGCCTTAACCATTATCGCCATGATTGAAGGCGGAATAATGATTTCCCGATTAACCAATTCTCATGAAACCCGCGAATTGCTTTTAGAATCTTCAACGGCATATATTAATAACCTAAGCACTTAGTGATTAAATATAAAAATCTGACTGATAATTAGTTATAAAACAGGATTGAGGAATATAAAAAAGAAAATCGCTTTAAACCTTATTATCATGATATTTGCGCCCGGAATAATAAACGGGCATTCTTAACATTTGAGGGACGTTGATCAGCATATCGCCCGGATCAAAATGAGTTTATCAGGATACCAAAAAGATTAATTAAACCAAGAAAATAAAAAATCGGTTGCTCAATTATAAGTAACCCAAAAAAATAATTAGCATGAAAAGAGTAGTTGTAACAGGATTAGGCGCAATAACGCCGCTCGGGAACACAGTAGAAATCTTTTGGAAAAATATTTTAGCTGGTAAAAGCGGCGTAGGTCCGATTACCAAGTTTGATACCAGTAAGTTTAAAACTCATTTTGCTGCCGAAGTAAAAGACTTTAATCCTGAATCTTTTTTAGACAAAAAAGAAGCCAGAAAATATGATACGTTTACACAATATGCCATCGCATCAACCGATCAGGCAATTGCAGATGCAGGATTAGATTTCACTACAATGAGTGATGATCAACTTGCAGAGGTTGGTGTAATCTGGGCAACTGGAAATGGCGGGATTTCTACCTTTGAGCAGCAATTAGCCGAATTTCATCAAGGCGATGGCACGCCAAGGTTCAGTCCGTTTTTCATCCCAAAAATGATTGTAGACATTGCTGCAGGTGCAATCTCTATTCGACATAAATTACGTGGCCCAAATTATTGTACCGTATCGGCATGTGCATCTTCGAACACTGCAATCATCAATGCTTTTGATACTATACGGTTGGGAAAAGCAAATGTAATGGTTGCGGGAGGATCTGAAGCGGCAATTACAGAAGCTTCAGTTGGTGGATTCAATGCAGCACAGGCTTTATCCAAAAGAAATGATAGTCCGGAGACAGCATCAAGACCCTTTGATGAAAGCAGAGATGGATTTGTAATGGGAGAGGGCGCAGGCGCTTTGATTTTGGAAGAGTTGGAGCATGCCATTAACCGCGGTGCGCATATTTATGCAGAGATTGTAGGTGGCGGAATGGCCGCAGATGCTTATCACTTAACGGGAACGCCTCCGGATGGAATTGGTGCGACCTTGGGAATGAAGAAAGCTCTGAATGATGCAGGAATTTCGGCCGACAAAATAGATTACATTAATGCCCATGCAACTTCAACCGGCCTTGGCGATTTAAGCGAACTGAATGCTGTTAAAAATGTTTTTGGAGATTCGCCGGTCATTGTTGGAGCATCTAAATCCATGACAGGTCATCTGCTAGGCGCTGCCGGTGCAGTTGAAAGTTTAATTAGCATTTTAGCCATTAGAGATAGCATTATCCCACCTACGATTAATACCCAAAAATTGGATGAAAAAATTCCGGAAGGCCTAAATATTGTGCTTGGCAAGACAGTTAAAAAAGAAATTAACTACGTACTGAACAATACTTTCGGTTTCGGCGGACATGTTGCCAGTACAATTTTCAAGAAATACGAAGCTTAAAATTTACCTATCCATTAATAAATTAACCAATTCCTTCAGGTCTTCCACTTCCTGTTCGAGTTTCGAAATACGATTTTCCAATGCTTCACCGGGTTGGGAAATCGTTGTTTCTGGTACCTGAGTCTCTGTTTCCGGCACCTCAATTTGCGCACCTAACAAATGAACAAAGCGGGCTTCTTTTTGTCCGGGCCGCTTAGGCAATTGTTTTACAAACGCCGATTCCCCGGCAGATAACTTTGTGAGTTGTTCTAATACCTCTTCTATGTGCTCAAATTCATATAGCCTGGCAGAGGTGCTATTGATTTCGCCGGGCGTTAGTGGACCGCGTAACAGCAGCAAACAAAGGATAGAAAGTGCTGATGGAACTAGCGGATAAACAATTCCAAGATTATGTTTGTATTTAATTGTTCTGCTGGAACCACCTGTAGCTGTGGAGATTAAACCTTTTATTTTTAGTGAATTAAGCGTGAGCGTTACCGTTTCTTCATCATAGTTTACAATCGGGTTTCTGGAACTTTTCTGGTTGCAGGCTGCAATTAAACTGTTCAGTGTCATCGGATAATAATCTGGCGTGGTTCTGCTTTTTTCTATTAATGATCCTAATACCCGTTGCTCTTCCGCTGATAAATCTGATAAAGGTTTTGTTTCTTCCATTTCATAAAATTAGAAAATGACTTCACATTTTAAGAAATTATTTCAGGTATTATCAATATACACCCTTGTTGCTGGTTAATGAACTCAGAATTTCCATTCAGACTTCATTAATCAGTTGATAAAATCACTTGTTCAATGCGACATTGCGCTTCGAAATGACACATAAATTTTACTTCATAGAATTATTCTAAATTCTTTAATCAACGAAATCTGAGCACAAGAATCACGATCTTTAAATCTGCACAATACTACAAAACAAAATTTATGCAATCATCTGATCAGAAACCGAATCAGGGAGGCAGCAGGAGAGACTTCCTCAAAAAGAGCTCAATCATTACTGCTATCGCCCTCACACCAACAGTTGCAGTAAAAGCAGCAGAAAATCAGGCCGATGAACGTTTCGCTGAACTTTTCGAAAAAATCCCACTCAATTTAACCGTTAACAATAAGGCATATAAAACAGCAGTTGAACCCCGGGTAACGCTGCTAGATTATTTAAGAGAAGAGCTGCACTTAACGGGTACAAAAAAAGGTTGTGACCATGGCCAATGTGGTGCCTGTACGGTGCATGTAGACGGCGAAAGGGTAAATTCATGTTTAAGTTTAGCCGTAATGAATGAAGGTAAAAAAATTACCACAATCGAAGGCTTGGCTAATGGCGAAGAACTACATCCCATGCAAGCTGCGTTCATTAAATATGATGGTTTTCAATGTGGCTATTGTACCCCCGGTCAAATTATGTCCGCGGTAGCTTGCGTAAGTGAAGGCCATACCAGTTCACGTTCAGAAATCAGCGAGTATATGAGTGGAAATATCTGTAGATGTGGTGCTTATCCAAATATCGTTGATGCGATTGTTGAAGTGTCGAAAGGAGGAATGAAAGCATGATTAATTTCCAATACCTAAGAACAACAACTTCAAAATCAGCACTCAACCTGATATCGAAAGATAAAAATTCCAAGTTCCTTGCAGGTGGTACCAACCTGATTGATTTGATGAAAAGAGGGGTAACATCGCCAGAGAAACTGATCGACATTAATCATGTACCGTTAAAGCAAATTGAGGCCGTTGGAGATCAGATCATTATTGGCGCACTGGCATCCAATACCGCAGTTGCTGAACATGCGCTGATTAAAGAAAAACTTCCATTACTCGCTATGGCATTAAACGCTGGTGCTTCTGCTCAATTGAGAAACGTAGCAACCGTTGGCGGAAACATGATGCAACGTACCCGATGTGGCTATTTCTATGATACAGAGATGCCCTGCAATAAAAGACAGCCAGGATCCGGTTGTGGCGCAATTGGCGGGTTCAATAGAATGCATGCAATTTTTGGTACTTCAGACCAGTGTATTGCTGTGCACCCCAGCGACATGTGTATTGCCCTAGTCGCTTTAGATGCCACGGTAGTACTTTCAAATGCAAAAGGAGAACGTAAAGTCTTATTTAAAGACTTTCATCGCTTACCGGGAGATACGCCTCAGTTAGACAATAATTTAAAGGCTGATGAAATGATTGTCAGACTGGAAATTCCGAATAATAATCTGAATAAAAATTCTTATTATTTAAAGGTACGAGACAGGGCATCCTATGCATTTGCATTAGTATCTGTTGGGGCTGCTTTAGAACTTTCAGATAATAAGATTAAAGATGTACGCCTGGCAATGGGCGGTGTGGCACATAAGCCCTGGCGTTTAACTGCTGCAGAAAACTTTTTGAAAGGTAAAGAAGCTTCAGCTGAAAACTTTGAGCAGGCTGCAAAACTGGCCATGACTGATGCAAAGGGTTTTGGAGAAAACAACTTTAAACTTCAAATGGCTCCAAATTCAATTATCGAGGCATTAACCGTAGCAAAATCAAAAGCTTAATCATGGAAAAAAGATTAATAAAAGACGAGAATGACCGTGTAGATGGTATTTTCAAAGTAACGGGGAAAGCTAAATATTTTGCAGAATACGAACTTCCGGGGTTAACATACGGCGTATTGGTTACCAGTACAATCACTAAAGGGAGAATCACTTCTCTGGATACCAGGGCGGCAGAAAAAGCCCCCGGAGTAATTTCCGTGGTTTCGCATTTGAACAAACCTTCAGCGCCAGCTTATGAGCAGGAAGGTGGTTCAGCAATGAAAATCTTTTATACCGATAAAATCTTTTATAACGGGCAGCCGATTGCCATAGTTGTTGCAAATACTTTTGAACGGGCAACCTATGCTGCTTCTCTGGTTAAGGCAACTTATACGAAAGATGCATTTAACACCGATTTCGAAAAAGCGGTTGGCGATGCTCAGGCAAAAAAACTGCAGGGCCAGCCCGATTACAAGCGTGGGATAGAAAATGCTTATCAAACGGCCGAGGTGAAGGTAGAAGAGAAGTACCATCTTCCGATTGAGACCCATAATCCTATGGAATTGCACGGAATTATTGCAGACTGGAGAACCAATAATCAGGTAGTTGTTTATGCTAAAACGCAGGGCGTGAAGGCTACCCAAGGTACTATAGCAAATGTTTTTAAAATTCCTATCGAGAATATTCAGGTTAATTCTGAATTTGTTGGCGGTGGTTTCGGGATGGCGCTCAGAACCTGGCCGGTAGAAATTGCGACAGTGATGGCCTCCCGGCAAATTGGTAAACCGGTTAAACTTGTACTTACCCGGATGCAGATGTTTACCATGGTTGGCAACCGTCCGGCAGCTGTTCAAACCATTGGATTAGGCGCTAAGAAAGATGGAACGCTGACTGGCATTACGCACAGGGCTTTTGGTGAAACTTCGGTTTACGAAAACTTTACTGAAGGGGTGGTGAACATGGCGAAATTTATGTATCAATGCGATAACGTAAATACACAATATACTGTTGTTCCTGTTGATTTAGGCGTACCAATCTGGATGCGTGGACCCGGGGAAGCAACCGGAGCATTCGCCCTTGAAAGTGCAATTGATGAAATGGCTCATGCACTGGATATGGACCCGCTTGAATTCAGGATCAAAAATGATCCGGAGAAAGACCAGCAACGCGATAAACCATTTTCAGATAAAAACATAAAGGAAGCTTATCGGGTTGGTGCGCAGAAAATTGGCTGGAGCGAACGCAAAAACAAACCTGGGAGTTTGGTTGACGGGCAGTGGAAAATGGGATATGGCGTAAGTATTGGCGTTTTCAATGCGAACAGGGGCAGGGCAAGCGTGAAAGGGATTTTAAAAGCTGATGGATCTTTGGTGCTTCAAAGTGCAACAAGTGATATTGGTCCGGGAACGGGTACAGGCATGACGCTTATTGCCAGCCGGGTATTGAAAATTCCGGCAGGCAAAATAAAATTTGAACTGGGTGATTCTTCATTGCCTCAGGCGCCAAGTCAGGGTGGTTCTGCAACGTTGTCTACAGTAGGGTCTGCTGTTAATGATGTATGTGTGGCTTTAAAATCTACCGTTGCAGAACTAGCTGCAAACTCCAATATGGATGCAACAGCAAACTTCGCAGATGTACTAAAGAAAAATAATCTGCCCTCTATTGAAGTAACCAAACAAAGCCAGGCAGGAAAGGAGCGGGATGAATATTCGATGTATTCTTTTTCTATCCACTTCGTGAAGGTGAAAGTACATAGCTTAACAGGTGTAGTTAAAGTTGATAAAATCGTTTCTGTCGGAGATTCGGGCACTATTGTAAGTCCGAAAACGGCAAGAAGCCAGATGGTTGGTGGTGCAGTTGGCGGCGTTGGAATGGCACTGACAGAGGAATCAATTATCGATCATCGCTTTGGAAGATACATCAATAACAACTTTGCGGATTATCACGTTCCGGTAAATGCAGATATTCCTGAAATTGAGGTTCATTTTATCAATAAGCCAGATCCTTATATCAATCCAATGGGTGCAAAAGGAATGGGAGAAATTGCGTTGATTGGTTTCTCGGCTGCTGTAGCCAATGCCGTATTTAATGCAACTGGTAAGAGAATCAGAACTTTGCCGATCACACCAGATAAGATATTAGCATCATGATTTTAACCACAGATGGACACAGATAAACACGGATTTAGGCGCATAGCTTTTCTCTGTGCCCATCCTGCATATCTGTGGTTAATAGTTTACGGCTACCTTAAATGCAAAAAAGCGAACCGATTGGTTCGCTTTCTTTTTTAGCATGCAATGTTTAGAAATTATTTTGCGTTTGAACTGCGACCATATGTGGCTGCCATTTTCAAAGCTTCGTAAGCGTTAACAATTCCGCCGCTGATACATAAATCAGAGAATGGTACAGAAACACTTTCTGCGTTTTCTTCCTCTCCTTTTTTGTAAGATACATTGTGGTTCACTTTAGTAACCGATTTAACAATGATCTCTTTTACCTGTGCAGCAGATAATTTTGGATAATAAGAACGAATTAATCCAGCTAAACCAGCAACAACAGGGGAAGCCATACTTGTTCCGTCTAAATCTTTATATTTTGATCCCGGAACGGTAGAGTGAATGCGAACACCAGGAGCGAAAACATCAACCTGTGTTTTACCAAAGTTAGAGAAACTTGCTTTTAGCGTCTCGTCATCCTTCGGCCCGGATGCTCCAACAGTGATCCATGAGGCAATTGTTTTTTCGTCTAAATCTTTATGGTTAGGAAAGTTATTCTCTGTATCAATATCCTGATTCTCATTCCCGGCAGCCTGAACAATTAGAACATCTTTCGAAGCCGCATATTTCATCGCATCATTAACAATGGCTTTGTCCCAGCTGTAGGCTTTACCAAAACTCATATTAATTACTTTTGCACCATTATCAACAGCATAACGAATACTGTTTGCCACATCCTTATCGCGCTCATCACCATTTGGTGTACAACGAACCCCCATAATGGCAACATTATCCGCAACACCCATAATCCCAAGTTTATTGGTTCTATCGGCAGCAATAATCCCGGCCACATGTGAACCATGCATCGCATCAGGTCCGGTTACATCGTTATTTCCGTAAAATTTTTCTTTTGAATCATTTGGATTATCACCAACAATCGATCTCGGATCGTAATCCAGGTTAAGGTTATATTCAGCCTGGCGGGTATAATAATCTACACCTTCCTTAATCTGATCTTCATAAAAATCTGCAAAACTGCCCTTCTGCAATTGTTCAGACATAACCGATTGTATGCGGCTTTCAGGCTCATTAGCAGGTTTAAAATTTTTGAAATCTTCTGCTGTTGGATTTTCTTTTCCAATCTTTTTAACAACAGCATCTAACGCATTTTTAAAACCTGCAATACCAGCCAAACCCTGTTTCGCTTCACCCAATTTTTTTTCCAGATCTGCCCTTCTGGTTTTGAAAGCTTCCCAATCTTGTTTATCTTTTTCTGCAACTGTAGCATCAGTGGTATTGGCAAAACGGGCCTGATCTCGACGAACTAACCGCGTAAGCTCTAAAGTTTCAAAGTTTACTGATTCTTTCGGACCACCAATAAAGTTCCAGCCATGAACATCATCAACATAACCGTTTTTATCATCGTCTTTACCGTTTCCAGCGATCTCTTTTGTATTTACCCACATGATTCTTTTTAAATCTTCATGGGTAGCTTCAACACCACCGTCATTAACAGCAACGATTACTTTAGTAGATTTTTTACCTTTCAAAAGTTCTTTATATGCTCTTTCGGTACTGATTCCAAAAGTAGAATCGGTTTTGAGATCAAAGTTTTGCCAATTCGGTTTTTGTGCGTTGGCAAATAAGGGAAGTGCAATAACAAATGCACCAGTTAAGAGTACATTGAAAATTCTATTCTTATTCATTTATGTAGTTTTGTAATTAAACGCTGAAAGTTAATTTTAATTTTTTTTATTCTGAATTATTGTTTTAAAAATGATGCTGTTTAAACTTTTAACACGAAAAAATCCCAAATGCAGCCATTTGGGATTTAAATTTTATATAAAAAACTAACTTATTTTAAATTTAATGTGATTTTTTTAGCCATTTCATCATGCTGTTCAATCACAGCAAGCGTTTTTGTAGCCCATTGTTTTAAGCCCGCATCCCGGTTCTGAGCTCCATCTTTAAATAAAGCGACCGTTTTATCATGGTCAGTAACCATCATTCCCATATAGTGCTTATCAAATGCTGCACCTTTAATTTTTTTCATTTCATCCAGATGAATCTGGTCTTCCCCAGGCAACGCATCTGGTGTAATAACCTTCTTTTGAATGGCAAATGCTTTCAGTTCCTTGTTTGCTTTGGTATGGTCTTCCAGCATTTTTGCTGCAAAATCTTTTACCTCCTGGCTGGAAGCATTTTGTTGTGCAATCTTCGCGGCTTCCACTTCCATAATTCCACCGACAGCAGCTTTTCTCAAAAATGTTGCTCCAGCATCATCAATTCCAGACTCAACTACTTCAGATCCTGAAACATGGTTTCCATTTACCATTGAAGTATCACCGGAAATGCTGTCTTTTGTTGTTGATGATTTCTTATCTGCCGTTTGGCAAGCCTGAAATGTAACTGAGGCAGCAACTATTGCTGATAGCATAAATATCTTTTTCATGTAATGTCTTGTTTTAATATATAGCTAAAACAAGAGGAAAAGAAAAAGGTTTGCTAATCCAGTACGGGATCTTACTTTTGGTAGGCGTTTTTAATTACAATCGCCATTTGATTTTCTGGATTTTCAATCGGAGCAAAGCCAAATTGTGCATATAAACCATGTGCATCTGCTGTAGCCAGTTGGTAACGGTGCAGGCCCTGAAGGTCTGGATGAAAAATCATAAATGACATTAGTTTTTTTGATAAGCCCTGGCCACGATAAGCAGATTCAATATAGACATCGCAAAGCCACCCGGTAGTTGCCCTATCTGTAACCCAGCGTGCAAAACCAATTTGTTCTGTACCTTTATAAATTCCGAAGCATAGGGAATTTTCAATAGAACGCTGAACAGTTTCTAAAGGGATATGCTGAGCCCAATAAGATTCTTTGCTGAGGTAGCGGTGAATGGAATTAACCTGGAGAAGGTCCTTTTTATCAGAAAATATAAATCCGTTTTCGCTTATTTGCATGGTAGAAGTAGATTAGCAGATGATGGGAAACCACCCGCTTAAATAATTTGAAAGCATATTAGTTCCTCATGTTGATGAACTGTAAAGGCTGATCAAAATCTTCTCCGCGACAAAGCGTAATCACTGCCTGAAGATCATCAATTTTTTTCGCTGTTACCCGAACCTGGTCATCCATGATAGAGGGCTGAACTTTTAGACCACTGGCTTTAATTTTTGCCACAACTTTTTTTGCAGCTTCTTTATCCAAACCTTCTTTAATTGTTATCTCCTTACGGATCATATTTCCTGATGCAATATTCTCCTTACCGAAATCCATACTCTTAGGATCCAGATTTTGTTTCATCATTCGTGAAATAATGGAACCTTCAATTGCTTTTAAACGCATATCGTCCTCAGTAACAATCGTTATAACATTTGTTTTCTTATCCAGTTCGACAGTACTTTTCGAGCCGTTGAAATCAAAACGGTTCAATATTTCTTTTTTAGCATTGTTAATTGCGTTATCAAGAGTCTGCGCATCAACTTTACTTACGATATCAAAAGAAGGCATGGTTTTAGCTTTAATGTAAAAAATTAGTAGATTTAAGAGAAATTAAATCGATTGTACAAAAAAACGAAAAATATTATGAAAACCACTAAAGCTAAGCCTCAAAAAAAAGCATTTAAAAAAGATGCTATAAAACAGTTAGAGCAATCTTTAACTGCTCAGTTTATGGAAGTAGTAATAAGTCTAGGGCATGATGCATCGGAGATTAGCACTGAAGTGGCTAAAGCCAGCAAACGTGTTGCAAAGAAATTAACGAAAAAATTTACCTTAATAAAAGCAGATGTTGGGCAAAAAATAGATGGAATTTTGCATTCAACAAAAGAAAAAACACAAGAAGTTAAAAAACCAGTTGAAAAAGCGGCAAACAAAGCAGAGAAAAACGCTGCTAAAGTAGTTAAGAAAGCGATTTCGAAAGCGAAACCTGTAGTTCAAAGTGTTAAAGTTGCTGCCATTGCAACAGCAGAAAAAGCCGAAAAAGCAATGGCTAAACCAATTAAGGCAGTTGAAAACGCCGTTGAGCAAACTGATAAAATTGCGACTCCAGAATTAGAAACGGTAAAAACAGATATTAAAGCTGCTTCCACTAAAGCGGCAAGTGCAGTAAAGAAAACGGTTGCCAAAACTACTACAGCTGTAAAAGAGACTGAAGCAGCGAAAGATAAAGTTGTGCCTGTTGTTAAAAAAGCGGTTAAAGTGACAACTAAAAAATAATTTGTTAACGTTAACTCGTGTGTGAATTAACATTTACTTAACAAATTAATATG
Source organism: Pedobacter petrophilus (assembly GCF_009674725.1). GTDB lineage: Bacteria > Bacteroidota > Bacteroidia > Sphingobacteriales > Sphingobacteriaceae > Pedobacter > Pedobacter petrophilus. The sequence goes on along the minus strand of NZ_WKKH01000009.1, from coordinate 110,303 downwards.
CAGTTTTGAGCATCCCTGTTTTGGCAGGGATTTTTTATTTTTTTAAATGAGCAAAAAGAAGATACCATTTTTAAATCGTGAAATAAGTTGGCTTTACTTTAACGAGCGTGTATTGCAGGAAGCTGCCGATGAAACTGTCCCGCTTATCGAACGAATAAAGTTTCTCTCTATCTTTTCGTCAAACCTCGAAGAATTTTATCGGGTACGGGTAGCTACGATGACGCGCCTGACTAACCTCAATGATAAAGCAAAGGCACTTTTAGGTTTCAACCCCAGGAAAATCCTGAATGAAATTAAGAATATTGTGGTTAAGCAGGAACGTAAATTCGATCAGCTTTTTCAGGCCACCCTTATTAATGAACTCGCACAAAACAGAATCTTCATTTTAAATGATACCCAGCTGAATGTAAGCCGTGGTGAGTTTGTTAAAAATCACTTTCGTGATAAGATCTTATCAAACCTCGTACCCATCATGCTGGATATGGATAAGCCTTTTCCGGAACTTAAGGACAGGTATCTGTATTTCTTTGTTAAACTCTCTAAAAAAGATACGAAGATAAGAGAGAAATATGCTTTAATAGAAATTCCACCCAACCTGCCCAGATTCCTGGTTTTACCCGAAACCAATGATCTGAAATTTATTATCCTGGCTGAAGACATTATTCGTTATTGTCTTGACGATATCTTCTATGTTTTCACTTATGATAACCTGGAAGCATATTCTATCCAGTTAACCCGTGATGCGGAACTGGATATCGACAAAAATATTAATGATAAATTTATTGAAGATCTAAAAAGCAGCTTAGAAAAGCGTAAAAAAGGGAAGCCAATGCGCCTGCTTTATGATTCTGCCATGCCGCTAAATATGCTTACCGTTCTGGTAAATAAGCTGAAGCTCGAAGCAGAAAGTTTAATTCCGGGCAATCGCTACCATAAATTTGGTGATTTTATTTCTTTTCCTAATGTTGGCAAAAAAGAACTGGAATATGCGCCGAATGTACCCTTAAAGGTGCATGATTTACACCGGACACAAAGTATGTTTGCCAAAGTTGCGCAGCGGGATTACCTGGTAAATCTTCCCTATCAATCTTACGATTACATCATTTTGTTTCTTCGTGAGGCCGCCATTGATCCAAAGGTGACCGAAATTCAGATTACGTTGTACAGACTTGCAGAAAACTCAAAAGTAATTAATGCATTAATCAACGCCGCTAAAAACGGAAAGGTAGTCTCTGTGCTCTTAGAACTTAAAGCCAGGTTCGATGAACAAGCAAATATATTCTGGACGACCCGCCTGATGGAAGAAGGAGTGAAGGTAAATTATGGATTAACCGATTATAAGGTTCATTCCAAAATTTGTCTGGTTAAAAGAATTGAGAAGGAAAAGCCGGTTTATTATGCTAACCTGGCCACGGGAAACTTTAACGAAAAAACCGCTGGGTTGTACTGCGATCACAGTATTTTCACGGCTAAAAAAGAAATTACAAATGATTTAGTCAAGCTTTTTGATGCATTAAGCAAACGTACTGTAACCAAGGGCTATAAGCACTTAATTGTTTCGCCTCTGGAAAGCCGTTCCAAGCTGGTAAATTTCATTAACCGGGAAATCAGAAATGCCAGGGCTGGGAAAATTGCCTATATCTTATTGAAAGTAAACAGTTTGGCAGACGAAGGCTTAATTTCCAAACTTTACGATGCCAGCAACGCCGGGGTAAAAATTCAATTGATTGTACGTGGGATTTGCTGTTTAGTACCAGGTGTAAAAGGCTTTAGTGAAAATATCACTGCCATTAGCATCATCGATAAATTTTTGGAACATGCGAGGGTTTACATCTTCAGTAATAATGGCAAAAATGACATGTATTTATCGTCTGCAGATTTAATGAGCAGAAATTTTGAGCATAGGGTAGAAGTGGGCTTCCCGGTTTTAGACCCCGATGTAAAACAGGAAATTCAGGATATTATCGACCTTCAGTTACAAGACAATACAAAAGCCCGGCAGATTAATGCGTTAAGCAATAATAAATATCATAAAAACAGGTTAAGTAAAAAAATACGGGCACAGGTTGATACCTATAACTATTTAAAAACCAAGCACCAATCATAATGTTAAGATACGCAGCGATAGATATCGGTTCTAATGCAGTGAGGTTACTCATTGCAGATATCAGCAAACAAGATGGAAATTACAGTTACAAGAAAAATACCTTGATTCGTGTTCCGCTTCGTTTGGGCGATGATGCCTTTTTGGATAAACACATTTCTGAAAAGAAGGCAGGAGATTTGATTAAAACCATGATGGCTTTCAAAAATTTGATGGATGTTTATCACGTTTCGGAATACTTAGCTTGTGCAACTTCCGCCATGCGGGAAGCACAAAATGGCCAGGATATTGTGAAAATGATCAAAGAAAAAACTGACATTAGCCTGGAAATTATCGAAGGACAAAGAGAAGCAAATATTATTTATGCCAACCATATTGAAGCTGATCTTGATGATAGCAAAACCTACCTTTATATTGATGTGGGCGGAGGTAGTACCGAGCTGTCTATTTTTGTGAAAGGCTCACCGGAAGCATCTCGTTCCTTTGATATTGGCACCATAAGAATGCTTGATAATCAGGATAAAGAAGAGACTTGGGAAGAAATGAAAGAGTGGGTAAAGGAGCATACTAAAGGACATAAACACCTTGCCGGAATTGGAACAGGCGGTAACATCAACAAGCTCTTTAGAATGAGTGAGGAGAAAGACAATGCCCCACTGTCACTTCAGAAATTAAATGCGCTCTATAATAAACTGACCAGCTACTCACTGAAAGAGAGAATTAGTACGCTAAGGTTAAACCCCGATCGTGCAGATGTGATTATCCCGGCGAGTGAAATTTATTTAACCCTGATGAAATGGACAGGAATTAAGCAAATTTATGTTCCTAAGGTGGGGATGGCCGATGGCATAATTAAATTGTTGATTGAGGAAAACCTGACAGGTGTTAATACGAACGTTTAAAGTTAATTGATATGCCTTGTTGGGCATTGATCTAAAGTAAAGCTTAAAATAGCGTCTGATTTTAATAATCAGACGCTATTTCTTTTTACAACGGTTTTATTCCTGTCTTTTACTTCAATATACCCGGTATTGGGTATTTTTCATCATCACATCTAACATTACTTTTGACGGCATAACCCTGCAAATTATATTTATGAAGTCTAAATTCATCATGCTCATGATAGGTGCAATGTGCACATTGGCCGTTAAGGCTCAAACTGTAGAGGTCTCTGCTTCAGAACCAGATGCCAAAATTATTGTAGACGGCCAAAGCCTGGGTACGGGCAGTCTGAAAATAAAAGTCCCGAAAAATTCTTGTGTAAACGTAAAGATCCAGAAATCAGGGTTTTTACGCTATGAGCAAACTTACTGTAATAAAAAGGGAATGACAGAGCCTCCAAAGAAACAGTTTTTTGATATGAAAAAAGATGATGCGGAAGAGGCTTCCATCAAAACAGACCAAGCCAATATCGACTTTTCCATAGAGGTGAATAAGAAATTGGATATTACTGATGTTTGGAAGAGAGCAAATCAAATCGTAACGGATTATTTCGATGCAATAGAAGTTGCAGATAAAGAAACTTCCTATTTACGTACGGCCTGGAGTATTCAGAGTTTTGCTCAAAATACCATTCGCACCAGATTAATTATCAAGCTATCTAAAAGTGATCCGCTCACTTATAAAGTGAAGTTAGTTAGTGAATATTCTGGTATGCCATTAACCAGTGTCAAAGCCGATGAGCAATTTCACGATTGGGACAGGGTACTTCGAAAATATCAGAATGTGATTTCAGATTTCTCCACGAGGCTGGGAAATCAGTAGTCACAAATAACTTTATCAATTTTAATTGTCCCAAGTTTTAACAAAAAAACGGAATACACACGTTGTGTATTCCGTTACTATATTAAATACGAGAAAGCATTTAAGCCCTTTTTTACTCCAATAATTTGGTCGCAGCCTCGTCAGTAAACCAGGTTAACTTTCCATCAATCGGATCAATTAACTGAGATGGATACAGATCATAATTTTTTTCCTGATCATTAATGACATGCTTTAATGCTTCAGCCTTATTTTCACCAAATACAAGAAAAGCCACGTTATCTGCTTTATTGATTAAAGGTGCAGTAAAACTAATGCGATAGGTATTCAGTTTTTCTACGAATACTGAGGCGATATCAACTTCCTGATCTTTTACCAAAGTAGTATGCGGAAAAATTGATGCCGTATGTGCATCATCACCCATTCCTAAAAGGATCAGATCAAACGCAAGGTCTTCACCATTAAAATGCTTGTCAATTGCTTTCTTATATTCAATCGCTGCCTTTTCCGGAGCCAGGGTTGTATCAACATAAAAAATATGGTCTTCTTTAATTCCGAGGGGATCAAGCAAAGCTTTCTTTGCCATCAAGCCATTATAATTGTCATCAGTTGACGGAACATTTCGCTCGTCGCCAAAGAAGAAATAAACTTTTCCCCAATCAATCCGATGCTCGCCTGCTGTAGCGAGTAAATGATAAAGTGCTTTTGGAGAACTTCCGCCGGTGAGAACAAAGTTAAACCGATCATTTTCTTCGATCGACATTTCCGCAATCTTGATCACATAATCAGCTAAATCCTGATTGAGTTCTTCAAGTGTCTTGTAAATAAGTAAGTTCATGTTTATTCGTTGTTCGTTATTCGTTGTTCGTTTGTAACGACAGGCGAATAACGATTTTGAGATTATTCTTTATTCTTTAGCGGTAAATTAAACCAATGGAAACCATCCCTTGCAATTAATGCCTCAGCTTCCTCTGGTCCCCAGCTGTCAGCAGGGTAATTAGGGAAATTGATTGATTTTTTGCTTTCCCAGGTGTTTAAGATTGGCATTACCAGTTCCCAGGCTGCTTCTACCTGATCTCCCCGCATAAACAAGGTTTGATCGCCCATCATCGCATCTAAAAGTAAAGTTTCGTAAGCTTCTGGTGTATCGCCATCATAAGTTCCTTTGTAATCGAAAACCATATCAACAGGGTTCAATACCATATCTAAACCCGGTCTTTTCGCCTGAACCTGCATGCGAATGCTCATTTCTGGCTGAATACTGATTACCAAACGGTTTTGTTGCCAGTTTTCGGTTACGCCAGAAGAAAAAATCTGATGCGGAACATCTCTGAATTGAATGGTGATGAGTGATGAAGTTTGATTTAAACGCTTTCCGGTTCTTAAATAAAACGGAATGCCCTGCCATCTCCAGTTATCGATATGGAATTTTACAGCTGCAAAAGTCTCCGTATTGGAATGTGGATCGACACCTTTTTCCTGACGATATCCCGGTACCTCTTTTCCTTCTACCCAACCTTTGCTGTATTGACCACGAACGGTATGAAAACGAATATCTTCGGCAGAGAACGGACGCATGGCTTTTAAAACTTCCACCTTACGGTTTCTAATTTCATCTGCGTCAAAATTAATTGGCGCTTCCATTCCGATTAAACAAAGCAATTGCAATAAGTGATTCTGAATCATGTCTCTTAAAGCGCCCGAACCTTCGTAATATCCTCCACGATCCTGAACGCCTAATTGTTCTGTTACAGAAATTTGTACATGATCGATGTAAGTCCTGTTCCAAAGTGGCTCGAACAAGGCGTTGGCAAAACGGAAAGCCATCATATTCTGAACGGTTTCTTTACCCAGATAATGATCGATACGATAGATTTGCTTTTCTGTAAAGATGGTGCTTAACAAAGCATTTAACTCTTTGGCCGACTCTAAATCGTGGCCGAAAGGTTTTTCAATTACAATACGGCTGTTATCTTCATCTTCTGTTAACTTATATTTATGCAAGTATTCAGCAATAACCGGGAAGAAATTTGGTGCAACAGCCAGGTAGAAAATAATCTGCGTGGCTGGTCCGTATTCTTTTTGATATTTGTCTACTGCATCTTTTAAATTTTCGAAAGTTTTCGGCTGCGCGAAATCCGTAGGGCAGTAGTGGATGGTGTTTCCGAAATTATCCCACTTATCTTTTTTAACTTTTCCTGATCTCGAAAATTCATTTACTGCATCTTCAAGCGCAGTTTTATAACTATCATCTGTAAATTCAGTTCTACCCGTACCAATAATGGCAAACTTTTCAGGCATGTAACCTTCAATAAATAAATTATAGAGGGCAGGTGCTAATTTCCTTTTGTTTAAATCACCTGTACCACCAAATATTACAAATATTGTTGGACTTAATGCGGCTTTGGTTTTCATTTTATGTTTGGATTCTTGTCTTTAAAATTTATGATAGTTTATTCCAGTCTGCATGGAAAACGCCTTCCTGATCAATACGCTCAAAAGTATGTGCACCAAAGAAATCTCTTTGTGCCTGAATCAGGTTTGAAGGCATGCGGGCTGTAGTGATGGTATCAAAATAAGTCAGTGTTGAAGCAAATGCAGGGATGCCTATACCGGCATTGATGCATGCTGAAATGGTTTTACGGGTACCGGTTAAGGTGTCTTTAATGATGTTTTGAATTCCTGAATCACCAAATAAATGCTCCAAGGCGTTATCTTTTTCGTAAGCCTGATAGATATCTTCTAAGAACTTAGCCCTGATGATACATCCGCCACGCCAGATCTTAGCAATCTCCTGCAATTGTAAATCGTATTGGTATTCTTTAGAAGCCTGAACCAATAAGTGCATTCCCTGAGCATACGCACTAATCATCGAGAAATAGAATGCATCTTCCAGCTCATCAACAGTAATTTCTATTTTGTTATCCTTTTTGCCAAAAGCCTCTTCCAGTGAAACCCTTAGTTTCTTAAATTTAGACAAATCCCGATTGGAAACAGCTTCATTAATAGTTGGAATAGGCAATTGTAATTCCATAGAAACTTCTGAAGTCCACTTTCCCGTACCTTTAGAGCGGGCTTCATCTTTAATCTGATCTAAAAGATCGTTTTGAGTAACCGTATCTTTGAATAAGAAAATTTCTGCGGTAATCTCCAATAAAAAAGATTGAAGTCTGCCTTCATTCCATTTCTTAAATACCTTATAAATTTCTTCGTTTGAATAACCTAAACCGTTTTTCAGTACGCCATATACTTCAGCAATCAGTTCCATAATGGCATACTCAATACCATTGTGAACCATTTTTACGAAGTGGCCGGATGCACCAGGGCCGATATAAGTAACACAAGGATCTGAACCGACTTTAGCAGCAACGGCATCAAAAACTTCCTTCACTACGTTATAGGCTTTTTTATCGCCACCAGGCATCATGCTTGGACCGAAACGCGCACCTTCTTCACCACCTGAAATTCCCATTCCAAAGAAATGCAAACCATCTTTTTCCAGTTCTTCAACCCTGCGGTTTGTATCTGTAAAATGTGAATTTCCGCTATCAATAATAATATCGCCTTCACTTAATAACGGTTTTAACTCGGCAATAACGCTATCAACAATTGGTCCGGCAGGTACTAATAAGATTAGTGTTCTAGGCGTTTGCAAACTGCCGATAAAAGACTCGATATCGTCAAAACCTTCCAGGCTATGCTTTTGTCCTTCATCTTCCAGCTTTGAGATCATCTTTCGATCTTTATCATAACCAGTTACAGAGAAACCTTTATCTGCCATGTTTAATAATAGGTTGCGGCCCATAGTACCCAAACCTATCATCCCCAATTTGTATTTTTTTGACTCGTTATTTGACATTTTTAAATTTTTATAGTATCCAAAATTAGAACTTACAAACTAATATAGTGGATTTTGATGTTAAAAGATTGTAATAATAATTGTAACCGGTTAGTGTACAATTTACACATTAGGATTAACAGTGAAGATATTGTATTTATCAGCCAGTTTCCAAAGTTTAGCACCACCTTTTATGCCATCTCTATTGGTTACCAGCGTAATATTATCTTCCAGTTTAAAATCGATATGTTTAGAATTGCCACCGCCAATATATAAGGCATTGTAGTTGAAAACTGTTTTATAAATTTCAATAATTTTTTTCAAACGTTTGTTCCATCGATCCGAGCCAATGTCTTCGAAAGCTTTATTGCCGATGTAATCATCGTAATCTTCGGTTTTATTGATAGGAAAATGAGCCAGTTCCAAATGGGGAAGAAGTTCGCCATCAAACAGGAGCGCGGTTCCAAATCCGGTTCCTACTGTGAAAACGATTTCAAATCCTTGCCCTTTTACTACGCCTAAGCCTTGCTGATCAGCATCGTTTACCAATCTTACAGGATGATTTAATACATTTGCCACCCGCTGGGCAAGATCTACATCGGCCCATTTATTTTTAGCAAGATTTGGAGCAGTTTTAACAATCCCGTTGGTTACATAACCCGGAAAACCAATTGAAACCCGGTTAAAAGTTTTTGGAATAGGCTTGATGAGATCCTGAATACCCGTTACAATGTCTTTAGGCGTTGCACCAACAGGTGTTTTACTCTTTAAATATTCTGACAACATATTTCCATCTTCGTCCAGTAAAACTGTTTTGATACTGGTACCGCCAATATCAATGGAAAGAATGTTTGTGTGCCCGCCTTTTTTTTCTGCTGCCATATTCTTGTGATTATATAAACTGATTTCTGCAAATTAATAGAAACAAAAAACATTAAACGAATAGAATAGCAACTAATTTAAAATAGTAAACTACTTAGTCTATATAATTAGTATAATATTTATATGTTTGTGGAGTAATTATAAACAATATGTAGCTACCATGACAGTAAACTATCTCGCATTTGCCATTCCTGCTTTTTTCATTTTTGTCTTCATTGAATATAAAGTTGCTCAGCAAAGAAAAAAAAGTGGGGTTTTTAAGTATGAAAGTTCTGTGGCGAATTTTAGTGTCGGGATTGCAGAGCGGTTATTGAATTTATTCATTGCGGCAAGCTTTTATCAGGTCTATCAATGGGTTTATGACAACTATGCTTTCTTCCATATTTCGGCGAGCTGGTCTGTTTGGTTTTTGCTTTTGCTTGCCACTGATTTTGTGTGGTATTGGTATCATCGGTTAGGGCATGAGATTAATTTTCTTTGGGCTGCGCACATTGTACACCATCAAAGTGAGGAGTTTAATTTTACTGCAGCTGCGCGCATTACGACAATCCAGGCGGTTTTTAGAAATGTTTTCTGGTGTGTTTTGCCGTTAGCTGGCTTTCATCCGAATATGATTATTACGATTTTACTGGTGCATGGTGCGTATTCATTCTTTACACATACCCAGTTAATCGGCAAATTGGGCTGGTTAGAGCATGTGCTGATTACACCTTCGCTTCATGGCGTGCACCATGCATCAGATGAAAAGTATCTGGACAAGAATTATGGTGATGTTTTTGTATTCTGGGATAAGCTTTTTGGTACATTCCAGCGGGAGGAGGAATCCCCAAAATATGGTTTAACTCATCCCATTAAGAGTTACAGCTTTTTATGGCAGCACTTTCATTATTACCTGGAAATAGCAGAAGCGTACAAAAGGGCAGAAGGTGCGAAAGCGAAATGGAACGCATTGTTCGGAAGTCCGGCACTCATGGATCAAAATATCCGCCCGATTTTGGAAGAACGTTATTTTCAGAATAAACAGCAAAAAAGAGGCGAATCAAAGTTTAAAACCTATTTAAACGTTCAGTTAATTATGGTTGTGCTAACATTAACTGGCACCACAATGTTTTACCAATACCTTACCGAAATTTACAAATGGGCAGTATTGATTTTGGTTTTACTTACGCTGATTAATATCGGTGCGTTATTGGAACAACGGGTTTGGATCTATTATCTGGAGGCTTTTCGTTTGATATTTTTGTTCGCTTTTTTCTTCTATTCTTTTCAAATATTTGAATGGGTTGTTTTGCCGATTATATTGTTGATAGTATTTGAACGAATATTCTCTCTGAAAATGCGCTATAATAAGTATATATTAAGCCATTAGTATTCAAAAGTACTTTCTTTATCTTTCGATATTGAAGACCATTAAAATGTTACATTAAGGCATATTGTTTTATATTTTGATTTTCAATTGAAGTATCTTAATCAAGATCATTCAATTTAGCATGCTATCAGCGATGATTTGAATCGTTAGACCATTTACCTTTCAGCTGTTATTTGTGGTTTTTAAAATCATTTAAGTTTAAATTAGGTACAAATTTCTTAAAAATTGTATGTCTACGCTGCCGATTTCAATCCTGTGTATTGCAATTTTTATTTATTATTAATACTTTCGATTTGTTTTTACAATAGATTTATCGAAACAAATAATAACTAAAAAAAATAATTCGGAACATTAACTCGTGGCCACCTATATGTTAATGTTTCGTTAACATATTTTTAACCTGAAGAGGCTTACTTTGTCTGCAAATCTGGAAAAGTAAAACGAATTAGATAATGCTTACTAACCAGATATAGCTAATTATGATTAAAAATTTTACTCAAAAAATTTCCCGGCAGCCATATATTCCACACTTTCAGGAACGCTGTCTGAACACTTTCGAAAAGTTCCGAAAAAACTTTTGTCTTTCAAAACCGATACTGACAATATTATCAGTAGTAATGCTTTTTCAGTTCATTAATTTCAATAATGTATCTGCACAGGTTGTTGCTCAAAATATTACGGTAAAAGGAACGGTTTTAGATGATGAAGACGGACAGATTTTGGTTGGAACAACCATTACAGATGGCAATAAGAGGTTTCTCGGCGTAACCAACGAGAAAGGAAACTACGTCATTAATATTGCTAAAGGTACTACTGTAATTTATAATATGGTGGGCTATACGGCCATCACCAGGATATTTAATAACAATGAAAATAGCGCCATTATCCGTTTAGCTTCTTCTGCCAGCAATTTAAATGAAGTTGTGGTTACCGCTCTTGGTATTAAACGCGAGGAGAAAGCCCTGGGTTATTCAGTTACGAAAGTAGATAGCACAGCATTAACAAACGCCGTCGCCAGTAACTGGACAGAATCGCTCTCAGGAAAGGTAGCTGGCTTAAACCTGGTTCGGAACAGCGGTCCGGCGGCTTCTAACAAAATTATTCTGCGTGGGGAAAATAACCTTACTGGTGATAACGAAGCACTGATTGTGATTGATGGCGTTGTGGCCAGCAGTTCGGCCAGACGTACTGCAGCTTCATCAGGAGGCGTTTACGGAACATCAGGAGATGTAATGCCTGCAGATTTTGGTTCTGCACTGAACGACTTAAACCCTGATGACATCGAAAGTGTTACCGTATTGAAAGGGCCCGGAGCTTCTGCTTTATATGGGCAGCGTGGTGCAAATGGTGCCATCATTATCACCACTAAATCTGGCAAAGCGAACAAAAAACTAAATATTACTTTTACTTCCAATAGCACCTGGGAGCAGGTAAATAAAAGTCCTGAATCGCAAAATCAATTTGGACAGGGGCAGTTTGGGGTGCCGTATTTCTCATATGGTACAACAGTAGACGGGCCCAGTACAAATGCTACCAGCGCCAGTTGGGGAGCGGCCTTAAATACCGGAGCCAGCTTTTTTCAATATGATCCGGCAACTAAAAGTCCGGCTACTGTGAGAACACCATGGATTGGTTATCAAAATCCGGTTGATGCTTTCTTTCAAACCGGATTTGAATCATCAAATTCTGTCAGTTTAGATGGTTCTTACAAAGAGGTAGGCATGAGATTTTCGGCTAGCCACGGCAATAACGAATGGATTGTACCGAATACCGGATTAGAACGGACTTCGCTTTCTTACTCTGCCAATACCAATGTAAATAAAAAGTTAAGCGTTTCTTTCAAGGCGGCTTACAACAACCGGCATAGTGATAATCTACCTGCAACGGGCTATGGCAATCAATCACTCATGTATTGGTTTATGTTTGCACAACCCAATGTAAATACAGATTGGTACAAAGATTACTGGGCACCTGGAAAAGAGAATGTTCAATTTGTAAATATAACCACTACAAATCCTGAAAGTCCTTATGCTATTTCTGAGCAGTACATTAATAAACAACGCAGAAATGGTATTTTAAGCAATATTCAGGCAACTTATAAAATTACAAGTGAGCTTAGTTTATTGCTAAGGGGATCAATAGATTATAACAAAGACATTCGTGAAACCCAACGTCCATGGGATGCCGCAGGAAATAAATTTGCGCAGGGATCTTATCGCACACAGAATATCAATTCTTACGAAACGAACGTAGACTTCCTGATGCGGTATGATAAAAAGATCAGTCAGGATTTACATCTTAATGCCAATGTTGGTGGGAGCCAAATGCGCAACGCATATAAAAAATCAGAATTGCGTGCCGATGGCCTGGCCATTCCAGGATTATTCAGCCTCACCAATAATTTGAGTCCGCTGGTTTCCGTTCCTGATACAGCGAGGTATAGAATTAATAGTTTTTATGCAGCCCTGTCTTTTAGCTTCAAAAATTATTTGTTTCTAGATTTAACTGGTCGCCAGGATTGGAGCAGTACGCTTGCTACACCATTCAGAACGGATAATGTAGGCTTTTTCTATCCATCAGCCAGCACCTCATTAATTGTTTCTGATCTATTATCCCTTCCAAAAGTGATCAGCTTCTTTAAATTAAGGGCGTCGGTTTCTCAGGTTGGTAGCGGAGGTACTACACCATACCGCACAGCTTATAATTATAGTTTGGCTTCGAATGGTGTTTATCCGGATAGTGCCATGACCAATCCAAGTGTGTTGCCAAACCCAAATTTAAAACCGTTAAAAACTACTACCATTGAGTTGGGTACGGAATTACGCTTATTTAAAAATCGTTTAAATTTCGATCTTGCCGCTTATCTTGGCAATACCAAAAATCAAATTCTAAACCGTATTGTAGATAAATCAACCGGTTACAATGTGGCTGTTTTCAATGTTGGACAAGTACAAAATAAGGGAATTGAAATTGCGGTTAATGGTACCCCTATTCAAAGCAAAAAATTTAAATGGGAACTTACCGGAACCTTTACCGCAAACCGAAATAGGATTGAAGAACTGGCCGATAGTTCCGTGGTATTGAGAACAGGCGCTTTAGGCGGCGGACAAATTGTGGCAAACGTAGGTGGAAGTATGGGTGATTTATATGGAAGGGGATATATGCGATCTCCGGATGGACAAATCATTTATGATTCTTCAACAGGTAATGCTAAAATCAGCAGTGCCGATTTAATCTATTTAGGGAATACGACACCTAAATTCAGATTCAGTTTTGGTTCTACCATTACTTACGATCGTTTTAGCATTAACGGATTATTTGATGCACAGTTAGGTGCTGTGGCTCACTCGCTTACTTTCTCCCGAATGGCAGCTTTAGGAAAACTTAACCTTACGCTACCTGGAAGATATAACGGTGTGATAGGAGATGGTGTGGTTCAAAATCCCAATGGCACTTATCGCCCGAACGATGTTGTAGCAACAAATCTCGAAAGTTTCTACACTTCACTTTACGGTTCTGATCAGGCTGAGGGGAGTGTATTCAGAACCGATTACTTAAAATTCAGAGAGGCTAACATTACCTACGCATTCGGACAAGCTTTCTTAAAAAGGATTGGCTTCACCAAATTAACAATCGGGGCATACGGAAGGAACTTATTTATCTGGTCTCCATGGCCGGCATTTGATCCTGAATTTGGAACACTCTCAGGTACGGATATCGTACAAGGTTTTGAAACAGGTCAGTTGCCATCTACCAGAAGTTATGGTGTGCGTTTAGTAGTGGGATTATAAATAGGAAGATAATGAAGACAAAAAATAAAATAACCAGCTATATATTATTAACTGTACTCTGTTTATCGGCTTTCTCTTGTAAGAAAGATTTTAACGAGGTGAATACAGATCCAATCGGACGCTCCACCACCACCGCAGGCCAGTTGCTTGCACCGGCATTGGTGAATGTGCTGTCTACAAATATGGTACGGAACCGTAATTTTAACAATGAGTTGATGCAGGTTACGGTAGATATTGGCGATTCGGAAGGTAAAGTATTTCGATATGATGTTCGCCGGAACCTGGCAGATTATACCTGGAACAACTGGTACCTGGAATTAACGAATTTAAGAGATATTTACACCATCGCAGATCGGCCGGAATCTTTAAATTCATCTTACAAAGGTATCTCATTAATTACTCAGGCCTGGGTTTTCCAACTATTGACAGATGTTTATGGGGATGTTCCTTATCTTGAAGCCAACAAGGGTAAAGAAGGTGTAATAGAACCCGTTTTTGATAAGCAAAAAGATATTTATCTTGATCTTTTAAATAAACTGGAAGAAGCAAACAAGCTGTTGGCAGAAGGAACTGCTATTTCTGCAAGTGCAGATCCTGTTTATCAGGGAGATGTGAGCAAATGGCGCAGGTTTGGTAATTCATTGTATTTGAGGTTATTGCTTCGTATTTCTGGAAAAGCAGATGTGCGTACACAGGTAATTGCTAAAATCAAAGAAATAGCAGATACCAATAAATCGAATTATCCGATTATGGAAAACAACACCCATACGGCCAAAATTCTTTGGAATGGTACCAATAGCAGTACAGCAGTTTACTCTTCACCATTTATGATTAATGTGAGAGCGGTTGATTTCAGAACACCTGCCATTACCGAATTTTTCATCGGTAACTTAGGCTTCTGGAAAGACCCACGCATCACATCAGCCTATGGTATAAATGGTTATAACAGATTTGGCATTGCTGCAGGGCCTGCAGGTTTAATTGGTGTACCAAGCGGTTATGATTCAGGTACATCCATTACCAAACAATCGTATTTTTATTCTGATGCACAAAATGCTAGTATTACACTTCAAACTGACCGCTATACCGGAATTATCATGAACTGTGCAGAGGTAGATTTTATCCTTGCCGAAGCTGCCGCTAAGGGATGGATTTCGGGAACCGGTGAAGCCTACTATACCAAAGGCATAGCCGATGCACTTAACTATTGGTTGCCTACGCTTTTTACTTCAGTTTCTGATCCATTATTAATACAATATATAAATGAAGCAGATATTGAATGGAACAATGCTTTGCCGTTAGATAATACCGCAACAAATACGCCCAGCAAAATGCAATTAATTCAACTTCAAAAATACTATTCATCTTTTTTAGTAGATTTTCAGCAATGGCTGGAGTATCGCAGAACTGGTCATCCGTTTTTACCTAAAGGCACCGGACTGGCAAATGGCGGTAAAATGCCATCAAGATTAAATTATCCATTAGTTACACAATCAACCAACCCAACAAACTATAAAAATGCAGTTGCATCACAAGGTGCAGATGAAATTAATACACTTGTTTGGTGGCAAAAACCTTAATCATATCACAAATAATATGAAAAAGATAATATTTTATTTAAGCACACTAATGGTGATTTGCAGCATTTGGATGGGCTGCAAACGCGAAACCGATTATGTTGATGTTACGGTAAGTCCATACATTTCAAATTTTGATTTACGTAAACTTTTCAAAAATACAGACCTGTTGCTAAATACAGAAAATTTAGGGGGCGCTGATTTTATTAAAGGTGTGGTAATATCAGATCAGGCCAATGGCAATATTCCCGGGGGATTACTTGTGATTCAAAACAGCCGTATTACCGGCAATGGTATTGATTCCATCAGGGGAATTGCAGTAAATGTTGGAACGGAGGCTGCCAAATACATTCCCGGCGATTCTGTTCATATCCGGATTGGCGGATCTACACTTAAACGCATCAATGGAATTTTGCAGCTTGCTGGTGTTGCAGCATCCGGTATTGAGAAAAAAGCTTTAGGCAGATCAATCAAATTAAGGGCTGTTAATACCAGTGAACTGGCAGCCAGATCAGCATTTTATGAAAGTACCTTAGTCACCATTAGTAAAGGTAAGGTTACACCAGAACCTGTTGCCGAAGATACTTATGCAGGTAATAAGTTGATAAATGATGGATTTGGAACCGCAGTTGTACATACCGAAACAGCAGCCAATTTTGCCAATCAAAATCCGACACCATTTGCTGATTTTACTGGAGTTGTACTCACCACAACAAGTGGTGTTCAGCTTTGGCCAAGATCTTCTAATGATGTTTTTGCACTTCCGGAAATCAAACCATCAGCTTTAGTGATTACGGGTTATCTAACCGATCCAAGTAATGGAGATGGAAACTATGAATACATTCAGTTTAAGGCAACCAGAGATATTAATTTTGCAGCTACGCCTTACTCGGTTGTTACTTGCAATAATGCTGGTATTTTAGCTGCACCTGCCATAGGTTGGGCGACGGGCGGCGTAAGAACCTATAAAATTAATATCAATTCCGGTACGGTTAAAAAAGGTCAGTTCTGTTATGTAGGTGGTAATAAAAATATCTGGGGCGCTGGTACCACGAATATCAGTTCATCGGTTTGGATCAGTAGTACACAATATGCTACTGTAAATAGTGTCGATTTTGGTACCGCAACTGCCAATTTACTGGCAAATTCTGGAAATTTAGCAGGTATTGCCGTTTTTGAAGGACTTACCGTAACAGGAACCTCAACTCCTTTAGATGTAGTGATGTACGGTGGAAACGGAGCTGTATATACTGCCGGCCCACCAGAAGCGGGTTACAGAATTACCAATAACGATAAATACAGCACCATTCAAAATAGGAAAACAGTTCTATTTTATGGTGCAGGTACAAATACAAATAAATTTGCTTTTCCATCAACCGCAGGTATGTTTACCATGCTTGGTGGTGTTTATAATAGTGCTACAGGGATCTGGAGCACTGGCAGAACAGCTAAGTTTATTACATTAACGGCAACTTCGCCTTTATCAACTATAGAAGAAACCGTTGGTTTTACAACCCTTTCGAATTAATAAATGTAATACAATAAGCCACCATTTGATGGCGGCTTATTTCAATGACTACAAATTCTTTCTATGAATAGAAGATCTTTCATTCAAAAAACAAGCTTATTAACCACTACGCTATTTGTTAGCTTAAAATCCTTCCCGTCATCTATGTTTTCTATTGATGGGATAGTAAGCGGATCGGTTACCAGTAAAGGCAAAGCCGTGGCTGGTGCAGTAATTTCCGATGGTTATCAGGTGGTACAAACCGACAAAGCCGGTCGCTATGAAATAAAGCTGCACGAACTTGCGCGGTTCGTTTGGATCAGTACGCCTTCGGGTTATGAGTTTAAAACCGAAAGCAGCATTTCAAGACATTATTACAAACCAGATGCTGCCGGAAAATTAAACTTCGATCTTCAGCCCTTAAAGCAGAACGACAATAAGCATAACTTCATCATTTGGGCAGATCCACAGGTGAAAAATAAAAGTGATGTGCAACAGATGATGGAAACCTCAGTGCCCGATACTAAAAAAACGGTGGCTGGGATGGGTAAAACATTGGTACATGGAATTGGCGTTGGTGACCTGGTATGGGATAATTTTGATTTATTTCCAGCTTATGATGAAGCAATTGCACAGATTGGCATTCCTTTCTTTCAGGCTCTGGGAAACCACGATCAGGATTACAGACAAGGTGGCGACGATACTTCAGACAGAACCTTTCAGGCACACTACGGCCCCACTTATTATTCTTTTAACCGAGGGAAGGCGCACTATGTTGTATTGGATGACGTACGCTATTTGGGAACGGAAAGAAATTATGATGGCTATATCACACCAACCCAACTGGATTGGCTTGCAAAAGACTTGCAGTTCGTGAAAAAGGATGCGCTTTTGATTATTTGTCTTCATATTCCGGTACATAATTCAGTAAAAAACAATGACGACTTTTATGCTGTGATCAAAGATTTCAAAAATGTTCACATCATGTCGGGTCATACACACTTTAATAAAAACGTGATCAAAAATGGTGTTTTCGAACACAATCATGGAACGGTTTGCGGCGGGTGGTGGACCGGTCCGATTTGCGAAGACGGAACGCCACGTGGTTATGGCGTTTATGAAGTAGACGGAACAAACCTGAAGTGGTATTATAAATCTACCGGCAGAGACCGGAAAGACCAATTGGCGGTTTACGTAGAAACACTAACGAACCAGAAAAGGGTTATCGCCAATGTTTGGAATCATGATCCGGAATGGAAGGTTGAATATTTCTTAGATGGCAAAGCAATGGGCGCTCTGGCACAGCAAGATGGCTTCGATCCATTGGCGGTGAAACTATACAAAGGCGATAAGCTTCCAAATCCGAGACCTTTTGTTGAAGCAAGATCAACCGAACATTTATTTATGGCGCATTTCGAACCTGCAGTAAAAAAGGTGATGGTAGTAGCAACGGATCGTTTTGGTGAGCAATTTACACTAGAAGTCGATGCTTAAGTTCATATTATCAATTAATATCACCATTACAAAGAAATATTTTTAGCATTTTATCAGTTCAAAAAAATGAAAATCAGCTTATCAGCAATATTAATAACTACCGCTTCTTTAGTGGCACTTAACTCTTACGGACAGAAGAAGACCAAATTTCCGGCATTTAGTGCGGAAGCACACCGGGGCGGGAGAGGTCTCGTACCTGAAAATACGATCATGGCCATGATCAACACCTTAAATATACAAGGCATCACTACGCTGGAAATGGATACCCATATCACAAAAGATGGTCAGGTTGTGGTTACTCATGATGATTATTTAAGTCCGGCATTTATGCTTACGCCTGATGGAAAAGACATTCCTGAAGCTGATGCAAAGCGATATCCGGTATTTGGAATGAACTATGCAGAATTGAAACAATTTGATCTTGGAACGAAGTATTTTGATGCATTTCCAACGCAACAGAAAGTAAAAAGTTACATTCCGTTATTAACAAGCCTGATTGATTCTGTTCAGCATAATATTAAGAAAAATAAACGCCGGCAGGTTTTCTATAACATTGAAACGAAATGTAGTCCGCAGGGCGATGGCATTACTAACCCTGAACCGGAAGTTTTTGTTAAGCTATTAATGGAAGTAATCGAAAAAAAGAAGATTGCACCTTTCGTAGTGATTCAGTCATTCGATAAACGCACCCTTCAAATTATTAATAAAAACTATCCTGAAATTAAAACCTCATTTTTGGTGGCCAATAAGAAAACATATGAAGAGAATATCGCTGATTTGGGCTATAAACCATTTATTTTAAGCCCGGTTTGGCAAATGGTGAATGAAGAACTGGTAACTAAGGCGCATGCAGATGGTGTAAAAGTTATTCCCTGGACTGCTAATAAACTGGAAGACATTCAAAAACTAAAAGATTTAAATGTCGACGGCATAATTTCCGATTACCCTGATGTCTTAGTTCAGGCAAAATAATTATGTTTGAAGAAATATAATTAAATCAGCTCATGAATATAACTTCTTACTACAAATGCCTCATTGCATTTAGCTTATTAATTTTCATTACTGCTACTGCAGGCGCACAAACAGTAGCGTGGGATAGCACCTATCGGCCAGGCAAATACGTGGAGTTGGTAAAGAAGTTTAAAGATGATCCAAAATCGAAAAAAGATATTGTGTTTCTCGGAAACAGCATCACTGCGGGAACCGACTGGGCAAAGCTCTTGGATCTGCCTCAAGCAAAAAATCGCGGTATCTCCGGTGATATTACTTTCGGGGTTTTGGATAGGTTACAGGATGTGATTGACGGGAAACCGTCAAAAGTTTTCATTCTCATAGGGATCAATGACATATCAAGAAATATTCCAGACAGCATTATTTTAAGGAATTACAAAATGATGGTTGCGAGCATTAGAAAAGGGTCAAAGAAAACGCAAATTTACTTCAATACACTTTTACCGGTAAACAGTAGTTTTGAAAAATTCAAAAACCATTATGGCAAAGATGAACATATCCTTTATTTAAATGAGGAGATCAGAAAGTTCAGCGCTAAGAATGTCACGGTGGTTGATCTTTATCCGGTTTTCACAGATCAGGATAAGCATTTACGTGCAGAACTCACGAAAGATGGTTTACACCTTATTCCTGCCGGATATGAAGTCTGGTCAGCTTTTTTAAAGAAAAGTGGTTTCTTAAATTGATAATAGTTTTCTGCTTTTAATTTAAAGATCTCATAAAAAATGCCCCGATTTGGGGCATTTTTTATTATCGAATATTGTTGTTAAATCTAACCTTTTGTTGGCTGGTTTGGTGCTTCCGGCCCTTTACCTTTTCTATCGCCATGACGCAATCCTTTATGCATTCTGTCACCTTTTTCTTTGGCTTCAGCACGGAAAGCTTCCATTTTTGTTTTTTGCTCTGCCGTTAATATGCCGTCGATTTTTGCTTTTTGTTTGTCGATTGCTGCTTTACGCTCATCCATTTTTCCCTTCCTCGCACCTTCTTCCGCTTTTCTCCAGGTTTCCATCTTTTTAGCGTTTTCTAATTCAACTGCATAAATTTTCTTTTTTTGATCTGCAGTTAAATTTAGTTCTTTCTCTAACCTCGAAGTTGCTTTTTCTGCACGTTGTTCTGCAGTTAATTTAGGCATTTGTCTTCTCGGTCTTTTGGTACTGTCTTGTGCAAACGCAGCAGTAAAACCCATTACTGCTATCGCGATTGTTAAAATTGCTTTTTTCATGTTCTTGTTATTTATGTGTTGTGAAATAATAGATATGAAAAGTGCTCAAGAGTTTAATTAGGTATTCGTTAAAAAGTGTTAATTTTTGTTAAGCTGCGAGATTGATTTTTGAATTTGAGCCATCATCTGGGTTAAGGTTTCCATGGTTGGGTCTGGTGCGGGCTCAGGTAAAGAGGTAGATATATAAGCTTTCGCACGCCAGATTTCTAAGATATCATCCGCAGCGATGGTATATGGATCGTATACTTTATTATCTGATACTAATTTTAAGTCTTTATTTTCTTTGAAGCGATTTCCGGCGCGTTTGTAAACAACACCTTCATTTTTGCTGATCACAATATAGGTTTCCCCGGTTTTCACTTCATTCCAGTTATCTAAATACTCTCCGATGATCACACTTCCAGGTTGGACCGGCAACATACTATCACCCATAATTTCGAAAGCCCTGAAAGTTCCCTGACGAAGGGCAGCCAATGGCAATTGAAATTTCGGAAGATCACTGATGTATTGTGGATCTGAGAAACCATTTAAATAACCGGCACTTGCCTTAACGGGTACCAACTCAATATTCTCGCGATCGTTCTGATCAACCGAAATACTCAATACTCTTAAGTTAGAACCCGAGCTTTTAGGCTTAGGTTTCCAGCTGTCGCTTATCTTCTCATTGATGAATTCATCGATGGTTAAGTCAAAATATTCTGCTATTCTTTTTAGTAAATCGTATTTTGGCTCTGCTCTGTCTTCTTCGTAAGCACCGATAAGTGATCTCTTAATTTCCATAATATCAGCGAAATTTTGCTGTGTATGGCCTTTTTTCTTTCTGAGATACTTTAAATTATTTGAAATATTCGACATAAAAATAAAGTTTAAAATAAATTTGGAATTACTAAAATAGTTAGTAATTTTATGCTCATAAAGTTAGTAATATTATTTTGATTTGCAAGAAGGCATACTAAATAGTTTAGTTTAATTAAAATTTAAAGATTATGAAAAAGTTTGTTTATATCGTTACCGACAGAAATCGCACCAGCATGCATGTAGGCATGAGTTCAGATTTAATTAAAACATTAGATTTCTATAAGCAAATGCCTAATTTGTTTTTTGATAACGGGCAACAATTAACACGTTTAGTATACTTCGAAGAATTCAAAAGTGAAGTTCAGGCATTGGCCCGTTTTAAAATCATCAGCAGGTTTACCAGAATGCAAAAAGAACGTTTAGTACGTTCTTGTAATCCAGATTGGATTGATCTTACTATCGGGTTAGATTTCGAAAATATCCTGTTGCATAAAAATATAACCAACCAGATCAATCTGGCTTTTACGAGCTTGTCTTAACCCGTTTTATCCTTGCAATAAATAATTGCATGATGTCAATAAAAAAAGCAATTAATGGTGTTTTAATTGCTTCAATTAGCTAGTGAATTTAATTTTTTATTTTCTTTAGAAAGGTATTTTCCAAATCCTGAAGATCTTTAAAAAATTCATTTTTATCCATAAAAATTTGCGGATGATAAGCATCTCCGGGTTTCCGCTTATTATGGAGATCAAATTGGCTGGCATGGGATGTTACCCAAAGGTCGAAATCGAGCTTTTTCATTGCTTTAAAAGTTTCGGAATAGTCTTTTTGGATATTCGGGTAAGCCACTATCTCAGAAAAACTTCTATCTACAATGATAGAAGGCATATTGGCAATTAAAACTTTATAAGCTGTAGTTTCATCTTTCGTATTGAATATGAAACTACAAGATCCTTCGGTATGACCCGGATGATGAAGCATGGTTAAGGTTGTATTCCCTAATTTAACCTGATCATTATTTTTTAAAAGTACATCTGGTTGTACTGGCTTGAAGGTTACGCCATACTTTCCAAGTTCATAATCTGATTTTCCACCGGTTTTCAGCGCCACCGCGTCTTTTGCATCTACGTAAAGTTTTGCACCGGTTTCCCTTTTAATGTCTGCCATTGCGCCCATATGATCGAAATGTGCCTGCGTTAAAAGCAATACTTTTATGGATTTATAATCAAATCCTAGAGTTTTTATATTCTCCTTGATAATTGGAAGTGAATTAGCAAGGCCCGTATTAATTAATATATTTCCTTTATTGGTTACGATCAAATAAGAAGCAAGATCATAGGTGCCAACATAATAGAGATTACCTGCAATTCTGAAAGGCTCTGTAGGCTGCGACCATTCTTTAGGGTTGTCAGTTGGCTCTTTAACTATTTGCGCAAATGCTAATAATCTAAAAGACAACAATGTCAATAGCACTATTTTTTTCATATTTAATTCTTAATTAAAGTTGTTTCTTCATTTGGAATAAATAACCCCACAACTCATTTTCATTTAATCGATATGCTTACCAGCCCGGTGCAAAGGTTAAACCAAACACTCCGCCCTTAACATCTTTCCGCTGGAAAGGGATAGCATAATACGGTTCTAATACAAAATAACCAAAGATATTTACCCGCAACGAGATCCCTACACTCATTACCGGCACGCGTTCAGTGGTAGATTGGACGGTAAGCTGTTTACCCTGACTATCTAAAACCGGATTGCCACTGTTATCTCTTAAGATTTCTGTGGTGTAGGTCGGTTCACTTTTAAACTTCACTTCGGTATCATTAGTCCATGCTAAACCAGCATCAAAAAACAAATTCAGATCACTAAATAGAAATTTGGATGGAATGGCCGCTAATTTTTTAGGGCCGGTGAACGGTAGTCTTAATTCAAGATTGAAAACTGAGATTTTACTGCCTGTTAATTGGTTAATATCAAAAGACTCTGAAGATTGCGCCGAAGTTGTTTTATAAATGGAATTTGATTCGTAACCTCTGACTAAATAGGGGTAACCAACATACATAGGGTAAAGACGATCAGCATCATCACCAATTCTTAAAGTATTATAGGTTCTTGCTGCAATGGTAACAGGCTTCAATCTCCAATACTTTCTTAAATCTGCAGTTACGCCAGAAAAGTTATAAGTGCCAAAATATTTCTCTGCACTTACGCGATACCTGAAACCATCTAACGGACCAGTTAACCCGAAAATAGAATTATCTCCAACAAACCCGGCATTTAATTGGTAAAGCGTAAATGAATTAAACGGAACACCATAATCCTGTGTAGCTACTTCGTTGGAAATACGTTTCCGGTCAGAACCGATAAAGTTGCCTGTAGAATTATAGTAATTGCTATATCGGTCTATTCTATAACTATAGTGTGAAAACGCACCTCCTAACTCAAAACGATGAATTTTGCTAAGCGGATAGGCACCAAATAACTGAACCTGGTCTTCGAAAGTTCTAATGATATCGGTGTTTTGGGATAAAGCGTCAACAGTTGTATTGTTATCAGCTGGAAGTTTTTCAAAGCTTGTCGAATTAAAACCTGATACATAAGGAATGTGAGAAACCGCAGCACCCCAGTTAATCCTGCTTTTTTGATTGATGTACCCAACTAAACCTCCGGCATCATAAATTTCTCCGTTTACAGAGATATTGGCAATGATTTGATTGGTACCTAAGATATCGCTAAACATCCCCACGATACCACCGGAAACTCCTGTGCCGAAACGGCTCGAAGATACCCCGACACCACTGTTTGCTAAATAATCTAGTCTGAACTTTGGCTTGTAGGCTACTGTTTTTAAAGAATCGGAAACTACTTTCTCAAACCTGTCAAAATTATTCAGGTTAGAATTGACAATGTTAACACCGATATTTTCCATAGGAGGGAGGATCGCTGCATCAAAGTTTTCATCCCTGTTTCCTATTCTGGTTGGCTTGAAGCTGCTGAGTTTCGCATTATATAAGGTATAACGCTGGTAGCGATAATAACTGTAAACAATATCATCTGTGGTGGACACAGAAATTGCGGGCGAAAATTCCGTAATGCCGCTAATGCCGGTAAAATAATCAGTTAACTGGTCTACCGTATTGTCTGCGAAGTTGTATTTATAAAGATTTCTAAATCCATCTCTGTTTGACAGGAAATAAATATTCTGACTATTTCCTGAAAACTGGGCGTTTAAATTGTTCGCTCCGGGAAACACATTCAAATTGCTCACCACATTCTTTTCAATATCGTAAATAGCCAGGTTAATCGGGTTTACAACATTGATATTTTTAGCCTGCATAGCAGCACGATCTGAAGAGAAAACGATCTTTTTCCCGTCAGGAGCATAGTTCGGTGCATAATCTGAATAAACATCATTGGTAATTTGAGTAACCTTTTTCGAATCCAGGTTATAAGAAAAAATATCACTTTGTCCTTCTACCATTCCCGAGAATGCAATATCTTTTCCATTTGGCGACCAGGTTAGGTTGCCAAACTGCTGTACCTGATCCATTGCGGTTTGAGATACAGTTGTTCCATTTGATACATTAATAATCATCATCTGGTTTCGCCCGTGGCTAAAAATACTGAAGGCAAACTGCTTGCTATCCGGCGACCATGCTCCGGCAGATTCGATAAAGTTAAAGTCGTCTATGTGTCCATTGCTGATCTGGCTACTTAACTTCCGGATAATTCTGCCTGTCTTAGCATCAGCAAGAAAGAGATCAATACCAAAAAGATCTTTTTCAGACATAAAGGCAAGGTATTTTCCATCCGGACTTAAAGCAGGAGCGACGTTCATGTTTCCTGCATTTTTATTATCAATAATTTTGGTACCCGTAATCTTAATTTGAGAACTATCTGCCTTTAACATCGGCTTATAATGCGCATCTATAGCATTTTTCCATAAACCGGATAGCGTCTTATCATCGTACCCAAAAGTATATCTAATGGCATTTTCATATCCATATTTTGCCGTGTTTTTAAACAACGGAACAATGGTGGTGTCTCCGTATTGGGAGCCGATATAAGTCCAGAATGCCTGACCGTAACGATAGGGAAAGTATTTATTCGAATTGGTTAAGTCTTTTAGTGAAGGAATATCCCGGTTCAACATGGCGTCTCGCATCCACATGGATGTAAAAGCATCCTTTTTACCAATTGAAAGGTATTCAGCCATCCCTTCAACCATCCATAACGGCGTTTGGCCAACATTTTCCATACTGATGGAATCTTTTTCTAACAGCGTATGGTATTGAAAGGCGTGAACCAACTCATGGCCAAGTACGTGTCTGGTTTGGCTGTTTAGTTCCATTACCGGCATAATTACCCGGTTTTTTAAGGCCTCGGTTACGCCGCCCGTTCCAATGCCAATTTCGCCTTGAAGCGCTGTGGTTTGCTGAAAATCAGGATGATTATTATATAAAATAATTGGATTTTTCTTTAAAAAAGTATCCCTAAAAACTTCCTGGTGCATTTTATACCAGGTTTCTGCTTCCTGAGAAAACTTCTTTAATAGTGCTTCATTTTTAATGTAGTAATAGATTTCAAAATGCGGTGTTTGTAACACTTTGAAATCGAGTTTTTTATACCTTACTTTATTTTGTCCAAAATATTGCGCCTGAGCCGAAAATGAGATAATAAATAGAATCAATATCGGAAGGTACCTCCTAATTAAAGTAGAGCCTTTTTTCATGTGTTTGGTTTAAAGTAATATGTTGTAAAAACTAAAAGATTAAACGGAAATTGAAGTAAAACTAATAATTGTTTCAAGCATTTTTAAAAATTTAACATTTCAGAAACTGCCCAAAACAATTCTTAATCCATATTTCCTTAGATATGGTTAGTTATTTTCGTTATTTTTCTTTTCTTTTTCTTCCTGGCGTTGCTTCCTTCGCAGTTCTCTTTCTTCCTTGCGGGTTAGGGGAACAGTTTGCGCAGGCTGGTTAGGAACGGGCTCTTGTTTCTTTTCATCCTTTTTTACCTCTTGTTCAGCTGGCGTTACCGGATTAGCCGGATCAACCTCTTCTGGTACATCAAACTGTGTAGAATCTACAGCAGTTGTATCTACTGAAGTGGTATCTCTTACGTATTGCGGACTCGGACAGTTATAGCTTCTTGTGATTTCTACAGTAGCTTTTGGAAAAGGTCCGTAAGAATAACCTGTAGACGGATCCAGGTAAACCTTCTCCATAAATTTAGCAAAGATAGGGAGGGCCGTTCTGGAGCCTTCCCCTTGTTCACCGTTTTTAAAGTGCGCTGTTCTTTCATCACAACCTACCCAAACCCCGGTTACCAGGTCTTTAGTTAATCCCATATACCAGGCATCAACATAATCTGATGAAGTTCCGGTTTTACCACCAATCTGGTTATTCTTTTTAAATAAATTCGGCCATTCCCACAAAGCCTGAGAAGTTCCCCTTGGCTCTTCCATACCACCACGGAACATGTAAGTCATTAACCAGGCAATTTCCTCGGTTAATACACGCTTCGTTTTCGGTTTAAATTCATCAATGATATTATTATCCTGATCAGTAATTTTTTCGACTAAAATCGGATCAGTTTTAATGCCTTTATTCATGAAGGTACTGTAAGCCTTCACCATTTCATAAACTGTTACATCATTCGATCCTAAACTTACTGACGGAACAGATTCCAAATGGCTGTCTATTCCGCATTCGTGAGCATATTTAACTACATTATCCCAACCCACTTTCTCTGTAACCTGTGCGGTAATGGTATTTACCGATCTTGCCATCGCCCAGCGTAAACTCATTTCCTGGTAAGTGATGTTGTAATCTGCATTTTTAGGCTCCCAATATTTGGTTTCTCCTTTGTCCTGGTATTTGATTCTTACTGGCTTATCTGTAAATTTATCGCAAGGACTCATTCCTTGTTCCAGGGCTGTTAAGTAAGCAAAAGGTTTGAAAGTTGATCCGGCCTGGCGTTTTGATTGATTAACGTGATCATATTTGAAAAACTTATGGTCAATGCCGCCCACCCAAACTTTTATTTTTCCACTCGCCGGCTCCATGGTCATCATCCCGGTATTCATGATCTTACCATAATAACGAATAGAATCCAGGGTTGAAAATGAGGTATCACGATCACCTTTGTACGTGAAAATTTTCATCTTTTTCTTCTTATCAAAGTAGGCTGTAACCGAATCAGGCTGATTTGGGAATTTCTTCATCAGCATGCTATAGATCGGCAAATTTTTCATCGCCCGTTCCGGATAATTCACTTTATTTTTTTCTGAATCATACCAGGGGTCTTCATTTCCCCAAACGCTATAAAATCTGCGTTGCAAGGTTTTCATTTGCTCTGCTACTGCTTCCTCAGCATATTTTTGAAGCTTTGAATCAATAGTGGTGTAAATTTTTAATCCATCTTCATACAAATCGTAGCCATTATCCAGACACCATTTTTCAAGATATTTTGCCACAGCAGCTCTCAAATAAGAATCACCATCACTTCCATCTTCCATTTCACCTTCTTTTAATTTAATTGGTTCTTTGGAAAGGGCAGCTAAGCTATCGTTACTTAAGTATTTGTATTTATTCATTTGTCTTAACACCACATTTCTCCGTTCCAAAGCCCGTTCCGGATTTTTAGTTGGATTATACATGGTAGTACCTTTCAGCATTCCCACCAGCATTGCAGCATCTGCAACACTCAACGCACTTGCATCCTTATCAAAATAGATCCTGCTGGCCGTTTTAATTCCGTATGCATTATTTCCGAAAGAAACGGTATTCAGATACATGGTGATAATGTCATTCTTTGAATAATGTGATTCAAGCTTAACAGCTGTTAGCCATTCTTTTAACTTAAATATAACCGTTCTGATCAGTGGAATTTTCACCAACAGCCCTTGAGATTTATTATACCTGGTCCGGTATAGATTTTTAGCCAATTGCTGCGTAATGGTACTTGCACCACCTTTTTCACCCAGTCCGATTACGGCACGGCCTACCGCTTGCGCATCAACCCCCCAATGTTTGTAAAAACGAACATCTTCTGTAGCCACCAGTGCATGAATTACGCTAGGTGAAATTTCTTCAAAATTGACGGGAGTTCTGTTCTCTTTAAAGTATCTGCCAATTAATTTACCATCAGAAGTGTAAAGTTCAGATCCAACCCGCAACGTAGGCATTTTAATGTCGTGCGTGCTTGGAGAATAACCAAAGAGCCAGAGAAAATTAAGCTGAAGTGCGGAAAAGAAAATTATTATGAAGAATAAAAATATTGCAGAATAACGTAAGTACTTGTTTTTTATCTCTTTAAACATATTGGCTAAGGTGAGCTTTTGGTAAATGCTGAAGCGTTAAATATAAAAAACTCTATATGCAAATTAACGTTTTTACTTTACTTATTTTTTAGTTCTATATTTAAAATATTGATAAACTGAATTATCTAAAACAATGCATAAGTATGAAGAACGAATTTAAAGCGCTAATTATACAGGGCGATAGCAAATTTTCTTTAAAAAAATTTGAAACTGATTTTACCGGCAGCTATAATAAAGAGAAGGCAAAGGATGAATTAATTAAGACGAAAATTGAAATCAGTCACCTGCAGGAAAAATTATATGCTGCTGGTAAACATTCCATTTTAATCATTTTTCAGGCGATGGATGCTGCAGGAAAAGATAGTGCCATTGCGCACGTAATGAGTGGATTAAACCCACAAGGGTGCCAGGTTTTTAGTTTTAAAGTGCCAACTGTAAAAGAATATGAGCACGATTTTCTCTGGCGTCATTACCTGGCATTACCAGAAAGAGGGAGAATTGGTATCCATAACCGATCTCATTATGAAAATGTATTGGCCTGTAAAGTACACCCTGAATATATATTGAACGAGAACATTCCCGGGGTTGATGATGTAAAAAAAGTTAATAAGGATTTTTGGAAACAGCGGTATGAAAGTATTCGCAATTTCGAATCACATTTGAGTGCAAATGGAACCGTGATTCTGAAATTTTTCCTCAACGTGGGCCGGGATGAACAAAAACAACGCTTTTTGGAGCGGATTGAAGATCCGACTAAAAACTGGAAGTTCTCATCCGGCGACATTAAAGAAAGGGCCCATTGGGACAAATATATGAATGCTTATCAGGATGCAATCAACGAAACAAGCACCGAAGTTTCACCATGGCATGTAATCCCTGCCGATAAAAAATGGTTTGCCCGTTTAGCCATCAGTGAAATAATTTTAGAGCGACTTAAGAAGCTAGATCTTGATTTCCCTGTAGTAACCGATGAAGAAAAAGCAAAGCTGGAAGAAACAAAGACAATATTAATGACGGAATGATCAAAGCATTATTGGTAATCCAACCCGAACCTCGATGAGTCGGGCTTATTTTTTTTCTTTCGCTGCAACTCAAACTCATAAATCGCTTTACCCAGGTTTTTCATAAACGGGTAACAAACCGTTTCATATTCATATTTATTTATAATGAAGAGTGCCGGCAATAAGATTAATTTCATGTTTAAATTTTGATCAATAAATAGAACCATTTACGATAAAATCAAACTTTCCTCACATCCATTTTACGATTGGCTTTATTTTACTACTTTTGCAGCGCTTTTGGTTTCCGGTGCACTTAGTGCCAGAATTAAAAGGGAATGCAGTGTAATTCTGCAACTGTCCCGCAGCTGTAAGCTCCATAACGATTTTTAAATCTATGCCACTGTTAACTATAAATTAATGGGAAGGCTCAAAAATTGGGAGTAAGTCAGAAGACCTGCCATATGCATATAATTTCATAGCTTTCGGGGATTGAAGCTAGGATTGGAGTACTTAATGGTTTCGTATTTTCATTTCCTTTTCTATCTGTTGGCTGTGGGCAAAACTCACAATCAAATGAACAAAAAACAACTAATTATTGCAGCAGGCATCGGCCTGGTGCATTTCGGTATTAGCCAAGCTAATGCCCAGGACTCCCTAAGACTTAAAGATGTAGTCATTTCGGCTACCAAAAACGATCAAAAGCAATCGCAAACAGGTAAAGTGGTGAGCATCATTAGCCGCGAAACTTTAGATCGCAGCAATGGTAAGTCATTACCAGAATTAATCAGCGAGCAGGCCGGCATTATCGTTGCAGGTTCCGGAAGTAATCCCGGGTTAAACAAATCAATATTTTTTAGAGGTGCAGGTAGTGCATACGCAGTAGTTTTGATAGATGGAATCGTTCAAAATGATCCCTCAGGAAATGGCGGGGCATTCGACTTACGTTTATTTTCGATCGATCAAATTGATCACATCGAAATTTTAAGAGGTGGACAATCAACCATTTATGGTTCTGATGCTATCGCAGGGGTAATCAACATTGTGACCAAAAAAGGGGGTGCAAAAGGCAACACTATTTTCGGGGTAGCCAGTGCAGGTAGTTATGAGACTTATAAAGGCACAATTGGCTTAAATGGTGCTGTAGATGGCTTTACTTATAATGTAAATTATACTCACCAAAAAAGTGATGGAATTTCTGAGGCAGCCAATCCGGCAGGTAATAATACCGAATTTGATAAAGACGGATATAAAACAGACGGTGTGAATGCAACTTTCGGCATTCAGTTAGATAAACGTTTTTCAATCAATCCATTTGTGCGTTACTACCGTGGAAACTACAAAATTGATGAAGGCGCTTTCTCTGATGGCTTACCGGCAAATAATACCACATTAAAAAACTTCAGTGGTGGTTTGAATAGCAAATACGATTTTGGTTCTGGCAAAATAAACTTAAATTACAGTTACCAAAATACTTCGAATAATACTTCGAGTAGTTTTGATGGTTTTCCTTATAGCAGTATAGGATCAGGAAGCATCAGCTTGATCGACCTGTTTTACAATCAAAAATTAAGCGAAAAATTAAATTTACTAGCTGGAATTGAAAACCGTGAGATGCACTTAACATCTGGTGCTAATCGTCCGGAAACTAATATTTTTGCAGCTTATGGTTCATTATTCCTTCACGATTTGAGTATTTTTAACATGGAAGTTGGTGGCCGTTACAATAAACATGAACAATATGGAGAAAACTATACTTATACGATAACCCCAAGCATTAACATCATTAAAGAAGTTAAATTATTCGGAACGGTTTCTACCGCTTTTAAAATCCCGACACTTAATATGCTTTTCGGGCAATTTGGAGCTAACTTAAATTTGAAACCAGAGAAATCTCAAAATTATGAAGCCGGCGCAAACTTCAGCTTCGCAGAAAACAGGTTCTCTTTACGCGTTGCAGGTTTCAAAAGAGATTTAACTGATGCGATCATTTACGATTTCGCCACTGGCTATATCAATCAGGAAAGTCAAAAAGTTAAAGGTTTCGAAATTGAACCGGCTGTTAAAATCTGGAAACTAGATATTAATGGCTATTATTCATATGTAGAAGGAAATGAATATAATAGTGTAAACAACAGGGTAGAAGACTTTCTTTTCAGAAGACCTAAGCATTCTTTTGGTGTAACTGCTGGTATCCAGGCTACATCTAACCTATATGTAAATGCAAATTATCGCTACTTCGGAACCCGTACTGACGGTAATTTTACTACTTACGCAATAGAAAACCTGCCAGGCTATAAATTGTTAAGCGCTTATGCAGAGTATGCTTTAGCAAACAGAAGAGTTAAAATCTTCTTTGACGCGAAGAACATCTTAAACGAAAAATACAGTGAAATTATCGGTTACAACACCTTAGGTTTTAACTTTAATACCGGGGTAACTTTTAATATCCGATAAGAAAATATAACTTTGTAAGATAAATTTGTCAAAAAAGCATGTCTAATCTAAAATTCAATCCACGCAACGTTATTTTGTTATTGATGATCCTGGTCATTACGGCTTTACGTTTGCTTATTACCTTTAATTCTGATGCACTTCAATTTGCTAACTACTCATCAATAGGAGCGGTTGCCTTATTTGGTGGCGCTTATTTTAAAGATAACTTAAAGGCATTTGCTTTTCCGTTAATAAGCTTACTACTTAGCGATTTTGTCTTGTATACAACCATTTACAAGCAATATGTTGATATATTATTAGTACAAGAGTTTTATACCTATTTGGCAATTGCCTTAATGGTTTTGGTGGGCAAAGCGATGTTAAAGAAAGTAACGATTGTAAACCTATTGGGTTCAACAATCGTCATTACGCTAATCCATTGGATAGTAAGTGATTTTGGCTCTTGGTATAAGAACCCACTGTTTACACAAGATCTAGTTGGATATTGGAACTGTTTAGTAAAAGCAATTCCTTTCGAAGTAAGGTTCTTAGAAGGGACATTATTATATGGAGTGATTCTTTTTGGTGCTTTTGAAATTTTAAAATCTAAGTTTCCGGTATTAAAATTAAACAAGCTGCAAACGCAGGCCATATAAGTAATACTTAATAAGTGATAATCCTCTTTTGATTCAGTTCAAAAGAGGATTTTTTTTATCTTTAACATTTAGTTGTGCCAATTCATTGCAGAGTAAAAATAAATCAATAATCCAGATTCAATAAAATTCAAGCCCATGAAAGTAGTTTCCTTTTTACCAGCCGCCACAAAGATGATTTACGATATGGGCCTGCAAGAATATTTGCATGGCGTAACGTTCGAATGCCCGAGGGAAGCGGTAGATCAACCTAAAATAGTGCGATGCATTCTAGAGGGTAAAAACTATTCGAGTATAGAAATCGACCGGATCTTCTCGGCATCCAAAGCACAGGGGAAAAGTTTGTACTGGGTTGATGATGAACTTTTAGAAAGCATTGCACCTGATATTGTTTTTACTCAAGACATTTGTGAGGTTTGTAATATCGATACTGTTTGTACGGAAACAGCCGTAATGAAACTCAGCAAGCAACCTATATTAGTTCCTTTATCGCCAAATAATTTGCAGGATGTTTATGAATGCGCCATCACAATAGCCAGGGCATTGAGTAGGGAAGAGGTTGCGCTTCATTATTTAGCTCAACTGCAACAGAAAACAGATGCAATTCTGGATACCTTAAGAGCAAACAAGGCACCGTTGAAGCGGGTAATGCTGATGGAGTGGATTGAGCCAGTTTACAATTGCGGACATTGGATTCCGTTTCAGATTGCAGCGGCAGGCGGAGTGGATATGCTGTCTAATCCGGCAGGAGATTCTATTGTTACCCCTTGGGAGAAGATTCTGAAATATAATCCTGAAGTTTTGGTGATTGCACCTTGTGGCTTCGATGTGAACAGAACGCATGAGGAAATGAACTTAATTACATCAAAAACAGGATGGGATAGCCTGGAAGCGGTAAAGCAAAATCAGGTTTACCTGGCCGACTTTGATATGTTTACGCAGCCTAGTGTTGGAACTTTAGTTGAAGGAATTGAAGCGCTGGCTTGTATGTTTCATCCAGAATTGTTCCAGGCTGACGAGAAAATCAGTAAGAAATTTATCAATCTGCATCACGCGGCAACAGTTCATCAATCTGTTTAATTTATTGAGATGAAATTAGTTGTTTTAACAGGGGCGGGGATCAGCGCAGAAAGCGGTTTAAGAACTTTTCGTGATTCGGACGGACTTTGGGAGGGATATAATATTGAAGATGTGGCTACGCCAGAGGCCTGGGAACGAGATCCTGAATTGGTTCAGGAGTTTTATAATGAGCGGCGGCGACAAGTTGTTGCCGCACAACCCAATGCGGCCCACTTTGCTTTAGCAGAATTGGAACGCCACTATGATGTCGCGATCATCACCCAAAATATTGATGATTTGCATGAACGTGCGGGGTCAAAAAAAGTAACGCATTTACATGGGATTATTACCAAATCGCAATCAGATCTTAAATCCAATTTAACCTATCCCATTATTGGTACCGAAATTAAAATGGGCGAATTTTGTGAATTTGGTAGCCAGCTTCGTCCACATGTGGTTTGGTTTGGCGAGGCTGTGCCCATGATCGAAGTAGCTGCTGAAATCTGTAATCGGGCAGAATTATTTATATTAATTGGAACATCCCTGGCTGTCTATCCTGCGGCCGGATTAATAGACTTCGTTCCGAGAGGCATAACAAAATATATCATCGACCCCAAAACGCCTGATGTAAGGCGTTATAAAAATGTGATCTCAATAGAAAAGAATGCCGTCGACGGAATGGAAGCGCTTAAAGCCTTGTTATTACATGGATAAAAAGATTTGCATTTTCAACTGGAGTGGCGGTAAAGACAGTACCCTTGCCTTGCACTACGCACTTCAGAATCCCTCAATAGAAATCCGTTACCTGGTAACCACTGTAACCGAAAAGTATAACCGCGTCTCGATGCATGGGGTAAGAGAAGCATTGCTTATCGCCCAGGCAGAAAGCATTGGTATTCCTTTATATCAGATCCGGTTAGGCGAAATGCCGGATATGGATACCTATGATCAATCAATGGCTTTTCACCTTAATATATTTAAAAATGAAGGCATTACACATTCCATTTTTGGGGATATCTTTCTGGAAGACCTTCGTAACTATCGGGAAAACAAGTTAAAAGAGATTGGTCTAAGTGCAATTTTTCCACTTTGGAAGAAAAATACCAGATATTTAATTGATGAATTTTTAAATCTGACCTATAAAACCATCATTGTCTGCACACAAAGCGACCTGGAAAATATCTGTGGAGAAGTAATTACCAGTACATTAATTGATTCGCTTCCGTTAAATATTGATCCTTGCGGCGAAAATGGGGAGTTCCATACATTCGCTTACGAAGGACCAATCTTTCGCAATAAAATCAGTTTTACCCTTGGAGAGAAAGTATTCAGAACTTATCCGGCACCACTGCAGAAAGATGATTCTTCTGACGTATGCCAGGCAACCCCCAGCCTTTCTGGCTTCTGGTATATTGATTTAGTGGCATAAAATTATCGCTTTGAAATTTTTGGCATCATTTTTTCTTTACTATATCGTAATTAACTAAATCACACAATTAAATGAAACCTGCTGGTATGGTTAGGATACCAAAGTAGATTCATTAAAAGAAAAACGTTATGAAAAAGATATTTGTAGTAATCGCATTAAGTTCAGTGATGTTCGCTTGTAACAATAAAGCAAAAGAAGAAGCAGCATTAAAACAACAAGAAGCTGAAAAGCAATTGGCTGTTAAAGCAGTTAAAGATAGTTTACGTTTAGATAGTTTCAAAAGGGCAGAAGTAGCCAAAGTTGAAGCTGAAAAAGAAGCTAAACATCAGGAAGAATTAGTTGCTGCAAGAGCTGCAGGTGCTAAGTCATCAAGATCATCCAGATCTTACGCAAGTTCTGGTAGCAGTTCAGGCGGAAGTTCTAGCTCATACGGTGGAACACAACCAACTGCTAAGAAAAAAGGTTGGAGTGATGCAGCTAAAGGTACAGTAATTGGTGGTGCAGCCGGTGCAGTTGGTGGAGCATTAATTGATAAAAAAAAAGGTAGAGGTGCCATTATTGGTGGTTTAGTTGGAGCTGGTGGCGGTTATTTAATCGGTAGAGGCGAAGACAGAAAATCAGGTCGTGTGCAACCTAAAAACTAAAAGCATATTATCATGGAGAGCGGTTATTTTTAATAACCGCTTTTTTTTTGCCTATTTTTTTTAACTTGGAAAAAAAAGAATAGGATGTCAGAAAATCAAATCCCTAAAGATGGACAGATACAACATTTTGTAATGTTCTGGTTAAAGCCCCAATTAACAAAAGCTGAAGTGGCAAACTTCAAGAAGTTTTTTGAACACTTGAAGCCCATTAAATACATTAAAACCTTACACTACGGCTTAGCGGCGAACACACCAATCCGACCTGTTACCGATAACTCATTCACTTACTCACTTACCATCACCTTCGATAACATAGCAGATCATAACGCTTACCAGGAAGATAAAACGCACCTGGATGCTGTAGAAAAGTTCTCCGCTAATTGGTATAGGGTAGTGGTTCACGATACCATATTATCCTAAAAATACAAACCCTGCAGATTTCAAAAAACCTGCAGGGTTTTTTGTTAAAAAGCCAAAACCTCCCACTTATTTGGCAAAAACATGATTCCAAATATTATTCTGTTTGTTTAATTATTAATCTCTTATTGAGCAAGTTATCTATATTTATTTAAATAAGAATAACAGATTTTTTTTAAAAATATCTTTTCAAATCAGTTAATAACTCAAAATTAAATTCTGTTTGTATATATTATGATTTGAAAATCAATTACTTATGCTTTTAATTTGGTTAAAACTGATGCCTGCTATACGCGGATGTAAAATCACTTCTCATCACTTTAAAGCGTTCAATTACAGTCGCTATAAATTCTTCATCCAGGATTTCAAACACATCATTCACACCTCCTCCGCTAAGATCGAGCTCAGCAAGCTTATAGCTCTGCTCGAAAGTGCCTTGCTCAAATTTTACAATATACTTCTGGTTCATCGAAAAGATGGTAATCTTACATTCAGGATGTGGTAACTCTGCTATAACTCTCATGTAAATTTTTATTTTTGATTTGTTGCACGAAGCGGTTCATATTCACTTACGGCCATGCCATTAAAAACACCTTGCATCTCTAAAACCTCAAATCGCGCAAAAAGATCTTCAGAATACCATTTACGTTCTCTGGTTAACTTAATGATCTCCGCATGGTCAAAAGACTTGTAAGCGTAGTTTTTCATGCTTTCGGCACTATCCCAGATTGAAAAAGTAGCCTGATCAAGAAGTGGGTTTTCCCCAATTCCCGCAGAAAGAATAAAGCCGTCAGATTTCTTCATTTGATCTGCTGCTCTTTTGATATTGCTTCTAAATTCTTTCAGCTTATTAAAATTGATTCTTGCCCGCGTAATCACTGCTATTTGTTCAGAACTGGGTTTATAATCTTTATCTGCCTTAAACGGCTCTTTACCTGACCATAAGCCATGGCTGCTTAAAGGCTTAAGTAAAACGGTAAAAGCTTCGTAGCCAAAGAATTTAAACCATTTCATAGGAAATGATCTTTCGTAAAATTGATCGCAATCTTCTTTATTATCCCAGGTTGTGAAGATTGCCCAGTGTTTTAAATCTGGTGCAAGATCTACCTGAGCATCTTTTCCGCTTCCCATCAGTTTCCAGAACCTGCACTCCCGATTAAGCCACAAAGGAATTCTGAGTATCGCCATGCCCAAAAACGCAAATGGAATATTGATACCGCGAAACTTGGTAATGGTTAAGGCTGCAATCATTAATGAATGTTTTAAGCCTCAAAACTAATTAAATTAACAGATCAAATCATTCAGTTTTTTGTCATTATCAAACTATACCACAAATTTCAAACAAATGATTTTTAACTTTGTGCCATGGCAGAAGATTTGACTATAAACAGAGCAGTATCAAAAAAAGAACAGTATGAATCCTTAATTCCTCAAATTGAAGGGTTGTTATTCGGCGAAACTGATTTTGTAGCCAATATGGCGAATGTTGCTGCCGCCTTAAAAGAACAGTTCAAGTGGTTTTGGGTAGGCTTTTATCTCGTAAAAAGCGAAGAGTTGGTTTTGGGCCCATTTCAGGGACCAGTAGCATGTACCCGGATTAAAAAAGGAAAAGGTGTTTGCGGCGCTTCATGGCAACAAGAGCAAACGCTTATCGTTCCGGATGTAGACGCATTTCCTGGTCACATTGCCTGTGCTTCAGCATCAAAATCAGAAATTGTATTGCCACTCATTAAAAACAATGTGGTGATTGGTGTATTAGATGTTGATAGTGAATTTTTAGATCACTTTGATGATACAGATAAAACTCACTTACAGTCAGTTATTAATATTTTATTAAATAAATAGATTAATTAAGTTTGAAGTTATCTGCTGAATATTACCTTAACGAGGATGTTATATCGCTGGCAAAGGATCTGCTTGGCAAAATACTATACACTAACATAGATGGCGAGGTAACTGCCGGCATTATTGTGGAAACCGAAGCCTATTTTGGAATCAAGGATAAGGCTTCTCATGCTTACGGTGGCAGAAGAACGAATCGTACCGAAACCATGTATAGTAAAGGCGGGGTTTCTTATGTGTATCTATGCTACGGTATGCACCATCTTTTCAATGTGGTAACTTCGGTTAGGGATGATCCTCATGCCGTATTAATCCGGGGAATAGAACCACTAATTGGTATAGATGTAATAGAAGCACGGAGAAACATGTCTGTTGCAAAGGCTGCTATTTCATCTGGTCCGGGTTCTGCAGCCAAAGCGCTCGGCATTGATCGGTCTTTTAACGCCAAAGACCTGAGAGGAGATGAAATATGGCTTGAAGACCAGGGGATCAGGTATCATGATCATGAGATCGCAGCAACTCCGCGTGTAGGTATCGCTTATGCGCAGGAACATGCCATTTTACCCTGGCGCTTTTTTGTTAAAGGCAATAAGTATGTAAGCAAGCCAAATAAGGTTACAGAATAAAATAAAACATTTTGACCCCTGACCTGTTTTTCAATCAAATATCCAGAAGATGAAAAACGAAAAAAATATAGCAATTCTAAAAGAGTTAGCGGAAGGTGTGAGAACTTGTATGTTTACAACAGTATCTTCCAGCGACGAATTCGGAAGCAGACCTATGAGTACTGCTAAAATTGAAGAGGATGGAAGTATTTGGTTTTTTACCAACGAGTACTCTTTGAAATCAAAGGAGATCTCAAAAGAGAATAACGTTTTACTATCGTATAGCGATCCATCGAAAAATACTTATTTAACTGTTAAAGGGAAAGCAGAATTGGTGGATGATCAGGTAAGAAAAGAAGCCTATTTTTCTCCATTTGTAAAAGCATGGTTCCCTGATGGCGTAGAAGATCCAAGATTAATTTTGATCAAGGTAACACCGGAAGAAGCAGAATACTGGGATTCTTCATCATCTAAAATCGTTGTATTGTTCAGTATTTTAAAAGCAGTTGTAACTGGCGATACACCTGACATGGGAAAACACGATACAATAAAATTCTAAATATATCATCACCTTAAAAAGCAGGATTGGAAACAATACCTGCTTTTTTTGTAATATTGGATAATGAATTTTAAAAACAACTTGGCGTTTGCACGGGAGCAGGATGAGAATGATGCTTTAAAAGAGTTCAGGAAACAATTTTTATTTCCAAATCATAAAGGTAAAGAATTTATCTATCTGTGTGGTAATTCTTTAGGTTTGCAACCTAAAGTAGCAAGCGAGGTATTAAAGAGGCAATTAACTAACTGGGCAAATTTAGCGGTAGAAGGGTGGTTTGATGGCGAAGAACCCTGGATGTTTTATCATAAAGAGCTTAAAGCCCTAATGGCACCAATTG
Organism: Pedobacter petrophilus; assembly: GCF_009674725.1. Taxonomy (GTDB): domain Bacteria; phylum Bacteroidota; class Bacteroidia; order Sphingobacteriales; family Sphingobacteriaceae; genus Pedobacter; species Pedobacter petrophilus. The sequence continues at coordinate 70,637 of NZ_WKKH01000009.1, read as the reverse complement.
TTGGCGCTTTTCCGGCTGAGGTTTGCCCGATGAATACCCTTACGGTAAACTTACACTTATTAATGGTTAGCTTTTACCAGCCAAAGGGCAAGCGGGTTAAAATTATCATGGAGGGTGGTGCTTTTCCATCTGATCAATACGCGATAGAAAGTCAGGTCAGATTTCATGGATATCAACCGGATGATGTGATTATAGAAGTTTTTCCGAGGGCGGGTGAAGACACGCTAAGAACAGAAGATATCATTGCCAAAATCAGCGAACACCGTGACGAGCTGGCCTTGGTGCTTTTTGGTGGCATAAATTATTACACCGGCCAGTGGTATGATATGAAGCAGATTACGCAGGCTGGTCAAGCGGCCGGTGCCATAGTTGGCTGGGATTTAGCTCATGCCGCAGGAAATGTGCCGGTGAAGCTCCATGATTGGGGTGTTGACTTTGCATGTTGGTGCTCTTATAAATATCAAAACTCTGGCCCGGGTGGCATAGCCGGAATATTCGTTCATGAAAAACATTTTAATGATCGTACCTTAAATCGTTTTGCAGGTTGGTGGGGCTATCAGGAAGATAAACGTTTTAAAATGGAAAAAGGGTTTATTCCTGAAGCCGGAGCCGATGGCTGGCAGGTGAGTTGCACCCAGGTAATGCCAATGGCGCTCTATCACGCATCTTTAAAAATCTTTGAAAATGCAGGATTCTTATCTCCGTTAAGGGATAAAAGTATTGCATTAACCGGATACTTGTATTTTATTATTAATGAGGTTAATAAAGAATTAAATGCTGAGCAATTCAGGATCATTACCCCCGAAAACCCAAAAGACAGGGGTGCACAATTATCCATCATCGCCGCCAAAAATGGAAAAGAGATTTTCGATGGACTTGTGGCTAACCATGTTCTTGGAGACTGGCGTGAACCCAATGTAATTCGATTAAGCCCGATTCCTCTTTACAATTCTTTCGAAGATATTTATTTAACAGGACAGACTCTGCTGAAAGTTTGTAAAGCAACTTTATAGCACTATTCATTATGATTAATTACAATCCAAAAGATTGGTTTACCTATATTTTCCACTTTCATAAAGGAGATACTATTTTAAAGCTATGGCCGCTGATGATCAGCGTATCCATATTTTCAGCATTAGTAGCCTTTTTGGAACTTAATGTTTTTAAGCTTTCTAAAAGTGACTATGTGAGTAATATTGGAATGATGCATAGCCTGCTCGGTTTTGTAATTTCCATGCTCCTTGTTTTTCGCACCAATACCTCTTACGATCGCTGGTGGGATGGACGCAAGCTTTTAGGCGGTTTGACGAATGTAAGCCGAAACTTCGCCATGAAAATAAAAGCTTTGAAATTGCCGGAAGATGACCTGCGTTTCTTTGAATATGGAATTCCAAAATTTGCTTTCGCGATGAAAGAACATCTTCGGGAGAAAAAATACTTTGGAAAAAACAGCTTCCTGATTGAAGTTAAGGATGGCAAGCACATACCGAATCAGGTGGCCAGTAGCATGATTACCCGGATTTATGACTTATTAAGGCAGGGCTTAATTTCGCAGGAGCAACTCATTATATTGACAAATGATGTGAACCAGTTTACAGATATCTGTGGAGGCTGTGAGCGGATCAAAAATACACCAATCCCATATTCATATAGCGCGTTCATTAAAAAATTTATCTTCATTTATGTTCTTACTATTCCTATCGGCTGGGTCTTCAGCCTGGGTTATTACCTGGTGCTGATTGTTCCCTTTATTCTCTATGTACTAGCAAGTTTGGAGCTCATAGCTGAAGAAATAGAAGATCCTTTCGGGATGGATGCAAACGATTTACCTGTAGATACCATTTGCAATAATATTGAAAAACATGTAGAGGAAATTCTGGGTAATGATTAAAATTGCTTACCATTATTTGTATGCTCATCCATTGTCTGAGGGACATCGTTTCCCTATGTTGAAGTACGAGTTAATTCCAGCGCAACTATTGCATGAGGGAATCATTGAACAACATCACTTATTTAGTCCTGAACCGGTTGATGAAAAGACCATATTACTCACCCACCACAAAAATTATTGGGAGCAGCTTCGGGATTTAACGTTACCTCCAAAGGAGCAAAGACGAATAGGTTTTCCTTTAAATGCGCAGTTATTAGAGCGGGAGCTCAGGATTACGCAAGGCACAATAGATGGTGCTATACATGCACTGAACAGTAGAGCGGTATCTTTTAACATGGCTGGCGGAACACACCATTCTGGCAGCAACTGGGGGGAAGGTTTTTGTTTATTAAATGATCAGGCAATAGCAGCTAACTATCTTTTAAGTAATAAGTTATGTGAAAATATATTAATCGTTGATTTAGATGTACATCAGGGAAACGGAACCGCAGAAATTTTTCATAAAGAACCCCGGGTTTTCACTTTTTCTATGCATGGCGAAAAGAACTTTCCATTTAGAAAGGAACGATCAGATTTGGATGTTCCGTTAGCTGATGGTATTCAGGATGAAGAATACCTTACATTATTGAGACAGCATTTACAAATCGCATTCCATAGGGCGAAACCAGATTTTGTATTTTATCTTTCGGGTGTGGATGTACTTGCTACAGACAAACTCGGAAAAATTGCATTAACTAAAGCGGCATGCAAAGAACGCGATAGAATAGTGATTGAAGGTTGCAAAACCAGAGGTTTACCTATGCAAATCAGCATGGGTGGCGGATATTCGGTAAACATTCGCGATATCGTGGATGCACATTGCAATACGTATAAAGTTGCTTTTGATTTGTTTAGTTAAACTTATAGAAAATATACATTGAATCGAAAGGGAATTACACTTAACCACGAATTCTGGTCGGCGAGACAATAATCGATAAAAAAATTAGTCGCTGCAAAGTCTTCAGTGAGATTGAAATCAAATTTCATATTCTTATCTTCGCGACAATATGCTGGAGATCATTTACGAAGACGAAAATTTAATTGCCATTAACAAACCGCATGGACTGTTGGTTCATCAATCATCGATTGCAAGAGATGCCACCGAGTTCGCTTTACAAATGCTTCGGGATCAGGTTAGTAAACATGTGAGTCCTGTTCATCGTCTGGATCGGAAGACTGGCGGGATTTTATTATTTGCTTTTGATAAACCCTCTGAAATTGCTATGCATCAGCAATTTATGAATACAGAAACTGACAAAAAATACCTTGCTATTCTGCGAGGCTTCGCTCCGGATTCAATGGATATTGATTATCCGCTGGCAAAGGAAAACGGCACCATACAAGAGGCTTTCACTTCTTTTAAGACATTACAAAGGGCAGAAATTGATATTCCGTTCGGGAAACATCCTACATCCAGATATTCTTTAGTAGAAGCTATGCCCAAAACGGGCAGAATGCACCAGTTGAGAAGACACTTTAGCCATATTCTTCACCCCATTATCGGCGACCGCACACACGGTTGCAATAAACAAAATAAATTCTTTCTGGAACAATGGAACATGTCTACCATGTTACTTCATGCTTCAGAATTAAGTTTTACCCATCCCATTACTGCTGAAAAAATTCATTTAAAAGCAAATCTTCATGATGAGTTTAAGCGTGTAATGCAATTCATGAATATTATAATCTAACACAATTTTTGATTGAAAAATCTGTTTATAAAGACACCTATGATCAAGCACCTACGTTTCGCAATCCCAGTTTTAGCACTTTTTACAGCAAGTTGTTCTTCGGTATACATGCCCAATGTTCCCAATACTCCAATGTTGAGTAAGCAGGGTGAGTTTAGTGGCGGTGGCCATATCTCTCTAAAAGGAAACGCCAGTATTAATGGTGCATATGCTGTATCAGATCATGTTGGCGTATTGTTTAGTGGCTCGACTATGAGCAACGACCGGAAAAGAAAAGATTTTGGTCATAAGCTGGTGGAAATTGGGGGTGGATATTTTGATACTTTTGGACCTGATAACAACAGAATTATTGAAATTTATGCCGGAGTTGGAAAGGGCTGGAGCGATATTACATTTAGAGACTATAAGGATGATGTATTGCTAAGTAGCGAATTTCAGGAAGTAGATTACCGGAAATCATTTTTGCAAGTGAACTACAGTTCCAAAAAGAAAAATAATCTTCGCTTGTTTGGAACAGATTTTCCGATTAATTATGGTACAGCGTTAAGAATAAGTCATGTTAAAATGGATCGTTTCTTTTTAAATGGTGTAGTTCAGCCGAAGGAAGATAACATCTTTTTCGAGCCGGTTTTCTTCACCAGGATGGCATTAAGCAAGGTTGTTCAGCTTCAATATACCACCAGTAGCAACATCGGTTTAAAGAACCGCAAATATATGTCAGCCGGGAACTCCATATTTACAATTGGCGTAGTGGTTAATGTTGGCGGAAAATAGTCATATAAAGAAATAATCAGGCAACTTTAAAAAATAGCGATCTGCGATAAACAGATCGCTATTTTTTTGTTAATTGTGATCAACGCTAGTCGCTACATTTAATGCTCTTGTTTTATTCTGAAATCTAAGAAACAATAGGATAGAAGCTGTTAATAAACCAAGAGTTAAGCCATACCAGATCCCGTTTACTCCCAAACCAAAGTGGAAACCAAGTACGTAACCCACCGGAATTCCAACCACCCAGTAAGCTAAAAAGGTAATAAAAGTAGGGATATTTACATCACCAATCCCTCTGAGCACCCCTAAACCAACAACCTGTGTGCCATCAAAAAGCTGAAAGAAACCGGCTATGATTACCAGTTGTGATGCAATTGCTACTACTTTTAAATCGCCTGTATAAATAAATGGCAGTAAGTTATTGGCCAGCATAAACATGATTGCCGTACAAGACATGAACAATAAAATAACATGGTAACTCGCTATAGCAGATTTACGAAGGTCATTAAAATTATTTTTACCAAAGTTGTTCCCGGTTTTTATGGTTGCTGCAGATGCTACTCCGCTCGCCATCATATACGTCATCGCAGCCAGGCCAATTGCAATCTGGTGCGCAGCTTGCTCCACCTCGCCAATGGTACCTATCAAAATCGCGGCACCGCTAAAGGCACTTATTTCAAAAGAATATTGCATGGCAACCGGCGCGCCAATTTTAATCAGTTTAAAAGCCCTGATCTTATCCATAAATGTAGCCCTGAAATCAGTCAGGTATTTTTTGAAATGTTTTGATCTTAAAACATAAACAGCCATCACCACTGCCATGAGCGTTCTATCAATTAAGGTACTTAAACCGACGCCGCTTACGCCCATTGGTTTGATCCCAAACATCCCTTTTACAAAAATTATTCCCAACGTTATATTAAGCACATTGCCCCAGATCGACACAAACATCGCCTGCTTAGTGAAACCTAAACCTTCGGCAAACTGCTTAAAGGTCTGAAAAATCAAAAGGGGAATAATAGACACCGAAAGCAAGCCTAAATATGGTTTAGCATAACTTACTACAGCGGGAGTTTGGTTCAGGTGATCAATAACCAGTAACACACCAAAATGCACGATGCCATACAAGAAAATTCCAATCAGAATATTAATAATTAAGCTGTTTGATAGTAACCTTCCACATTCCGCATGGTTTTGACGACCATTTTCCTGTGCAATCAAGGGGGTTAAGCCATAGGAGATGCCCAGACCAATAACCATGATTAAGATAAAAATGCTGTTAACCAGGGAAACAGATGCGAGTTGCGTGGTATCCGTAAAATGCCCAACGATTATACTGTCGGCCATATGCACTAAAGTGTGCCCAACCTGAGACCCTACTATTGGCAAAGCCAGAAGCAGATTTTCCTTATAGTAGTTTTTATATTTAGCGTAGATTCTGGAAAACATAGTCCGCAAAGGTCGCTTTTTCAGCGCTCAATAAAGGCAGTGAAGCAAAAGTTTATTTTTGCGTAATGCTTTTGATGACATAAAACTTCCTATTTAAGGATAAAACTATTGTTGCCGCGTTAGAGATGCTTCACTGCTGTAAAATATTCTTCCTTTTCGCTGGTATGTGTTCTGATCACATTGGTGATAATCAAACTGACAAGTATTTTTTGAGCCTTGCGATAAGAGCAGCGCAGCAGTTTACTAAACTCTTTGAGGGTTATTCGTTCTTGGCTATCTAAATATTCAAGAAGCTGTTTTTCATTTTCAGAGTAGGAGATGAGTACTCCCTGATCCTGATGATCGTTCTTTAAAACTTCCACAATGATTTTGCTGGCCAGTACGCTTTTATCATCGATCCGAATGTACGCCCACCATTTTTTCTGATCATCCATCGCGTAATGGGGTTTCAAGTCACTCTCTGGAATGTTTGCAACCAGAACCAGTTTGTCATCCACATAGATTTCTTCGAAGGTTGGCTCGATTGCAGGCTTACAGAACTGATGTGCAGCGGTGAGAATCATATATTTCTCTTCCTCTTCGGATTTTACACCTTTAATAGTACCATCATCTGCAACGCCTATCAATAACTTTCCACCTTTGTTATTTGCAAAGGCAACCAGGCTTTTGGCAATTTTTTCGGTATTGGTTATCGTCTTTTTAAAATCAAGCTGAACACCTTCACCCTGCAAAATCAAACTTTTAATACTCGGCATATAATAAACTAATAAGCAACTGTGGCCGTTTCGCCCTGATGCAGGTTTCGGATATAAACTTCATTCATTACGGTAGCGCAAAGCTCTCCACTTTTGTTGGTGAGTTCCATCGGGTAAGCTTTCACAAATTTGCCTACCGTTCGCAACGCCACTTCAGCCTCGTTAATCATTTCATCAGTAAGGTTAATGGTAAAGTATAAATTCGATCTTCCAGGCTTTAGATATTGAATGGATGCACTTTTCAGCCAAACACGAACTTTAAAACCGCGGCGTTGCATCAGCTGGTCAAATAATAAAGCATAAAATGGGTCTGTTGCCGCATAAATTGTTCCTCCGAAAATCGAGCCATTATAGTTTTTATTTAGAAAACTCCTGCTGATTTTTACGGTGCAGCTTTTAAATTCGCCCTCAAACCGCTGTACCCAAATGCGTTGAAATAACAAAGGTGGATACAATCGCATTACCCATTTTAGCGCATTTTGAGAAATAATCATACATTACTAATATCAGAAAGATTTGCCGTTTTTTAAACTTTTCGACCGATGTTTTGCAACAATCTGACAAAAGGGGAGAGCACACCGATACGCAGACAGGTATCAGTTGTAGTGCTAATATGAACTGCCATTAGTTTATCTCTTTATCTCAAATACCGGTTCGTGAGGGCACAGAACCTGGGCGATCATTACTAAATCAAAAGAAATTATTGTCAGATTATTTAATGTTGAGCGTAACAATGTTGTAGTATAGTGTATAATTTACACACTTAAATTATTTTATTTTTAACCATAATAAGCTTTAAATCTGCAGGTTATATACAACTTAAATGGTTTTTGTCTAAAAAAATAAAACCAAATGATGACATTGTTGTTAACACTATAGATAACAATAAAAAACTATGAAAAAAATAATCTTAAGTCTTGCTTTTGCTGGTACGATCATGATTGCCACTTCAGCATGCAATTCGTCTAAAAATATGGCTGGTTCTTCAGACAGCACAAAGACAGATTCGACAACAACTGCTCCAATGGATACCACAAAAACTACAACACCAGCGGATACTTCTAAAACAATGCCACCAGATACAACAACAAAAACACCTCCAATGTAGGAGAGATAAAAGCCATCCAGACCGGATGGCTTTTATTTTTTAAATCTATTTTTTTTATTTGGTTGATTTTGTACTTTCAACAAATAAACCAAATAGTCAAATGGATTCCCAAACTCAGTCAAATAAACGCAACGTCATTTTCCTGGTCATCGTAGCCGCCCTGGGTTACTTCGTGGACATTTATGACCTTGTTCTCTTTTCGGTTGTCCGATTAAAAAGCTTTTCAGATATCGGTATTTCCCCAGAGCAAATGCGCACTGAAGGTGAATATGTGATCAACATGCAAATGTTTGGTCTGTTACTTGGCGGATTATTATGGGGGATCATTGGCGATAAGTTTGGTCGTATTAAAGTGCTGTTTGGTTCTATCCTAATGTATTCAGTGGCTAACATTGCCAATGGATTTGCTACAGATGTACACAGCTATGCCATGATTAGATTTGTTGCCGGAATTGGTTTGGCAGGCGAATTAGGTGCAGGGATTACCTTGGTAACTGAAACCATGGACAAAGAAAAACGCGGCTATGGAACGATGGTGGTGGCCGGAATCGGGTTGTTAGGTGCTGCAGCGGCAGCCACCATTGGTAAACACTTCACCTGGCAAACCTCATACTTTGTTGGTGGCGGAATGGGCTTGCTACTCTTGCTCCTGCGCGTTGGAACATTTGAATCCGGCATGTTCAAAAATGCGGAACAGTCTAAAAGTGTTTCAAAGGGAAATTTCTTTATGCTTTTTTCTGATCGGAAAAGATTTTTAAAATACCTGGCTTGTATCTGCCTGGGTTTACCACTTTGGTTTATTGTTGGAATTTTAGTTACACAATCTCCTGAGATCGGGAAAGCATTAGGTGCAAAAGAAGTGCTGAATGCAGGAACAGGAATTATGTACACTTATTTTGGGATAGCCATAGGCGATGTAGTTTGTGGCTTCCTGGCACAACTCCTTAAATCAAGGAAGAAAACAGTCTTAATCTTTCAGGGATTATCTGTGTTTACAGTGATTCTGTACTTGACAAATAACAATTTAACCGAAAGCAGCTTCATACTGATTTGTTTGGTAATGGGTTTCGCTGTCGGCTACTGGGCAACCTTCGTAACCATCGCTGCAGAACAATTTGGTACCAATATCCGATCTACGGTAACCACCACTGCCCCGAATTTTGTACGGGGCGCTTTAATTCCGATTACTTTAGCATTCGAATTCTTTGTTCACCAATATAATATTGTTACCGCCGGATTTATCATGATGGGTATCCTCACCCTAGTTGCGATGATTTCAGTAGCCTCTTTAAAAGAAAGCTTCAACAAAGATTTAGATTACCTGGAAGAGTGACCTTTATTAAATTCTTTTTCAGCTGACAAGCTCTTTCTATGGTGTTGTAAAGTTGTTAAAGCTAATCGTTATATATTAGCTGGTTTTTCAATGTCAATCAAATGTACTATCTAAATATAAAACGGGGTAGGTAAGAGAATACCTTTAAATTTGTGATGAAATCGTAAATAATCATGATGTTTAAAGAAGAAGTAGCAGCACGTTATCAGCAGATTCAGAATGAAATTTGCAAAGGATTAGAGATCGCCGATGGCAAAGGGAAGTTTGAAGAAGAATTGTGGGAACGGGCTGGAGGAGGAGGGGGACGCACCCGGATTATGCAAAACGGTTCAATCATTGAAAAAGGCGGTGTGAATTTTTCTGCTGTCCATGGAAAACTGCCTGAAGCAATCAAAAAAGCCTTTAAAGTAGAGGAAGATGATTTCTTTGCCACTGGTGTTTCGATTGTTATCCATCCTAATCACCCCCTGGTACCGATAATCCACATGAACATCAGGTATTTTGAGTTGAATGAAGAAACCCGTTGGTTTGGCGGAGGTATTGATTTAACACCACATTACGTTTTTGAAAATGACGCACGTTTTTTTCATCATAAACTAAAAAATGCTTGTGATGAATTTAATCCTGATTTTTATCCAAAATTTAAAACACAGGCAGACGATTATTTCTTCATCAAACACAGAGAAGAAACCCGTGGTATTGGTGGTATCTTTTATGATAGATTAAAACCTGAAAATACAGACTTAACCTGGCAGGGGATTTTAGATTTCTCTTGCAACCTGGGGGAGACTTTCTTGCCAATTTATACTGAACTGATTGAGCGCAACCGCGATAAAGAATTTACCGATGCACAAAAAGAGTGGCAGTATCTTCGCCGAAGCCGTTACGTAGAATTTAACCTGGTTTATGATTCTGGCACTAAATTCGGGCTGGAAACAAATGGAAGGATAGAATCCATTTTAATGAGTTTACCACCTCAGGCAAACTGGGGTTACAATATTCATCCGGAAGCTGGAACAGAAGAATATAAGACTACTCAATTGCTTACAAAAGGAATTAAATGGGTCTAAAATAGCGTTAAAGGTTGGTCGATATGATGATAACCGGCCTTTAATTTTCCTATTCGAAAATCATTTACAATCTCGTGTGCCCTACGGGTAGGCTCAGGAATTCTATAATTCCCGATACACTTTTTCATTACTTCAAGTGCTTGTTCCTGCGTAGTGAGGTGACCTGCAGAGACATAAACAGGTGCGCAATTATCTTTAGTTCTGAGGGCAAAGCCAAGTAAGTCGCCCTTACTTTCAATAGTTGAATAACTGTATTTTGTACGTTCAGGGATATGGTTTTCACCATATAGAATACTTTTAGCACAGCCAATTGTAGGTTGATTTGCTAAGATACCGAAGTGTGATGCAACGCCCATTCTTCGTGGATGCAAAATGCCATTGCCATCTAATACTACCAGATCCGGCTTATTTGAGATCAGTTCCCATACTTTCAATAAAGCAGGAACCTCTTTAAAGCCTAAATACCCAGGCTGATAGGGGAAGGCCGTTTCAAAAGTATCCAGTGCGTAAGCTTGAACCTTCATTTCCGGATAACTTAAAATCACAATAACGGTGTACATCGTGGTGCTGTTCTTATTGAATGAAATGTCAGCACCAGCAATGGTAGAGATATTTTTTACAGGTTTAAAGCGCAGTTGTTTGGCCAACTCAAGCTGTAAATTTTTAGCATCTTCGATTGAAATATTCTCATACATATAATTTAATAACAGGTCTGAATTGAAAATTGTTCCAAACCTTCAAAAATATTGTGTTTCAATCCGTATTATTAAATAGTCCTGAAATGCTTTAAGCACATTTTAGGACTATTTAATAAAAAATTATTCAGCCCATGCGATTGGAACATATACGGTGATATACCCGTCAGCTCCAATCATTTCCGGTGATAATGTCACGGTGATTGAACCGTAACCAGTCCAGTTGCCCTGACCTCGTTCTGCAGTAAACTCATAGGTGCCTGCAGGTAAACCAGTAATGGTGCCTGGTAGTTGATAAGGCAAAAATATTCCGGGAGACGATGGTCCATTTTCACAATAATAATCATCACCGCTTTCCTGGTTATAAGCGGTGAACCCTGGTGAGTCTGTAGATACGGAGGTAGTTACACTGCCATCAAGATTTCGGTAACCTAAACGCACATTGTACGTAGTTACAGGAGTTTGTTTTCCCTTAACCGCGTAAGGAACTTCTGGTGCAGCATAAGTTGTTAATGAAACAACGCATAATACCAGCATGCAAATTGAAATGATCTTTTTCATAATAAATGGTTTTAGTACCATAAAGATCACGAAAAAAAATGTTTATTTTATTAATTCAGGATTATTAAAGTATTAATAAAACTATACTATAGTCTTTTTGTAATAAATAAATTAAAGCTTTTGACAATACAAAATAAAAGCAGTTAATCGAATAATTACTACATTTAAGATTTTCGAAGAAGAAATTAAAGCTTAAAATAAGATCTAATTAATAAAATTGATGCAATTACCTCCATACGATAAATTTCCGGAAATTTTTGCAGAATCCATTGTATTACGAAAAATTGAATCTGAAGACTTAGAAGACATCATGGAAATATCATTCTATGATGCCCAACCGGCTTTAACTATTGATGATGCGGCGAAAATGCAGGCAAGAATCGATTTGGATTATCTAAATGGTTCATCAATTCATTGGGGCATTGCAGATAAACAAACCAATGAAATCGTGGGAACAGTTGGTTATTACCGGGGATTTGAAAAAGGTATTGGGGAACTTGGTTGTGTACTTAAAAGCAAATTCCGTGGACAAGGTTTCATGACAGCTGCAATGAAACTCGCTATTGAGTATGGAATTAACGAAATCGGATTGGCTAAAGTTATCGCGATTACAACGAAACAAAATACTAAAACAATTAATCTGCTTAAACGGCTCGGATTTGTTCAAACTGCAGAATGCTTAAATGACGAAATCGAGTTTGTTTTCAATTCATGAAAATGAGTTCAATTCGGTCAAACTAACCCATAAAATACTAAATCAATAATTGTCTTATAATTAATATTATGTTAAGTTGGTGTTTCTATATTCTATCCTCTTTCGATTTCATATAAAAATACTATAACTCCTGAAGTCTTCGATTTAGTTCCTGAACCTTGTCTGTTGCTTTTTTACGGGAATAGATATCCAGCAACAGCTGAACTGTTTTTTTATCATTAGGATTTATTTCATTTGCACGTTGTAAGGCAAGCTGTGCACGATTAATTAATGAGCTGTAGTTGGAAACCTTTTCAGCATCGTTTTTCTGCAAAGTCTCATTCGCCGTATTAATGTACGCCAGACTAAGCTGGTACAAGGCATCAAAATAATTCTGATCGGTTGCAAGCGCTTTATCATACGCTAAAATGGCTGTCGGATTGTTTCCGCCAGCTTGCTGTAGATACCCATATAGAAAATACAACAGTTTATTTCCTTTTTCAACTTTTAAATTTCCCTCAATCAAACTTGTCGCTTTCACGTAGTTCTCAGTATCTAAAAGCAAATTGATATAGTCGTTCGTCAGATTTTTATTGAATGGATTTTTTAACAAACCTTCTTCAAGCGTTTTGATCGCGGTTTCATAATCGTATTTTGCACTGTAAAGCTGTGAAAGCTTTTGAAACATCGAGGCATTATGGATGCCATTATCTTTTGCTCTCTTAAAATATGAAATGGACTCGTCGTAATTCTGAATATTCAAAGCGCAAATCCCTGTATTTAAAGCTAGTGTGGTATCTGCAGGGAAACTATCACTTACTTCCTTTAAATCTTCATAAGCTTCATTGAACTCATTATTGAAAAATGAGGCGTTGCCCCTCTCCTGTTTTTTAATTAAAATATTATGGTTCGATGCTTTAATCAGACCGGAGTTGTCTTCATATTTATCCAGGCCCCTCGCCTGTTTAATGGCTGTATTTGCTGCTTCGTAGAATTTGTCTGAATTTGCTGCATCTGTATCTATTAGCGATGCATAAGAAGTCAGGTACGATTTAAGAGACCAGGTTTCTGCCCAATTCTTGGTTTTATTATCCTTTTCTGCTGATTCAATGGCTTTTAAACCTTCCGTAATAATAGCCAGTTGTTTCTTTTCGTCTTCCTTATTGGCTATTGACGCCTGAAGTTTCCCTACCGAGTTGCGGGCAATTAAAATCTGACTTTTTTGAGCGAAGGAATTTAATGAAGTGGAAATCAAAAGTGCTATTAATAGCTTAAAACCTTTTTGCATAATAGATCTATCTGTGATGATGGGCAAAAATACTAACGGGGTAAAAATAAGTAAAAAAAAAGAGTCCTGATAAAATCAGGACTCTTTTTTAAATTTTAGCACTTAATTACTGCTTAGGTAAGGCATCTAGCTTAGCCTTAACCTCATTATAGCTTTTTGTATCGTTTCTGAAAGCATAAATGGTTTTTAGCGTTTCTAATGCACCAACATTTTTGCCGTCAATTTCTAAAGCTTTTTTGTAAAAAGGAAGAGATTTATCTAGTAAACCATTCATTTTTACAGTTAACGCATTAAATTCTTTAACTTTTTTCTGATCAACTTTATTTCTATCTGCCTGAATTTTCAAAGCTTGTGAGAAATAAATGTTGCCCAATAATACCTGATAATTAGGATTTGTAGGCTCTTTAGTAGCTAAAGCGTTTAACATTTGCTCTGATTTTGCAACATCGCCTCTATCAATATAGATCTGAGTTTCAGTTTTAATTAATTCGGCGTTATCCGGATATTTAGCAACCGCTTCGGCAATAATGGCTAAAGCAGCAGTAGTATCTTTTTGCTTTCTTAAAGTTACATCAACCAATTCGTTATACAAATCTTTAGATTGTGGCGAGTTTAAAGAAATTACTTTCTTAAACTGCTGAATCATTCCAGGATAATCTTCCACGTTTCTGGCTGCAATACCTGCATTTAAATACATGGCAGTATCAGTTGGGTTAATGACTGTAGCCTGAACAAATTTTGTATAGGCTGTTTTATAATCCTTCTTATTGTAAGCCATTACCCCTGCATTTCTAACTGCGTTGGAAATGTTGGTTTCAGCCAAAGTGATGTTTTCTTTTTCTGCGCCTTTAGCATCTAATTTCTTAGCTTCAACAAGGGCATCCTGAGCAATTTTTAAGTTTGCATCAGCGTTTGCTACGTTCACTGTATCTAAAATAGCAGCAGAAGAAGCAAATAATGCACGGTAAGTCCAGGCTTCAGGCATTACTTTAGATTTCTCATCAGCAATAGCCTTATCAGTATGAGCCAAACCCGTTTTAACAGATTCTAACTTTTTATCTAAAGGTGTTGCACCTTGTGTAGTTAACTGGAAAATTCCCCATGCTTTTTTTGCTTCATTAACTTCACTTTTCTGAGCAAACGCAGAGCTTGCTGCTCCTGCCAAAATTATACCTAGAAATACTCTTTTCATAATTTTTATTCTAATTTTTATTTTAGTTAATTTTATTCTTCTGTTCGCTGATCAGCTTCACCTTCTTCTTCGTCGTCTTCAGTTTCTTCTGCTTCAGCAGCGGGGTCAGCTTCTAATTCCTCACCATCTACTACTAAAACATCTTCCAGATCAACAGTTTCTTCTTCATCTTCTTCGTGATCAATCTTGGTAACCGATGCAATTTCGTCATCACCTTTCAGCGAAATTAAACGAACACCCTGAGTTGCACGTCCCATCACCCTTAAAGCTGAAACAGGAATTCTAATTACAATTCCCGAACGGTTAATGATCATCAGATCCTCACCATCTGTAACGTCTTTAATCGATACTAATTGTCCGGTTTTCTCCGTAACATTGATGGTTTTTACACCTTTACCACCACGGTTTGTTACGCGGTAATCTTCAATGTCCGTCCGTTTTCCGTATCCTTTTTCTGATACTACTAACACCGTAACCTCCGGATTGTTTACAGCAATCATGCCAACAACTTCATCTTTATCGTGTGCAAGCCTCACACCACGTACGCCGGTAGCTGTTCTTCCCATTGGACGAACGGTACTTTCGTTAAAGCGAATAGCCCTTCCAGAACGCAATGCCATCACAATTTCACTTTGTCCGTTGGTTAAACAGGCTTCTAACAACACATCTCCATCATTAATGTTAATCGCATTAATACCATTAACACGCGGACGTGAATAAGACTCAAGAGAAGTTTTCTTAATGGTACCTTTTTTAGTACACATAATGATGAAATTGTTCTCCAGGTATTCCTGATCTTTAAGGTTTTTAACTTTGATGTATGCCTTAATTTTCTCGTCTTTCGGGATATTGATGATGTTTTGAATCGCCCTTCCTTTACTGGTACGGGAACCTTCCGGAATTTCGTAAACCCTCAACCAGAAACATCTTCCGGCTTCGGTAAAGAACAACATGTAATTGTGGTTTGTGGCTACCAGCATGTGCTCTATAAAATCTTCATTTCTAGAAGTACTGCCTTTTGATCCTTTTCCACCTCTGCCCTGTGCCCTGAATTCTGTTGCCGGTGTACGTTTAACGTATCCTTCATGGGAAATGGTAATAACCACTTCTTCATCATCAATGAAATCTTCCATGCTCATGTCTTCAGCTGAGTGAACAATAGTTGTTCTGCGCTCATCGCCAAATTTCTGCTGAATATCTGCCAACTCATCTTTGATGATCTGCATCCGCAAGCCTTCATCATCAAGAATAGATTTTAAGTATTCGATGGTTTTCATCAGCTCTGCGTACTCTTCTTTAATTTTATCACGCTCTAGTCCTGTTAAACGACGAAGTGTCATATCCAGGATAGCACGAGCCTGAAGATCGCTTAAGCCGAATTTTTCCATCAAGCCCAAACGAGCTTCTTCCGGCGTTTCTGAGGCACGGATTAACTTAATTACTTCATCTAAATGATCTAATGCAATTAAGTAACCTTCTAAAATGTGTGCACGTTTCTCTGCTTCTGCTAATTCATACTTGGTACGGCGAATCACTACATCATGCCTGTGGTCTACAAAATGCACAATTAAATCTTTGAGATTTAGCATTTGCGGACGACCTTTTACCAATGCAATGTTATTTACACTGAATGAAGTTTGTAACGCCGTATACTTATATAGGTTGTTTAGAACGATAGAGGCATTTGCATCACGTTTAATTTCATAAACGATGCGGATACCATCCTTGTTGGATTCATCTTTAATGTTTGAGATTCCTTCCAGCTTTTTCTCGCCAACTAATTCAGCAGTACGCTCAATCATCATGGCTTTATTCACCTGGTAAGGAATTTCTGTAACGATGATTACCTCGCGGTCTTTAATACTTTCAATTTCTGCTTTTGCACGCATTACGATACGTCCACGACCTGTTTCGAAAGCTTCTTTAACGCCGGTATAGCCATAAATAATACCACCTGTAGGGAAATCCGGAGCTTTTACAAACTTCATTAACTCCTCAATGGTAATGTCTCTGTTATCGATATAGTTTACAATACCATCAATACATTCGGTTAAGTTATGTGGCGCCATATTGGTTGCCATACCTACCGCAATACCAGATGAACCGTTAACCAAAAGGTTAGGAATTTTTGCAGGTAAAACCGTTGGTTCCTGTAAGGTATCATCAAAGTTTAACTGAAAATCTACAGTATCTTTATTGATATCGGCAAGCATTTCCTCTGCAATTTTAGAGAAACGTGCTTCCGTATAACGCATTGCAGCCGGCGAATCACCATCAATGTGACCAAAGTTTCCCTGGCCATCTACCATCGGGTAACGTAAACTCCAGTCCTGAGCCATACGTACCATGGTAAAATATACGGATGCATCACCATGCGGGTGATACTTACCCAATACCTCACCTACAATACGGGCAGATTTTTTATGTGGTTTATTACTCGTTACGCCCAGATCAAGCATACCATATAAAACACGGCGGTGAACCGGTTTCAATCCATCACGTACATCAGGCAAAGCCCTGGATACGATTACCGACATTGAATAGTCAATGTAGGCCGATTTCATCTGCTCCTCTATATTAATTTGGATGATTTTGTCGTTTTGTTGATTTTCTAAATCTTCTGCCATAAGTTATTATTCGTTATCGAAAACGATATTTAAAAAAGGTATTGTTATAACCTTGCGAATTTAGCAAAAATATGCCGAAATAAGGCATTGTGGAAAAGTTTTGGACATGGATAAGTGTTTTTAGGTGTCATATTTTTTTTAAGTTCTTACAGCCTTATTTAAATCATTTTTTAATTATAATCCTATTTTTGTATTAAACGCGAATACACAATGGCTAAGCAAAAACAATCTGCGATGGTTTTCATCATGATTACACTCCTGATCGATTTCACCGGATTCGGGATCATCATCCCGGTTTTACCCAAACTCATTCAGGAATTTACAGGAGGCAGTCTGAGTGTGGCTGCAGATTATGGTGGCTATCTGATGGTTGCATTTGCCCTGGCACAGTTTTTATTTTCGCCAATTATGGGTGGGCTGAGCGATCAGTACGGAAGGCGGCCTATTCTACTTTTCTCCTTATTCGGACTTGGGATAGACTATATTTTCCTTTCTTTTGCACCCAGCATCTTATGGCTTTTTGTCGGCCGTATTATTGCCGGAATTACAGGTGCAAGTTTCACCACCGCCATGGCGTACATTGCCGATATCTCAGCGCCGGAAAAGAAAGCGCAAAACTTCGGCTTAGTTGGCGCGGCCTTTGGTGTCGGTTTTATTCTCGGGCCGGTAATTGGCGGTTTATTCAGCACTTATGGACTTCGGGTTCCCTTTATGATTTCTGCCGGCCTGGCTTTGGTTAACTGGCTGTATGGTTATTTTATTTTACCCGAATCTTTACCCAAAGAGCGGCGAAGAAGTTTCTCCTGGAAGCGGGCAAACCCGGTTGGATCATTTTTAAACGCATCGAAATATCCTGCAATCTTAGGTCTGTTAGCTACTTTACTCCTTCTTTATATCGCCAGCCACTCGGTTCAATCTAACTGGTCTTATTATGTTATTGAAAAATTTAAGTGGGATGCCACCATGATTGGCTACTCGCTTGGTGTGGTGGGTTTAATGGTAGCTATTGTACAAGGTGGTTTAATTCGCTTCATTATTCCGAAGATTGGAAACAGAAAGGCCATCTATTTCGGACTGATGCTTTATGTTATCGGTTTTGTGTGTTTTGCATTTGCAAAAAACGGAACAATGATGATGCTATTTATTATTCCCTATTGCCTGGCTGGAATCGGCGGACCTGCAATGCAGAGTATTATTTCTAATCAGGTGCCTGAAAATGCACAGGGAGAAATCCAGGGAATTACGACGAGTCTACAGAGTTTAGCCGCCATTATAGGGCCCTGGGTGGCGAGCCATATTTTTGTATATTTCATTCAGGATGGAACACCAATGTATTTCCCGGGCGCACCATTTATTTTAAGTGCAATCTTAACTTTAATCGGGTTGTTCATCGCTATTCGTGCACTGCGGAAATATCACTAGCTAGCTTGGAGAATTTTGAATTCATTATAAGCCATAACAACGTTATAAACCAACAGGATGCTTCCCATAGTCAAAACTCTTTGATCTTGATTTATCTTTAAGGTAGCTATCATAATATAAATAGCGACTAGCAAAAATATTGAAATGATGAAGACCAATTTAAAAGACCGGTAAAGTATAGATAAGCGGAATAATATTTTTTGCTTGAATAATACCGGATCTTTAATCAATTGAACCATATTGCCGATTATGAAAAATAAAATCAGCACAACGGTAATTCCTGAAAGTATGCCCTGATTCAAATCCGGAATAACAAGATAACCGTTGTATATACAATAGCCTACAATTACAATACAGGCTAAGGTCTTCAACAGCTGCCAGTTCTTATTTCTCAACAACCAATTCAGCCAATTAAAATCCTGTTCTCCTGCGCTATCAATGATCTTTTTTCTCATTTCTGTGGAAAAAGATACAAACGGATTAATCAGACTGATGATATAGATTAACATCGTGCTAACAAACTGGAAAATTCCATCTGAAATCAGTAAGTTGATACGTGATCCGCTCATAATTCCCGGTATAAAACAAGAAAGCAAAATCAACGCAATGATGGTGAGGTGAAAAACCACTGGAAAATAACTGATAAGCTTATTTTCACCAAGATTTGGATTATTTAAAACCGCGGGCTGGGCAATGTCCTTATCCAAGTATTGGTTCATTAGTTTGATGGCAATCAAGAATAAGAATAGCGAAAATCCAGTGCCCATTTGAAAATAGTTGGTAATGAGTGTTAACGGTGCAATGTAATTATTTTCTTAAAATCTGAATTGCAACAGATTTTGTAATTGATTCGTCAGGCTTTGTTGGCCGAATAACAGAATCGTGTTGATGAAAAATCCCCAAACAAGTTTTGCATGGGGATTTAGTTCATAATCATCGGGTATTGTATCGACTCAAATACCCGATACAGCAATATATTTTACCCTTGCGGGATGAAACTTTCCGCTTTCTCCAGCACCTTGCCCAAACCAGCAGGATTTTTACCGCCGGCAGTTGCATAAAATGGCTGACCACCGCCTCCGCCCTGAATTTCTTTACCCAGCTCCCGGACAATGTTAGAGGCATTCATGCCTTTCTTTATCAGCTCTTCCGATAACATAACCGTTATCCCCGGTTTACCCTCAATTTCGGTGGTGAACACCAGAAAAAGGTTATCGACTATATCTTTTAATGAAAAAGCCAGGTTTTTAACAGCATCAGCATTTTGTAAATCAATATGTTTGGCAATTAAGTTCACACCATTTATTCCCCTTACATGGTGAACAATCTCATTTTTTAAATTACCTACACGCTCTAAAGTTGTTTTTTCAATTTCCTTTTTCAGTTTGGCATTTTCATCAAGTAATGCCTGAACCGATGCCGAAAGATCTTTTGAACCATTTAGAAGTGCTTTTAAGTGACCCAACTCTCTGCGCTGATCTAAAAAGTATTGTTCAGCTTTATCTGCGGTAATGGCCTCAATCCTGCGAACGCCTGCTGCCACTGCGCTTTCAGCAACAATTTTAAATGATCCGATTTGTCCGGTTGCTTTTACGTGTGTACCGCCACAAAGTTCTTTCGAGAAATGGTCATCAAAAGTAATCATCCGAACAAAATCACCATATTTTTCGCCAAACAAAGCAGTTACGCCACTTTGAATCGCATCCTGATAAGGTACATTTCTTTGTTCTTTTAACTTAATATTTTCTCTGATCTTCTGGTTGACAATTACTTCTACCTGAGCCAGTTCTTCATCAGTAACTTTCGAGAAATGTGAAAAATCGAAACGCAGGTAATCAGCATTTACCAAAGAACCTTTCTGGTTTACATGCTGACCTAATACTTGTTTAAGCGCAGCGTGCAATAAGTGCGTAGCCGAGTGATTATCTTCCGTTAGGATCCGTTTATCTTCATCTACAACCGCCCAGAATTTCCCTTCCAGATTATCGGGAAGAAGATCTGTGAAGTGGACTGTAAGGCCATTTTCTTTTTTAGTATCTGTAATGTCTACCCAAAACTGGCGACTATGATCTTCCAGTCGCCCGGTATCTCCCACCTGGCCACCGCTCTCCGCATAAAATGGCGTTTGGCGTAAAACAATTTGATATTGCTCTTTTCCTTTAGCTTTTACTTTACGGTATTTTAAAATTTCCGTTTCAATTTCTAAATCGTCATAACCTACAAATTCACTTTGATCGTCAGCGTTTATGATAATCCAGTCGCTGGTATCAATGGCTGTAGCGGCACGGCTGTCATCTTTTTGTTTTTTAAGCGCTTGCTCGTAAGCTTCCAAATCAACTGACCAGCCTTTCTCCCGGGCCATGAGTTCTGTTAAATCTATTGGAAAGCCGAAAGTATCAGATAGTAAAAACGCAAACCTTCCTGTTATCGTTCTATCCCTTAACTGCCCATCTTGTTCAATAGCATTTACAGCAAGACCATCCTCTTGATCCGAATCACTATTTATATGATTATTAAATAGATTTATGCCTTTTTCTAAGGTTCTTAGAAACGAAACTTCCTCTTCTAAAACCACTTTTTGAACAAAATCCTGTTGTGCAACCAATTCATCAAAAACACCTTTAAATTGTTCAGCTAATAAAGGAACCAATTGATTTAAAAATGGTTCTTTAAAGTTAAGGAAAGTATAGGCATAACGTACAGCACGGCGTAAAATCCTTCTGATCACATAACCTGCCTTATTATTTGATGGCAACTGACCATCAGCAATTACAAATGAAATTGCCCGGATGTGATCTGCCATTACCCGCATGGCAATATCCGTTTTTTCATTTGTACCATATACAATTCCGGATTTTTCAGCAATAAACTGAATCATCGGCTGGAAAACATCTGTATCGTAATTGGAAGTTTTTTCTTGTAAAATACGTACCAAACGTTCGAAACCCATTCCGGTATCTACATGTTTAGCGGGTAATGTTTGCAGTGAACCATCTTTTAAACGGTTAAATTGCATAAATACATTGTTCCAGATTTCTATTACCTGAGGGTGATCTGCATTTACCAGGGTAGCGCCATCAACTGATGCTTTTTCTTCATCCGTACGGCAATCTACATGGATTTCTGAGCAAGGTCCGCAGGGACCAGTTTCGCCCATTTCCCAAAAATTATCCTTCTTGTTTCCGGGTAAAATATGACTTTCATCAACATATTGTTTCCAAAGATCATAAGCTTCCTGATCTTTTGCCAAACCTTCTTTCTCATCACCTTCAAAATAGGTTACATAAAGTTTTTCCTTTGGAATTTTATAAACTTCTGTCAATAATTCCCAACTCCAGGCAATGGCATCTTTCTTAAAATAATCTCCAAAACTCCAGTTTCCCAGCATTTCGAACATGGTGTGGTGATAAGTATCAATCCCTACTTCTTCTAAGTCATTGTGCTTTCCAGAAACGCGTAAACACCGTTGGGTATCTGCAACTCTTGCGTATTTAATGGCGGCTTCTCCTAAAAACAAATCCTTAAACTGGTTCATTCCTGCGTTGGTAAACATCAACGTTGGATCGTTCTTAACTACAATCGGGGCCGAAGCAACCAGGTGATGTTGTTTTTGTTCGAAAAAATTCAGGAATGCTTGTCTTATTTCTTTAGCTGTCATTATTGTAAATCTTGGAGGAACAAAATTAAAATTTTATTGCGTTAATCAGGAAAAATCAAGCTACATTTGAATACTTTAATTAATCGATGTAAAACCCTAATAATCAAGCACAAGTTATGCCGTACAAAGAAAGAGACATTAATAAAATGTATTACACTATGGGCGAAGTGACTGAAATGTTTAAAGTAAACGCATCTCAAATCCGATTTTACGAAAAGGAATTCGACATTCTTCAACCGAAGAAAAACAAAAAAGGCAACAGGCTTTTTACTCCGGAAGACATTGAAAATCTTAAGATCATCTTCAATTTAGTAGATGAAAAAGGCTTTACCTTAAAAGGCGCCAAAGAACACCTGAAGCATAATAAATCTGATGTGAAGGAAAACCAAAAGATTATCGATTCTTTAGAAAAGCTGAAAGGCTTTCTGGTTAATCTGGCCAAGGAACTATAACAATATTCGTTAGTAAATGGCAGGTTTCTAGCCTTAATCAGGCGCTAGGTTTTAAGCTTTCTTACGTTTAAATTCTTTGGAAGAATGCGAAAAAATATCATTTTGTACCTGGCTAAGAAATCCCACACCCATCGGTTTCCATCTACGCCACGCTCGCCGCAATCCACTACCTCTGCACGTTCCAGCAGCTTGTTTACGATGTTCTGAATAAATTTAATCTTCACTATGCGATTGAAACGCAAGCCTAAGTAATCGCAATAGACATGAACGAGAATCTCTACAATTAGTGAATCATTGGTGATCTTAAGTTCGTTTCCAAAGGTAGTAGCATAATCATATTTGATGGTTTCAGCCAACAATTCAAATCTTTTTCCGGCATCAGTTTTCAGGAAAGTCCAAAGTGCAGTATCGCTATATACCCGCACCAGTTTGGGTTCCAGCCCTACTTTCACTTCACTATTTGCAAGATTGTAAATTTTCTCCATTAATTTTTTAGACCTCAGCTGTCTGCAATTGTTACTGATTTTATCATGAGCTAACAGCAGACCCTGCAAAATGTTTAACGCACAAGCGTTTATAGTGTGAGTAAAAAATTAGGGCCTTCATGAGTTATTTTCGCGATCTTTGAACTTTGAAAGACAAGCCAGATTCATGAAGATTGTAATTGCAGAAAAGCCCTCTGTTGGTCGTGAACTTGCCAAAGTTTTTGGGGCGACTACCAGAAAAGACGGATACATTGAAGGTAAAGGTTATTCATTTACCTGGGCATTTGGGCATTTGTTACAATTGGCTCCGCCTCAGGATTATGGCTTTATTGGCTGGAGAAGGCAACATTTGCCCATGCTACCCGCCAAGTTTAAACTCGCTATCCGTAAAATTAAAACGAAAGATGGTTTTGTAGAAGATCCGGCTGTACGCAAACAACTGGACACCATCAAGAAGCTTTTCGATGAGGCTACTGAAATCATCGTAGCAACGGATGCAGGGCGCGAAGGTGAATTGATTTTCCGCTACATTTACTATTTTTTAAAATGCAAAAAACCGTTTAAAAGGCTTTGGATTTCCTCTCAAACCGATGAGGCAATAAAAGATGGATTTCGAAATTTAAAACCCGGAACGGATTATGATACGCTTTTTAATTCTGCACATTGCCGCTCAGAATCAGATTGGCTGGTGGGAATGAATGCTACTCAGGCCCTAAGTATCTCAGCAGGCAACAGAACCGTTTTATCTTTAGGCCGGGTGCAAACACCTACCCTGGCCATGATTTGTGCCAGGTTTCTAGAAATTAAAAACTTCGTTCCGCAGACCTATTACCAGCTTAGCATTCTTTTGATAAAAGATGAACAAGTATTTAAGGCCGTATCCACCACTAATTATAAATATAAAGAAGAGGCAGAAAAACTATTTGCCCTTGTTGAGGACGTTTCTTCTGGCTTTCCGACGGGTGGAAACATTACTGCTGTGGAAGCCAAGCCAAGAAAAGAACCGCCTCCGCTGCTGCACGACTTGAGTAGCTTGCAACAGGAGGCAAACAAAAAGAAGGGATATACCGCTGATCAAACTTTGGGAATTCTGCAGAATTTATATGAGAGCAAACTGGTTTCTTATCCCCGTACAGGCTCCAGGTATATCGGAGATGATGTTTTTGCAGGTGTCCCAGACCTGATATCAAAGTTTACCAAACATCCTGATTTTGGCAGGCAGGCGCAGTTTTTGCAAACCATTAAGCTCAATAAACGGAGTGTGAACGCAAAAAAAGTGACAGATCACCATGCTGTTTTGCCTACCGGCGAAGAAGCTTATGGTTTAAGCAGCGATAGACAAGCCATTTACGATATGGTGGTTGGCCGAATGATTGAAGCTTTTCATCAGGAATGTTTAAAAGAGGTTACCAAAATAACTATTCAATCGGGCTTAACTTTCCAGGCCAATGGAACAGTGATCCGTTCTGCCGGATGGCGCGCTGTCTTTAATGAATCTGATGAAGAGAAAAAAGATGAAGATAATGCTGCTTTGCCAAAGGTGGCTGTGGGTGAGCAATTGCCCATTACGGAGAAATCCTTATTAGAAAAGCAAACCAAGCCAAAGCCGATGTACAATGAAGCTTCACTTCTTAAAGCACTGGAAACTTGTGGTAAAGAGATTGAAGATGAGGAGCTCCGTTACGCAATGAAAGACAGTGGATTAGGAACGCCAGCAACACGGGCATCTATCATTGAAACATTGATTACGCGAACATATATTACTCGGGAGAAACGAAATTTAGTGCCGACAAATAAAGGACTTGCGGTTTACGAGGTAGTTAAAGATAAACAAATTGCACAAGCTGAACTTACTGGTCAGTGGGAGAAAAGGTTAGAGGAAATCAGATCAGGATCTTCTGTTAAAGATTTCAAATCAGAAATTACAGAATATACCAAAATGATTACCAACGAATTGCTGATTGCCGGCGCAACAATTTCCGGAAAGCTTGAAGAAAATAAATTAGAAGTTATTGGCTAACAAATCTTATAAAGACGAAGAAATATTCCCGTCTTTGCCGGAAAACACACAGATCTTGAGATTATCCTGCATAGCCAAAATTTCTTTTACTGTACTTGGATTGCTATCTCGTTTAGGCATATTGATGTCTAATACTAAAATCGAAATGCTCTTTAGCCTGAAGATCAAAGGTTTCAGGTAAATTGTGAGTTTCAGAAATCTCGGGGGAACATATAAATTTACGAAGAAAACCTTTAATTAAAATTCGCAAAAGGTCGCTGTCATCTGCAATTAAAATTTTCAGACTTTGATTTATTAAAATTATTCTTAATCTCTAACATAAACCAAGGAAGGCAAATCATCCGTTTACTGGTCATCTAGTTATCAATATATTCCCATGCGCTATGGTAAGCATTTAGATTTTCTGCATAACCAATAAAATCAGCATAAAATTTAGCTTTAGAGAGTGTCGAACTGTCGCCGATAACAACCAGTTTCTTTTTCGCCCTCGTCATGGCAACATTCATCCGTCGGGTGTCTGCTAAAAACCCTATATTTCCATCAGAATTGCTTCTTGTCAAGCTAATATATACCACATCTCTCTCCTGCCCCTGAAAACTATCTATAGTATTTACGGCAATTTTACGCTGATACTTAGCTAAAATTTCTTCTTCTAAAACCAATGCTTTTAAAATCTGGATCTGTTGCTTATAAGGAGAGATAACGGCAATTGTAGGAAAATTTTCGGGAGTATAGATCGTCTCTAACGTGGTAACCAGGCCAACCAGATGCCGGATTAAAAATGCAGCCTCTTCCGGATTGGTGGTGCTGGTACCATCTAGCTTTTCATCATAGCTACAGCCTGCAGTATCGATAAAGTTAATCGGTTCATCACCATCAAAAAGCAGCTGGTTTGCCACAGATTGATGTGCAATTAATTTGTTATCATAAAAGACATTAGCAGAATATCCCATAATGCTTTTATTCATTCTGTATTGTTCATTTAATAACACAACAGATTCAGGATGAAGGTGTACGAGCTTTTCTAACAAGGTGTTACTTAAGCCATTTTTAGCTGCAACCATCGATTTTATTGTGGGTGATAACTGCAGATGATCTCCCGCAAGGACCACTTTTTGAGCCTTTAAAATTGGAATCCAGCAGGCGGGCTCCAAGGCTTGTCCGGCTTCATCAATTACAACCGTATGGTATTTTAGATTCCGAACAGTGTGGTGGTTGGCGCCTACCAGGGTTGCGGTAATAATTTGTGCTTTATTAAACAGACTATCCATGATGTAAGATTCTGTCTTTTCTATTTCTTTCCCAATCTTGTGGGCTTCATCAAATAGTGCTTTACGCTGGTCACGCTCCGCTTTTCCAAAACTTCGCTTATATTTATGAGCCATATTTTTGAACTCATTCGCTTGTTTCTTTAAAGCCTTGATCGTTTTCATCTCCGGATGATCTGCCATTTTATGATCCAGCGTCGCAGACAGCAATTTCTCGGAAACACGTGCCGGGTGACCCACCCGAATTACATTTAAACCTTCAATGGCAAATTTTTCAGTCAATAAATCGACTGCAGTATTGCTTGGGGCCACCACCAAAATCTTTTGATCATGGTGCTTCAGTAACGATTTTATGGCTTGTACAATTGTTGTTGTTTTACCGGTTCCCGGCGGGCCGTGAATAATAGCCAGGTGATCTGCCGAAACAATTTTATTTACCGCAAGCTTTTGAGATTCATTGAGCAGATTCGGTATTAAAAATTTCTCAACATTTTGAAAGGAAGGCTTTTCCTCACTGGTCAGAACTTTAATCAATTTATTTTCCGGAACCTGATCAGAAAGATTTGAGGCCAGCTTAAGTGCATGCTGCATTTCATCGTAGCTATTGTTATCAAACAATAGATCTACCCCCAATTTCCCATCTCTAGTCCAATCCGGTAATTCATCTATCCGAAGGCTTACTTTCATTTTACTGGAACTCTGGTGGGTGATGATTCCTTCGATCTTATCTACCTTTGGATCGTGATTTGAAAATAAAACCACTGCAGAACCGAACCTGAACTGATGTGAAAAATCCTGATGGGTGGTTCGCTCTAATTCTATACTCAGGTAATCGCCCCTGCCAATTTCGGTATTTCTGATCGCTATTGGGTACCAGGTTAAACCTAATGCTCTCCGATCTGCTGCAGAAGTATTTAAGGTAAGCTTGAGATAAGACTGTAAATCTTCTTCACGCTCCACATCGAGCAAATCCTGAAGATTTTTAAAGTATTCTTTTGACAATTGAATTCGATTAGGCGTTAACTTGTTATTTTAATTCTTATAAAACGAGTTCGTGGTGAAGTCTCATCATGGTTTGTTGTGCATCTGTGCAAAACCCAGGATGAACTTTGGAGCATTGTACCACTGTACTTCTGGTTGCTGTGAGCCACCTGAATCTTGATGCCTGATCATATTCGCCGATTGCGCCAGAGCCTTTTGCCCCTAAACTTATTCTTTGAAAAGCGTTTAGATTTGCGGTTAAATCATCCAGACCTATTTCGGAACAGAAGGCTTTTATCTTTTTTTCATTCAAAAAGAACACACTATTCAGGAACTTTTTCTTCGCGCAAAATAAAATGATACCAACGTTAATAAACTCTTCGCGTTCTACCCTCGGCATTACACGAATCACAGCGTACTCAAATAAGTATTTCTCTTGCATGCTGTGCTTCTTTTAAAAATATATGAGAATGGTTGAGTCTGGTTTCCAGGAAATAAGCATAAGCTTTCCGGTGCGCTTCCTTTGTTGGGAAGCTTGTTTCTCCCTCCAGCCAACCATCCGGGATTAAATCAATTACGGCATTAATTTTTTCGATATTTAGTATCGAACGAAATTCCTGGTCTGCCAGTTCAAGTTCTGATGCCCAAGGGAGTAGTACATGATCTTTTACTAAGCTGAAAGGACGAATGGCCTGTTCTTCCCAATTTTGCCAGGAGTGGTGAAAATATAATGCGGCACCATGATCAATCAGCCACAATTCTTTATGCCAAACCAACATGTTGGTGTTCCGGCAGGTACGATCCATATTGGTTAAAAAACAATCTAACCATACAATCTGAGATGCAAGTTTAGGATCTACTGTTGTTACGGTTGCATCGAAAGTGATCGCTCCCGAGAGGTAATGTAATGCCAGGTTCAGACCTACACTTGCTTTCAAAAGATCCTGAATTTCTTCATCAGGTTCGGTTCTGCCGAAAGCCTCATCTAAACTGGCAAAAACCAGTTCTGGTGCGCGCAAGCCTAATATCCGGGCAATTTCACCGCCAATTAATTCAGCAATTAATGCCCGCGGACCTTGTCCTGCACCGCGAAACTTTAAAACATATAAAAAACCATCATCCGCTTCAGCGATGGCTGGCATCGAGCCACCTTCGCGTAAAGGCGTAACATATCGGGTAACGTTAACGGTTCTGAGTTGCAAATCGTCCATAAGTGTAACCGGAATGGCATATAATTTGAAATTATGCTCATTCCAGACTTGCGGCAAATTTAACAGATTAAATCAATAATCAGGTTAAAGATTGTCAGCCTTTTTGCTTTAGTCGTGTCCAAGGTAAGCAATACCTGCAGGTGTGATCGAGGCTGACCACTGAACCGCTTCCCGGTGAATAATAATTAAACCCATGCTTTCCAGTTCTTCATAATCATCGTCTCTTCCGCCCAAAATGGCAGAACTTACCTGCTGATTAATAATCTCCAGAAGGTCTGTTATTTCTGATCTTTCCATAATATTCTAAATTGAATACTTAGCTAACAGCTCAACCCATAAAATGTTTAGTCGTATGCTAAACATTTGCAAGGCTAGAAGGTTATTACTGAAACAATTTATCCTTTCTATGGAATCACATATTTATTATCTTTTCATATTGGCCATTCCTGTAGCCTGCATTGCCTGGACGGTTACCAAAGAAGAAATTTTCAGGGAGGCAAGGGAATTTTGCGTCGATCGATCAAAACACGGCGAACGTTTGGTAAAAAGAAAATTTTTCTACGTTTTTACCTGTGAATATTGCTTCAGTCATTATGTAACTATTATTATTCTGCTGATCACCAATTATACCCTCCTCTATCAGGATTGGCGGGGTTATATTATCTCATTCTTTTCAATTGTATGGATTGCCAACGTTTACATGAGCTTATATAATATCATCCGGATTGATTTGAAAAAAGAAAAAATTAGGGTGGCAAAAGAAGAATCTGAATTACATGCAGATTAAAAGCCGGATTATTGATTGAGAAATCTTGATTATAAAATATGCCTTCGTCCGTCATCAAATATTTTAGCTATCAGCCGGAATCAAAATTGTTAACGATTACGTTTGTAACAGGATTGGTTTACCAATATACAAATGTTCCCGAACGAACTTTTAAATTATTCAAAGCGGCTACATCTAAAGGCAGATATTTCAACTACCATATTAAAGAAAAGTTTAAATTTCAAAAACTTGAAGATTGCTAATGTAATGCGTGCCGATCTTTTCAGGAAGCAGAGCAGCTTATAATTTAATGACAATTTTTGAATCAATAAAGGATAAAATCTTAGTTTTATTTTAACAATAGCATAAAATATTTTCGCAGCACTCAAAGAAATCAGAAATTAAGTTTAGACATAACTGCTTAACATATAATACATTAAGACAATAACAGCTTAATCTAACAGTTTTCAATATAATCTTAAAGTAAAAAAAATGTTAAGCAATTTGGAAATATCGGTCAACTAACCCTATATTTGCTTCCGAGAGCGTTAATTTAGATACGGGTATATGGCTTAGGCTGTATGCCCGTTTTTTGTTTTACCAGCTATTTTAACTGCTCAATTACCCTATCTAAACAGATCTTTAACCACGGGGTATAATGGTTCTGGTGATGTAAAAGTTCTTTCTCAAGCAAATCCATACTTATATATTTATAGTGTTCCACTTCCTCCTTATTGATGACTGGCAAAAGATCTGATTTCCCAAAGAAAACATAATCAAATTCATGCTCAATCAGGCCGTTTTCAAACTCGGCTCTATAGGTAAAATTAAACACCCCGGTTAGATTGACCTTCATTCCCATCTCCTCCATCAGACGCCGATTGGCGGCATCGAGATTGTCTTCTCCCGGCCGCTGGTGACTGCAGCAGGTATTGGTCCACAATCCGCCGGAATGATATTTATCTAAAGCCCGTTGCTGAAGCAGCAGTTCACCTTTAGAATTAAAAATAAAGATAGAGAATGCACGGTGCAGTTCGCCTTTCTGGTGTGCCTCCAGTTTTCCCATTTCTCCTATTGGCGAATCATTTATATCTACAAGAATTACCCGTTCTTCCATCCAGCCTAAATCACGTTCAACTTATGTCTGATCATCGAATCGAACATTAACCCAATTTTCAGGTGATTTGAAATTCGAATTCTTTCGGTCATGATTTTCTCTGCGCTCAAACCTTTAATTTTACAAAAAAGCTTTTTATAATACACATAAGATAGATATACCCCATTTCTTGAACTGATTGGCAACATCTTAATTCCAATCAAAGCTTCTGTAAATTCATCCTCAATTTCCTTTTCGATCGCACGTTTATCCAAATCACAGAATTTATTAAGGTTCACATTAGGAAAATAGCAGCGGTTGAGGCTCTGATAATCTGCCTTTACATCTCTTAGGAAATTGATTTTTTGAAATGCGGAACCCAACTTCATGGCATAAGGTTTTAAACGCTGGTATTCTGATTCATCACCACTGGTAAAAACTTTCAAACACATCAGTCCTACCACTTCAGCAGAACCTAAAATATATTCACCATATAATTCCGGCGTATAGGTGGTTTCCAGTAAATCCATTTCCATGCTGTTTAAGAAGAGCGAAATCAATTCATGATCAATTTGATATTGATTAACTACTTTCTGAAATGCATTTAAAATGGGATTCAAACTAATCCCAAGCGCGATCGCTTCGAAAGTATCTTCCTTGAATTTCTTTAGTAAATATTTTTTGTCATAATCGTGAAAACTGTCTACAATTTCATCTGCAAAGCGAACGAACCCGTAAATGGAATAAATAGGCTTCCGCAATTCCTTTCCTAAGAAATATATACCTAACGAAAAGCTGGTGCTGTAACGCTTAGTGGTGAGTTTGCTGAAATCTTCTGATAGCTGATCAAATATTTCTTTCATATATGGTTGGGATGTTGGATGGTAAATTCAAAATCATCAAGAGATTTTAAGCAATTGATGTGGCCGATGTGTTTAAGTTTGGTGATCACCTGCTGATTTCCAGCCAGGTGAATTTGAGCCGACATGCATAAGGCAGATAATTCAGCAATATATTTTTGTGCAGAATTCGTAAGCCTTGCGCCCACTAAAAAAGTCAAAAGGTGATTTACCTTGAGCGTGGACAATACATTTTTAATTGACTCGACTGGAACTTTACTGCCTAAATAGATTACTTTCTGATTGTTTAAGCGAAGGATATAATCTGCGAACAGCAAGCCAATTTCATGATCTTCGTCTTCTGGCAAAAATAGCAGCCATGTGGGGCTATCTCCATCAGGTGATACAAGATCGTTGGTTGCAGCGCACAGCTTTTTACGGATTATATTTGCCATAAAATGTTCATGAGCAGGACAAATATGATTTTTTCGCCACATGATCCCCAGGCGAACCAGTAAAGGATAAATCACGCGGCGGTAAACCTGCGCCACACCTAACTTCTGAAAGCCTTCTTCAATAATGGAGTTAAATTCACTTTCATGATAAGATAAGCCATGCTTAATCAATCTCGAAAGATAAAATTCGGTTAACTTATCATCTGATAGATTACTTTGTTGTTCGGCTAATAATTCTTCAACTGCCTGATCAGATAAACTGCAGATTTTAGAAATTTTGTAACCTGATTCATTCAGGCTAACAATATTGAGCAGTTTTTTTAAATGCCCATCATCATAAACCCGGGTGTTACCCTGCGACCGATGTGGAACCAATGCCTTATACCGATGCTCCCAAATCCTGATGGTGTGAGATTGTATCCCCGAAATTCTCTCCAGATCTGAAATGGTATAACTCATTTTTGTTTAAATATATCCAATAAAATCTAAACAGAAAATATATTCAAAAGTTTTGGACCGTTTGTTCACACCTGCTAGGAATACTACTTCCCATGTTGCCCGCTATCAATATGAAGAGGCCAATTTCAGGCGTAAACTTAGCAATTGTAATAGTTTTGATAGTTTGTGGCAAACGCAATTTATCCTATCTGCATTAGTGGTAAAATTGCCCTGTTTATTTAGTCTTCCGGTATAATATCTAAACCTAAGTTATCGTTTAAAGCACTGTTTCCGTAAGCAGCACTCCCCTTTCGCCGTTTCCGGTTTCGATAGTGTGTACGTTTTTGTAACTCTGGCTGAAGAAATCAAATCCATGTTCCATCATGTTAATAGAAACACTGCTTAGCAGATGTTTTGTGTTTGTCTGCATGCAAAGCAAGTTTCCGTTGTTAAGAAGTAAAAAGTCGCAGTCATATCCACGCTCCTGAAGTTCTATCACTTTATTGGTAATAGAGACATTTAATCTACTGATTTTATTTTTCATGAGCTTATGGCTTAGGTTTTCACAGGGATTGATGTAGTTTAAGCAAAATCTAATATACTGTATTACAAGTAATTAAATCTAATAATTTTATTCATTTTTAAAAACATTTACCAGTTCTATATAATAGTTACTTTGAAAATGAACACCGCGTGAACAGCCACCTTGATGGAAACAATATATTTAACCATAATTTAAGCTTCAATTACGCGTTCATTAAACCAACATAAGCCTCTGTTTACCCTTTAAGAGATCATTGTTATTACTAACGAATTTTTTTTCTATTAACTCTGCTAAATCGTAATTTGCAATAATCTAAACCTCAAAAAATGGCAATAAGTTGCATCGCGATTGATGATGATTTTCATTCGCTTGAAAATTTAATCTCTTACATAGACAAATTTCCAGAACTGGAGCTCAGGCAAACCTTTACAGAGCCGCTTTTAGCACTCAGTGAAATATCC
Source organism: Pedobacter petrophilus (assembly GCF_009674725.1). Classification (GTDB taxonomy): domain Bacteria; phylum Bacteroidota; class Bacteroidia; order Sphingobacteriales; family Sphingobacteriaceae; genus Pedobacter; species Pedobacter petrophilus. Next base: position 37,377 of record NZ_WKKH01000009.1, on the reverse strand, counting down.
GTCGCTGAACCTGTAGACATTATTTTTATTGATATTGAAATGCCATCTCTTTCCGGCATAGCGCTGGCTGGCTTGCTCAGACAAAAAGCAGAACACCTTATTTTTACCACCGCACATCCCAGGTATGCGCTTGATGCTTTTAAAGTAGAGGCAGATGCTTATCTGCTAAAGCCTTATTCAATTTTACATTTTGCAAAAGCGATTAACAGCCTTTATCCGGCAGGCTCAACAGCACATACCATTTTCCCGGTTTTTGAAGATCAGTTTTTCTATCTGCCTTCGCCTGAAAATGGCGAAGATTTAATGCGAATTGACCTCAACGATTTAGTCTCAATCGAGCATTTAGAGAATGAAATTAACTTCATAACCCTCCATCACTCTTTCTCCGCTCCCCGGATCAACTTTGCTAAAATGATTACCTTGTTAAAAAGGAATCTGGCTTTTATAGAAATTAGCGAACATATCACCATTGCCAAAAGCCATATTATAAGTGTATTGGATGATCAAATTTTATTATCCGGCGAAAGATTATACGAGGTTGCTGCCGATCATAAAGAACGGTTCGAGCAGTTCGTAGAAAACAATCGTTTGAAGGATTAACCATTGCATATGTAATTTTCTCTATTCAGTGAAACATTCTAACTAATACTTTGTATTAGGATAGTCCACTTAGTTATTAATTGATTGTCCGTTGTGAAAAGAATTTTAGTTGTAGATGATGATCCTGATATCTTGGAAGTATTTCAGCTTGCATTAGAGGCAGAACAATATGATGTTTACCCCTTACTCTCGCCAAGATATATATTTAAGACAATTAAAGATTACCATCCTGACCTGATTATTCTGGATATTATGCTGAACGGCATGGATGGGCGTGCTGTTTTTAAAGAGCTAAGACTGAACGAGGAAACCCGGAACATTCCCGTAATTATGGCATCTGCACGTTATAATGAAAATTACATTGCCTCCCAACAATATCACCCCGATGATTATCTGGAAAAACCATTTAACATGACTGATATGTTGCAAAAAGTGAATGCACTTACCAATAACTAACATATGAAACTAAGATTCTTAACTCCGTTGATATTGCTTTGCGCTGCAATATCTATTAACGCCCGCGCCCAAACCAGTCGCCCAGATAAGCTTTACAGCATGAGTGGTGTTGGTTTCTCGTTCCCTATGGGCGAAACATCAGATTATTTTAAACCGAAATTTTCCACCACCCTGGGGGTTAACCTTGGTTTAGGAGACGGTGGATTGTTCCTGTATCCGAAAGTGAGTTTACATGCCTTCACTTTTAATCAGATCACACCTGATCCGGGTTTCGCCTACACCATACAGAAAGGCAGATCTACAACGTATTTGCTTAACGTGGCCTTAGGTTACCGAAAGATTGTAAATAAATGGGCATTTTACGGTTTTGCAGGCGCCGGAGGTGGTTTTATTCTTACGCCACAAGCTGGAGTAAATGCAGCGACTATGCAGGTAAATATGGATAACAAATCCAATGCTTTAGGAATAGCAGAAGGTGGCGGAGGTATAGAATATAACCTTGGTGGTGCGAATCTATTTATAGAGGCAAGTTATATGTATGGTTTTAAGAAGATCCAGGACCGAACTTTTAATACCGTTCCTATTTCTATTGGGATTAAACCAAATTTGAGCAAACTGCTAAGCAAGCTTTAACAGCTTACCTATTATAATATAAAAGCGGGTGTACCAACGGTGCACCCGCTTTTTTTGTGCCAAAGAAAAGATCGAAAACATTGCATTGCTAACAATTTTAGTATAAATTTGTATTTCAATTAAACCTAATGTTATACGCAGTTGTAGATATTGAAACCACTGGTGGCCATGCGTCAGCAAATGGTATTACTGAAGTTGCCATCAATATTCATGATGGTAATCAGGTAGTAGAATCGTTCAGTACGCTTATTAATCCTGGTATTTCTATTCCAGATTACATTACCGCATTAACTGGTATTGATGATAATATGTTAGCTGATGCACCTACCTTTGATGATGTTGCTTTGCAGATTTATCAACTATTGCAGGATAAAGTTTTCGTTGCACATAATGTCAATTTCGATTATTCATTTCTTAAACATCACCTGGCTAAATCTGGTTTTGATTTGCAGTGCACGCGGTTATGTACGGTGAGGTTAAGCCGAAAGTTAATTCCTGGCAAGCCCTCTTATAGTTTGGGAAAACTTTGCAGCAGCTTAAGTATTCCAATTCACAATCGTCACCGTGCGGTTGGAGATGCCGACGCAACGAGCATTTTATTTAATATGCTTTTGGATAATGACCTGGAAGGTGTTATTGCTGAAATGCTGAAAAAGACATCAAAAGAACAGGTTTTACCGCCAAATTTGAACAAAGAATCGTTTGTACGACTCCCAAACCAGCCCGGCGTTTATTATTTTAAGGATGCCAAGGGCAAAATTGTATATGTTGGCAAAGCGAAAGATTTAAAAAAGCGTGTTGCCAGTCATTTTTCAGGCAGTAAACCCAATAAGCAACGTCAGGATTTTCTTAAAAATATCCACCACATTGATTATGTGCTTTGCGGTACAGAACTGATGGCACTTATATTAGAGGCAAATGAAATTAAACGCCTCTGGCCGGAGAACAACAGGGCAATGAAGCGATATGAACACAAGTACGACTTATGTGTTTTCGAAGATCAGAACGGCTATTTGCGCCTGGGAATTGATAAGCATAAACCCAATAGCAAAGCGATTCAAAGTTTTAATAACCTGCTGGAAGGATATAACTTTTTAAACCTCCTGATTGAAAAATACCAGCTTTGTGATCGCTTATGCTACCTGCAGAAAACGGCGTCGAAATGCAAAGCGCATGAAAACGGACAATGCTTCGGTCCTTGCAGCAGTATAGAAACAGTTGCCGTATATAATAAGAAACTAAATGCTGCGCTCGATGATATTCAAAACCTGCAGCCAAGCTTTGCTTTGGTGGATGAAGGGAGAGAACAAGATGAATTAAGCTGCCTATTGATTGAGAAAGGGAAGTTTTATGGGATGGGCTATTTTACAGATAAAAACTTCTTATCCGATGGCCTCGCTCCCATTAAAAATGATCTGGCAGTTTATCAATCGAATAGTTACATTTTAAACCTGATCCTGAATCACGCAGAACAGTTTCCTCAAAAGTTATATAAATTATAACGCTTGTGGCTTATTGCTGATATCAAACTTCTTTTAAAAGACTCGAGACACTTTATCTAACAAATTGATGTTTTTTAATTGCCGGAAAAAATCAAAATTGATGTAAGTTTGTTGAATTATTTCCAAGTATTCATTCCATTAAAAGAATAAATTTTAAACTTATATATTATGACTCCAGATTCTTTCAGAGATCTTGCGCTATCATTTGAAAATGTAGTTGAAGCACCTAATGCAAACAAAAATTCATTTAAAGTAGACGATAAAATTTTCATCACCATTGATAATTCAAATTTAAAAGCTGTTTTCAGGTTAAGCCCTAAAGACCAGCATAAATTTTCGGATTTAGACCCTTCAGCTATTTATCCTGCTCAGGCGGGTTGGGGAAAACAAGGTTGGACAATTTTCGAATTAAGTTTTATAGAACCTGAAACTTTACAGGATGCGTTAACTAAATCTTATTGCACGGTAGCGCCAGAAGAACTGGTAAAAAAGTACTCAAAGAAAGCAAGTAAGAAGTAACGTTTTTCTACATCCAAAGAAGTAGCCTCTGAAGATTTGTAAATGCTGAAATTAAATTTCTATTATTAAAAAAATATCATGACTAGATCAATCTGGATCAACCTACCGGTTAAAGACATTATCAAATCAAAAGCGTTCTTTACCAAAATCGGATTTACACTTAATACCAGTTATGGCATTCGTGAAGATTCTGCTTCTTTCTTAATTGGAGAAGATAAATTAGTAATGATGCTCTTTGAAAAATCTGTTTATGAGGGTTTTGCCGGAGTAGATCTTCCAGAGCAATTATCAGGATCAGAAGTTTTATTTTCATTAGACGCTGCAAGTCCTGAAGAAGTTGATGAAATTGCTAAAAATGTAGTTGAGGCTGGCGGAACCATTTATGGAGAACCTGGCTATAAAGATGGCTGGATGTATGGCTGCGGTTTTATCGATTTAGATGGTCAGCGTTGGAGCGTACTCTACATGGATACCAACAAGATGCCTTTAGGTTAGTAGATTTGGCGAGTTGGTTTAGGCAAAACCAATTCGCTAAATTAATTACATTCTGTTTTTAGGCGAGTTGCTTTAATTAAGTTACTCTAAATCAAAAAATTACTAAGGTTTTGCAAACTGATCTTTTAATAGCTGCGCAACAACCTTATCCGTTTTAAAGGTAATCTCGTCTATTGCTAAATCCTGAATTTTCACCCAACGAAATGCCTGTAAAATCTCTCCCTCAGAATCGAAATTAAATATTTTGGTTTTAAACACCAAGTCTAACGGTGCTTTTTCTTTTACCAGATAATAGATGCTAATTACCTGGCTATCATTAAATGATGATTTTTCAAAGAAATCCGTTGTATAAAAATGACTGATTATCTCCATCTCAGCATTGCATTCTTCTACAAACTCTCGCTTAAGACCATCTAACAGGCCTTCACCAAATTCAAGTCCGCCCCCGGGAAATTTACTGAACTGAATCCCATATTCTTCCTCATCGCTTACTAAAACTTCATTATTTTGGTTAATGAGTAAGCCATATACCCTTACATTAAAGTAGCTCATTTTCGAAATGTTTTTTATTTTTAATTACAATCTCGGGGGTCCAGGTGATTTCTTGCTTGAAGGCCTCTGCCCTAACTTTACACTCGCTCATGTGGCAATAGTGGCAACAAGCCGGCAAACATGGGTCGGCGTGAATAAATAATTCCGCTTTCCGGAATCCATTTTTATTAATCAGTTCATCTATTTGAGAGATTTCCCGGTGAACCTGGTTCAAATCAAAGTAGTAGGGTAAGGTAACATGGCAATCCACATGAAACTCCGGACCATATTGCTGCGTACGCAGGTTATGAACGTCAATCCAGGGGTTATGTCTGTTATTCTGTAGCACTTCTACAACTTCTTCTAAAAGGGTAAAGTCACTTTCATCCATCAAACCACCTACCGAGCCACGAACCAGTTTATAACCAGCGTAAATGATGTAAAATCCGACTAAAACAGACAGTAAACTATCCAGCCAAATAATATTCGTTAATTGTATCAAAATCAATCCAAGCACTACTCCTCCACTGGTATAAGTGTCTGTAAGTAAATGCCGACCGTCTGCCTGAAGCGTAACGGAGTGTTCATCTTTTCCAACCTTGATCAGGTATAATCCCACAAACATATTAATGAGCCCTGTAATGCCAATAATGAGTGTTCCCTGCAATAGTTGACCAACCGCGTGCGGATAAATCAGGTTATATGAAGATTTGAAGATGATGATGATACCGGCGATAAATATTAAGATTCCTTCAACAAAAACCGAAAAGAATTCTACCTTTCCATGCCCGTAAGGGTGATTTTCATCTCGCGGTTGCGTACTAAGATAGATACTGTAAAATGCGAAACTCCCGGCAATTACATTTACAATACTTTCTGCAGCATCAGTGAGAATGGCGTTTGAGCCTGTAATAAAATAAGCCGTAAATTTGGCCAGCATTAAAACAATACTAACGACTAACGACAATATAATAGCCTTCTTCTTTATCGACACCGCTTTTTTTGACAAAAATACGCTTATCAAATAAATTAAATGATAAAAAAATGTGATTTTTAGTGCAGAATAATATTTGGTTTATATATTTGCGTTCAAAGTAATTAACCATGAGCACCTTATCGAAAAGAATCAACAGTCTATCAGAATCTGCAACCCTTAAAATGACTAAACTTGGTCGCGAATTAGCTTCCAAGGGCATAAACATCATCAGTCTAAGTGTTGGCGAACCCGATTTTAATACGCCTGATCACGTAAAAAATGCTGCGAAAGACGCATTAGATGCGAACTACACCCGCTACTCGCCTGTTCCGGGATATCCGGATTTACGCCAGGCAATCGTTAAAAAGCTGAAGGAAGAAAATAACCTGGATTATGATATTTCTCAGATTGTAGTTTCAACAGGTGCTAAACAATCGCTATCTAACGTAATATTAACCCTTATTGATCCTGATGATGAGGTAATTATACCAACCCCATACTGGGTTTCGTATTCGGAAATGGTTACACTTGCAGAAGGTAAATCAGTTTTTATCAACACCGACCTGGAAAGCAATTTCAAGATTACACCAGCACAATTAGAAGCGGCTATTACACCCAAATCTAAATTGTTTATGTTTTCTTCACCATGTAATCCAACCGGATCTGTTTATAGCAAAGATGAGTTGGCTGCATTAGCGGAGGTATTCGAGAAACATCCCAATATTTATATTTTGTCTGACGAAATTTATGAACATATCAACTTTGTTGACAGTCATGAATCAATTGCCCAGTTCGATAGCATTAAAGACCGTGTAATTGTTGTTAATGGTTTCTCAAAGGCATTTGCCATGACCGGATGGAGACTAGGTTATATTGCTGCAAACAAAGAGATTGCAGCAGCAAATGATAAATTACAAGGTCAAACCACATCTGGTACTTGCTCCATTGCACAGAGAGCCGGAATTGTAGCTTACGAGCAAGGTTTGGAAAGCGTATTGAAAATGAAAGAAGCTTTCTCACGCAGAAGAGAATTGGTTTATAATTTATTGAATGAAATTCCTGGTGTAAAAACAAACTTACCTGATGGTGCATTTTATTTCTTCCCGGAAATCAGTTCATTTTTTGGAAAGAAAGATGCTGACGGAAACGTGATCAAAGATTCTTCAGATTTAGCACTTTACCTGTTGAACGTAGGTCATGTGGCAACCGTTGGCGGCGATTCATTCGGTAACAATAATTATATCCGCTTATCTTACGCCGCATCAGATGAAAGTTTGGTAGAGGCTATGAAAAGAATTAAAGAAGCGCTGGGCAAGTTAGCTTAATCAATACACTACTCACTCGTCGCCAGCAAACATAAATACAAAACCTCGTTAAATTATTTTAACGGGGTTTTGTGTTTAAAGCACAGTTGATTTGAGGAATACCAACTGTTAACTGAAACTATCGGCTAAAAACTGTTAACTGAAAACCGGTAACTGAAAACTGCTAACTTCTAATCGCCTCAACCGGATCTAATCTTGAAGCTGAATAAGCTGGCCAGAAGCCAGAAATGGTACCGATAATAATAGAAATTCCAATTCCTAAAATAATATTATTTAAGCCCAGGATGATGCTAAACCCTGTAGCGGCACCAATGGCCAGCGCCATCAGGTAAACCAATATTAACCCGAGTAAGCCACCCAATATGCAAAGAGATATCGATTCGAAAATGAATTGCAGCAAGATAAAATAGTTCTTTGCACCTAAAGATTTCTGAATCCCAATGATGTTGGTTCTTTCCTTTACGGAAACAAACATAATATTTGCAATACTGAATCCACCAACAAGAATTGAAAATCCGCCGATGATCCATCCGGCAATATTAACCATGGTAAACATCGAATCCAGCTGATTGGAAATGATGGTAGTTTTGTTCAAAGCAAAATCATCTTCCTGGCCAGGTCTGATTCTATGAATCGACCGCATCAATCCCTGTAATTCACTTTCAATCTCTTCTAATGATACATTGTCGTTACCGCGAACCGTTATTTGTGGGCCGTAGCGCTCGTTTTGAATGTCTAAAATTCCTTTGGCAAAATTTACCGGTACGTTTACGTTTTTATCCAGCGTACTGCCAAACATATCCTCCCCTTCTTTTTTAAACACGCCGATAACAGTTAATCTTCTGCCTAAAATCTGCACCTGTTTTCCAACCGGATCTTCAGATCCGAATAAGCCTTCAGAAATATCTGCACCCATTAATAAAACCGGGGCGCCGTTACTGCTTTCTGATTCGGTAAAATACCGGCCGGATTGCAATTCGAAGTTCCACGTTTTATCGAAATCCTGAGAAGCGGCTGTAACCGTTATTCCTTCCACAGAACTACTTCTGTATTTGATGGTTCTATCGCCTGTAGAAATCTCAAAAGTAATGCCCTGTGCATTTTCCATTCGCGCTCTTAATATTTCAAAATCACGCAATGAGGGTTGCGGACGGTTCATGTATTTCCACCAAGGGTAATTATCACCGAAACTCCATGGCCATTTTTGAATGAAGATGGTATTTGAGCCTAACTTATCTACACTGGATTGAAGTTTACCACGAAAGGTATCTACTGCAGAGAAAACGGTTATAATGGTAAAAATACCAATCGTTATCGCCAGAAGAGATAACATTGTTCGTAACTTATTCTGACGCAATGCATCAAACGCAAAACGGAAGCTTTCGCCTATTAGCCTAAAAACGATCATAATTAATGGTTAGATGCAAAGCGGTTGAAAAGGTTACACTACCCCTATCAAAACTAATTAAATTTTGCTTAAAAACGGTTTTAAACTGTTTTTAACTTAAATTCTTGATTACAAAACATAATATACGTTAAATGCGTTTGATAAAATAAGGAAAAGAAAAATTAAATTCGTATTTTTGCACCTCAAAAAATTCATCAAGAATGAAATTATCACAATTCAAATTCAACTTACCAGAATCATTAATTGCCAACAATCCGGCGGAACAACGCGATGAAGCTCGCTTAATGGTCTTACATAAAGACAGTGGTAAAATTGAGCATAAAATTTTCAAAGACGTTTTAGGTTATTTCGATGACAAGGACGTTATGATATTAAATAATACTAAGGTTTTTCCTGCCCGTTTATATGGAAATAAAGAAAAAACCGGTGCTACCATCGAGGTTTTTTTACTTCGTGAATTAAACAAAGAATTGCGTTTATGGGATGTTTTAGTAGATCCTGCACGTAAAATCCGTGTTGGTAATAAACTTTATTTTGGCGATGACGATTTATTGGTTGCTGAAGTTGTAGATAACACTACATCCCGCGGACGTACCATTCGTTTCTTATTTGAAGGTACAGACGAAGAGTTTAGAAGAAACGTTGAAATTTTAGGTGAAACACCGCTTCCTAAATACATTAAACGTAAAGCAACTGCTGAAGATAAAGAACGTTATCAAACCATTTTCGCGAAACATGAAGGTGCTGTAGCGGCTCCAACGGCAGGTTTACACTTTAGCCGTGAGTTAATGAAACGTCTTGAGCTAAAAGGCATTGAGTTTGCAGAAGTAACCTTGCACGTAGGTTTGGGTACTTTCAGAACGGTAGAAGTAGAAGACTTAACCAAGCACAAAATGGATTCTGAACAATTCATTATTGAGTCTAAAGATGCTAATATCGTAAACAAAGCTTTAGAAGAGAAAAGAAAAATCTGCGCGGTTGGTACAACTTCAATGCGTGCGATCGAGTCTGCTGTTTCTGCAAACAGAACATTAAAAGCCGCTAATGACTGGACCAGTAAATTCATTTTCCCTCCTTACGAATTTAACATTGCAAATTCGATGATAACTAACTTCCATACGCCAGAATCTACCTTATTGATGATGGTTAGTGCATTTGGCGGATATGAAAATGTAATGAATGCTTACGAGGTAGCCGTAAAAGAAAAATATAAATTTTATAGCTACGGCGATGCCATGCTGATTATCTAGAACAGACTCAAGTATTAAGTATCAAGTATTAAGGCTGAGTTCTTTTACTTGCTACTTGATACTCAATACTTGATACTTTTTGATGAAATATTACGCTATTATTGTAGCAGGCGGTTCTGGCAATCGGATGCAGACAGAAACCCCAAAACAATTCCTGATATTGAAGAACCTGCCGGTTCTGATGCACACCATCAAGGCTTTTGCGCAAAGCGATACACAACCTAAAATTTTACTGGTTTTAAATAAAGATCAACAGGGATACTGGAGAAGGCTTTGTGATGAATTTAACTTCCGCATTCCACATGAGGTAATTGATGGCGGAACAGAGCGTTTTTATTCAGTTAAAAATGCTGTCGATTGTATCAATGATGATAGTTTTGTTGCCATTCATGATGCCGTTCGGCCTTTGGTTTCAAAAGAACTGATCGACAACTGTTTTAAACGCGCTGAAGCATTTGGAAATGTGATCGCAGCTGTTCAGTCCAGTGATAGTGTCCGAATGCTTAGAAATGAAAAATCGTCGGCTTTAAGGCGCGATGAAATCTACCTAGTACAAACTCCTCAGACTTTTAGCCTGAAGATATTGAAGGCAGCTTATCAGCAGGATTTCGCCAGCCATTTTACAGACGATGCCAGCGTTGTTGAAGCGCTGAATGAAGAAATCAATATTCTAGAAGGTGAGCGAAACAATATTAAGATCACCTACCCAATAGATTTAGAATTAGCAGAACTTTTATTAAGAAGTTAATTCAAAAGAAAAGGTGTTTCACAAAAATGAAACACCTTTTCTAATTCGCCTGCCCGATAAACTTTATCTCAATAGGGCGAATATTCCTAAATATATCTTAGGTTGCTCTGCCAATAACTTTTAGCAAGATTGCAATTACTGCGATTACTAATAAAACGTGGATGATGTTACCTACATCTCCAAATCCGTGGAATAAAAATCCGATTACCCATAATATAACCAATACCACTGCTACTAAATACAATAAATTTCCCATAGTGTTAATTTTTTTAATTGAATGTTGATGTATTAACACGAACAAAATAGTTTTGTTTAGAAAATGTAAATATTTTTTTTCTATACTCACTTAATCATTTATTCTTCAAGGGAATGGGGGCTTTCAGGAATCAAGTATTATGATCCATAAAAGGAACAATCATTTAAAGGGACAGTGTAGGGCAACCAAACTAAGTAGCGTTAGCTTCTTAGCCATCTTGCAGAAGCCCATAAGCCATGGCACAAAAAAACCGCTCAACTTTTTGGCTGAGCGGTTAATATTTCTTTAATCCTTAGTATTCATCCTCATTAAAGAAGAAATCTTCTTTAGTTGGATAATCAGGCCAGATTTCTTCAATGGTTTCATAAGGTTCGCCATCATCTTCTAATGCCTGTAAATTCTCGATAACCTCAACAGGAGCACCAGAGCGGATACCGTAATCAATTAATTCATCTTTAGTTGCAGGCCAAGGTGCGTCTTCCAAGTGCGATGCTAATTCTAATGTCCAATACATATCTTCAATTCAATTAAATGCTTGTTCTTAATAATGCGCAAAGTATATTAAAATTTTTGAGCAAAACAAACTTATTTTTCAACTTTTAAACACGGGGGATCCAAATGTTTTCTTCCGCCGCAAAATCCATATTCAGTTTTCGTGCCAAAACGAATAGATAGTCGCTTAAACGATTTAAATATACGGTAACCCGCTCCTCTACAAAGCTATTTTCTGCCAGTTCTACAGTCAAACGCTCCGCTCTCCGGCAAACACACCTAGCAATATGGCAGTAGGAAACCACTGTATTGCCGCCAGGTAGAACAAAATGTTTCAGTGGAGGCAGCAATTCATTCATGCTGTCAATCTCATTTTCTAATAATGTAATGTCCGAATCCTTCAAATCAGGGATCTTCATTATTGATTTTTCCGGATCAGCAGCCAGTGATGCGCCGATAGTAAATAAACGATCCTGAATTTCTTTTAACAACTGCTGGTATTGCTCATTGATCTCCTGACACATAATTAACCCAATGTACGAGTTCAATTCGTCTACCGTGCCGTAGGTATCAATCCGCAAATGGAACTTTGGAACACGGGTGCCACCAATTAAGGAGGTTTGACCTTTGTCGCCTGTTTTAGTATAGATCTTCATTTAGAAAGGTTAAAGGTTGAAGGTATAAGGTTTAGGGTAAAACCTTACGCCTTAAACCTTATACCATACGCCTTAGTTAATTTTCTCAAAATCGCTGCCACTGTCTTGAAGTGCCTGCAATCACGGAGAAACATTTTTAATGTCTGTATTGAGGTAATCGTTTTCGATTAGTCCATCGCGCATCCGTACAATTCTGTGGGCATGCTGTGCAATATCTTCCTCATGTGTAACCAGAATGATGGTATTTCCTTTACTGTGAATTTCTTCCAGTAAACCCATAATTTCAATTGATGTTTTGGTGTCAAGGTTACCAGTGGGTTCATCGGCAAGAATGATGGATGGATCGTTAATTAACGCTCTCGCTACAGCTACTCTTTGGCGCTGTCCACCAGATAACTCATTTGGTTTGTGATCCATCCGGTTACCCAGGTTCACATTTTCTAACGCTTTAGCCGCCCTGGCCTGCCTGTCTTTTTTACTTGTACCGGCATAAATGAGCGGTAAGGCCACATTATCCAATGCTGTAGATCTTGGAAGTAAGTTGAACGTTTGAAAAACAAAACCTATTTCCTGGTTACGAACCTCGGCCAATGCATCATCTGTCATATGGCTAACGTTGGTTCCGTTTAAGATGTAAGTACCACTAGAAGGGGTATCTAAACAGCCTAATATATTCATTAATGTCGATTTTCCAGAACCGGAAGGGCCCATCAAAGCAACAAATTCTCCTTTATTAATATCCAAAGAAACCGACTTCAGGGCATGGATAACTTCAGATCCGATGACATATTTACGCCCGATTTCTTTTATGGTAATGAGTGGTTGCTCCATGGTTTTTCTTGTTTAGACAGGCTTAGCGGGTGAGATGTTACAAGTCTTTAAAAAAATGCCTGCGAGAAACTGGCTCATCTCCATTCGGCACATTTTCAAAGTTATTATTATGAAGTTATTTTTCGATGATTTTAGGTACCATAAAAAATTGATCATTGTGCTTCGCTGCATTTTTTAAGCCGTCTTCAGTAGAAATTTCTTGCTTAACAACATCCTCACGCCAAACATTTGTGGCTTCATTCATATAAACCAATGGCTTTACATCAGATGTGTCAAGTTCATTCAACTTTTCCATAAAAGATAAAATTTTATTCATCTCTGGAATCAATGTATCCACTTCCTTTTCATCGATGTGGATTCTGGCCAAATCAGCTATTTTGTATATTGTTTTTGCGTCTAAATTCATTTTATTAATTTACTATCTATTAATTTAAAAACCTGCTCTTTTAAAACATCAGCATCATCAATGGCCAAAACAGCGGTATTAATGGGTTTGTGGACGTAAATATCGCAAATTCCGGGCTTACTTCCGTATTGAGAACCATCATCCCAGTTGATTTTCCAAACATTGGTTATACTTACCGGAACCAGTGAGATATTTTTATCTATAGCCAACCGGAAAGGACCATTCTTAAATTCTCCTAATTTTGGTGGATAGTGAACGTCTATTTTCCCTTCGGGAAAAATAATGAGGCTCATCCCCTTCTCTAAATTTTCACCGGCTTTTTTAAAGGCCCTGAAAGCTGAAATCTTACTATCCCGGTTTACCGAAATATCTATCGTTTTAAAGAAAATTCCCAGCACCGGATGGTTTAATAATTCATCCTTTCCCATAAAATGAAATTTCCCATGTGCCATGATGCACATAATCATAATATCCAGATTAGAACTATGATTGGCGCAATAAATATAAGTCTGCTTATGATCCAGCTGCTCTTCATATTTGAAAGAAAAAAACACGCCCGAAAAGCAACTGCATAAGAAGCTATTCAACTTCCGGCATACATTGAGTATGCCATAATATTTTTCACTTCTGGAAGTAATATAGTAGAGCGGATAAAACAAGGCGAAAAAAAAGATGATCCAGAAAAGATACCAAAACCTGTGGAACTGCCTTAAGAGTTTAATCATATGTGATCAAAAATATAAATTAGCACGACAAATTCGCTTCTGATGTAAACTATTTTTTAAAATTAGGTGCATGAATCCTTTAAACTCTTTAACTGCCAATTTGGAAAACGAAGATGGAAACGACTATTTTAGCCGTTGAACAAGGCAATTGCCTGATTTAATGAGCGATTGTTTTTCTGGTTTCTGTATTCGTCCGCATGCAGATTTACAATGGTTTTTGCAGATTCGTCAGGTGTTCCCCATAAAGTGAATCTATTGATATAAAATTAACACGATCTTATACATTGCTTGTTTTTTATTTTTAATTTCGTGCCATTATGAAAGAAACAGTGGTGAGTGGCATTCGGCCAACGGGAAAGCTACATTTAGGGAATTATTTTGGTGCAGTGACCAATTTTGTGAAGATGCAGTATGATTATAACTGCTACTTTTTTATTGCAGACCTTCATTCTTTAACCACACATCCAACTCCCGGAGATTTACACGGCTATGTGCGCCATGTTTTGGTAGAATACCTGGCCTGCGGCATTAATCCGGAGGAGACGACAATTTACGTACAAAGTGACGTGCCTGAAGTTTCTGAACTCTACTTATATCTTAACATGAATGCCTACCTGGGTGAACTTGAACGCAGTGCATCCTTCAAAGAAAAAATAAGATCGAACCCTGATAACGTTAACGCAGGTTTGTTAACCTACCCGACTTTAATGGCTGCTGATATTTTAATCCACAGGGCTACAAAAGTTCCTGTAGGGAAAGATCAGGAACAGCATTTAGAAATGACCCGCAACTTTGGGAACCGTTTCAATAGAATGTATAACGCTGATTTTTTTCCTGAATCTTTTGCTTTTAACTATGCTGAGAACCTTGTTAAGGTGCCGGGATTGGAAGGAAAAGGCAAAATGAGCAAATCAGATGGCGACGGAAACTGTATTTATTTATCAGATAGTCCGGAGATTATCCGTAAAAAAGTTTCCCGGGCGGTAAGTGATAGTGGCCCGACGGAAGAAAACCAGGAAAAGCCGGAAGCTATTCAGAATTTATTCGATTTAATGAAGATCGTTTCTACTGCTGATACCGTTGAACATTTTGATGGCTTATACAATAAAATGCAAATCCGTTACGGCGATATGAAAAAACAGCTTGCAGAAGACATGATTGTTTTCAATTCGCCCATCAGAGAGCGTATCGAAGAGATTTCGAAGGATGATCTTTACTTAAGACAGGTGGCTAAACATGGCGCTTTAAAGGCACGCGAAAGTGCCCAACAAACCATTAGAGAAGTTCGTAAATTAATCGGGTTTAAGAGTTTTTAATTAATTAAATAGATTGGAAATATTGGATTAAGGGCAATTGCTTAAGCTCATATCCAATATCTCACATCTCATATCTAAAAAGAATGCACATAGCAATTGTAGGAAATATTGGCGCAGGAAAAACAACTTTAACAGGTTTACTAGCGAAGAATTACGGGTGGGAAGCTTTGTACGAAACCGTAGACAACAATCCTTATCTGGAAGATTTCTACAGCGACATGAAACGCTGGAGCTTCAATCTTCAGATTTATTTCTTAAATAGCCGCTTTCAGCAAATTACTGATATTGAGGTAAATAAAAGGAATGTAATTCAGGATAGAACCATTTATGAGGATGCGCATATTTTTGCGGAAAACCTGCATGATATGGCGCTGATGACTACACGTGACCACGATAACTACCGTGCCATTTTCGACAACATCACTTCATTCATTAAACCACCGGATTTATTGGTGTATTTACGCGCATCAGTGCCAACTTTGGTTAATAATATTCAACGTCGGGGCCGGGAGTATGAAGCGGGAATCAGAATCGATTATTTATCCAAGCTAAACGAAAAATATGAAGCATGGATTAAGGATTATGATTTAGGCAAATTGCTTATTTTAGATAAGGATAAACTGGATTTTACCAATAACCCTGAAGACCTGGGTGCTGTTATTCAATCTATAGAAGCTGAAATAAACGGCTTGTTTTAACACAAGTGTTGGGAATGTTGATGTGCGCCAGGTAAAATAGTTAAAATGTTTATGCAAACAAAAGTTGACGATCGTGATCCGTTGCACTGGAAGCTAGGGTTATTTTATTTCAACCTTAAAGATAAAAGAGTCTTCTTACCTAAAAGGATCAGGTTTCTGGGCTGGACCTTAAATCTTGCACATACGGCTTAATATTTCATTATAGCAATAATATTTACTTTCGTTTTTTACAAAATCTACCAGGCCTAACACATGAAGGATATTAATTCAGTATCTCCAACAACAGATTTAAAAATCATAGGAATTATTCCGGCAAGATACGCGTCTACCCGTTTCCCGGGGAAACCACTGGTAGATATTGCTGGTAAAAGTATGATTCAACGGGTTTACGAGCAAGCTTTAAAATCAAAAAGTTTAACTAAAGTTGTAATCGCTACAGATGATCAACGAATTGCCGATGAAGTTGAAAAATTTGGAGGTGAGTTTGTGTTTACGGCACCACATCATCAAAGTGGTACAGACAGGTGCGCAGAAGTAATTGAACAGTTACCGGAATTCGATATTGTAATTAATATTCAAGGTGATGAACCTTTTATTGAACCTGCACAGATTGATTTACTGGCAAGCTGCTTTGCTGAAGAAAAAGTGGAGCTAGCTACGTTAATTAAACCTATTCAAAGTCAGGAAAGTATCTACAACCCAAATAGTCCGAAAGTGGTAATCGATGTAAACGGTAGAGCGATGTATTTCAGCAGAAGTCCTATTCCCTTTATCAGAGGTGGAGAGCCCGGCGTTTGGGCAGAAAAGCATCAGTTCTATAAGCACATTGGCATTTATGGCTATCGCAAAGAATCCTTAAAAGCCATTACTAAACTACCACAATCATCTTTAGAAATTGCAGAAAGTCTGGAGCAACTTCGATGGATCGAAAACGGCTTCTACATCCAGACAAAAGTAACTGATTTAGAAACGGTTGCGATAGATACACCAGAGGATTTATTAAAGTTAAATAAGCTGTTAGAAGCTTTAAAACTGGATTAACCCGGTAGCTTAATTCTGGTAATATCTTAATCTGGTTTTAGAAAAAAATAAAATTCGTAAATTCGAACATGAGAAAATTTTCGCTTCCAGCCCTCACCTGCTTCATTTTACTTATTGGTTGTCAGTCAAACGATAAAAAAGATAATGCGCAGGCAGAATTCAAAAACGTTAATCAGCTTGTTACCAAATCGTTCTCTGATTTAAATGCTCAGGATACTTTCAAAATTGAACTGACCGGAAGAAAGCCGGAAGATATGGTGCTGACTTTCAACATCAGGAAATCCGACGGTAAAGAAATCTATAATGTGAAGATCAAAGGCACTGATTTACTGGGGAGTACTGATCCAAATGTTGATCTTTCAAAAGAAAAAGATCAGATTACATTTCTCAAAACCATTGCCGGGAACTTTTTCTCCGAAGATAATTTTCTGGAACCAGCAGTTATGCGTTCCGATAAGCCTGATGATTATGTGCCGGATAAGGCTTTTTATGAGGAACTTAAAAAATCACGGTTAAATGGTTTCAAATATCGCTTGGGTAAAGAAAACAACATGTATATTGCATGGAGCGAGAAAGAACAAAAAGTTAAAATTTATTATAATTGTTGTTAGTTTTAAAATGGTAAATTAACTACCATCTTTCTACAAAAAAAGCCTTTTAACATTTTCTAGGGTTTAAACGACATTACCCGTGTTCGGTAATACAACAACTGCTAGAAAAAGATCCTTCTTTCCTATTAATCACATTCCAAAGTAGCTATAATATAATTACTATGGAACGAATTACGAATAAAATTATCTGGAATATTTTGAATGAAGGAAAAGCCGTTTTACTTTCTTCGCATGCTAAATTATCAATACCAATCATTAATAGGATTTATAAAAAAATGATCAATAATATTAAATTTGATGATATTAAGGTATGTGATAATTTAATTATAGATGGTCATCATCGCTATTAGTTCAATTTTGGCAGAAATAGCGCTAGGGAGCGTTCCTTCTTTCAAAACAAGGGCCACGCTGGAATATGAATGGAAAAATGTAGAATTTGTTGAAGAAGAATGGGATACAGAAAATAAAATTATCATCTTAAATCAACAAGATGCAAAATTCAATAACATCACTATCGATAAAATAATTGAAATAACAAAATTAAAACATAAATTTGTGTATGCTTTTGTTGTTAGATATAGATGGGGTAATGACGCCTGCAAACTCATGGAGAAGTCCGGAGATTTTAGCGGATGGCTTTATTGAGTTCAATTCTAAAGCAATAAAGGCACTAAATAAGGTGCTTGCCAACACTGAAATAGAAATTGTACTTACTACATCTCATAAGTTTAAATATAATTTAAATGAATGGATTAATATCTTCAAAACCAGGAATATCAATTTAAATAAAATTAGCCGTCTTCCTGATAACATAGGGAATCTGGATAGAAACTATGAAATTTTGAACTGGTTCAATTCAAAAACAATTCAAGATAATTTCATTATTTTAGATGATGATAAATCACTTAATGCACTCCCCGCTTTTTTAAAAGCCAGATTAATTCAAACTAGTGCATCGGTTGGTTTCACTAATGATTTAGCGGATGAAATGCTGGCATTAATCCAAAAAGAAAACCACGAATTCGCATAATAATAATTTATTCTGTTAATATTCTGCGACTCTAAATATCAATAGGTATAAGGGCTGTCCGAACTTGATATTAGAAGTAAATTAGCAAAAAATGTTGTGATTAGTATCTAAAATCATCTGGTTCTGAAATCCAAAAGATTAAAAGGCAATCAAAATATCTCCTAATTTACTTAATCACATTACTTTATCATATTTCATTTATCTTTATTTTTAAATATTAGAAACAAGTAATTTTCGTACCTTTGTATCCCGTACAAAAAGCAGCAATTTTTATATATCTGCTGTAAAAAACCACAAACATGACTAAGTATATTTTTGTTACGGGGGGTGTTACTTCCTCTTTGGGTAAGGGCATCATTTCCGCATCTTTGGCTAAACTTTTACAGGCACGTGGCTACCGTGTAACCATTCAAAAATTCGATCCTTACATTAATATCGATCCCGGAACGCTTAATCCCTACGAACATGGCGAATGCTTTGTAACCGAAGATGGTGCCGAAACCGATTTGGATCTTGGTCACTATGAACGTTTCTTAAACGTTCCAACATCTCAGGCTAATAACATCACCACTGGCCGTATCTATCAAAACGTAATCAGTAAAGAGCGTAAAGGCGAATATTTGGGTAAAACCGTACAAGTTGTTCCCCATATTACCGATGAAATTAAGCGCAACATGCGCATCTTAGGCGATAGCGGTGACTACGATATTATAATTACTGAACTTGGCGGAACTGTTGGTGATATTGAATCTCTTCCTTTTATAGAAGCTGTTCGTCAGTTTAAGTGGGAAGAAGGAAGTTCAAATGCAATTGTAATTCACTTAACACTTGTACCCTACTTGGCCGCTGCCGGCGAATTAAAAACAAAACCAACACAACACTCTGTTAAAGCTTTATTGGAATATGGTATTCAGCCGGATATCCTGGTTTGCAGAACCGAACACCATCTTGGTCAGGATTTAAGAAAAAAAATTGCCCTGTTTTGTAACGTAAACATCAATGCGGTAGTCGAATCGATGGATGCATCTACTATCTATGATGTGCCATTATTAATGTTAAAGGAACAATTAGACAAAACAGTTTTAGCAAAATTAAAATTACCAACCAAAAACGATCCGGATATGGAAAGCTGGAAAGACTTTCTTGGTCGTTTAAAAAATCCGACTGCCGAAGTAAAAATTGGTTTAGTGGGTAAATATGTAGAGTTACCTGATGCATACAAGTCAATTATTGAGTCTTTCGTTCACGCAGGTTCAAAAAATGAATGTAAAGTTCGGGTAGAATATATTCACTCAGAAGGTATTTTCTCTGATAACGTACACGAAAAACTTGGTCATTTACAAGGTGTATTAGTTGCGCCAGGTTTTGGAAGTCGTGGTATTGAAGGAAAAATTGATACCATCAAATACGTTCGTGAAAATAACATTCCTTTCTTCGGAATTTGCCTGGGAATGCAATGTGCAGTAATAGAATACGGACGTAACGTTTTAGGTTTAAAAGGTGCACACACCACTGAAATTGACGCTGAGGCAGATCATCCGGTAATTAATATGATGGAAGAACAAAAGAGTATTGTAAACATGGGTGGTACAATGCGTTTGGGATCTTATCCATGTGATATCAAAAAAGGAACAAAAGCTTTTGCTATCTATGGAAAGGCGCATATCAATGAGCGTCACCGTCACCGTTTTGAATTTAATAATGATTATTTAAAGCAATATGAAGAAGCCGGTATGATTGCTTCCGGAATCAATCCGCAGACTAATCTGGTTGAAATTGTGGAGTTAAAAAACCATCCTTTTTTCATCGGCGGACAATTTCACCCTGAATTAAAATCAACAGTTGCTAATCCTCACCCACTTTTTGTTAAATTTGTCGCTGCTGCGATGGAGTTTGCTAAAAAGAAAACGAATTAAAAGCAGTACAATAGACTAATGGATAGAAATACCTTCACAGGATTATTCCTGATTATGATCATTTTGGCAGGATCATTTTACTTTTTACGGCCTACTGAGGCTGAAATTAAAAAAACCAAAGAAACTGAGCGTTTAGATTCTTTGAAAAAAGCCGGAGTGGTTCCTGCTGTAAAAGATACCACTGCAAAAGCTGCAACTGTTGTTAACCCAGTGGTAGATTCGCTTGCTTTAAAGGGCCCTTTTGGTACTGCTTTGGCCGGAACACAATCGAATACTGTTTTAGAAAACGAAAATCTATTAATCACCCTGAGTAATAAAGGTGGTAGAATTTCATCGGTTCAAATTAAAAATCAAAAAACTTACGCAGGAAAGCCACTTATTTTATTTACTGGCGACCAGAATAAATTTGGGTTAAACCTTAATGCTGCCGGCAAAACGATTAACACCAACGATTTGTACTTTACGCCAAATAAAACAGGGAATACGGTGAGCATGCGTGCTAACTATGGTTCGAATGCTTATGTGGAGTACGTGTATGATTTAAAAGGATTAAGCAATAAGGTAGATTTTAAAATTAATCTGGTTGGTTTGCAACAGGTAATTGCTGGTAACTCAGTTGGTTTAAACTGGCAGACTACGCTATTACAGCAAGAAAAATCAATTGAAAGTGAGCACCGTTATTCAGCACCTTATTATAAGTATGTGGAGGGTGACGTTGACCATTTAAGTGTATCTAAAGATGAAAAGGAAGACCTTGCTAAAGGTAAAATCCAGTGGTTCTCATTCAAACAACACTTTTTCTCTGCTTCTTTAATCGCTAAACAACCATTTGAAAAAGGAAGCTTAGAAGTAAAAATCCCGACCGAACCTGGTTTAGTTAAGTTCTATGATGCCAATATGCAATTGCCATACGCACATACTGCAAATCAGGCTTATGAAATGGAATTTTACTTTGGAACAAATAAGTTCTCTGCTTTAAAGGCACAGGGTTATGATTTAGAAAAGCAGGTAGATCTGGGCTACTGGCCATTAAAATACATCAACCGTTTCATTGTCTTGCCTGTATTTAATTTCCTTAATAACTTCGGCTGGAACTTCGGTTTAATCATTTTGGTCTTAACCATCTTGTTAAAAGTTGCTTTATCACCCCTTACCTACAAGTCATATTTATCGATGGCTAAAATGAGGGTTTTAAAGCCAGAAATGGATGAAATTAAAGCTAAAGTTGGTGAAGAAAATGCAACACTTGTTCAGCAGGAATACTTAAAACTTTATAAAAAAGCCGGTGTTAATCCACTGGGTGGCTGTTTACCGATGGTTTTACAATTACCCTTGGTAATGGCGTTCTTCTTCTTTTTCCCGAATTTGTTTGAATTGCGTGGAGAGAGTTTTCTTTGGATGAAAGATTTATCAACTTATGATGAATTTATAAAATTCGGTTTCAAAGTACCTTTCATTGGCGATCACTTAAGTTTGATGTGTGTATTGATGACCATCTCTACCTTAATCATGACTTACTTCAATAACCAGACGTCAGGTGCAACCGGCCAAATGAAATACATTGGTTATGTAATGCCGGTAATCTTTTTAGGGGTTTTAAATAGCTACCCTGCCGGTTTAAATTACTACTACTTCTTAGCCAACTTAATGACTTTTGGTCAGCAGATCTTAATTCGTAAAATGGTTGATGATGATAAGATTCATGCTTTGATTCAACAAAATAAAGCCAGACCTGCAGACGAGAAAAAGAAAAAATCAAAATTCCAACAACGTTTGGATGATTATATGCGTCAGCAACAACAAGCTAAAAAATAGAATTTAGCACTATAATATTTTTACCGGAAGCCTTGATTGCAAAAACAATCAAGGCTTCTTGTTTTACCGCCTCTATAAAATGATTTTATTGACCTGTTAATTGTAATATTTGGCATACATGTTTCTTAATAAGCTAAAAAATTCCAATTTTAGGAGCTTAATCACAACAGACTAATTAATTTATTTCCAGAAATGCAAAAAAGACTAACAATTATTCTATTTTTCGTTGTCAGCTTTGCTTATGCGCAAAAGAAACCCTTAGATCATACCGTTTATGATACCTGGGAATCAGTTGGAGCAAAGCAACTATCAAATAATGGGACTTGGGCAATGTATGGTGTCCTTCAACAGGAAGGCGATGCACAACTTTCCATCAGCAACCTGAAAACCAGTGCTAAAATTAATGTTCCGCGGGGAATGAATGCCCAGTTCAGCAACGATTCTAAATTTGCGGCTTTTACTATCCGACCGTTTAATAAAGATCTTCGCCAGGCTAAGATAAAAAAGAAAAAGCCAGAAGAGATGCCTAAAGATTCTTTGGGTATTACGAACCTAAGCACAAGTGCCGTTACAAAAATATCCCGGGTAAAGTCATTCAAATTTCCGGAAGAAGGTTCTGGTGTGATGGCGTACCTCACAGATAAGCCTGATACTGCAAAGAAAGCAGTTACCCCCGCAGAAAAAAAAGACACCGATGCTGATTTCCTTGCTGATGAACCAGCCTTAAAAGGCAAAACTGAAGAGGGAACCGATCTGGTGGTTAAAAATCTGACCACAGGAACTGATCGTACTTTTAAGTTTGTAATTGATTATGCCTTCAGCAAAGATGGTAAACAACTTGTGTTTAGTTGCAGCGGATCTAAAAAAGATAAGACCGCTCCGCAAGGGGTATACCTGTTGAATACAGAAAAAGGCATTTTAAAAACCTTAATCAAAGGGAAAGGAAGCTTTAAAAACTTTGCTTTTGATGAGGAAAGTGAACACCTTGCTTTCGTAGGCGGACAAAGTCCGGAAAAACAGGAAATAAAAAACTATAATGTTTATTATAACTCGCTAACTTTAGATACCGCACAAATAATAGTTGATTTTGATATGCCTGGCTTACCTGCAAAATGGTCTGTTAATGGCGATGCGAAAGTAACTTTCAGTAAGGACGGGAAGAAATTGTTTTTCGGGATCTCTCCTGTTAAAGCATCAAAAGATACAACAATTGTTGATTTCGAAGTGGCGAAAGTTGACGTTTGGAACTATAAGGATGATTACTTGCAGCCAATGCAACTCAAAAACGCAGACAGGGATAGTAAAAAAAGCTACCTATCGGTGATTGATGTATATAGCAGTGACCCGAAAGTGATTCCTTTAACGGACTTAACTTTACCGGATGCGAATCTAATTGCAGAAGGCAATTCAAACGCTGTGCTGGCAACAACAGATTATGGACATAGAATTGAATCGCAATGGAGCGGATCAACTTCGAAAGATTATTATCTTGTGGATACTAAAACAGGGCAGCGTAAAAAGATAATTGCTGAATTGAATGGTTATGCAATGGCTTCTCCAGGTGGAAACTATGTATTGTATTTTGACCGGAAAAGTGGAAATTGGTATACATACAATGTTGCAACTTCAAAAGCAACTGCACTTACCGAACGTTTAAATGTAAAATTTGTTGAAGAGGATAACGATGTACCTGATTTGCCTTCGGCCTACGGAATTGCAACGTGGACCGCAGATGATAAGGCGGTAATCCTGAACGACAGATATGACTTGTGGTCATTCTCACCAGATGGAAAATCTGAACCAAAAAACATCACTGCTGGTTTCGGCCGGGCGAACAAAATTACTTTTCGCTACGAAAGATTATCTGCAGAAAACCGTTTTGACAGAAATGCAGATAACAAATTTGTAAAATCAAATGAATTGGTTTGGTTGAATGGTTTTAATAATGCAACTAAAGAAAATGGCTTTTACCGCACCAATGTTGGGACAGTTAAGGCACCTGAATTGGTGGTAATGTCTAAACATAAATATTCTAACCTGGTTAAAGCAGAAGCTGCAGATATCTACATCTATGATAAAGCAAGTTATGTTGAATCTCCGAATGTATATGTTACCACAGATTTCAAAACAGAAACCAAATTAACCAACACCAATCCTCAACAGCAAAACTACAATTGGGGAACAGCAGAACTGGTGAAATGGACTACTCCGAAGGGCTATCAGGCTGAAGGTATTTTGTATAAGCCGGAAAATTTTGATCCGAATAAGAAATATCCAATGATTGCATATTTCTACGAAAAATTAACTGATGGGTTATACAACTATCAGGCGCCGGCCCCTACTCCTTCCCGTTTAAATATTTCGTTTTTCGTGAGCAACGGCTACCTTGTTTTTGCTCCTGATATCAGTTACGAAAATGGACATCCGGGACAATCGGCAGTAGAATACATCAATTCCGGGGTTGAAAACCTGAAAAAAAACAACTGGGTTGATGCCAAGAAAATCGGTATCCAGGGACAAAGCTGGGGAGGATATCAAGTGGCTTATCTCATTACTCAAAACGACATGTATGCTGCAGCCTGGGCTGGAGCACCTGTAGTGAATATGACGTCGGCCTATGGTGGAATTCGTTGGGAAACCGGGATGAACCGCCAATTTCAGTATGAAAAAACACAAAGCCGAATCGGTGCTACACTTTGGGAGAAACCAGAATTATACATCGAAAACTCACCATTATTTATGTTCCCGAAAGTGAATACACCAGTTGTGGTAATGGCGAATGACGCTGACGGAGCGGTGCCATGGTACCAGGGAATTGAAATGTTTACCGGATTACGCCGCTTAGGTAAACCGGTTTGGATGCTAAACTACAATGGCGAAGCCCATAATCTCGTTCAACGTCAGAATAGAAAAGATATTCAAATTCGTGAACAGCAATTTTTTGATTACTATCTTAAGGGCGCAAAGGCACCTGCCTGGATGACCAGTGGCATACCAGCAACCGAAAAAGGTAAAACCTGGGGTTTTGAATTAACAGACGGTAAACCGTGAGGCCATCGTCAGGAATGAATCCTTAGTCATAAGTCCATAGTTTGTAGTTTGAAAGCTATACACTATGGACTTTTATTTTTAGTATATTAGACTTGCGACTAAGGACTTAAACACTCCTGACTCATTCGCTAAAGCACCCTTTATACTTTCATTTAAAAAAGGTATTTTCAACCCTTTAAAATAAAACTGAACAAACCTAATGGCATTAAGCAGAATCTGGTCGGCCTTTATCATCGTTGCAATTGTTGTAGCAAGTATTAAATGTTTCTTTTTAGGACAAACTGATATCTTCAATTGGATGGTCATTGGTAAAGCTGATGATGCAGCTAACCCGCTTAAATTGGATGGAATTATTCAAACCTGTTGGGTATCGGTAGAACTTTGCCTGAAACTGATAGGTATTTTAGCCCTCTTTATGGGTTTGATGAGCATTGCTGAGAAAGCTGGTGGTATTAGATTATTATCCAGAATTGTTGGACCATTCTTCTCGAAATTATTTCCGGATATTCCAAAAGGTCATCCATCCATGGGACACATGATTATGAATTTCTCGGCCAATTTGCTCGGCCTTGATAACGCTGCAACCCCATTTGGATTAAAGGCTATGGAAAGTCTTCAGGAGCTCAATCCTCAAAAAGATACGGCTTCCAATGCACAAATTATGTTCTTATGTCTGCATGCTGCTGGTTTAAGTTTAATTCCGGTAAGTGTAATTGCTATTCGTGCTTCTCAAAATGCATCTAACCCTACCGATGTTTTTATTCCCTGCCTGATCGTAACATTTGTGGGTACAATGGCAGCAATGCTAATTGTTTCTTTCAAGCAAAAGATTAATCTGTTTCAACCTGTGGTAATTGGCTGGATTCTTGGCCTCTCTGCCATTATTGCCAGTCTGGTACTTTATATCAGGTCTTTAGATGCAGCAGGGATTCAGTCCTTTTCCGGACTGTTAAGTAATGGTTTGATTTTATTTATCTTTTTAATCATTGTATTGGGTGCACTATATAAAAAAATAGATGTTTTTGATGCCTTTATTGATGGCGCAAAAGATGGATTTAAAACCGCAATTAATATTATTCCTTATCTGGTAGGCATGTTGGTAGCAATAAGCCTTTTGCGTACCAGCGGCACTTTTGATGTGGTAATTAATGGAATCAAAAGCGTATTTGTTTATCTTAGAACGGATACCCGATTTGTAGAAGGCCTTCCAACCGCACTTATCAGACCTTTAAGTGGCGGTGCTGCCCGGGGGATGATGGTGAGCACGATGGAAACCTATGGTGCAGATTCGTTCGCAAGCAGATTGTCTGGCATTTTCCAGGGCGCATCAGATACTACTTTTTATGTCGTTGCTGTTTACTTTGGGTCAGTCCAAATCAAAAATACAAGATATGCCATTGGTTCCATGCTTCTGGCAGATCTGGTAGGGGTATGTACAGCAATTGGAATTTGTTATTTGTTTTTCGGTTAGGATTCTATTCTTTTCTATATTCAAACATTCCATATACTAAAAGCCTGTATAAATTGAATAAAAAGGAATGTTATGCCACGCGTTAAGAAGTTTTTCTTTTGAGGATTTTCTCTTTTGATTAAATGCTATTAGCCTTTGATTTGAGGTCGTTTTCTTCTGTCTTGAGGTTGCTATCTTGTAATTTGAAGTTCTTTAGTTTGGTTTTGAGGTTGTTTTCTTCTGTCTTGAGGTTATTATCATGTAATTTGAGGTTATTTAGTTTGGTTTTGAGGTTATTTTCTTAGAGACTGTTTAAATTTTCTTTTACTATATATTTACGTTGCTTTTATGTCATACTGAGGTTGCAGATAAATTGGGATTAATCTTCGAAGTATTTCCACATTATTTAAATAGGGTCTTCAACAGGCTCAGACTGACTTACAAATATTTTTCATTCAAATTTAAACAGGCTCTAAGTGTTGCAAATTTTAATTTATAACTTTTATTTAAGTTGTAAATAACTTCTTAATCCTATTCATGCTGCTGCAGTTATAGACTAGAAAACCTGGGCTACTCTTTGAGAGCAAAGATTTTTAGCAAGATTTGCTTAATAGAATCCATTCTAAAAATCAACGATTTAAGTATCTGTTTAAATTAAAAATGATTTACAATACTTTATAAATTCAAAAAAAATCACATTAAATACTACGCATGTTTTGATTTATGCTTTAATTATAGCTTTATTTGCACAAAATCGTATTTCATGGCCAAAAACTTATTAATTGTTGAGTCACCCGCAAAAGCCAAAACTATAGAAGGCTATCTAGGTAAAGATTTCCTGGTGAAATCAAGCTATGGCCATATTCGGGATTTGGTAAAGGGCGATATGGCTATTGATATCAAAAATAATTTCGCCCAGACTTACGAGGTACCTGCTGATAAGAAAAGTATGGTCGCCGAACTTAAAAAATTAGCTAAGGAAGCCGAAATGGTATGGCTAGCCTCCGATGAGGACCGGGAAGGAGAAGCAATTTCCTGGCACTTATTCGAAACTTTAGGCCTGAAAGCAGAAAAAACAAAAAGAATTGTATTTCACGAAATTACCAAGCCAGCCATTTTAAAAGCAATTGAGAGTCCAAGAAGTATCGATTATAATCTGGTAAATGCACAACAGGCACGCCGCGTTTTAGACCGGTTGGTTGGCTTTGAACTCTCACCTGTGTTATGGAAAAAAGTTAAACCTTCTTTATCAGCTGGCCGCGTGCAATCTGTCGCTGTGCGCTTAATTGTGGACAGGGAAAGAGAAGTTTTAAACTTTAAAGCTTCTGCAGCATTTAAAATCACTGCTCAGTTTTCAACCGGAAAAGGTAGAGAGCTTGTTAAAGCAGAATTACCGCAACGTTTCGAAAGCGAAGCCGATGCAGAGAAGTATCTTCAGGACTGTGCTACAGCTAAATTCAATATCACCAGTTTAGAAACAAAACCTGCGAAAAGA
The DNA here is from genome assembly GCF_009674725.1 of Pedobacter petrophilus. GTDB lineage: Bacteria > Bacteroidota > Bacteroidia > Sphingobacteriales > Sphingobacteriaceae > Pedobacter > Pedobacter petrophilus. The sequence goes on along the minus strand of NZ_WKKH01000009.1, from coordinate 9,145 downwards.
AACCCGGCTGCACCTTTCACTACATCTACTCTTCAGCAGGAAGCATCCCGTAAATTAGGTTTCTCCGTTGCGAGAACCATGCAGGTAGCGCAGAGATTATATGAGGCTGGAAAGATTACGTATATGAGAACGGATTCGGTAAACCTGTCCGATACGGCATTATCAGCTGCTGAACAAGAAATTAAATCGGCTTATGGTAACCAATACCATCAGCCAAGAAAATATAAAACCAAATCTGCCGGCGCACAAGAGGCTCACGAAGCCATCCGCCCTACTTATTTCGACAGGCATACTGTAGACGGCGACATTTCAGAGAAACGTTTATACGATTTGATCTGGAAACGTTCCATCGCATCGCAAATGAGCGAAGCTTTATTCGAAAAAACAACAGCTCAGATTACCGCATCTACCAGAAAGGAACATTTAGTTGCTGAAGGTGAAGTCTTGAAATTCGATGGTTTCCTTAAAGTTTATTTAGAATCTACAGACGAGGAAGAAGGCGAAGAAAAAGAAGGTGGCTCTATCCTACCGCCATTGGCTAAAGGACAGGAATTATTTTTGAATGAAATGCAGGCGACAGAACGTTATTCTCGGCCGCCTGCACGATATACCGAAGCCAGTTTAGTAAAGAAATTAGAAGAATTGGGCATTGGCCGTCCTTCTACTTATGCGCCAACCATATCGACGGTTCAAAACCGTGGTTATGTGGTGAAAGAAGACCGGGATGGTAAAGCGCGTAAATTCACAGCGATAGTTTTAAATAATGGTGCAGTAACGAAAGAGATTAAATCTGAGATTACCGGTGCTGAAAAATCAAAGCTCTTCCCTACTGATATTGGTGAAGTGGTAAATGATTTCTTAGTGGAACATTTCAAGGGGATTGTTGATTTTAATTTCACTGCGAATGTAGAAAAGGAATTTGATGAGATTGCCCAGGGTTTGCAGGAATGGACTAAAATGCTTCATTCTTTTTATAACCCCTTCCACCAGGAGGTTGAAAATACTTTAGAAACTGCTGAACGTGCAACGGGCGAGCGTTTATTAGGTTTAGATCCGGCTACAGGCAAAAACGTTTATACAAAAGTTGGCAAATTTGGTCCGCTGGTACAAATTGGCGAACAGGATGATGAGGAAAAACCTCGTTATGCAAGTTTAATGAGAACCCAGTCTGTTGCAACTATTCAGCTGGAAGACGCATTAGAATTGTTTAAACTTCCATTCTCTCTACCTGATTTTGAAGGCAAAGAAGTGATGATTGGTATTGGTCGTTTCGGACCTTATGTAAAGTGGGGAGAAAGTTTTATCTCACTTCCTAAAAATGAAGAGCCTTTATCTGTAACCTACGATAGGGCCGTTGAGATTATCCGTGAAAAAATGGATGCTGATGCACCAATTGCACATTATCAGGGCTTAGGCGTTACCAAAGGGAAAGGCCGTTTCGGTCCGTTTATTAAGTGGAATGATTTATTCATCAATATCCCTGCAAAAGGCTATGATTTTGATAACCTATCTCAGGAAGATATCGAAACGCTGATTGGCAAGAAAGTTGAAAAGGAAGCCAATCGTTTCATTAAAACCTGGGAAGCGGAGAAAATATCGATCGAAAATGGTCGTTGGGGACCGTTTATCCGTTTTGGAAAGTTGATGCTAAAGCTGAGGAACAACGAAGCTACAAAACAGAAATATACCCCCGAAGAATTGGTTGACATTGATTTGGAAGTAGTTAAAAAGATGATTGTAGAACAAGTGCCAAACGCTTTCGAAACGAAGAAAAAAGCACCGGCAAAGAAAAAGGCCCCGGCTGCAAAAAAGGCGGTGGCTAAAAAGAAATAAATTTTTGAAAAAAGAATAAGGAACAAGGATTAAAGATTAAGCGTTTAAAACCTGATAATTCATTGTCTTTATTCTTTGATCTTTTATCCTTAATCCAAAATGAAAGCAGATTTACCAGAAAATACCGTTGAAGATATCGCGATGGCAGTTGTACTGATGGGTGAAACTCCGGAGGTAAAGAACTGGACGGTTTATCTTGTTAACCTTAAAGATGAACCGATTACGAATGTTTTAATTAGTTCTAAGGGTTATGGTGAAAAGGATGGAAAGCAAGTTAAAACATCTGTACTGAGGCACTTCGTTGGCGATATGGAAGCACAAGGCTTTAAAGGTGTGGAGGCAATCGACCCGGAAGTTTTTGGCTTAACAAATGAGTATTGGTTGAGTTATTATATTGGCTCTACCATTTATGATAAAAAATTCATTTTCCTTCCTGAAAGTATTGTAGATACGAACCTGATTAAAATTCCCCTGGTAAACAGACCTGGCGTGATGATTAGATAGTTTTCTGTAGGATTTAGTCCTAAGTCTTTAATCTAAAATCCATCACACTTAGTGCGCAGCCGTTATGAAGTAAGTTGATACTTATTTTTTAAAAGGTTTAGATGGAAGGGAAAATTGAAGTTTACCACTCCATTCTGTTGGCAACCGTTCAAAATAAGGGATTCGCGGTTGCCTTTTATATCGATTGAATGAAGAGTTCAGGACGCTAGACTTGCTACCTCATAAAACCACTCAAGACTCTGGACTCTGGACTAAAGACTTAAAACAACCCCTACTTCTCCGGTACCTTAACCGCTTGTCTGCCGAGTAACTTCCACCCTGCCTTCTCCTTACTCCAAATTAATAAGATATACAGTTTCACATTTCCGGGAATATTTTTATCGTTTGTTTTTGCATTTAAAGTGTGGCGTACTAAGGCTGTTTTATTTTGAATGATTACAGTTTGGTCTGTTAGGCTTATATCGACAAAATCAGATTCTGCCGACAATAAAGAATGCATAAACTCTTGTTTGGTTTGAACCTTGCCACTGGAGTGGCCGTAACTTAAATTGTTAAGAATTAGTTTATCTAAGGCTATGCTATCAGGATTAACCATTAATCGGGAAAGTTTGGTCACGGCTTCCTCTACCGCAGTTTTTTGAGCAAAGGCAAAATTTACACTTATTATCAGTGATGCAAAAATAAATAGTTTCTTAATCATATCTGGTAGAATTGGATTGATGTGGTAAACTTATCTAAATCATCTTAAAGGAACAAATCAAAATTCCCTGAATATTTAACTTTATTGTTTAGAGGATTTATATACCGAAACAGTTACCTCTTCATCCAAAGATTATTTAAAGGCAGACAACATTGAGATTAAACAAGGACAACATGCCTGTTAAAACGGACAAAAAAATTCCAATTGATTCTTAATTTTCCACATAATTCCATTTACTCAGAATTTTAATCTACTTTCATTCCCATCTAATTAATCTGAAAAATGGAACAATCATCTAACTATCAATCGTCCTCTAAGAAGAAAATTATTTTTTTAGGCTTATTGGCAGTTTCAATCGCTGCGATATTATTTATTTATTTCCGACATAAAAAGAAATCAAATGAAGATAATCAAGCCTATGCAAAGTACATTGAAGCTTATACATCAGGAACAATCTCAAAAAAGAGTTTTATTCGTGTGCATTTAGCCAATGCGGCAACAGGTATGCAGGATTTGGGAAAAGCTGATTCTCGTGAATTATTTGATTTTTCTCCATCCATTTCAGGAAAAGCCTTTTGGATCGATCCGCAAACAATAGAATTCAGGCCAGATGAAAACCTTAAACCAGGTAAAAAATATGAGGCAAGTTTCAAATTATCGGAAGTTTCGGCTACGGAAAAAGGTTTAGAAGATTTTGACTTCGAATTTAAAGTGATCACACCAGGCATTATGCTGGTTCAAAATGGCTTGGTTTCACAAAATAATACGTCTTTAGATTATATGAAGCTTACCGGAGAGGTGGCAACTGCAGATGCGGAAGAAACTTCGAAAGTTGAGAAAATAATTGAACTTGATTTCGACCAGAAGCTCAAAATAAAATGGCAGCATGATCCGGCAAAAAACACTTCAAAATTTACCATCGATAGCATCAAAAAACAAGGTGCGGATCAAACCCTTAAATTAGATTGGGATGGTGACGCGATCGACGCTGAAGAAAAAGGCAAGGAAGAAATCCGTATCCCTGCGTTAAATAAATTCGAGGTTTTAGATATCAAAGCCATTCAGGGCGAGGAAGATTATGCCCTGGTTCAATTTTCAGAACCCATTGGCGTAGGCCAGGATTTAACCGGAATGATTTCTCTTGGAAATTTGAGTGATTTGAGGTATACAATCGATGCAAGTCAGGTGAAAGTATACGCGGCTGAAGAGCTTAAGGGAAATTACGCGTTAAACGTAAACAATGGTATAGAAAATATAAATGGTAAAACGCTTTCTGGCGGAAAAACGGCTAACCTTGTTTTCGAAGATAAGCTGCCGGCGGTTACCATTTCAGGTGCAGGAACAATTTTGCCAAATTCAGATAAACTGGTATTGCCATTCGAGGCCATCAACTTAAAAGCGGTTGATGTCACCATTATTAAAATCTACGAAAATAACATCCCTCAATTTTTCCAAACCAATAATTACAAAGATGGGAATGAGCTTCGCAGGGTAGCAAAGCCAGTATTGCAGAAAACCATTCGCCTGGATGAAGACAAAGCTTTAAATCTTCATAAAAAGAACCGGTTTACTTTAGATCTGGATAAGATGATTCGGACCGAACCAGGTGCCATGTACCGCGTTACGATAGCGTTTAGAAGAGAATACAATGCTTATAACTGTAAAGCCAACGATGAAAAAGCTGAAAGTGACGGAGAAACTGAGGAAAGCTATGGAGAGAAGATAGACGAAGACGACGATTTTTGGCTTCATTATAATAATTATTATATACCTGATTACCGCTGGGGTGACCGCGAGAACCCTTGTACGCGATCGTTTTATTCATCCGAACGCTGGGTGAGCCGAAACTTGCTGGCTTCAAATATTGGTTTGGTTGCTAAACGTGGGAACGATAATAGTATGCTCATTGTAGCAACAGATTTGCTAACAGCGAAACCATTAAGTGGTGTAGAACTCGAACTGATGGATTACCAGAAGCAGATCATTTTTACAACTAAAACCGATGGTGATGGCTTTGCAAGATTTGATTTGAAACGCCAGCCGTTTCTGTTAATTGCTAAAAAAGGATCGGAACGTGGCTACCTGAAACTGGATGATGGAACTTCACTTCCTTTGAGCAGATTTGATGTGGGCGGCGACGTTGTTCAAAGTGGAATAAAGGGCTTCATTTATGGGGAACGTGGCGTTTGGCGGCCTGGTGATAGCTTATTTGTTTCCTTCGTGCTTGAAGATAAGTTGAAGAAATTGCCAGCTAATTATCCGGTTACGATGGAATTATCTAATCCCAAAGGACAATTATATAAACGACTGATTAATGGTAAACCCGTTAATGGTTTCTATACTTTCAAAATCGCGACTGAAAGCACCTCACCTACTGGTAACTGGACGGCGAAAGTTAAAGCCGGTGGTGCAACATTTACTAAAACCTTAAAAATTGAAACGGTAATGCCAAACCGTTTAAAGATCGATTTCAATGTAGGCAACAGGCCATATTTAAAAGCCGGAACTTCTGCGGCTACCCTAACCGCCAAGTGGTTGTTTGGTGCAGCTGCTCAAAATTTAAAAGCGAAAGTGGATGTAAATCTGAATACCACAGAAACTAAGTTTAAAGGTTTCGACGGCTATAGTTTCGATAATCCGACGGTGAACTTTGAATCGCAAGTAAAAACTATTTTCGAAGGAACTTTGAATGCAGCTGGAACGGCTCAGATTAATACAAATCTAAATGAGAATAACACTGCCCCCGGTATTTTAAGAGCAAACTTCACTACCAAGGTTTTTGAACCAGGTGGTAATTTCAGTATTGATAATTTTAGTATCCCGTACCATGTTTACAATAGCTATTTAGGTATCCGGCCGGAAAAAGGTGATAAACTAAGTGGTATGTTAGTTACTGGTAAAGACCATAAAATTGAGATTGTAAATGTAAATACTGATGGAAAACTATTAGCTGGTACCAAAACCGTGCAGGTAGAATTATATAAAACGCAATGGCGTTGGTGGTGGGAACAAGATGATCAATACACCTTCGCAAACTTTACTCAAAATCAATATAATAAGCTTATTGAAACCAAACAGGTTACCTTATCTAACGGAAAAGGCAGCTGGAATTTAAGAGTTGATGAACCGGAATGGGGCCGTTATTTAATTCTGGTTCGTGATTTAAATGGCGGACATGTAACCGGGAAGTCTGTTTACGTGGATTGGCCGGGCTGGGCACAGCGAGAGCAGGGAGCTAATCCAACTGAAGCGTCTATGCTATCTTTCACAGCGAACAAAGAAAAATTTACCGTTGGTGAAGATATTACCCTCACAATTCCAACTGCAGAGAACGGAAGGGCATTGGTTTCTATTGAAAACGGCAGTCGTGTTTTAAAAACTTTTTGGATAGATACGAAGGCTGGTCAAACACAGTATAAGTTTAAAGCCGAGAAAGAAATGGCCCCTAATGTGTTCGCAAACATTACGCTATTGCAACCACATGCACAAACGGTGAACGATTTACCCATCCGGATGTACGGTGCTATTCCTATACTGGTGGAAGATCCTCAAACGGTTTTAAAGCCAACCATTAAAATGCTGGATAAGATTAAGCCAGAAACAGAAAATACCATCACCGTTGGCGAGCAAAACGGGAAAGCAATGACTTACACCATCGCTTTGGTTGATGAAGGTTTACTGGATTTAACCCGTTTTAAAACACCAGATCCGCATGGTGCATTCTATGCCCGGGAGGGATTAGGCGTTAAAACATGGGATTTATTCGATTATGTTTTAGGCGCATGGGGAGGAAATTTAGAAAGAATTTTAAGTATTGGAGGTGATGGATCGATCAATAAAAATTTAAACCCTGCAAAAGCCAATCGCTTTAAAGCAGTGGTGAAATTTATGGGGCCATTTACCATCGGCAAAGGCGAAAGTAAAACGCATAAGTTCAAACTGCCTCAGTACATTGGTGCAGTCCGGGCCATGGTTGTTGCTGGTCAGGATGCAGCTTACGGTTTTGCTGAAAAATCTATTCAGGTTAAAAAGCCATTAATGGTTTTGGCCACCCTACCAAGGGTGATTGGTCCGGGTGAAACGTTTACCCTACCCGTTACTGTTTTTGCAACTGAAAAAAATCTTAAAAATGTTTCAGTTCAGCTTCAGGCGAGTAATTTAATTGTTCAGGGAACTAACAAACAACAACTCTACTATAAGCAAACTGGCGAACAAATGGCTTATTTTGAGGTGAAAGCACCAAACACTGTTGGTATTGCTAAAGTTAAAGTAGTGGCTCAAAGTGGTGGCGAAAGGACAGATTACGATGTGGAAATGGATATCCGAAACCCAAATCCTTACATCACGAACGTCGTTTCTGCAACCGTTCAGCCTGGACAAAAATGGGCAATAAATTATTCGCCAATTGGTATGACGGGTACCAATTCAGGAGCGCTGGAAGTCTCTTCTATTCCGGCGATTAACCTTAAACAACGATTAAATTATTTGATTCAATATCCACATGGATGTATCGAACAAACCACTTCAGGTATATTTCCTCAGTTGTACCTGGATAGATTAAGTCCATTGAATGAGCAACAGAAAGCCATGACTGAGAAAAACATCAAGGTCGGAATTACCAAAATAAAAGATTTCCAAACCACTGATGGTGGATTATCTTACTGGCCTGGAGATGCGAATGCCGATGAATGGGGCAGTAACTATGGCGGACACTTTTTAGTAGAAGCACAAAATGCAGGTTATACTTTACCTGTTGGGTTACTCGACGAATTGTTGCGCTATCAAAAAACAAAAGCGGCCAACTGGGCACCAAATAGCAACAATTTCTATGGAGGTGATTTATCACAGGCATACCGCTTATACATGCTCGCCCTGGCAAAAAAACCAGAAATGGCAGCAATGAATAGATTGAAAGCTTTCGAATATTTATCTGTTTCAGCAAAATGGCGTCTGGCAGCTGCTTACAAACTTGCAGGTCAGAATGATGTTGCTCTAAATATGATCAGAGGTTTAGAGACTTCTATAAAGCCATATAAGCAATTGGGTGGAACATTTGGTTCAGATGTTCGTGATCAGGCGATGATTTTGGAAACCCTAACCTTATTAGGTCAAAAAGCTAAAGCGGCGGGCTTATTACAATCAGTAGCTGTAAAAATTGGGGAAAATACCTGGTATAGTACGCAAACCACTGCGTATAGTTTATTGGCAATTGCGAAGTTTTGCGGAACAAATCAATCTTCAAATAAATTGCAATATCAATATGTTTTAGATGGGAAGTCAGCGCCTGTTAATTCTGGACAGTACATTAATAGCACTGCTATCAATTTCAAAGGGAACACAGCATCCGTAACGAATAAAGGAAATAATGTATTATTTGTTCGTTTAGTATTGCAAGGACAACCAGTTGCTGGTCAGAATAATTTCTTGCCAAACCGACCAGATGTGTTAGATATGAATGTTGTTTATAAACGTTTAAACGGAACCGTTCTGGATCCGACAACATTAAAGCAGGGAATGGATTTTTATGCTGAAGTGACGGTGAAAAACCCTGGAAACATGGGTTATTATGAGCAAATGGCATTGACGCAGATATTTCCATCGGGCTGGGAAATTATCAATACAAGGGTAAATGATAATCAGAGTATACTTGCTTCCTCTCCTTTCACTTATCAGGATATTCGCGACGATCGGGTATTTACTTATTTCAATATCAGGGAAAATGAAAGTCTGGTTTACAAGGTATTGCTAAATGCATCGTATTTAGGCAAATATTATTTATCAGCTGTTCAGTGCGAAGCCATGTATAACAATGACATTTCTGCTACGCAGGATGGAAAATGGGTGCAGGTGGTGAAGTAATTTTGAAACGTAACTATATCTGTTATGGTTCGTGGGGACACGAACCATGGCGGGTTAAATCATCCTAAACGATAGCAATGTGAGGTATTGTTATCTTTTGAACGGGCGAGACTACTTTGCCTCGGTTCGTGTCTTCATCAACCGAAATATAAGTGGGAACTAAATAGTAACCTGTTATGGATGATTTATTTCAGCAAAAGCGCCAAAGTTATATCGAGATAGGACAAATATATTTTTGGACAGCAACAA